>JAFLBH010000002.1 GCA_017303905.1 Bacteroidota bacterium
TACGTTGATAGGTTACAGATGTAAAGGCAGTAATGTCAAAGTCGAGTAATACTAATTATCCGTAAGCTTTCTGTTATGCGCATCAGCTTTTATTAGCTGCACGCCTTGTGTCTTTTTTCAGTATGTATTTTTTAAGGATACAGGATGAAGGATAAATAGGATACAGTGATTTTCACTAAATCCTCAAGTCCTAAACCCTAAATCCTCAAATTAATCCCTTTATGGCGTCTATAGCGGCGGGGATCACCTCTTCCCATTCCGAACAGAGAAGTTAAGCCCGCCTGCGCAGATGGTACTTGGCCTAAAGCCCGGGAGAGTATGTCGATGCCAATTTTAAATATCCCTCATCTGAATAAGGTGGGGGATTTTTTTTTGAATTATTCTTAAGCATGTCTCCCGACGCTACGCTTCACTACACCACGAGGCTACGCTCGCGGCAGACTCGGGATTAGATATCTCTAAGCGCCTGCTGCGGCTTATAGCCTTGCAGTCACTAAGAGTTATCTAAGATGCCATCCCGATAGCTATCGGGATTACAAAGAAAAACCCTCGTAGTATTACGGGGGTTTTTTGTTTTGTGGCAATTATACAAAATAAATAATGCCATTTACACGAATCTAACCGTAGTGCGTGAGATAACTCTTCTCATTAAAACTAAACTAATCTGCTATTAATTTGTTTAACGGTTATTAATTAATGTGAAAGAAACTATTTGTTTGAAAATAGTTTCCTAAGTTTGCAAACCGAAATATATTATTATGCTAAATCGTCTCATTCTACTACTTCTTATAATTCCACAATTTATTTTCTCACAAGAAAATTCTACTAATCCAAATCAAAAATTCACTATAAGTGGCTATGTAAAAGATGGTAAAAACGGAGAAGCTCTTATTGGTGCTTTAGTTTACAAGAAGGATACTCAGTTGGGCTCTTCTACCAACGAATATGGTTTTTACTCTCTTACGCTTCCTGCCGGTAAACATACTTTACTCATCAGCTTTGTGGGCTACACTAGCATTACGCAAGAAATTGATCTTACAAAAAATACCACACTCAATTTTGAGCCTAAGGAACAAGGCCGCGATTTACAAGAGGTAGAAATTACCGCTGAAGCTGCAGATAAAAATGTAAAGAGCATGGAAATGAGTGTGGCAAAATTGGATATTAAACAAATTCAAAAAATGCCGGCACTCCTCGGTGAAGTGGATGTGATTAAAACAATTCAACTTTTACCCGGTGTAACAACCGTTGGTGAAGGTGCAAGTGGATTTAATGTACGCGGTGGAAATATTGATCAGAATTTAGTGTTGCTAGACGAGGCCCCGGTTTATAATTCTTCTCACTTATTCGGATTTTTCTCAGTATTTAATCCGGATGCGGTAAAAGATGTGAAGTTGATTAAAGGAGGAATTCCTTCTCAATATGGCGGACGTGTTTCTTCTATTCTCGATATCCGTATGAAAGAAGGTAACAGTAAGACCTACGAAGTGAATGGCGGAATTGGAACTATTTTTAGTCGCTTAGCAATTGAAGCGCCAATTAAAAAAGATAAAGCTTCTTTTATCATTGCAGGAAGAAGAAGTTATATTGATGTTCTTGCTAAACCAGCGCTTAAAAAACGTCAGCCTGAATTGGCGGATGCTAAATTTTACTTCTACGATTTAACGGCAAAAATTAACTGGAAGATTAATGATAAAAACACTGTATTCTTAAGTGGATATCTCGGACGAGATGTGTTTGGTGCCGGTTTTACTTTTAATTGGGGAAATACAACGACTTCTCTTCGTTGGAATCATATTTTCAATAGTAAATTATTTATGAATATGACGGCATTCTATAGTAATTACGATTATCAATTAGGATTTAAGCAAGAAGGGACCAGTCAGAAATTCGAATGGAAGTCAAATATTATTAATTACAGCGTAAAACCTGACTTTGCTTACTATTTAAATAGTAAAAACACAATTCGCTTTGGTGTACAGGCCATTTATTTTGATTTCGTTCCGGGTAAGGCTGCAGTTACGGATAATAAAAGCAACACCATAAATATCAGTCTCGAAAATAAAAAAGGAATTGAATACGGTGTGTATTTAGGTAATGAACAAAAACTTTTACCACGCTTAACAGCTGAATATGGTATCCGTTGGAGTTTTTACAATTACCTGGGTGAAGGAACCGTGTATTATTATCGCGATACTATTCCAAATGAAGAACTACCATTGGACCGCGAGGAGAAGGCTAAAAGCTGGGAGTCGATTAAATTCTACCACAATCCTGAGCCTCGCTTGGCTCTTAATTACACGATTGATGATAAAAGTTCCATTAAAGCCAGCTACAACCGGATGGCTCAATATATACAGATAGTTTCTAATACCGCGGCTAGCACACCGTTAGATGTATATACTCCGGTAACGAACAATATTAAGCCTTTGGTGGCCGACCAAGGTGCTATCGGTTATTTTAGAAATTTTAAAGAGAATATGTACGAAACATCCATTGAGATTTATTACAAGTACATGCAAAATCAATTGGATTATATTGATAATTCAGACCTTCTCTTAAATAAATACTTAGAAGCACAATTATTACAAGGGTTAGGACGAGCCTACGGAGCAGAAGTTTACTTACGCAAAACAAAAGGAAAATTGACAGGTTGGTTAAGTTATACTTATTCTAAAACGGAGCGTTTAGTACGCGGAATCTCTAACGATGAATGGTTCTTTTCGAAGTACGATAGAACGCACATGGTGAACACTTCTGCAACCTACGATTGGAAACGCTTTAGTTTCTCTGCTAACTTTGTTTATTTAAGCGGAACCCCGGCTACTTTCCCAAATGCTAAATTACAATTGCAATCTATTAATATTCCTTATAATACAGAAAACAAACGAAATAACTATCGTAACACACCTTATCACCGTTTAGATTTGGCTGTTACTTATAATTTAACACGTAACCCTGAGGCAAAGAAACGTCATTCGGTGGTGGTGAGTGTTTACAATGTGTACAACCGCAGAAATGCTTTCTCAATTTACTTCCGTACAAAAGAAGGGGAGCCTATGCAAACAGAGGCTGTTCGTTATTCTGTAATCGGTACAGTCATTCCTGCATTAACATATAATTTCAGATTCTAATTATGAAAAGATTTAGCATATTATTTAGTATTGTCCTTTCAGTTGTATTTACTTCTTGTGAGGATGTTATTCAAGTTGAACTTGACAAAGGTGAAGATTTGGTTGTGATCGACGCATTTATAAATGGAAATAAAACCAATCAAAAAGTAAGGCTTACGTATACGGATGATTATTTCAGTTCTAAAAATCCTCCTGCTATAATTGGAGCAACAGTTAAGTTAACGGATTTATCTAATGGTAAAATTTATAATTTCACAGATATCAATAATGGGGATTACATCTATACGCCAACAGCTTCGGATACAATAGTACATTGGTTTCATAATTATAAACTTGATGTAACTTACAATGGTAAAACATATAGTTCAGTTACTGAATCGAACCGTACAGCGAAATTAGACAGTATTAGCGCGAAGTATGAAGATGGTTCCAGTATTTTCGCTTCTGAACCAGGATACTATTGTGTTTTATGGGCACGTGATTTACCCGGACCTAAATCAGATTATTATTGGGTAAAAACTTCTAAGAACGGAATTCCATTTAATAAAAGTAATCAAATTAATATTGCAATCGATGGAACTAATGGAAGTGTTCCATCTGGTGATACCTTACTTTTTACGCCTCCAATTATTACAAATGTTACACCTTTCGGTGAAGTTTATGAGTTAGGCGATTCTTGTTCGGTGGAAATACATGCAATAACCAAGGAAACTTACTTCTTTTTACTGCAGGTAATCAATCAAACGAACAACTCAGGACTATTTGCTACTACTCCGGAAAATGTAAAAACCAATATTATTACACCGGATGGCGCTACCAAAGCTATTGGTTGGTTTAGTGTAGCGAATACTTCAGTTGCTTGGAAGAAAATAAAATAATTACCAGGTTTTAATTTGCAATGAGGCAGCTCCTGTTTCTTTGTCGCCAGAAAACAGAATAATTTTATCACCAGCCACTTTATAAATAATTGGGTGGTTGTATTTACTGCTTTCCAATATTGTTTTTTTCTCTGCGCCTTTTAGCCCGATTCTGACATCGTGAAATGTATTTATTCCGCTGATTAAATTGGAGGTCGATAAAATCCATTTCGGGTTTTTCAAATCATCTTTCCCAAAATGCGTTTCCATGTCACTTACCGGCCATTTATATAAGAACTTATCAAATTCATTAACGCGTACTAATTCTATTTTTCCGTTTAAATCTTTAGGATCACCGGAGGTAAAACCTTTCAAATTACATAATGGTAAATGTAATTTATCAGCATACAGTTCTAAACCTTCCTCACTCATTGATAGTGTATAATTAAAACTGCTTTCATACAAAAAGGTTAACTGGTTGTTTAATGATTTGTAAACCGAACATGAAGCTTTGTATTCTCCATTTCCTGTTTTATTTAATTCCTTTACTTTCACATGATATGAGAAAACTTCTTTAGTCACTGATTTGTTTACTGCAAACACAAACGGAATAGTTTTTTCCAATCTTTGAATGTTTTCACATGTACTATCAATTACAGTGAAAAAATAATTGTTTTGTTTATCGAGATTTTTAAAGGTGAATTTTCCGTTTTCAAAATCAATTTGCTCATCCGTATAGGCATTTCCGGTTACTAGTAATGTTTTGTTTTTTGTGTCATAATGGTGGGCATTATAAATAAAACAACGGGGATCTCCTTTCGGACTCAACTTTATTCCTTTCAAAACAGTTCCACTCTTCGCGTCAATTTTTAATACCCATTGTCCTTTTTTCTCACCGGAAATAATGTTCACATAAACAAATACAAATTCATTATCTGCATAGAAAACATGCGTTGTGTTAATGTTCCGTTTTTCTAAAGGCAATTGCCAGGTTTGCTTATATTCAAACACTTTCTTTTCGTCGACAACAGTATATTTATTCAGAAAAAACTGACGACCTAAGCTGTCTTCAGAAGTACGAATAGTGTAAGTTGAATTCTTGTAAGTGTAAATTTCGTTTTCAAAAGTAGTGAGACTGTTTATTTTATTGGATTCAAATGGCGCAGACTTCACAATTAATCTCAAAGAATCGTTATATCGGATTAAAACAGCTTGATTTTTGTTATTGGCTTTTTGTAAATAGAAGTTTAAGTAGCCATGTAAAGTGTCTACACTTATATCGAGATAATTTTCTGCTTTTTCTTTTTCGAGAAAAGTTTTAGCAGAATCCATTTTGTTCAAGCCGATATTACTCTTGTACAGTTTAAAATTTAATCCTGCCTTGTCTGATTCGAGTCCGAATATATAGATAGAATTTCTAAAACTTATAGAAGAAGCATTCAGGATGTTTTTCTTGACACTTTGAGCGTTTATAAAAAACGGAATAAAAAATATGTACAGGTAAAATCGCATCAGTTATCTATGAGTCCGCTTTTTTCTCGTTTAATATAGTCTAAAATTAACATATAATACATAAATACACCAAAAGCATAGAGTGCCGATGTGATTAAAAATATATTCACGAATTCAAATCCTTGACCAAACATGATTTTTACCATGAATCCGCTGATTACCCAACTGCCACTCCAAATGGCAGAAGTAAGGGCGCTGGTGATTTCTCTATTGTTTTTTCCTACATAATTCAAAACGAGTTCAGATGTCATAGGGCCGGCCATATTCATTAATGGTTGACGAAGTAAATAACAGGCAATCGCAATATAAAGCGCAACAGAATACTGGCTATAAAACTGTGTGGTTGCGAGCGCAACTAATGAAATTACAGCCAAGGACTGGGTTGTAGGAATCGCAATCTTATAACCAATGTTATGTTTAATTTTTGGAACCAACATTGCGCCATATGCAACTAAAACCGCAGCAATGGAACTGATAACAGAAAATCCGCCTTTGTCAAGGTGATGTACCCTATCAAAGAATAAACTAATAAAGGGAATGGTTAGTCCTGCACCTGTTGCAATAATAAGAGTAGGGACTAATGCTTTAAAAATTAATGGCCAATTGCTTTCATTTTTGTTGGATGAAGGTGTTTCTTCATTCGGCGTTTCTATCACCTCATTAAATTTTGTTCGCATTAAAAACGGTAACCCACCAAATCCCAAAATGGAAAAAATAATTAAAATGTTTTTCTCGTTAAACGTTATTGGATTGATAATATCAAGTAAGGCAATGACTACACCACTTAATATGCTAGCAAAACTCCAGGTGCTGTAGCTCAACGATATTCCTGCCGTATGATTGTGTTTAGCTGAATTACGCAAAATAAAAGGAGCAACTGGAATTTGCATGAAGGTGAATGAAGCGCCCCAAAGCAATAAAGATATTAAAATAAGCCATTTTATTTTTAATGCTATTGAAAGGACAATGAGTAGTCCAAATAACGGAACAAAAATGTTGGATATATAAAACAGGGGAACGAGTGGTTTCCCTTTAATTAATTTCCCGAATGGCAAAGCCAAAACAAATACACCAAGAAACCGAAACGTGATGTACAAAGCAATCTCTTCATCCGAAAAACCTTCGCGGGTCATGTAGAGAGGCAGGATGTTCATGAATGTGGCATTCACCAACTGAATAAAAAACTCCGAAATGATGACGCTCATCACAGGCTTTTCAATCTTTATATAATCGTGCAGAAAATTCGACATATTAGGAGTGCTGCAAAATTATTTCGAGATAAGCTTTTAGTTTTTCAAAATCATCCGGACCAAATTCCTCATAGTTATCTTGATTTTTAAACCAGGTTAACTGACGTTTCGCGTAATTGCGTGTTTTTTGTTTGATAAGTTCAATTGCCGCTTCGCGGGTAATTTCACCCGAAAAATGCATAAACCATTCTTTATATCCGACCGTATTTAATGCATTAAGATGTTTAAACGGATAAAGTGATTGAGCTTCTGCTTCCAATCCATCTGCCACCATTTTATCGACACGTTTATTAATTTTCTCGTACAAAATTTCACGTGGCTGATTGATTAAAAGTTTTATGGTTTCGAATTCTCTTTCGGAAGTGTTGTTTTTTAAGAAAGAAGAGTAAGGTTTTCCGCTCTCGTTACAAACTTCCAGTGCACGCATAAGTCGTTGCGGGTTATTTTGATCGACATTAGAAAAGTAAACAGGGTCTTTAGTTTTAACTTCCTCCTGTAACCAGGAAATTCCTTTTTGTGAGTAATTCTCTTTTACGAAATGACGAGTAGCTTCCGACACCTCTATAAATTCATCAACACCATATAAAACTGCATCAATGTATAATCCGGATCCACCTACCAAAAAAACGATGTTATGTTTAGTAAACAATTCATGTAATAGTTTTATCACATCTTTTTCAAAATCACCAACGCTATAATTCTGATGAATACTTAAAGTATTAATAAAATGATGTGTAACAGCATTTAATTCTTCTTGCGAAGGTTTTGCTGTTCCTATACTTGTTTCTTTGTAAAATTGGCGTGAGTCGGCCGAAATTATTTCTGTATTAAAATACTTGGCCAATTGAATAGCAAGAGCAGTTTTTCCAACACCGGTTGGTCCGGCAATGACTACCAAGTATTTTTTGCCGGTGCTCAATTTATAGTACGTTGTTACTTTGTTCCTTTATTTTCTCTAATTCATCTTTCATTAACACAACCAGTTTCTGTATTTCAGCATCATTCGCTTTAGAACCAATCGTATTAATTTCCCGGCCTATTTCTTGCGTAATGAAATTTAATTTTCTTCCGCTCGAAGGATCTTTCATGGTTTTAAGGAAATAATCGCAATGTGTTTTTAAACGTACTTTCTCTTCGTTGATGTCGAGTTTTTCAACGTAATAAATTAGCTCTTGCTCAAAACGATTGATGTCGATTTTTTCTGTTCCGATTACTTCGGTGATGTTACCTTTAATACGTTTCTTTATATTTTCAATACGGAGCTTATCCAATTCTTTAATTTTTTCTAAGCAATCCATAATGATGTTTAATCGCTCCGTAAAGTCTTTTTCAATTGACTTTCCTTCATCATCTCTGAATTTGTTCAAGCCTTCAATAGCTACTTCAATAACTGTTTTAATTTCTTTCCACTCGTTTTCGTTCGCTTCTTTACGTTCAGATTTTAAAACATCAGGAAGTTTTATGATTTGCGACAATAATGAATCACTGTTTTCATTTAAATCATTAGCCAAATCTTTAAGCTTTTTATGGTAGGCTTTGGCTAAATCGGTGTTAATATCAACAGGTGTTTCCTGATTTTTACTTTCCACAAAAATGCTTAAGTCAATTTTACCGCGCTCTAATTTTTTACTGATATCGTTACGTAATTCTAATTCAAACTCACGATAAATACTGGAAAGACGTAAACTCAAATCCATTCCTTTGCTATTCAGAGAACGAATTTCAACATTCACAGTTTTATCGGTAAACTCTTTCGTGGCTTTTCCAAAGCCTGTCATTGATTTAATCATTTAATAATTTCTTTTTTTGTTGGTTTATAACTCACCAAATACACGCCGGTAATAATTAAAACTCCGGCAAGAACTTTAATTGGAGTTAAACTGTCTTTGCCTAAAATTACAGCAAAAATGGTTGCTAAAAAAGGCTGCGTGTAAATGTACATGCTTACCACCGATGAGCTTAATGCTTTTAAAGCGTAAGTATTTAACAGATAGGCGAGGAAAGTAGTGGCCACTACCACAAAGGAAATTGCGCCAATAATTTCAGGTGTAAAAGCCGACCAGTTCACATGTGGTAAATCGTAAATACCAATGGGCGTCATATAGATTAATCCGAAAAGAAAAATCCATTTCATAACAGTTACGGTTTGGTATTTTTGCATATATGGTTTTGCCATCACTACAAAAACCGCCCAAGACGCAGAGTTAATAAGCGTCATTAAATCACCGGCAATATTTTCACTTCCAAACTCAAAATTACCTCTGAATAATAATAAGGATACAGCGCCCGCGATACCTAAGCTCAATCCGGATATTTTTAAAAAGGTAATTCGCTCTTTAAAAACAATCAGTGTAAATACAATCACCATAATCGGATTTGAAATCATGATAATAGCGGAGTTGATGGGGATCGTTAAACTTAATCCGTAAATAAAAAACACCTGATTAACGAAAACACCAAAGATGGCCAGAATCGCCATTTTTTTTAAGTCGCCCACATCTAATGATTCTTTTCGAGCAAATAATGATAATATCCAAAACAGTAAACAAGCTCCTGAAATGCGAAGAAATACTAAAGCTAAAGGACCGATATGAACCGGCATCAAATCTTTGGCTATAGAATAATTGAGCGCGTAAATAACTTGTGCAGCAAATAATGAAATATGGGCTTTAAGTGCGTCGCTCATAAGGGGTATGCAAAGATGCAAGAATAATTTGGATAAATACTTTTTTAAGCCCTACAATTGTGCTAATTTTCGAGGGAAATAGACGAGTACAAAGACAATGCAATATACCGACCAAACAGGTTATACAATTCAATTAAAAGCTATACCGAAACGTATCGTTTCTTTAGTTCCGTCACAAAGTGAATTGTTATGGGATTTGGGTTTAAAAAATGAATTAGTAGGAATTACAAAGTTTTGTATTCATCCAAAGGCGATGTTTGAGCGCATTGAAAGAGTAGGCGGGACCAAGCAATTGAATCTGGAAAAGATACGTTTATTAAAACCCGATTTGATTATTGGAAATAAAGAAGAAAACGATAAAACACAAATCGAAGAATTACGCAAAGAATTTAATGTATGGATGAGTGATATCTATACGATTGATGATGCATTGAGAATGATAGAATCAATCGGTGAATTAGCCGGAAAAAAATCGGAAGCAGCCATATTATCGGATCAAACTCAGAAGAAATTTTCGCTGGTGAATAATACACATCTAAAAAATAAAAAGGTTGTTTATCTGATGTGGTACAATCCATTGATGGCCGCTGCTTCTAATACATTTATTCATTCAATTATAAATTCAGCGGGGATGATAAATTTATTCGCAGAAAAAGAACGCTATCCGGTTACCGATGTTCAAGAAATAAAATCGTTAAATCCAGATTTGATAATGCTTTCAACAGAGCCTTTCCCTTTTTCGGATAAACATATCAGCGAATTTGAGGTTTTGTTTGGAAAAGGCAGAGTGAAAATAGTAGATGGAGAGATGTTTAGCTGGTACGGGAGTCGTTTGTTAAAAGTTCCTGACTATTTAAATCAATTATTAGCTTAATTTCTAATAACTCTCAATCTACTTAATTACCAGATTGTCAGTGTTGTACAGGCTTTGTTTGTAAATTTGATTTCAGAACTCTCTAAATTAACATTTGTTGACTAATAACTGCATCAAACTTGCATGCCAACCTATGAAACAAAGTTTTTAATATTGTATAACGTAAATTTACTATTATGAAAAGATTGCTCGTGTTTTGTTTCCTTTCGTTGGCTATTGTTGCTAACGCGCAAAAAGGAAAAAAAATTGACCCAACAAAAACATCTGAAACCGCAGAAAGACCAAGCGTAGATTCGGTGATGGGTTACGCATTGTATGAGGGTATGACTGCTGCTGCTGCCTTGGAATATCAATTACCGTCTGAATCTGAGACAGATCCGGTAACAGGTAAAACAACATATTTTAAAGATGTAAAAAAGCGTAATGATTCAATTCGCGTTGCCTTTGTTAAGGCGATGAAAAGCAGAGATCAGGTTTTTTATATTAAGAACCGTAGGCCTAAAAAAGCAGGCGAGAGATGGAAGCTTTGCATCAACATCGTAAATAAAGACACAAATCTTACTAAGTGTTTTAATGATTCTTCTATTATTGATCCTGAAACAAAAATGGTGCTGTTTGAAAAGCAGGTTGGAGATTCAATATACATGTTAATATTAGTAGAAGCATATAACAAGCGTTTAAATACTTGCGGTAAAGAAAAAGAGGCTAAGTTGTATTTTGCAAGATGGCATCCTAAAAACAATGAGGCAAAATGGAAAGTGAAAACATTCAGTTCTTGTTATAAAACGATTACAAATATGACCAAAACGCCAATTAGCGAATGGGATAAAAAATCTGTTTTAACAATTAGCTATCATAAAGGATCTAATTTTTACGACATCTTCTTTGATCCGGAACATCCTGAGAAAGGAATACAAAGTAATAAAGATAGCGGAAACGAATAAAAAAAAGCCCCCGGATTCAGGGGGCTTTTTATTTTACTTAGTTCTTGAAATAACTTTCCTCTAAAGGAGAATTGGCAACTATTATGTAATAAGCTTCCTCTTCTTTAAATAGATAATACAATACTTCGCCATTCGAAAATTTCAAAATGCTCGACTCGTACTTTTCACTTTGAAATACATTTTCCTTTTTAAAATTCTTTTTTATTTCAGCCTCCAAACTATTAAAGTTATTAAATGATTGATTTTGGGTGAATGAAATAAACACAGTTCTTTTAGATTTTTTACCGTTTGAAAAAATGGCAGTTTCCGCTGACCCTTCAACAGAGAGATCGTTAGCCGATTTATTGGAATAATAGTCTGATTTATTAATTAATTTATCGCCAACATTTTTATGCTCTTTGGCAATTAAACGAAAGCCTTTAGAGCTTAGTTGCTGAATTAATTCCTCTTCAGGATAATTGATACAGTTTTTAACAAAGTCAAAATCGAGATTCTGCGCAATCGAGAAATTAAAAAACAGTAATAGAATAAAGAATGAAGTAAATCGTGTATAAAGATTCATAAGTACGGTTTTAGAAAAGCTTGTGACATTCAATTATACGCAATCGCCGCCATTCAGGTTTATGAAACTTATTAACCGATATGAATAAAAAAATCGCCCTTTAGGGGGGCGATTTTTACTGCTATCAATCCTTTTCGTCTATATTCACAACTCCAAGGTTTTCGTATTTGATTTTATAGCCTAAATTTTCTAACGTATTTTTTAACATGAGTCGAATAGCCTTTTTTCCGGCGGTGGTTTTAAAATATCCTTCTCTTTTTAAAGCGTCTTCTTTGAAAAGGTAGTACTCGGCAAATATTAACTTCAAAGGTAATCTGTAAGAGGTGCTTTTAGTTTTACCTGCAAAATGATTTTTAATTCTTTCTTCCAAATTAGAAGTGAATCCAATGTATAGTAAGCTATCTTTTTCGCTGAACAATATATAAACACAATATGGCAGCATAGGTTTAAAATTCGCCTGAAGCAGAATACACCTCCGGTTCATTCGCTTCAGGTTAATAAAGCGAAAAAATCGCCCTTTAGGGGGCGATTTTTTCTGCTTTATTAGTTGTCCGACTAGGTTTCGAACCTAGACTCTTCTGAACCAAAATCAGACGTGTTGCCAGTTACACCATCGGACAGTACCGTGCTTTTTAAAGCGTGTGCAAAATTAACAAATTTTCTGTTTACGCAAATAATATTTGAAAAAAATTAAACGTTTATTTCTAGCCTGTAAATGGCATTTTATTAACTTCGCAACTTACCTTTTTACAATATGACGTCTGATTTTAAAAAATTAAATAATATTTTGGGATGGCTGGTTTTTGCCGTAGCAACTTTTACCTATGTAAGAACCATAGAACCCACAGCCAGTTTCTGGGATTGCGGCGAGTACATTGCCTGTGCCTACAAATTGGAAGTTGGTCACCCTCCGGGAGCACCGTTTTTCCTTCTAATCGGCCGTTTCTTTGCCTTGTTTGGCGGCAGCGATCCGGCTAACGCGGGTATGATGATTAACATTATGTCGGCTTTATGCAGCTCATTTACTATCCTATTCCTTTTTTGGAGCATTACTCGTTTAGCTTATAAAGGAATTGTTAAAAAGGGTGAGGAGTTTTCTCAAGGAAAGCAATGGGCTGTTTTAGGCGCCGGCGCAATTGGTGCTTTAGCTTATACTTTTTCCGATTCTTTCTGGTTTTCAGCTGTGGAAGGGGAGGTTTATGCGATGTCGGCTTTCTTTACAGCGGTAGTTTTCTGGGCTATTTTGAAATGGGAAGAAGAAGACACTACCGATCCGGTTGGCGCTCTTCGTTGGATTGTTTTAATCTCTTACTTAATGGGCTTGTCAATTGGTGTCCATTTGTTAAACTTACTTGTTATCCCTGCTATTTGCTTCATCTACTATTACAAAAAATACACCTTTACCTGGAAGAGTTTCTTTATTGCAGGTGCTGTTTCAGTTTTGATTTTGGGTACTGTACAATCACTTATTATTCCAAAAATTGTAATGTTCCTTTCCGATTGTGAGGTTTATTTCACCAATTCATTGGGAATGGGCTTCAGCTCCGGAACAATTGCTTATTTCTTATTGCTAATTACTTCTTTAGCGGCTTTCATAGCTTATAGCTCAACCAAATCTGAAAAATATTATAAGGTTGGATTTTATTCAGCAGTTGCTTTTGCCATCCTTTGCGTAATTAGTGCCGGAAATGGTGGCGCCATGTTTACCCGTGCCTTAAGTTTCGGTGCGATTTTATACGGTATCACAAAAATTAAAAACAATTACAATAATTTAAATGTTATCATGATGAGTTTAGCTACAATTTTAATTGGCTACTCTTCATTCTTTGTTTTAGTAATTCGTTCGCAAGCAAATACGCCAATGGATGAAAATGATCCGGAGAACGCACCGAATATGCTTTCTTATTTGTTGCGTGAACAATACGGTGATTGGCCAATTTTATACGGACAATACTACAATGCTCCAACCAAATCTCAAAATGAGTTTAAAAACGGAAATCCTGTTTACATGAAGGATGAGAAAAAAGGAAAATACATTGTTGTTGACGATCGTAAACATTCAATTCCGGTTTATGATGAACGTTTCTGTACAATTTTTCCACGTATGTGGAGTAGTCAGAGTCATCATGAGGCATCGTATCGCTATTGGGGTGATGTAGCAAACAATCATAAAACATTAAATCGTACCAATGAGCAAACCGGAGAAGTGGAAACCATCGAAATTCCAACATTCGGTGCTAACTTCCGTTTCTTCCTGAATTATCAGTTAAACTATATGTACTTCCGCTATTTCTTGTGGAATTTCATAGGCAGACAAAATGATATTCAGGGCATGAATAATAATACTCTCGAAGGAAATGCCGTAACCGGTATTAAGGCGGTTGACGATGTGTTATTAGATTCAGATAGTTCATTGCGAACTCATGTGATGAAAAATAATAAAGCAGCAAATTATTTTTACGGACTACCATTGATTCTTGGTTTATTAGGATTCTGGTGGCATTACAAAAACAATAAAGGTGGTGCCTGGGTAGTTGGTTCATTCTTCCTTTTAACAGGTGTGGCTATTATTATTTATTTGAATCCAACACCGTATCAACCACGTGAACGTGATTACGCTTACGCCGGTTCGTTCTACGCATTTGCAATCTGGATTGGATTTGGTGTTCTATTCTTGTATGATTTCTTAAGTAAAAAAGCCAATGCAAAATCGGCTGCAGCTATTGCCACTGCAGTTTCATTGGTTGTTCCCGGAATTATGGCTGCGCAAGGTTGGGATGACCATGATCGTTCATTAAGAACTTTGTCACGTGATTGTGCGATTAACTATTTAGAGTCTTGCGCTCCAAATGCTATTTTATTTACCAATGGAGATAATGATACATTCCCTCTTTGGTATGCACAAGAAGTGGAAGGCATTCGTACGGATGTGCGTGTTGTTAACTTAAGTTTATTACAAACCGATTGGTACATTAATCAGATGCGCCGTGCGGCTTATGAATCAGCACCGGTACCATTTACAATACCTGAAGAAAAATTAACGCAGCGTTTACGCGAAGTGGTTTATTTGTTCGATAAAAATCAAGGGCCAATGAATATCAAAAAAGCCATTGAGTTTATTGAGAGCGATGACCCTGCTAATAAGTTTGAATACGGAGGAGGTTATTTAGATTATCTTCCAACTAAGCAGTTCTATTCACCGGTTGATTCTTTAGCTGTAATGAAAAACAAAGTAATCAATGTGAAAGACACTGCTCGCTTGGTTAAATCTATTAACTGGTCTATCGGTCGTGGTGCCATCACTAAAAATGATTTAATGGTATTGGATTTAGTAGCGCATAACGATTGGAAGCGTCCGATTTATTTTGCGGTAACAACCGGTAGCGATGCTTATATTGGATTAGAAAAATATTTCCAATTAGAAGGTTTAGCATTCCGTTTGGTTCCAATCAAACAAACTGAACAAGAAGAAATGGGTGGAGGAAGAGTAAATACGGAAGTAATGTATGATAATATCATGAATAAATTCTTGTGGGGTGGAATGGATAAGCCGGGTGTTAACTTAGATGAAAACTGTATGCGTATGGCCGGAAACCTTCGTATGCAAATGTCGATTTTAGCTAATGCGTTAATTGGAGAAGGTAAAAACAGTAAAGCAAAAGCGGTATTAGATAAGTGCTTAGAAAAAATGCCGGATACAAATATTCCATATGATGCAACATTGTTTACAATCACTGCAGGATATTATCAATTAGGTGAAACTAAAAAAGCAAATGAGTTAGCTAAACAATTGTTCGATATTTTTGAGGGCGACTTAAAAGTATATAACAAACAAAAAGGAATTCACCGTGCAGCATATGGTCGCGAAATTAATCAGGCTAAAGAAATTATGCGCCGTTTAGTAAGCTTAACTATGCAGTTTAAACAAGATGCTTTACAAAAGGAATTTATGACGCGAATTCAGGCTGTAGTTCCTCCTGAGGAATTAATGCCGCAACAAGAAGCATCGCAACCAATATCAAATTAAATATGTCAACAGCCGAACGCGTAAGCGCTACTGATAGTTCTGATAATTATGTTTTACAACGAAGCATCTTCGCCTATTTAGAAGCTGCTAAGATGGTAAAAGGACAGGTTCTTGAAATTGGTACCGGTTCCGGTTATGGTGTAAAGTACATTGCTCCCGTGGTCGATAAATTTGTCACCATCGATAAGTTTGTGTGTGATGTTGATTTTAAAACCTATCCAAATGTTCAGTTCCTTCAAATGACGGTTCCGCCATTTAAAGGCATTGCCGACAATACATTTGATTTTGTGGTTACCTTCCAGGTTATCGAACACATTGTGAATGATGGTTTATACGTAAAAGAAATTGCTCGCGTTTTAAAACCCGGTGGTAAACTTATTGTAACAACTCCTAATCGCCATATGTCATTAAGCCGCAACCCTTGGCATATTCGTGAATATAAACCCAATGAATTGGTTACTTTATTAAAGAAACATTTCAAAAATGTGAATACACAAGGGGTTTATGGTAACAAGGTGGTGATGGATTATTACGAGAAGAATAAGGAGTCGGTGAATAAGATTATGAAGTATGATGTATTAAATCTCCAATGGATATTACCACGCCAGATTTTACAAATACCTTACGATATTATGAATCGCCGTAACCGAAAGAAGTTATTGGAATCTAATACCGACTTAACAGCAGGTATTAAATCATCTGATTTTTTCCTGAAGGAAGTGGATGACGCCAGCCTCGATTTGTTTTACATCGCAGAAAAGTAAATTCAATTGCTTAGTAAAGTTTTATTACAGCCTAAACGAGCTTTAAAGCTTTTATATCCCAAAGCAGTTTGGAATGTAAAAAATGAAGAAAAGAATCTTTACCTCACCTTTGATGACGGACCAATTCCGGGATTAACCGAATGGGTGCTGGATATTTTAAAGCAATACAATGTTAAAGCCACCTTTTTTTGCGTTGGAAATAATATCGAAAAGCACCCGGAACTTTTTAACAGAATAATAAAGGAAGGCCATTTGGTCGCTAACCATACCTTTAATCACGTTAAGGGTTTTAAAACCAAAACAGCCGATTATCTTGAGAATACCGTAAAGTGTGAAGCTCTTACTCAAACTAAAATCTTTAGACCGCCGTACGGACAATTAAAACGTCCGCAGTACAAAAAGCTTTTAGAGCATGGTTATAAGATTGTTATGTGGGATGTGATTTCTTACGATTATGAAAAAATAAGCCCTGAACAATGCTTTTTAAACGTTAAAAAAAATGTAAAAAAGGGAAGTGTCATCTTGTTTCATGACAATGTAAAAGCCGAAAAAAACATAAAATATGCACTACCACTCACAATTGAGTATTTTTTAAAATTAAATTATAACTTTGTAGCCTTATCGCATCTTAAATGAGAAAGTACGTATACGCAATTTTGTTTTTTGTAAGTCTTAATTTTATAGGCTGTAAGCAAGGACCATCTTCATCTGAGTCAGTAGTTCATGTTTGGGGAAATTGTGAGAAATGCAAATCAACCATAGAAAACAGTTGTAACTTAAATGGCGTTTCTAAGGCTTCCTGGGATGTTGATTCTAAACTTTTAACCCTTCAATTAGATACGAATATTATATCGGTGGATGCCGTATTACAAGCGGTTGCTAAAGTAGGGTACGATAACGAAAAATATTACGCGAACGATTACGCATACGACAACCTTCCTCAGTGTTGTCAGTACGAACGCCGCCCTTTCGAATCTAAATAATCTCAGTTTTATTATTAAATTAGTTCCTTTATTCAGGTATGAATTTAAGGAGGCTATGTGTTTTGTTTTTTTTACTGATTCCGGTTTGGGTATTCAGTCAGAAAAAAGATGTAAAACAGCGCTATGCCGATTCTGTTGAATTCGCTATTGATGAAGATAAAAAAACAGAATACCTGCTTCGATTAGCCGAACTAACCCAAAACGAAAACTTCCTTCAATCCTATGAGTATTCTCGTGAAGCGATTCGCTTGGCCCAAAAAAACAAAAATGTAAAAGTGCTTGTTAGGGCTTATGACGCTTTAGGCGACGCGTATTGGTTTCATACCGATTACAGCAAAGCGCAGTCATATTACTTTAAATCGTATCGTATCAACGACTCGTTAAATGATAGGGTAGGAATCGCCAACTCTTCTTATAACATAGGTTGGATAATTTGTATTCAACAAAAAAAATACAATGAAGCGCATTATTTCTATAAGGCACTCAATACTTTTATTGATCTTAAGGATACATTCGGAATTTCTAAAGTATATAATGCGCTCGGAAACATGTTTAACGATAAATATGCTACCGATAAGCAAAAAGTAAGTTTTGATTCGGCTCTAAAGTATTACAACAGCGGTATTGAATTGCAAAAGATTATGAAGTCAAATAATAAGCTTGCCATCTTTTATGCGAATATAGGTCAGCTTATGTCTTTATCGGGCGATTATAAGTCAGCCATTTACTACACCGAAAAAAGCCAGTATTATTTCAATAAATCACAAGACTCAGTAGGGTATTTTCTGAATCTTGCTAATTTATCAGGATATCATACGATGATTGGCGAGCCAGATAAAGCTTTAGAAATGCTTCACTTATCTTATTTACATTGTTTGCGAAATGATAACAGGGATATACTCATTACTATTTACAAGAATTATTACGAAACGTATAAGGCAAAGAACAATACTGAGAAAGCTTTATTTTTCTTAGAGCGATATAATAGTTTCAATGATTCGATTCAGAAGGAAATTAATTCCTCTACTTTAAACGATCTTAAAAACAATTATGAATTAGAAAAAAAAGAAACCAGTATCCAGGAGTTAAAACAAGCTAACGAAATACAGGAATTAAAAACGCAAAAAAACCGTTTTGCGCTTATGGGAGTAGGCGTTATTTTACTTGTAATTATTGTGATAGCTTACTTATTGTACAAACGAAATAAAGAGAAGAATAGCGCCAATTTATTACTCAAAGAACAAAACGCTATTATATCCCAAAAGAAACAGGAAATAGAAAGCAGTATTCATTACGCTAAAGGCATCCAAACCTCCTTTTTCCCGGATGTAAATGAACTCAAAACTGTTTTCCCTGATAGCTTTATTTTTTATCGTCCTAAAGATGTAGTCAGCGGCGATTTTTACTGGTTTCATAAAATCGAAAATTACTTTTATTGTTTGGCAGCCGACTGTACAGGGCATGGTGTTCCCGGCGCCTTGATGAGTATAGTGAGCGTTGATAAAATCAGTCAGGCTTTATTTGAAAAGAAATTACGAGAACCGTCTCAAATACTTAGCCACATTAATATCGAAATTAAAAAAGCTTTAAAACAGCACGACGACCAGTCTAAGCAAAAGGATGGCCTCGATATTGCTTTGTTACGTTTTGATTTAAACGCCAATACAGTTGCTTTTTCCGGTGCTAACCGACCACTTTTCGTGATAAGTAATGGAAATATTAACGAATACAAAGCCGATAAAGTGGCAATCGCAGGTTTTACCCCCGACCACTACGAGTTTAACCAAACCTCGGTACAATTGAGCAAGGGCGATGCGGTTTATGTGTTCAGTGATGGGTATGCCGATCAGTTTGGAGGTAAGGATGGTAAAAAATTCATGACCAAGAACTTTAAATCCTTGCTGTTAAACGTGGCCGGAAAGTCCATGGAAGAGCAGGAAAGGCAGGTTTTGAGTGCCCACTACGATTGGAAAGGCAGTTATGAACAGGTGGATGATATCTTAGTAATTGGTATTAAGATTTAGTTTGCAGTTCATCCCATTTTAGTTACCTTTGAAAACAGTTTTTATTCAAAACTGTATGTCATCCAACACCAAATATATTTTTGTTACCGGCGGGGTAACATCGTCTCTCGGAAAAGGTATTATCTCAGCATCTCTGGCCAAATTATTACAAGCTCGCGGTTATACTGTTACTATTCAGAAATTAGATCCTTACATCAACGTTGATCCGGGTACCTTAAATCCGTATGAACACGGAGAATGTTATGTAACAGACGATGGCGCCGAAACAGATTTGGATTTGGGGCATTACGAGCGTTTCCTGAACGTTCCTACCTCTCAGGCAAACAACGTTACAACCGGCCGCATTTATCAATCGGTTATCGAAAAAGAACGCAAAGGGGAATTTTTAGGAAAAACAGTTCAGGTAATTCCACATATCACCGATGAAATTAAAAACCGCATTAAACTTTTAGGAAAAACCGGCCAATATCAGTTCGTAATTACTGAAATTGGAGGCACTGTTGGTGATATCGAATCTCTGCCATACATCGAGGCTGTTCGTCAGCTTAAATGGGAAATGGGCAACGATTGTACGGTTATTCACCTTACCTTATTACCATATTTATCTACATCAGGCGAATTAAAAACAAAGCCAACTCAACATTCTGTTAAGTTACTTTTGGAATATGGTGTTCAGCCGGATGTATTGGTTTGTCGTGCCGAGCATGCCATTAATAACGACATCCGTCGTAAGATTGCCCTTTTCTGTAACGTAGATGTAAATGCAGTTATTGAAGCCTTAGATGCTTCTACTATTTACGAAGTACCGGTGTTGATGGAAGAAGAAGAATTGGATGTGGTAGTACTAAAGAAATTAGGCGTTTCAGTTGATGGCGCACCACAATTAAAGACCTGGAAAGATTTTCTTTATAAATTACATAATCCAACACAGGAAGTTGAAATTGGTTTAATAGGAAAATACGTAGAATTAAAAGACTCTTACAAGTCCATAGCGGAAGCATTTATCCATGCCGGAGCTATCAATAATGTAAAGGTTAAATTAAACTGGATTCACAGCGAAAGTTTAACTGATGAAAACGTAAAAGAAACTTTAAAAGGATTAAAAGGAATTTTAGTCGCACCTGGTTTTGGAAATCGTGGTATCGAAGGAAAAATCTCAGCCATTAAATATGCCCGTGAAAATAACATTCCATTTTTCGGAATTTGTTTAGGTATGCAGTGTGCTGTGATTGAATTTGCGCGTAATGTATTGGGATTAAAAGACGCGCATAGCCGGGAAATGAATCCTGCTACCAGCAATCCGGTAATTGATTTACTGGAAGCACAAAAAAATATTTCGCACATGGGTGGCACCATGCGTTTAGGCGCTTATCCGTGTCGTTTAGAAGAAAACACCTTAGCTTACAAAGTTTATGGTGCGAAAGAAATCAGCGAGCGTCACCGTCACCGTTATGAATTCAATAACGAATATCTGACGAAGTTTAAAGAAGCCGGCATGATTATTTCGGGTATCAATCCAAATGCAGGATTGGTAGAGATTGTGGAATTAAACAGCAAGCATCCGTTTTTCATGGGTGTACAATTTCACCCGGAATATAAGAGCACGGTTGAAAAACCGCATCCATTGTTTGTAGCCTTTGTAAAAGCGGCTATTGATAGCAAATAATGAATTTAAAACCCATAGGATATTTTAGTAAACCACACGGTTTAAAAGGGCATTTAATTTTATTCACATCACTCGATTTTGATGAGAGTATGAATGTAGTCTTCATTGAAAGCAAGGGCTCTCAGGCGCCTTATTTCATTGAGGAAATGACAGAATTTAATAAAGGTTTTTTAGTAAAACTGGAAGGTGTGAACGATGTGAATGCAGCCTCTGCATTAAAGAATAAGGAAGTTTTGGCTGATGAAAAATACATCATTAAGGAAGATGAGTTTGAGTTTGCGGGTTTTGTCTTAATTGATAAAATTAAAGGTGAAGTAGGGGAGATAAAGGGAATTGAAGGCGGAGATGCCAATCCTTTATTAATCGTTGAAGTGAAAGGAAAAGAAGTTCTATTACCATTTACCGAAGAATTAATTACCAAAGTACATAAGGCCAAAAAGCAATTACATTACAATGCTCCTGAAGGCTTGATAGACATGTATTTAGAAGAGTAAAAAAAATGGGGTAAAATCTTCTTCAATAAAAAAAATTAAATAACTTTGCCCTCTCTCAAATCACTGGTGAAGTGGATGAGTGGCTGAAATCAACAGTTTGCTAAACTGTCATACGGGTTAAACCGTATCGGGGGTTCGAATCCCCCCTTCACCGCTGAAAGGGACTTAGGCTCAAAAAGAGAACTAAGTCCCTTTTTTATTAAAGCCAAATCGCCCGTGTGTCGGGCGATTTGTGCAATTATAAAATTGATTTCAGAGGTTCGAAATGCACCAGTTTTCTTGTCGTATACCAAACCGGACGGGAAGAGTAAGTTTTGCAATCCTTCTTTCATTGCAATACCGCCATCTTGCCACAGTTGGCGCAGGTTTCGGCAAAGAATTACTGCTTCATTTATCATTTCTTTTAGGTTCGAAATGGAAATCCCACAAGTCGCCATTTCCATTCGGATTTTATCAAATTCTTTAGTGTATTTTACTCTAAAACGTTCATAGGTTTCCTTGGGCATCTCCTCTTTTATGAAGTGCTTCTCCTCAAGCGTTTCTATGTCCTTTGTTAGTTCGACAATTCTCGCCTTAAGGATCGCTTCCTTTTCAACGGAGTCTTTATTCAGTTCATGGTAGGTGCTTTCCAATTCAATTTTGATTGCTTCGCTCAGATCAGGCTTTACTTCGTATTTCTCAAGTTCCTCTGAAAACAAACGGTGCATTTCTTTTGCGCTTTTATTGCACCTACAGCCGTTTGTTCTGCATTTATAGTAGTACAAGTTCTTCTTCTTTACAATATAGCCTGTAAATGGCTGAATACAATCCGAGCATTTAATGAAAACCTTAAGTGGAATATTTACATCTTCTGCTTTGTGTGGTACTCCGAATTTAGTTGAAGATGAAATGACTTCATTCACTTTCATAAACGTTTCCTTAGAGATCATTTTTTCATGCACTCCTTCAACTACTTTTCCGTTCAGCATTCCGTGCGAAACTAATCCGCAATAAAATGGGTTAATGAAAATCTTATGCAATTGTTGTTTGTACATTTTTACACCGATAGCCTGAAGCTTCAAAATAATTTCTTCATTCTTCATACCCATTAGTTTCCATTCCCACGCTTTTTTAATTTTCTTTCCATCCGCATTCACTACAATTTTACGTTCACCACTTGTTCTAACAATATCATAACCCTGCGGTGGCTTCACAACCCAAATTCCTTTTTCAAATTTGGCTTTCATTCCTGCCATTGCAACTTGCTTTCGTTGTTCGTTATCCCAACGCCCGAACAAAAGTTGCATATCATGAAATAGAACTCCGTTTGGATTGGATGTGTCGATTGGTTCTGTTACTGCTTTAATATGAACCCCGTGCTTTTCTCTTAGTTCATCTGCAATGGAAATAGCTTTGCCTCCTGTTCTGCTAAAGCGAGTCATTTTGTAAACCAAAATGGTGCTTATTTTTCCTTTGCTTGTATTTACAAAACTCAACATTCGTTGAAACTCTTTTCGTGCATCGGTTTTTGCACTTTCATAAGTATCACCAAACGTTGAAACAATTGTGAGATTATTGCGCTTGGCATATTCCTCAATTGATTTACGCTGAGTTTCCAAAGACTCGTTTTTATCAAACTGACCTTTGCCGGAAACCCTTGTGTACATAACTGCTAAATTGGATGTGGACTGCTTTACTTCTTTTTTACCAAAGCGTCCAAACCGATTTGCTATTATTTGTTCTTCTGTCATTTTGCCTCCTTTCTTTTATTATTAATTTTTTTACGCTTGTTTTCTGTATTCAATTTCTGATTCATTATTTTCTGCATTCAATAAAATTATTTTTGCTTCAGTTGATTCATCAATCTCATTTTTCTTTTTTAGTTTTGAAAGATGTTCGCATAAAAGAACAGCCAGTTTTTTGATTGATAATACAATCTTATTTGCTTGTTCATCGCTCACACTTTCATAACCTTTTAACATTCTTAGTTTTTCAACCGTTAATCCTTTATTATTTTCGCTCTCACTTTTCATTTCTATTTTTGACTTCCGTTCTATACTCCCTTTTCATTTTTATTATATTGATTGTCAATACAATAGCTAATTTACGTACATCTTTTGGAATAAAGAAATGCCCTCGAATCGCCCTAAATTTGCCCAATTTTCAGGTTGATTTTATAGCTTTCTCCTGTACATTTTAGTATTCTAAAATTTGGCAAGGTGATCGGATTTTTATTTTTTGTTTCATGTTATGCAGCTTTATTTTGTTGTTGACTTTTTAATAATCCTTGTTTCTTCAATGCTTCGTATCTGTACCTCCAATCACTTTTCTTTTCCGCTTCATTTTTACCGGAGATGAATTGTTGCGCTTTTTCTTGATGCGGTTTCTCTTCAATAAAATCTATTTCGGAAAATTTTATTTCAGTTGTGTGACGCATTAATTGATGCCTAATGCAAATCAGATGCGCTTTTCTTTCCTTTATTAATTTGAAAGCAAGCATTTTTAAATGTCTCTTTTCTTCTATCGTTTTATTTAGTCCGAGAAAGAGTTCAATAATTAATTCCTTAAAAGAATAATCATTTGGAAGCTTGTTAAAAGTTGCACTTGTAACCAATCGCTTAAATGCATCCGTTACACAAAGCAAGGTGTGCTGGTCTATCCGGCTATAGTTACTAAGCTTTATTAATCCTTCGGCTAAACATCTAAAGCGAGTGTTTACCCAAACAATACGTTTTGCATCTTCGTATTCCCAATAATCAAAAGGCTCTTTTATTTTAATACCTCCGGAATTTTGCTCGTATTTTTTTTCAATTAAACTAATGAGTTTACTGTTGATCCATTTATAACGTGGTTCATTTTCTTCTTGCTGTTCTTTCTCAATATTTAAAGAACTTTTAATTGGTTCAACTTTCTGAGTATCCTTTTCAATCTCTCTTACATTATTTGATTCTGCTATTTCGGTTTCTTCTTCTTCTTCTTCTTCTGCATCCGCAAGCGGTACAAATTCAAATTCACTTCGCTCATCTTTATCGTATTTTACGTTAAGCTCTTCATTAGCGTATTTTACGGTATCTTTTTCCTTATCGTATTTTACGTTAACTTCATCAGTAGTAACAGGCTTTACGCTAACTACTGGCATTTTTAAACTTGGTTCTAATTCCGTTGTTCCCGAAAGCACCAAGCCATTTCTTTTAAAGTATGCCATTTGCTTACAGTTATCGCTACAATATTTTTTGCTCGACCGTATTGCCGTAAAATGCTCTCCACAATGTAAACAGGTGCTTTCCATTCTTTTTAAATTCTAATTAGTTTAAAATTCGTTTTCATCATCTTCTTCATCCAACATCAAAACTGTATCGCCAAGCAAACCTTTCATGTATTCGCTGTAATCAGTTAATATGCCTTCCATGTTTTCCTTTGCTTCTCTACTCTTAATAGAGTTTAAATCAAAATTCACATTTAGCAATACAATGTTTTGTCGCTCCTGAATTCCAATAATTTGATGCTTGATATTGTTACCAAACAAAATGCGTAAAATATCCATGAGCAAATCTTCCGGTACTTTATAGCGTTTTAAAATCAATTTATTTTCCATTTGTTTAGTTTTATAAATAAGCGGTTTCATATGTTTTCTTTTTCTCCGGTTGCGTTATTGGTAAAACGTCTCTGATTGCATTCATCCCGATTCCTAAATGGGGATTCTCCGTTTCTGTTTCCGATAACACTTTTATCTTCTTGTATTTCTTCTTTACTTTTTCAAGATCCTCCTCAAGCTCCGTGTAGTCTTCTTTTAGCTTAAGGTTTTCTGCTTTCAGTTTTTCGATTTCCTCCTTTTGTCCTTTTAATTTTATAAAGGCATAGATCAATAAACCGACACCAACCAATAGTGTAATAGGACTTAATACAAGTTTTAAAACAGATCCCATTAATTTATTGTCTCCGGCAATGGTATCTGCTGCTTTTTCCCAAGCACCTTTTTCGGCATCTGTTCCTGATAAAGTTTTTTCGGTCTTGTTTCCGTTTTGTTTTTGTTCTGTTTTTTCTCCTTTCGTTTCTTTCATGGCTATTGTATTTTACGTTTAAAAATTCAAAGGTCGTTTACTGTATTTTACTGTTTGCCGATTCCCGAACGTATTGAACCTTATTGGTTCTTATTGAACGGTATTGGCGTTTATCGTTTACAAAAACAAAGATGCAACAAGTGTATTTTACGCTTTCCGCATTTTTGACGTTCATTGCAATCTTTTTCGTTTGTTTTATAATCTTTTCTAAAGTTTTTCGATTTTAGCGTAAAGTAACGGCAGGGGTTTAACTCGCTTTACCGATTTGGGCGGAAACTGCCGAGAAGTGCTTTCAAATGCTATATAAAGATGTTTAGGTACTTGAATCGGAAACTTTTGTCTTGGTCAACAAAACCCTTAGTAAACACCTCTAAACCACTTATTTGTACCGTATTTTTAAAATCTGTATATTTGTTCCGTTGAAAAGAGCATTTTACATATTATTTTGTTTCTATTTTATTTCACTTGCTGTTGTGCCTTGTGGAGACAAGGATGATTGTAATGAAATAAAACACAATCAAACTTCTCAAAATACCGAAGATCATCAGGATGAAGTCTGTACTCCGTTTTGTGTATGTTCATGCTGTGCTACACATTTTGTGGTTAAACCTTTTCAAACCATACACACTCAAATAGCAGAAATTAATTCCATTTACACGGTTAATCCTGAATCGGAAATTTCCTCTGCGGTTATTGCCATTTGGCAACCCCCAAAACTTGCTTAATTTTTTCTTCAGTAATTACTGATTCTGTGTAGGAAATCCCTGCACTATTCTCATTTTATGTATTAACCAAATAAATAAGGTTTAGCGTCTTATTTATATTATCAATTATAAACTATGTTAGATAAAGTCATACACTTTTCTATAAAAAACAAAATGATAATAGGCCTGCTTACGTTTGCGCTTATCATTTGGGGAAGTTACTCAGTAACTAAACTCCCGATAGATGCTGTACCTGATATTACAAATAATCAAGTACAGGTTATTACCGTGTCGCCATCATTGGCAGCAGAAGATATTGAAAGATTGGTAACCTTTCCGGTGGAACAAACAATGGCAAACATTCCGGGCATTGAGGAAGTGCGTTCATTTTCACGCTTTGGCTTATCCGTTGTAACAATTGTATTTAAAGATGATATCGATGTATATTGGGCTCGTCAGCAGGTTAACGAACGCCTCAATGAAGCCAAAACTATTATTCCGCAAGGAGTTGGTATTCCTGAATTAGCCCCTGTTACCACAGGCTTGGGCGAAATTTACCAGTATGTTATTCATACCAAAAAGGGATATGAAAAAATATATACTCCAATGGAATTACGAACCATTCAGGATTGGATTGTTCGCAGACAATTGTTGGGAACAGAAGGCGTAGCAGATGTAAGTAGCTTTGGTGGTTATTTAAAGCAATACGAAATAGCTTTAAATCCTGATAAACTGCGAAGCATGAATATCAGCATCAATGATGTATTTACAGCTTTGCAAAAAAACAATCAAAATACCGGAGGTGCTTATATTGATAAAAAACCAAACGCTTATTTTATAAGAAGTGAAGGTTTAATAGGCACGAAAGAAGACATCGAAAAAATTGTTGTAAAAGTAAACCCGAACGGAATTCCGGTATTAATACGCAATGTAGCGAGCGTAGATTTTGGTCATGCCACACGTTATGGTGCAATGACACGCAATGATGAAGGCGAAGTGGTTGGTGCTATTGTTATGATGCTGAAAGGTGCAAATTCATCGGAAGTAATTTCCAATGTAAAAGAGCGCATAGCACAAATAGAAAAAAATCTTCCTGAAGGTGTTGTGATAGAACCTTTCCTCGATAGAACAAAATTAGTAAACAACGCCATTGGTACAGTAACTAAAAACCTTGCTGAAGGAGCGTTAATTGTTATTTTCGTTTTGGTATTGTTACTCGGAAATTTTAGAGCAGGATTAATTGTTGCTTCTGTAATTCCATTAGCTATGTTATTTGCCATAGCATTAATGAACTTATTTGGTGTGTCGGGCAATTTAATGAGTTTGGGTGCAATTGATTTCGGATTAATTGTGGATGGTGCTGTAATCATAGTAGAAGCCACACTACATCACCTAACTGGTAGAACGCTGTTACAAAAATTTGGTGGCAGAAAATTAAGTCAAGATGAAATGAATCTTGAAGTTTATGAGTCTGCCTCTAAAATAAGAAGTTCAGCAGCATTTGGTGAAATCATAATTTTAATTGTGTATTTACCAATTCTTGCATTGGTTGGTATTGAAGGTAAAATGTTTAAGCCGATGGCTCAAACGGTTTCCTTTGCCATTCTTGGTGCGTTTATTCTTTCTTTAACTTATGTACCAATGGCAGCTGCTTTGTTTTTAAATAAAAACACAGTTCATAAAAGAAACATCTCTGACCGCATTATGGATTTCTTTCAGAAAATTTATAAGCCGATGATACACGTAGCATTAAAGCGAAAAGTAGCTGTTTTAATTACAGCCGTGGTGATGTTTGTTTTTAGCATTGTAGTATTTATAAACATGGGCGGTGAGTTTATACCAACATTAGATGAAGGCGATTTCGCAGTAGAAACAAGGGTGTTACAGGGTAGTTCTATTTCACAAACTATTGAAGCTTCATTAAGAGCAGCAAAAATATTAAAGGCTAATTTTCCTGAAGTAAAAGAAGTAATTGGAAAAATTGGTTCGGGCGAGATACCAACTGATCCTATGCCTGTTGAAGCTTGTGACTTAATGGTAATCTTAAAAGATAAATCGGAATGGACAAGTGCCGAAACGAGGGATGAATTAGCCGAGAAAATGGCAGAAGCGTTGGAGGATATTCCGGGTGTTACTTTTGGATTTCAACAACCAATACAAATGCGATTTAATGAATTAATGACTGGCGCAAAGCAGGATGTTGTTGTAAAAGTATATGGCGAAGATTTAAATGCGCTGACTGATTATGCAACTAAACTTGGTAAAATTGCAGCTACTATTGATGGCGCACAAGACATCTATGTTGAACAGGTGACCGGACAATCGCAAATAGTAGTAAAATTCGATAGAGATAAAATTGCACAATTTGGTTTAAATATAGAAGATGTAAACCAAGTTATAAAAGCAGGATTTGCAGGAGAGTCTGCCGGATATGTTTATGAAGGAGAAAAACGATTTGATATGGTTGTTCGTTTGGAAAAAGAAACCCGTCAGAGTTTAGACGATATTAAAGGCTTGTTTGTTACCGCACCAAACGGAAATCAAGTTCCCGTTTCACAATTAGCAGAAATTGAATTTAAGATTAGTCCAAACCAAATACAACGTGATGATGCCAAACGTAGAATTACCGTTGGATTTAATGTAAGGGGAAAGGATATAGAAAGTGTTGTAAAAGAAATGCAAGACAGAGTAAACAAAGAAGTAAAGTTTAGCGCAGGCTATTATCCAACTTACGGTGGCACATTTAAAAATTTAATTGAGGCTCGTCAGCGTTTATCAATTGCGGTTCCGGTAGCATTACTTTTAATATTTATGTTACTGTTCTTCACCTTTCATTCCTTCAAACAAAGTATTCTCATTTTTACAGCCATTCCACTTTCTGCAATTGGAGGCGTATTTGCACTTTGGTTAAGAGATATGCCATTCAGTATTTCGGCAGGGGTTGGTTTTATTGCCTTGTTTGGAGTAGCTGTATTGAATGGAATAGTTTTGATAGCAGAGTTTAACAGATTAAAAGAAGAAGGTATGACAGATATAAAAGAAATAATCCTGAAAGGAACATCTGTGCGATTGCGTCCTGTAATTATGACTGCATTAGTTGCCTCGTTGGGCTTTTTACCAATGGCATTATCGCACGGATCGGGTGCCGAAGTTCAGAAACCATTAGCAACAGTTGTAATTGGAGGTTTGCTAACTGCAACATTACTCACCTTGTTAGTATTACCTGTGTTGTATTGGTTCTTTGAGAAAATTGGCAAATCAAAATCAACCATTCAAGTAAATGCTTCAATTATTATTCTGTTAATGTTAGTACCATCATTAAGCAACGCTCAAACGAATAACGGAATTACTTTGCAACAAGCAATTGATGGAGCATTAAAGAACAATGCAGGTATTAAAGCCGGGAATTACGAAATTGATTATAGTAAAGCCTTAAAGAAAACATCAACAGACATTGGTAAAACTAATGTGTCGTTAATGTATGGGCAATACAACTCCATTAATACAGATAATAATATTTCAGTTTCACAAAGCATTCCCTTTCCAACGTTGTTCAGTAGCCAAAGTCAATTGAACAAAGCCAATATTAAGGGAAGTGAATTAAAATTGCAGTTAACTCAAAACGAATTAATAAATCAAGTAAAATCGATCTATTATTATTTAGAGTATCTGCAAGCTGAAAGAAATTTGTTGTTGAGTCAGGATAGTATCTTCACTTCTTTCTCTAATGCATCAATCAGTCGTTTTAAAGCAGGTGAAAATACACTACTTGAAAAAACTACTGCTGAAACACAATTGATGGAAATAAAAAATTTGTTGGCGCAAAATCAATCGAATGTTTTTATTTATCAATCACAGTTGCAAGCATTAATGAATAGTAAAGTGCCTGTGCAGATAGAACAAAAGACTATTACGAAAATAGAACTAAACCTGCCGTCAGATAGCACAGCGTATTCACAAAATCCTTATTTGCTTTATATGAAACAGCAAATTGAAATAAGCAATAAGCAGAAGAAAGTGGAGACTGCAAAGGTGCTACCTGAATTTACTTTAGGCTATTTCAATCAATCTTTAATAGGTTATCAAAATACAAATGGAACAGATACCTATTACGATGCTTCAAAGCGTTTTACAGGATTTCAGGTTGGAGTTTCAATTCCGCTATGGATTGTTCCACAAACCGCTAAAGTAAAAGCTGCCGGATTAAATCAAAAAGTAATGGAAAGCAATTTTGAACAATATCAAACGAATGTTCAAAATCAATATGCTCAATACTTGCAAGAATATATGCAGGATAAGAATACCTTGGAGTATTATGAAAAAAGTGCGCTTCCGAATGCCGAATTGATAATCAAACAGGCAGACAAAGGGTTTAAATACGGAGAGATTGGTTATGTGGAATATTTACAAAGCATTAGAACGGCTTTAACAATTAAGACAAACCATCTATCAAGCTTAAATCAATACAATCAAAGCATAATAAAACTGGAATTCTTATTAGGTAAAAAATAATTTAAAAATAGAAATATGAAAAGGACAATCATTATAAATAAACTACTTGGTTTTGTGTTTACTGTAGTTCTTATTAGCTCATGTGGAAGCAAATCAGAAGAAGCTACAAAAGAAGAACACCATGAAGAAGAAGCAAGTATTGTTGAATTAACACCTGAACAGGTTAAAATAATCAGTCTTAAATTAGGTAAGATAGAGATGAAAGACCTGAGCGGTGCAATAAAAGTGAATGGAATGTTGGATGTGCCACCACAAAATTTGGTTAGCATTTCCGCACCAATGGGAGGCTTTGTAAAAAGCACGGAGTTATTGCAGGGAGTAAAAGTAACCAAAGGGCAGGCGATTGTAGTAATGCAACATCCTGATTACATTCAAATGCAACAGGACTTTTTAGAAACCAAAAGTCAATTGGAATATTTGGAATTGGAGTATAACCGACAAAAGGAATTATCGAAAGATAATGTGAACTCTCAAAAAACATTACAACAAGCTAAATCACAATACGAAAGTATGCTTGCAAAAAATGCAGGATTAAAATCTAAATTAATGATGCTTGGAATAAATGGAGAGAAATTAACAAGCCAAACCATGCAAAACTCAATCACGATTTCTTCCCCAATAAGTGGTTATGTTACACACGTAAATGTAAACATTGGAATGTATGTTAATCCAACCGATGTGATGTTTAAAATTGTTGATACAGAACACCTCCACGCTGAATTAACTGTTTTTGAAAAAGATATCCCCAAGATTAAATTAGGACAAAAAGTGCGCTTTACTTTAGCAAATGAAACAGAAGAACGTACAGCAACAGTTTATTTGATTGGGAGGGAAATTAGCACGGATAGAACTGTACGAATTCATTGTCATTTAGATAAAGAGGACTTAGATTTGTTACCGGGAATGTACTTAAAGGCTTATGTTGAAGCAGGAACTCAGCGTTTATCTGCATTGCCAAATGAAGCCATTGTTAATTTTGAAGGTAAAGATTATGTTTTTGTTGCGGAAAAGGAAGCAAATCACTTTAAAATGTTTGAAGTAACAAAAGGAATAAGTGAATTAGGATACACCGAAATTGTAACAAAGGAAGGTTTGAATAATGAATCGTTGATTGTAATAAACGGAGCATACGACATACTCGCTAAAATAAAAAACAGCGAGGAAGAAGGCGGTCATGGGCATTAAAATATAATGGGCGGAGGCTTGGTTCCTTTTAAGTTTGATTAAACTTTTTTCATAGCCAGGTTCTCTCGCCCACCAAATTAAAATAGAATAGAAATGATTAATACAGATCCAAACCATAAACACACCTACGATGAGCAGGGCAAAATGACCTGTTGTACGTTAGAGGATAAAATCTATGCGAAAGCAGAAGAACATTCGCATGAAGGGCATAATCACGACCACGAGGAAGAATCTGCTTGGAAAGAATACTTACCTGCAATTATCAGTTTTGTTGTTTTAATGTCAGGAATTATTCTTGATAATTTTATAAAGCCGGATTTTTTTAAAAATTATGTTCGCCTTGTTTGGTATATCGTAGCGTATATTCCTGTAGGAATTCCTGTATTAAAAGATGCAGTAAACTCTATCGCAAAAGGTTCGTTTTTTTCCGAATTCTTTTTAATGAGCATTGCAACCATTGGAGCATTCTTTATTGGAGAATACTCAGAAGGCGTTGCTGTTATGTTATTTTATGCGGTTGGTGAGTTATTTCAATCAGCAGCAGTTAAACGTGCAAAACGAAGTATTAAAGCTTTGTTAGATGTTCGACCTGATACGGTAACTGTAATAAGAAATGGGTCAACAATTACAGTATCGCCAAGTGAAGTAAAAATTGGAGAAGTAATACAAGTGAAACCGGGAGAAAAGGTAGCATTAGATGGAGAACTTATCTCTGAGACATCTGCATTTAATACAGCTGCACTAACAGGAGAAAGTAAGCCTGATACAAAACGGAAAAGTGAACATGTATTGGCTGGAATGATTAACCTAAATACTGTTTCCGAAATAAAAGTAACAGCACTTTTTCAAGACAGTAAACTCTCAAGAATTTTAGAATTGGTGCAAGAAGCAACTGCACGAAAAGCACCTACACAATTATTCATTTCCAAATTTGCAAAGATCTATACACCAATTGTTGTCTTCTTGGCAATAGGTATTTGCTTGCTCCCTGCACTCTTTGTAAAGGATTATGTATTTAACGATTGGCTTTATAGAGCATTAGTATTCCTTGTTATCTCCTGTCCTTGTGCTTTGGTAATTTCTATTCCTTTAGGATACTTTGGAGGAATTGGTTTAGCATCTCGAAATGGAATTTTATTTAAGGGATCAAACTACTTAGATGTGATGACAAAGATTGATACAGTAGTTATGGACAAAACAGGAACACTAACCAAAGGTGTTTTTAAAGTTCAAAAAATAGTTGCAGTTGGGATTGAAGAAAGTGAGCTATTGACTTTGGCAGCAGGTATTGAAAGTAAATCAACACATCCCATTGCTATAGCTATAACACAACACGTTCAAAACAACAAGGCTGTGGTTGAAACAGTTGAAGAGATTGCAGGACATGGATTAAAAGGAGTTGTTAATAGCAAACAAATATTGGCAGGAAATGCGAAATTGCTCCGAAAATTTAATATAGCTTACGATACCGAAATAGAAAGTATTGTTGAGAGTATAGTTGTTATTGCGGTAAACAATAAGTATGCAGGTTATATTACAGTTGCTGATGAAATAAAAGAAGATGCTCCACAAGCCATTGTTGATATGCATAAACTAAACTTAAAAGTAGTAATGCTTTCAGGTGATAAGCAAAGCGTAGTAGATAAAGTTGCTAAAGAATTGCATATTGTAAATGCATTTGGTAATTTATTACCGGAAGATAAAGTTAACAAAGTACAAGCCTTAAAAAACGAAAACCGAACGATTGCTTTTGTAGGTGATGGCGTAAACGATGCGCCTGTAATTGCATTGGCGGATGCAGGTATTGCAATGGGAGGATTAGGTAGCGATGCAACCATTGAAACTGCTGACGTTGTGATTCAAAATGACATGCCTTCGAAAATTGTAACTGCAATAAAAATCGGAAACGTAACAAGAAAAATTGTTTGGCAAAATATTACAATGGCAATGGTGGTTAAAATTATTGTACTCGCATTAGGTGCAGGCGGAGTAGCCACCCTTTGGGAAGCGGTATTTGCCGATGTAGGAGTTGCATTGGTCGCAATTTTGAACGCAGTTAGAATACAAAATATTAAATTTCATTAATGCAAATTTCAAAGGACGAGATAATTAAATTCATTCTAACCAATAATCCACTTTCAAAAAAGGAGGAATTGGAGAAATTATCTTTGACTGCATTAGTGATAATGAAAACACAAATTGAAGTTGAAAAAATAAAGAAATGAAATTGCATTATAAAATTCCTCAGGGCTTAAAAAAGCACGTAGATGGAGAATTATTAAAATCAAAAGAACTATTTTCAAAGGGAGATTTACAAACCGCATGGCGACATCTTGAACGAGCGCACATTCTTGGTCAGGCTTATCCCTTTGAACATTCAAAGGCGCATTGGCACATGTTGCTATTCGCATTCCAAATTAAAAACACTAAAGAAATCATCGGACAAATTCCCCGGTTACTTGTGGGCGGTATAAAGTCTTTTGTAGGCGAGATTCCATTGGGGAATTCGGGCGGAGCAAATGTACCACCTCTAAAACCAATGGAGATACCTTCTGATTTGCAAGAGATACTCTCGATGTACAAAAGCTAAATGGACTGAACGATAATACATTCAGCAGCCTTGGGGCTAATGTTCACTTCCTTTTTTTGACAAACAAGAACGATTGAGTTATCAAAATCCTCAATCGTTTTTATATTAATAGTTGCACCAATAATCAATTGATGTTTCTCTAAATATTTAAGAAATGTTGGTGAATGGTCTGTAACACCCATTACCTTATAGTTTCCTTTTACTTTGGTTTCGGATAGTTTAATGAAATTACTTTTTTGAATCTTTCCTTTCGCATCAGGAATAGGATCGCCATGTGGATCGTAAGTTGGATTGCCAAGAATGGAAGCCAGTTTGTTTATGAGTTTTGCATTGTTTACATGTTCTAACTCTTCAGCAATTGCATGTACCTCATCCCAACCGAAACCCAATTCTTTTGCGAGGTACGTTTCCCAAATCCGATGCCTTCTAACAATATCCAATGCCAATTTAGAACCTGATGTTGTTAATCGTGAACCGTATGATTTTTCATAAATTACATACTTTAATTCATGTAATTTTCTTAAACCTTCGGTTACGGTTGCAGGGTTTAAACTAAGTTTATCTGCAATTTTTTGGTTGCTAACAACAGCGGTATTATTGGAAGACAGGTTATATATGGTCTTTAGGTAATTCTCTATAGTTTCTGGTCTCATAAATTATCTTTTTGGTATGCCAAAAATAATAATTTTAATCTTCTAAATTATAATCAGCTTTGCCAAAACATTTAAAAGATGAAAAAAACACTTTTCACAGTAGTTGTTTTACTATTGGTAGTTATTGGATGCAAGAAAATAATGCCACCAAGTCCAAAGGATGATGAATTATTGGATGGGCCTGTGGAGGGTTTAACAACCGCAGAGACTCAGCAATTCCTAAAAGGAGATGTTGCTTTCAATGATGATATTTTTACACCTCAAAATGGACTCGGACCAATTTTCGTTGCCAATTCATGTGGCTCTTGCCATGCAGGAGATGGTAAAGGACATCCTTTCACAACCTTAACTCGATTCGGACAAGTAGATAGTACAGGAAATCAATGGCTTTCTTTTGGCGCACCGCAATTACAGAATAGAGCTATTCCCGGTTACACACCTGAAGCTTTACCAAGCGGTGTAGGTTTTTCTAAAATACTTCCACCTGCAAATACCGGATTGGGATTTTTAGATGCTGTTTCTGATGCAGATTTGATTGCCATATCTGATCCTACAGATGCTAATGCTGATGGAATTTCAGGTATTCCAAATTGGGTAAATGTTCCGTCTTATTGCCAATTAAGAGCAAATGCAATTTCCCAAGGAGGAAAATATATCGGAAGGTTTGGAAAAAAGGGAGCTGCTTACGACCTACTGCAACAAACAGCAAACGCCTATAATCAAGATATGGGCATAAACACTTCATTTGAACCGTATGATACTTATTCAAAATTAGAAGTTGATCCGGAAGTAACAAATAATACGGTGCATGATGTTGTATTCTATTTAAAAACCTTAAAAGTGCCAATCCAAAGAAATCAAAACGATGGCGATGTTCAAGCGGGAAAACAACTATTCATTTCGGTAGGATGTAATAAATGCCACAAAGAAGAATTGAAAACAGGAGCATCGCCAATCGCAGCTCTTTCAAATAAAATATTCTTTCCGTACACCGATTTACTTTTGCACAATATGGGTAGTGGTTTGGATGATAATTACACGGAGGGCTCTGCTAAAACTTATGAGTGGAAAACACCTGCCTTATGGGGTTTGGGCTTATCCAAAAATTCTCAAGGTGGAAATTATTTTTTAATGCATGACGGACGGGCAACATCAATAGAACAAGCAATTTTATTACATGGTGGTGAAGGGCAACAAAGCAACACCAACTATCAAAACTTATCTGAAAGCGATAAACAAAAATTAATCAAATTTTTAGAAAGCCTGTAATGGAAAGAAGAGACTTTATTAAATCGGCTTGTTTAACCTGTGCAGGTAGCATTGGAGCATCATGGTTGCTTCAGGCATGTACCCCACAAAAATACATTACCAACGTAGGCATTAAGGAGAATAAACTTGTAATTAAAAAGTCAGAGTTTACGGTTATAAAAAAGGAAAAAACTATTCAGCAAAAATTTATTTTAATTAAACCGGAGACAATGCAGTTTCCTATTGCTCTTTACAAATTAAACGATAATGAATACAAAGGACTTTATTTACAATGTACGCATCAAGGCTGTGAACTTTCTCCGCATGAAACCATGATGGTGTGTCCTTGTCATGGCGCAGAGTTTAATCCAAAAGGAGAAGTAACAACTGGGCCTGCTGAAACTAACTTAAAATCATTTATTACCTCAACAGATCATGAAAACATTTATATCCAACTTTAAACTAATGAAGCATTTATTTATCCTTACAATTCTGTTTTTTTCTACTCATTATTCTTTTTCACAAATAGATACGAGTAAAGTAAAAAGAACTCCAACTGATACATCAAAAATGCAATTGAATTTAGATGCAGTTTATAATCGTCCTTTCTTACAATACGGTAAAATACCTGTTGCTATTGGAGGTTATGCAGAAGCAAACACACAATATGCAGTTACAGATGGAGTAACAGAAGGTTTTTCATTCCAAATGAGAAGGATGACTTTGTTTTTGTCATCCTCAATCCATCGCAAAATTAAGTTCCTAACAGAGATTGAGTTCGAAGATGGGACAAAAGAAATCAATATAGAATTTGCAGCCTTAGATTTTCAATTCCATCATTTGCTGAATTTTAGAGGAGGAATAATTATGAATCCAATTGGAGCATTTAATCAAAACCACGATGGTCCACGTTGGGAATTTATTGATAGACCAATCTCTGCAACCCAAATGTTACCATCAACCTTCAGTAATGTTGGCTTTGGTTTTTATGGCAAAATTTATAAACCGAATACAGTGTGGGCTTATGAATTGTATTTAACTAATGGCTTAAACGACAACATCATTGGTAATGCAGAGAATAAAACATTCCTTCCTGCTGCAAAATTAAACCCTGATAGATTTGAAGAGAGTTTTAATGGCGAGCCATTAACAAGCGCAAAGACGTCATTCAGGTATAGAAAAATTGGTGAACTTGGTTTGTCATACATGGGTGGGGTTTACAATAAATTTCAAGAAGATGGTTTAGTATTGGACAAAAAAAGAAGAGCGGACGTTTTCGCTATCGATTTTAATACCACAATCCCTAAAGCAAACACAGTAATTACAACAGAGTTTGCTTGGACTTTTGTGGATGTTCCTGACACTTATACTCAACAATTCGGAAAGAAACAGCATGGGGGATTTATAGATATAGTACAACCTATTATAAAGAAAAAAATGTTTGGTTTTGAAAAAGCAAGTTTCAATGCAGCTATCCGTGCAGAATATGTTGATTGGAACGTTGGTACGTTCAATGAAACAGGAGGGAATATTGCAGATGAGATTTTTGCTATTGTCCCAGCAATCAGTTTCAGGACTTCACCACAAACAGTCCTCCGCTTAAATTACCGCTATGAATGGAAAACAGATATTTTAGGTAATCTTGCTGCAAGAACAGGTGCAATTCAATTTGGCGTGAGCAGTTATTTTTAAAATTATCCTTTACTAAGTAAAAGCTCCTATTTAGTGGGTGGGTATTAATATGCCTAAGCTAAGCAGACCCTAGGCGGCAAATTTTCAAACCCTTTCCATTATGGGTTCATGTCACGCAACTGATTGATAACAAGTATATTGTAACGAAAACCTAATAAGTATCATTTTTTTATCTCAATCGAATTTTGTACTTTCGTCATACAATGAAAAGAATTCTAGTCTTCACCTTGCTTTTTGTTTACACCACTTTAGCTTGCGGTGTAAATATTCAATTGCATTATTGCGGTGGGAAGATAAAATATATTTCTCTGTTTGCACCAAGTGATGATGACGGATGCTGCGGATCTTCAATGAAGAAGAAGGACTGCTGCGATGATAAAGAACAATATCTAAAGGTAAAAGATAAACACAATTCGAATACCTCTTTAAAAGTAGTAACTTTTAAAGGACAGATATCAGACTTTGAAGTTCCTTATTTCACCTACAATTTTCATTACAATACACATGAGTGTATTGTTGAAAATTATCACGCTCCACCCGTCTTATACGATAATCCCTTATATCTTAAGCATAGGGTATTAATTATTTGATTTTCCGATTTACTAAGTAGATCCCGACTATACCAATAGCTCCGGGACTTGGTTCTTTGCACTCAATCGTGTACTCAATTTAGTTTATTAATTATTTAAAAATATAAAAATGAAAAAAGCAATTTTATCAATAATTTCTGTAGTTGCATTATCTGCATCTGCAATGGCACAAATTCCTAACGCAGGATTTGAAAGTTTTACAACAGTTGGTTCATATGAAGTACCAAATGGATGGGGAACAATGAATAATACAACAGCTACCTATAGCGTTTACACAGCAACTAAAGGTACTCCGGGAAGTCCAGGGGCTTCGTACTTAAAGTTAACTTCTAAAACAGTTAGTGCGTCTGTAGTAAATGGCATCGCAGTTAGCGGTGTATTAGATTCAATAACAATGAAACCGAAATCAGGATTCCCTTGCACATTACAACCTGTAAGTTTTACAGGAAAATGGCAACACATGATCTATGGAACAAGCCAAGGGTCAGTTAAAGCAGTTCTTACAAAATGGAACGTAGGTTTAAGTAAAAGAGATACCGTGGCTATTGCTGCACAAACTCTTGCAGGTATGGCAATGAGTTGGGCTAACTTTAGCATTAACTTTACCTATTTAAGCAGCGTTGTTCCCGATTCATGTATTATAGAATTAAGAGCAAGTGGTAGTGCGCCAACAGTTAATGATTATTTATGGGTAGACAATCTTGGATTTTCAGGATCAGTAACCGGAATTGAAAATCACGAATCGTTTGTAACAAATATGATAGTTTATCCAAATCCATCTTCTGAGAACGTAAATTTTAAATTCAATATCAAAACTGCTCAACAAGTAAATATTGAAATTACCGACATCAATGGTAAATTAATTCGTTCAACAAATTTTGGAAAAATACAAGGCGAAACTAATCAAAACATGAATATTTCAGGTATTGCCAAAGGAACTTATTTCGTGAAAATAAAAGGTGAGGATGCAACTGAAACAAGAAAATTAGTAATAGAATAATACTAAGAGCCATGAAAAACCTATTAAACCTATGTTTGGGGCTGCTTTGCATTAATGTAGCAGCCCAAACAACTCAACTCGTAATTCCTGATACCTTAATAGGGCCGAGCTATACTTTGAACATGCACAAAGATAGTGTGCAATTCTTTCCCGGAAATAAATCGCAAACTTATGCATTCAACTCCTTCAGTTATCTTGGTCCAACATTGATATTTAACAAAGGAGCTAATGTAAATATTACTGTAAATAATCAGATTGGTGACACAACTACAGTACATTGGCACGGTATTCATCTTCCTTCAAAATGGGATGGCGGGCCACACACACCAATATTACCAAGCGCAAGTTGGAATCCAACATTTACGGTAATGGATAATGCTGCAACGTACTGGTATCACCCACATTTGCATATGAAAACGGCAGAGCAAGCGATTAAAGGTGCTGCCGGATTAATAATTGTGAGAGATCCTATTGAAGCTGCATTAAATTTGCCAAGGAAATATGGAGTGGATGATTTTCCATTAGTAATTCAATGTCAGCAATACGATTCAGCTAATCAAGCAATGCCTCTCGGTATGCAAGATTCAACTATTTTGATAAACGGAGCAAGAGCAAATTATGGATATACTGTATACGCAAACTGTCCTGCGCAAATTGTTCGTATGCGTATTTTAAATGCTTCAGGTGAGCGGACTTTTAATTTCGGATTTACTGCAAATAAGCAATTCAAAATAATTGCAAGTGATGGTGGATTATTAAATGCTCCGGTTAACACAACACGTTTACGACTTGCACCGGGCGAACGTGCAGAAATTTTACTTGACCTAAACGGAATGAATGGTCAAACCATTTATTTAATGAGTTATGCTTCCGAACTTCCAATGGGAATACAAGGTGGGCCAACAATGCCAATGCCAAGTGGGCCACCAATGGATAGCCCGTTGAACGGAATTGATTTTAATATCATGCAAATAAATGTTGTTCCTCAAACTGCAAGTCCGGTTACGACTATCCCTGCAACTTTAACAACAAATAATCCTTATCCAACAGGATCGGCTAATGTAACAAGAACTATCCGATTTACAGCAGATAGTGCAATGGTAATGGATGGGCCATTTTATTTCAATGATAGCACATTTAATATGATGCGCATTGACTATGAGATTCCATTGAACAATATTGAAATTTGGAAATTGGTAAATGAAACAATGGTTGCTCATCCTTTTCACATCCATGACGTGCAGTTCTTTTTGTTTGATAGAAACGGAAGTACTCCGCCTGCGGAAGAGTTAGGTAGAAAAGACGTGGTACTTGTCCCTCCAGGAGATTCGGTAATGTTTATTACAAAATTCGAAGACTTTGCAGATACAATTATTCCATTTATGTACCATTGCCATATTTTAATGCATGAAGATGATGGTATGATGGGACAGTTTATTGTTAAACCAAACCTGACAAGTGTAAATGAAATTGCTTTGAATGACTTAAGTATCAAAATATATCCGAATCCCGTAAAAGATATTTTGTTTTTAAATATTGAACAGTTATCCAACCCGAAACCTGTTGAAGTAAAAGTGTACAACAGCATTGGAAAACTGGTTTATCAAACTGATATTAAAGATACAAATACGGTAATTGATATTGGGCAATGGTCAGGTGGTTTATATTTAATAGAAATTCAACAAGAAGGAAGCAGAGCATTTAAAAAAATAATTGTAGAATAATGAGATTTTATTTGATTTATATATTGATGTTGGGATTCAAGACTGTTGTTGGGCAAGTTCCTAACAACAGTTTTGAAACATGGAATTCCATGAGTGGATATTCGACCCCTGCGAATTGGGACAACTTAAATCAAATAACTTTTTCAAGTGGAATATTTACGTGTTCGCAAGGGACTCCGGGAAATCCCGGCAGCAGTTACCTGTTTTTAATGTCTAAAACTGTTCCGGGCCGAGGAGTCGTTCCGGGAATTGCAGTTTCAGGAAAACTAGACACAAACACTTATAAGCCATTATCAGGTTACTCCTTTACAAATAGGCCGCAAAGTTTAAATTACAATATCCAATACATGCCTTATGATCCAACGGACTCAACGAGTGTGAAAGTTTTGTTAACTAAATGGAATACTTCAACTATGCTTCGTGATACGATTGCTTATGGCGCCAGCTATTACAATGCAATGGCGCATTCTTGGTTTGTTGGCAGTACTTATTTGAATTATCAAAGTGGAGATGCTCCTGATAGTGCGTTAATTATTTTGTCTTCAAGTTCAAGTAGTCCGAAGAACGGAAGCTATATTTATTTGGACAACTTGCTATTCACTGGCTCGGTTATCGGTATCAATGAACAAAGTATAAATCAGGAAGATGTCCTTATTTATCCCAATCCAACAGTTGAATTGCTCATAGTGGAATTGAAAAACAATATATCTGAAGTAGAAATAACAGTTAGTGATATATTGGGGAAACAAGTTTTTTGTACATCATCTTCAAATAGTGTAACAGTAAATACAATGACATGGGCAAGAGGAGCCTATTTCATTAAAATAAGTAGAAACAATAAATCAAGTATTAACAAAAAAATAATAATCCAATGAAACTAAAAACAATATTAGTAGCAAGCCTTATGGTTGTAGTACTTGCATCCTGCTCTAATAAAGCAGAATCTGAAAATACCGCAACAGCTACTGAGGTAATAGATGGGGTAACAACTTCGACTTTCAAGGTTTGGGGGAACTGTGAAATGTGTAAGGAAACTATAGAAAGTTCTCTAAAAGTTGATGGAATTACAAAAGCTGACTGGAATGTGGATTCAAAAATAATGACAGTAACTTACGATAATAGTAAGATCACTTTGGATCAAATACAAAAAAACATTGCCTCGGTTGGTTACGATAATGAAAAATACAAAGGGGACGACAAGGCTTATAGTGAGTTAGCCGGATGCTGTCAATACGATAGAAAGTGATATAAATCATATCGTTCTTTGATGCATATCAGTTAGTACATATTCAGATATACGGATATTCGTATATCTGAATATGTATAAACTATGAGAAAAAAAGAACACGACTTAGTATTGATATCGGAGTCATTGAAAGCAATGGCACACCCTGATAGAATTAGTATTTTAACTCTTCTTGGTCAAAAAAAAGAAATTAAGTTTTCGGTTAGTCAGATTTGTGACCAGTTAAAATTAAATCAGCCTGAAGTGTCAAGGCATCTTTCAATATTAAAAAATAAAGGGATTTTAATGTTTGAAAGAGTTGGTTCGCACATTTACTACTCACTAAACAAAAATAATTTGGTTTTTAACTGTATCGAAAAATTGCTCCACAAGAAATGAAGAATAAGAAAAGCATATTTGTAACAAAAGCTTCAGGAGAAACAGCACCTTTTATTGAGGATAAGCTCCGCAATTCTTTGATACGGTCTGGAGCAAATGATAAACAAACTGATGAAATACTCAAAGAAGTTTCGAGTCAATTATATGAAGGAATTTCTACAAAAAAAATCTATCGTTTAGCATTTAATAAATTAAAAGATCGCTCTAAACATTTGGCTGCTCGATACCATTTGAAACAAGGCATAATGGAATTAGGCCCTTCCGGCTATCCATTTGAAAGATTCATTGGAGAAATACTAAAAGAGCAAGGCTACTCGGTAAAAGTTGGTGAGATTGTAAAAGGTAAATGTGTCACTCACGAAGTAGATGTGATTGCATTGGCGGATCATCATCATTTTATGATAGAGTGTAAATACCATAATATGCAAGGGATTGTGTGTGATGTAAAAATACCTCTTTACATTCAATCTCGCTTTAAAGATGTAGAAGTTGAATGGCTAAAAATTCCCCAACACGATAAAAAAATCCATCAGGGATGGGTTGTAACAAATACAAAATTTAGCTCAGATGCCATACAATACGGAAACTGTGCCGGATTAAAACTTTTAGGATGGGATTACCCGATTAAAAACAGTCTTAAAGATATTATTGATGATTTAGGCTTATACCCTATTACCTGCCTTACTACGCTTACTCGCGCTGAAAAACAAAAGTTACTGGAAATGAAAATTGTACTCTGTACAGAAATTTGTGCCAATGAAAAACTTCTATATGATATTGGAATGAATGAAACTAAAGTTAAAAAGGTTTTAGAAGAGGGGCAGCAACTTTGCCATAAACTAATGAATAATGGCAAGCATTAAATTAAATATAAATCCACACGCTATTGAGCCGGAGGCAGTATTAACTGCCTTACATTCTGATGCTGCAAATGGCTTAACTTCAACAGAAGCACAAAAACGATTAAAGAATGGTGCAAATAAAATTGAAGCAAAAAAAGACAAAAGTATTTGGCTCATTTTCCTGAGTCAATTTAAAAGTCCTATAGTATGGCTTCTTGTTTTCGCAGCAGGATTGTCTTTTTATTTTGGTGAGTTATTAGATGGCATCGCTATTCTTATTGTAATACTAATCAATGCACTTATAGGCTTTTACATGGAGTACCAAGCAGAACGCTCTATGAATGCCTTAAAGAAATTATCTGCTGTTCCTGCCAAAGTAATGCGCAATGGAAAGTTAGAAGAAATAAATGCGGAGGAAATTGTTCCGGGAGATATAATTTATATTGAGGCAGGAGACATGATTCCTGCCGATGGAAGAATTTTTAAAGCTTCTCAAGTCCAAATTGATGAATCAGCTTTAACAGGAGAATCGCTTCCTGTAGAGAAACAAACCGATAAATTGCATGGGGATACAACTCTTGCAGAGAGAACCAATATGTTGTATAAAGGCACTTTCTCAACAAAAGGGAATGGGTTTATGGTTGTAACAACTACAGGAATGGACACCGAGCTTGGTAATATCGCCCGAATGGTTCAATCAGCTGATCAGGCAGCCACTCCTTTAGAGAAAAAATTAGAAAATTTTAGCAAAAAACTTATTTGGATTACCGTGGGGTTGGTAGTTGTTATTTTTGTTGCCGGACTTTTGAATGGACAAAAATTCCTTGAAATGTTGGAGACCTCAATTGCACTTGCAGTTGCCGCTATACCTGAAGGCTTGCCCATTGTTGCTACAATGGCATTAGCACAAGGGATGATGAAAATGGCAAAATACAATGTAATTGTAAAAAAACTATCCGCAGTTGAAACGCTTGGCGGAACGAATGTAATATGCACAGATAAAACAGGCACACTTACTCAAAATAAAATAGAAGTAAATAAAATAGTTACGCCTGCTGATAATATTGAAGCGTTAGAAATTATTAATCGTATTGCTGTTTTATGTAATACTGCTGAATTACAAAACAGTAACGGTACTGTTAAAGAAATTGGAGATCCGCTTGAAACAGGGCTACTAAAATTTGCCGAAAAGAATTCCATAAATGTTCAAGGCTATAGGGCAAAATATCCAAAATTAAAAGAAGAACCATTTTCTTCGGAAACGAAAATAATGGCTACACTGCATAAAGATCAAAGCAATAATACCACCTATGCAAAAGGAGCCTCAGAAGAGTTGCTGTTGCGTTGTAATCGTATTTTAGAGAAGGATGGCATTAAAGAACTTAATACAGAAAACAGAACCCTTTGGATAAAAAAAGCGGAGGAGCTAGCAAACTCAGGATTGAGAGTGATTGCAGGTGCATATAATCCTTTGGCTTCTGCTGAAGGAGGCTTGTCTCTTAATCTTGTATTTGTTGGATTATTCGGAATGATAGATCCACCGAGAGAAGAAGTATTTGAAGCCATTAAAGAATGCAAAGGAGCAGGAATAAAAGTTATAATGATAACAGGTGATCATCCTGCAACTGCTAAAAATATTGCTGTTAAACTTGGCATTGCCGACAACGGCAATTTTAAAGCAATGATTGGTAAAGAAATGAAAGACTTTGAACATTTGACCGTCAATGAAAAATTGAGTTGGATGGACACGCAAGTGTTTGCAAGAGTTAGCCCAAAACAAAAATTGGATCTTGTAGCTGTTTTACAGGAAGGAAAAAACATTGTTGGAATGACAGGAGATGGTGTAAATGATGCCCCTGCTTTAAAAAAGGCAGATATAGGCATCGCAATGGGCTTAAGAGGTACGCAAGTCTCCCAGGAAGTAGCTGACATGGTATTGAAAGATGATTCCTTTTCATCAATAGTAATTGCCATTAAACAAGGGCGCATTATTTTTGAGAACATCCGAAAGTTCGTGATCTTTTTACTCTCATGTAATTTGAGTGAACTATTAGTAATTGCCACTGCTTCTGTATTTAATCTTCATTTTCAGCTATTCGCTCTTCAGATACTATTTATTAACATAATAACGGATGTTTTACCTGCACTTGCTTTGGGTGTTACCGAAGGGAGTAATGAAATAATGCAAAGACCACCACGGAACATGAATGAACCTATCATTGACAAAAAAAGGTGGATAGCCATTTTCTTTTATTCAATTATTATTGGAGCAGTTAGCGTTGGAGCAGTATTTTTTAGTCATTTTACAGTTCACAATACAGAAACTTGGAACCCGGAATTATGTAACAATATTTTATTTTTCTCACTTATATTTTCACAGTTACTTCATGTTTTCAATATGGGAAATGGTACATCTTTTTTCAATTCAGAAGTACTTAGGAATAAATATGTATGGGGTGCAATTGCTCTCTCTATAATAATTTTATTAGGCGTCTATGCAATTGAACCTGTTAGGAAAGTGCTATCAATTTATGAGATGTCAATTTATGATTGGCTTATTTCTATTGGAGCAAGTATAGTTTCCTTAATAGTAATTCAGATTGGTAAAAAATTAAAAATCGCACAACAATAAAAATAATAATAGAATGAAAATAATTTTGACGATTTTAATAGTGTTAATTATAGCAAGTCCTGCTTTCTGTCTGCACTACACACTAAACGAATCAATAAAAACTGACACTGTTAAAAATAGAAAAACAAGACATCACGAATGAGAAATGATTCTTAATGGATCACAGGAAGAGGTTTTTGCTTTTATGGATGATATTAGAAATACAGGTAAACACATGACAGAGAGCAGTGGAGCAATGGCAGGTAGTAAATTGAAAATCGAATGGCTCTCCGATCACAAAACAGGATTAGGCACTAAATATAGATGGACAGGAAAAGTTGTGGGAATGAAAATGGATTTTACTGTTGAAGTAAGCAAATGGATTGGGGGAAAAGAGAAAGTATGGGGTACTGTAGGAGATGCGAAAATGATAGTAATTGATTGGTTTGAAATGGATTTGACAATGACACCTGAAAAGGATGGGAAATCTAATGCCAAACTTGGTATTAATTACACTAAACACAAAGGACTTTTGGGTTTTCTATTTGGTAAATGGTACGCAAAGTGGTGTGTTAAAAGTATGTTAAAGGATACAAGAAAACATTTTGAAAACATAAATAAATTAAATTAACTATCATGAAAACAATAAACGTAATACTTATAAGTGCTATAATCATTATCTCCCATTGTGCTTTCTCACAAAAAGACAGTAGTGGGATTTATTTTACCGCTGATGATTACACGAAGCACAATTTAAGTTTTGCTATTAACTGCAAAACTCAAAAACATAAAATAAAATCTGATATGATTTTTCATCCAAAAGAGATTTCAATCAAACATGCCGATTCAACTTACACTTATCCTAAAGATTCTATTTACGGAATTAAATATTGTGATGGCTCAATTGTAAGGGTTTACAATAACTCAGAATATCCTTTAATTAATCCAAATGAAGCAATAATGATTTTTAAAGTAGTTTCAGGCTCCACCGGAAAAAGCGGTTCAACCGTAAAGACTACTTTTTATTTCAGCAAAGATGCCAAGAGTAATATTCAAGAACTTACAATTTACAATATTAAAGCTGCCTTTCCGGAAAATCATAAATTTCATGATCTCATAGACATGGATTTTCATAATAATATCGAATTAACGCAGTATGATGATTTTCATAAAATAATGAAGATTAACCGTGTACTACAAAACTCAATTGAAACTAAAGGCACTAATGAAAAAAGTCATCATTAATAATTCTACAAAGCAAACCAATTGGTATGTTATCACAGGTGGGCCAAGTTCAGGCAAAACCACTACAGTAAATATACTAAGAGAGCGAGGCTACATCACAACAATGGAGCATGCCCGACATTTTCTTGATACTCAACGATTAAAAGGAAGAACTATTGAAGAGGTTAGAAAAAATCAACGTGAATTTCAGTTGGGAGTTTTAGATATGCAAATCGAGCAAGAAAATGAAATCGCACCTGAGGTTCAGGTTTTTCTTGATCGTGCAATCCCTGATGCGCTTGCCTATTATCGCTTTTTAAATCTTGAGCCTGATTTAAAATTAATAGAGGCGCTGAAAAATGTTTATTATAAAAAAGTATTCATTCTCGAATGTCTACCATTAGTAAACGATTACGCGCGCAAAGAAAATGCTGAGGCTCAAAAGAAAATTCATTCGTTGATAACAGAAGTTTATGAGGCTCTTCCCTTTCCTGTTGTGCATGTACCGGTGTTACCAACGGATGAAAGAGTTGATTACATATTGAATAATTTATAGGAGGGAGATGATGGTAATCTATATTAAAAATATGGTTTGTGATCGCTGCAAAATGGCGGTGAAATTTGAGTTAACTAAACTTGGAATTAATACAACAAGTATTGACCTTGGTGAGATTACTATTGATAATGAATTAAGTGCCGATAAAAAGGAAGCACTATCAATAGCCTTAAAAGAAATTGGTTTTGAAATATTGGATGATTCTAAAGCCAAAACGATAGAAAAAATAAAAACAGAAATCATTTATCTAATTCATCACAATGATAATGATGTTCGTATCAATTATTCAAAATTTATTGAGGAAAAACTTAAACGTGATTATAACTATTTGAGTAATCTTTTTTCAGAGATTGAGGGAACTACTATTGAAAAGTATATTATTTTACAGAAGATAGAGAGAGTAAAGGAACTCCTTGTGTATAATCAGCTTTCCTTGAGTGAAATTGCTGACCAAATGGGGTATAGTAGTGTTGCTTATTTATCAGGGCAATTCAAAAAAGTAACAGGTCTAACCCCAAGTTACTTTAAAACTATTAAGGAAAACAAAAGAAAATCATTAGATAAAATTTAACCAGTAAATATCATAAACTAAAAAGAAAATATCATAATATTTATGTAAGCCAACCTGTCTACCTTTGAATAAAAAATAATAATAATGGAAACCTTAAAAAATACAATCGAAATTCCTCTTGTCGGTATGGATAGCGAGCATTGCGCTATGCTTATTGATGGTGGTTTATCTAAATTGGAAGGTATATCAAAGCATCGTGTAGACTTTAATAATAATAAGGCGGTTATTGAATTCAATTCTAAAAAGCCTGAATTCAGTTACATTGTAAAAACTGTCCGAGATTTAGGTTATGATGTAGAAAGTATTAAGAAAACTTTTCCAATCACAGGAATGACCTGTGCTTCTTGTGCGGTAAGTACCGAATCAATTTTGAAATCCTTAGATGGTGTAATTAGTGTAGCCTCCAACTTTGCAAATGCAAGCGCAACTGTCGAATTCATTCCTGATCTTGTAACTCTTTCTCAAATGAAAATCGCATTACAATCAATCGGTTATGACATGATAATTGATGAGGAAAATGCACACGACTTAAAGGAGAAAATTCATCAGAATCTTTATGTCGAATTACGAAATAAAACAATTTGGGCGGTAGCACTCTCTTTTCCTGTTGTCATTATTGGTATGTTCTTTATGGAAATGCCATACGCAAATCAAATAATGATGGTCTTAACAACTCCTGTTCTTTTTTGGTTTGGCAGGAACTTTTTTATTAATGCTTACAAGCAAATCAAGCACTTTAGTGCTAATATGGATACTTTGGTTGCATTAAGCACAGGGATAGCTTATTTGTTTAGTGCATTTAATACATTTTATCCTGAGTTTTGGCATAAGAGAGGCTTACATGCACATGTTTATTTTGAAGCAGCCTCAGTGGTAATAGCATTTATTTTATTAGGAAAGCTGTTAGAGGAAAAGGCAAAGTCTAACACGTCATCAGCCATTAAGAAATTAATAGGTTTACAACCTAAGACTGTTACAGTCATTCATGAAGGCGGTCATGAAATGGAAATGCCGATTTCAAAAGTACACATGAGTAATATTCTTCTGGTGAAACCCGGTGATAAAATTCCGGTAGATGGTGAAGTAATAGAAGGCGTATCCTTTGTTGATGAAAGCATGATCAGTGGAGAACCTATTCCTGTAGAAAAACGACAAGGCGACAAAGTTTTTACCGGTACATTAAATCAAAAAGGTAGTTTCAAAATTAAGGCACTTAAAGTTGGAAGCGAAACTGTTCTTGCTCAAATAATAAAAATGGTGCAGGAAGCACAGGGAAGTAAGGCCCCGGTTCAGAAACTTGTAGATAAAATTGCAGCGATATTTGTCCCCGTTGTAATAGCTCTTTCCATATTAAGTTTAATGGTTTGGTGGATTTTTGGTGGTGACAATGGGCTTACACAAGGATTACTTTCAATGGTAACCGTATTAGTAATTGCCTGTCCATGCGCATTAGGATTGGCAACTCCCACAGCTATTATGGTTGGGGTTGGAAAAGGTGCCGAGCATGGCATATTAATTAAAGATGCCGAAAGTCTTGAATTGGCAAAAAATGTTACTGCAATTATTTTAGACAAAACCGGAACTATAACAGAAGGGAAGCCCGAAGTAACTGATTTCATTATTTCGGATATAATAAGTGCAGATCAATCAAAACAAATCTTGATGGCCATTGAATCGCAATCTGCTCATCCGCTTGCCGAAGCTGTAAGTAAGTATTTGAAAAAGGATAATACAATTCCGATTCAATTAAATAGTATTGAGAATATTACTGGTAAAGGCGTTAAAGCAATTATAGATGGGCAAGCTTATTTTGTAGGGAACAAGGCTTTAATGAACGAAAATAATATTCAAATAAATTCCGCTGATTCTGAAAAAGCAGCTGCCCTGCAAAGCGAAGCTAAAACAGTAACTTTCTTTTCTGATTCAAAACAGGTTTTAATAGTGATAGCAATAGCGGATAAAGTAAAAGTTAATTCAGCCAAAGCTATAGAGCATTTGCAAAATCAGGGAATAGAAGTATACATGCTTACTGGCGACAATACACAAACAGCCTCTGCGGTAGCTAAACAAGTCGGATTAATAAATTACAAAGCGGAATTTCTACCCGCTCAAAAATCCGAGTTTATTAAAGAATTACAGGCTAAGGGAAAAGTTGTGGCAATGGTAGGTGATGGCATTAATGATTCTCAAGCTTTAGCACAATCAGATGTTAGTATTGCGATGGGTAAGGGCTCAGATATTGCTATTGATGTAGCCAAGATGACAATCATTTCTTCAGATCTTATGCTCATTCCGGAGGCGATCAAACTATCAAGGCTTACAGTAAAAACTATCAGGCAAAATTTATTTTGGGCATTTATCTATAACATCATAGGGATCCCAATTGCAGCCGGACTTCTGTATCCATTTAATGGATTTATTCTTAACCCAATGATTGCTGGTGCTGCAATGGCATTAAGTTCAGTTAGTGTTGTAAGCAATAGCTTATGGCTTAAATTAAAAACTATAAATTAAAAAAACATGGAAACTTTAAAATTCAAAACCAATATAAAATGTACAGGATGTGTTGCAAAAGTAACGCCCTTGCTTAATAACGAATCAGAGATTGAAAAGTGGGAAGTTGACATCTATAACCCTGAAAAAATTCTGACAGTTGAAACAACGCATATCGATGCACAGAAAGTAATCGAAACAATAGAAAAAGCCGGATTTAAAGCAGAAAAAATATGAAAAGAGTTCTTAAAAATATTTTGAGAATTATAAAGTGGATATTTGTCCCAAAAAAATCATGCTGTAAATAGCAAGTAGTACGTTTAAGAAATAAAGACAAAAGATGATAAGTAACTTCATAACATGGGCATTAAAAAACAGAATCATCGTTCTGCTAATTGCAGCGGGTGTGACTGTTTATGGGATAATTGCGGTTAAGAATACCCCTGTTGATGCTATTCCGGATTTATCCGAGAATCAGGTAATTATTTTTACTGAATGGATGGGCAGAAATCCGCAAATCATCGAAGACCAAATAACGTACCCTTTGGTAAGTAACCTACAAGGTATTCCTAAAGTAAAAAACATCAGAGCTAACAGCATGTTTGGAATGAGTTTCGTTTTTGTCATTTTTGATGATGACGCAGATATTTATTGGGCAAGGACAAGGGTTTTAGAAAGATTGAATTATGCCCAGCGTTTGTTGCCTGAAGGAATAACACCTACACTTGGGCCTGATGGAACCGGATTAGGACATGTTTATTGGTACACTTTAGATGCACCCGGATATGATTTAGGTGAATTACGGGCATTACAAGATTGGTATGTTCGCTTTGCATTACAAACAGTTGAAGGTGTGAGTGAAGTGTCTTCTTTCGGGGGATTTCAAAGACAATATCAAGTCGTTGCCGACCCAAATAAGCTAAGATACTATAATGTAACATTGATGGATCTTAATGAAAAAATTGCTGCAAATAACAACGATGTTGGAGGACGGAAATTTGAACAATCTGATATTGGTTATATCATAAAAGGTTCAGGCTATATCAAAAATATTAAGGAGATTGAAGAGATTCCTTTGAAAACTATTAATTCGACTCCAATACGAGTAAAAGATGTCGCTACTGTGCAAATGGGAGGCGATTTAAGATTAGGGATTATTGATGAGAACGGACAAGGAGAAAAAGTTGGTGGAATAGTAATTATGCGCTATGGAGAGAATGCAAAAGATGTCATTGACAGAATAAAAGAAAAGCTTCCCGAAATAGAAAAAGGTCTACCTGTCGGTGTAAAATTTAAAACAGCTTATGACAGGTCAGATTTAATTGAAGCTACAATAGCTACATTAAAAGAGGCAGTAATTGAAGAGATTATTGTAGTTGCAATCGTGTTACTAATATTTTTATTTCATGTAAGAAGCGCTTTGATAGTAATTATCACAATACCAATTTCTATTTTAATTTCATTTATTATGATGAGTTGGTTTGGGATAACATCTAATATTATGTCGCTGGCCGGTGTAGCGTTGGCGGTTGGTGACTTAGTGGATGCGGGTATTGTGATGGTAGAAAACGCATTAAAATCAATAAGTGGTGAAGACGATTAATTTGAGCAAAATAATTTAACTGATATGTTATCAAACGAAGAAAGAGAAAAGAAGATTGAAAATTCTTCTAAATTGATTGGAAAGGCAGTGTTCAATTCCATACTTGTCACTTTGGTGTCATTTAGCCCGATCCTTTTTTTAGAGGGGCAGGAACATAAACTATTTTCCCCACTTGTGTGGACAAAAACTTTCGCTATGATAGGATCTGCCTTCGTTGTAGTATTCCTTGTTCCTGTTCTTATGACTATGTTTTTAAAAGGAAATGTTAGGCCTGAAAGCAAACACCCTGTTTCACGCTTTTTCCTTTGGATGTATAATCCGCTAATACGGTGGTGTTTGAAATGGAAAAAGACTACTATCGGATTAAGTATTGCTTTGGTATTAGGAAGCGTTCCGCTTGTTTTAAACCTTGGTACGGAATTTATGCCTCCTTTAGATGAAGGTTCATTGTTATTCATGCCTGTTACATTGCCTGATGTTTCAAATTCTGAGGTAAAGAGAATTATGCAAGTACAGGATAAACTAATTATGACCGTGCCGGAGGTGCAAAATGTATTGGGAAAAGCAGGAAGAGCAAATACAGCAACAGACAATGCGCCAATAAGCATGATCGAAAGTATTATTCTGTTAAAGCCCCAAAAAGAATGGAGAGAAGGATTTACCAAGGATGATATAATTAATGACCTGAATTCGAAAATGCAAATTCCGGGCGTAATTAATGGCTGGACTCAACCAATCATTAACCGCATCAATATGCTTTCAACCGGAATCAGAACTGATGTTGGGGTGAAAATATATGGACAAAGTCTTGACACCATAAACAAACTTGCTCAAAAATTTAAAAAGGAATTAGAAGGAATTGATGGAGTTAAGGATTTATATGTTGATCCAATTGTAGGAGGTAAATATGTGGATATAAAAATCAAAAAAGATGAAATTGGTCGTTACGACCTAAGTGTAGATGATGTGAATATGTTTATTGAAACTGCATTAGGAGGAATGAATGTAACTACTACGGTTGAAGGAAGACAACGTTTTACTGTTAATGTAAGATTTGCACAGGATTTTAGGGACAAAATTGATAAACTAAAGAGACTACAGTTACAAACAATGGATTATGGGCCAATACCATTGTCTGCTGTTGCAGAAATTAAAATAAACGAAGGCCCGCCAATGATTACTTCTGAGAACGCTATGTTGCGAGGAACATTGTTATTCAACGTGAGAGATAGGGATTTAGGAAGTACGGTAAATGATGCTAAAAAGAAACTTGAAAGCGTGATAAAGAAATTGCCTAAAGGTTATTTCTTAACATGGAGTGGTCAGTATGAAAACCAAGTTCGGGCAAATGAGAGATTAACTATGATAATTCCTATAGTTCTTGTGATAATTATGGTCATACTTTATTTCACCTTCCATACTTTCAGAGAAGTTCTTATCGTTTTGTCAGCGGTTCCGGTTGCTTTGGTTGGTGGGGCGTATTCTTTGCATTTCTTTAATGTAAACTTCTCTGTGGCTGTTGCCGTAGGTTTTATTGCCTTGTTTGGTGTAGCGGTCGAAACAGGAGTGCTGATGTTGGTCTATATGAATAACTCAGTATTTAAGAAAGTAAAAAAGGTGAAATCGGAAAACAAAGAATTGACAAGCCAAGATGTTGAGGACGCTATTTACGATGGCGCAGCTTTACGACTACGCCCAAAACTTATGACAGTGTTAGTGGATATTATTGGTCTAATGCCGGTTTTACTTGCAACAGGAACAGGAAGCGATGTAATGAAGCCCATTACTATTCCGTTTGTATTTGGGTTGATTACCTCCACTTTATTTGTGCTAATTGTGTTACCAGTCCTTTATGCATTGGTAAGAGAATACGAGCTAAGAAAACACGGAAAATTAATTGTTCAGGAATTTGAAGATTAAAAATGATGAATACATATAAATATTTAATAAAAAGCATTCTACTGATTACAGTTTTTTTGCTTGACTCATCAAAAATGTTTTCACAGGTAATGTCACTTGAAAATGTCTTAAATGAGATTGAAAAAAATCAACCTGATTTGAAAAAATACGATGCAAAAATTAATGCGTATGACACTTATGCTACAGGCGCAAAGGCATTGGATGCACCACAGGTTGGCGCAGGTTTCTTTATGACTCCTTATAATCCTCAGATGTGGAAGGCTGACCCGGCAATGAACACAAACGGCATGGGGTCTTTTATGTTGTCAGCTCAACAAATGATCATGAATCCTAAAAAGTTAAATGCAAATTCAAATTACATGAAAAGCATGTCGGGTATTGAAAAGGAAATGAAAGGCTCGATGAAAAACGAACTCTTTTCTATGGCTAAAATGAGTTACAATGAGTGGGTCATTCTAAAAAGAAGGAGAGCCATACTTATGGAAAGTGAGAATATTTTAAAATACCTTATCGAGTCAACTGAGCTAAGATATAAATATGGAATGGATAAGCTCAACGCTTATTACAAAGCAAAGGGTATGTTAGGAGACGTTCAAACTATGATGGTAATGACAAATCAAGAAATCAATCAAAAAATGATTGAATTAAATACTTTAATGAATCGTGACAAAAAACTCTCTTTTGATGTAGATACTTTAATAAAGTTTAATGAATATGAAAACGTGTTGATTGATAGTGCTGCAATCATGTCGGCAAGGAGTGACTTCAAGATTCTTAAGCAAAACGAAAACCTATTACGAACTAAACAGACATTTGAAAACTCGAAAAGACTCCCGGACTTTGGTTTAAAATACGATCACATGCTTGCCTTTGGAAAGCAGCCACAGCAGTTCAGTTTAATGGCAATGGTAACAATACCTATCGCCCCTTGGTCATCTAAAATGTATAAGTCAACTGTGAAGGGTTTAAATTATGAGATCGAAGCTGCTAAATTTGAGCAGCAAGGTTTTGTAAATAATGTAAGTGGGACTATTGAAAATATCAAAGTAAAAATTAAGAATAAAAAACAACAGATTGAGCTTTTTGAAAAAGTTGTTATTCCATCTATGAAGAAAAATTACGAGACAACTTTGTTGGCATATGAGCAGAATACAGAAGAATTATTTATGGTACTGGACGCTTGGCAAAACTTAAAATTAATGCAATTAAACTATATTGACCAGCTAATGGAATTAGCTGAATTGCAAATTCAATACGAAAACCAACTTGAAATAAAATGATAATGCGTTTATTAAAAATATTATCTATCGTTCTAATTTTTAGTTCTTGCAATAGCACGAATGAGAAAGAACATAACGATATGAATGAACACCACAACAGTGAACATAAAAATCACGTTGCAACAAGCCAAGGCAAGAAGTACACTTGTCCTATGCATCCGGAAATTATAAAGGATGAACCGGGACAATGCCCCATTTGCAAAATGGATCTTGTTGAGAAAAAAGAAGAGGCTTCTTCAGATAAGAAATATACATGCCCTATGCATCCTGAAATTATTCAAGATAAAACTGGAATATGCCCAAAATGTAAAATGGATTTGGTTGAAATGAAAAATGAGGAAACCAAAGAAGAATATACAGAGTTAGACATTCTACTTAAACCTACTAATAGATATGTGGTCTCTCAGGTTAAAACGGTAAGTATGCAACAAAAGAAGATTCCTTTGTTGATTAACGCCACTGGAAAAGTCAGTTATGATACACGGGAAATTTCTACTATATCATCAAGAGTAGCGGGAAGGATTGAAAAATTGTACATCAAATACTTATACCAACCTTTAAGTAAAGGGCAAAAGCTAATGGATATTTATAGTAAGGAACTACTAACAGAACAAGAGAATTACATTTATCTTTTAAAAAATGATCCTGACAATACTGCTCTTATTAAAGCTGCTGAAGATCGTTTAGCACTTCAAGGATTAACAGCAGAGCAAATCAAGAAAATAAAAGGAGATAAAAAGGCAATAGAATATGTGACAATTTATAGCCCGTTTTCGGGACACTTGCATGATTTAATTGGAGAAAAAACAAATTCAGCAACAATGACTTCGATGAACGAACAAATACAACAAGAACTTTTGATTAAGGAAGGGATGTATGTTCAAAAAGGTCAAGCTGTTTTTAATGTGTACAGCACAAAAAAACTTTGGGTATTATTAAGTATTTATACTGACAATCAAAACATAGTTTCAAAAGGTCAGAATGTTTTGCTTACTGTTGACGGCAAACAATTATCCAATGGTAGTAAAATTGATTTTATAGAGCCTGAAATAAGAGCAGGACAAAATACTCTTACTGCAAGAGTTTACATTTCCAACCCAAACAATTCAATTGAAGTTGGTTCGAATGTAAAGGCAACTATTGACGCAGGAGAACTAACAGGACTCTTCATTCCTGTTAGTTCTATTGTTGATTTAGGCAATAATAAAGTGGTGTTTTTAAAGGAGAACAATTTGTTTAGGGCCTGCAAAATTCAAACTGGTGTGATTGCAGATGGCATGATTGAAGTTATTTCAGGAATTACAGAAAGGGACGTTATTGCTGAGAATGCTCAATTGTTAATGGACAGTGAAAGTTTTATTAAAAGTGAAAACTAGAAACATGAAAAATATTATCTCCTTAATTCTATTTACCTTACTACTGGGTGCTTGTACACAAAAGGAAGAAAAGGTGGAAAGTGACGTATATTATACCTGTTCAATGGATCCGCAGGTAATAGAATCCAAACCGGGAAATTGTCCCATTTGTAAGATGCCACTTACAAAAGTAAAGAAGGATCACTCCACACATGAGGGAGGATTGAATCTTAGTGATCAACAAATTCAATTAGGGAACATTAAAACCGATGTACTGACAGAACATGAATTAGGCGATGAAATTCAATTGACTGGAAGATTGACCATTGACCAAAATAAACAATGGTCTATAAGTTCAAGGGTAATGGGCAGAGTTGATAAACTATACATAAAGAACATAGGAGAACCGATAAAAGAAGGTGATGTGGTTTATGAAATATACAGTGAGGACTTAAATTTAGCTGCACGGGAGTACAAATTAGCTTTAGATAAAAAACGTTCACTCAAAACTGAATCGTTTGATATTGACAAAATAATACAAAGTGCAAAAAACAAATTGAAGCTCTATGGTTTAACAGATAAACAAATAGAAAAACTAAATGATACCGATTTGTCCAACGATCTTTTCAAAATTACAAGTAATGTTTCGGGGATTGTTTCTTCTGTGGATATTAAAGAAGGAGACTATGTGATGGAAGGAGGCAGTATCTACCATGTAGCTGATTATGGAAATCTTTGGGCAGAAGCACAGGTTTTTATTGATGATCTATCTAAGGTTAAAGAAGGGATGAATGCTACACTTCGTTTTCCTGGATTAACCGAAAAAAAAGTTGAAAGTAAAATAACATTTATGAATCCGGAATTAGGTTCAGGAACTCAAATTAATTTAGTGAGAGTTGAAGTTCCCAATCTTGACAATCGTCTGAAAGTTGGAATGCAAGTAGATTTTTCGATTTTACTGAATACCAAATCTGTATTAGCTCTACCAACCGATGCGGTTTTATTAGAAGGCAAAGGAGCTTCCGTTTGGGTAAAAAAAGGCCATAACAAATTTGAAAGTGTTATGGTGCATACTGGGCTTGAAACAAACGAATACACACAAATTCTGCACGGATTGAAGAAAGGAGATACGATAGTTGTATCGGGCGCATATCTATTAAATAGCGAATACATGTTCAAAAAAGGTGCTAATCCGATGGAAGGACATGATATGAGCAAAATGTAAAAAGGACGCAATATGAGCATAATACCATTTGTAGTAGAAGAATATCTTTATTCTTTAAAGCGAAAAAAGAAAGATGTAATTGCTGAAATAAAAGTATGGGGGAATTGTGGTAAATGTAAAACCCGGATTGAAAAAGCAGCAAAAGTCAAAGGGGTCAAAAAAGCTTTTTGGAATATGGAAACCAAGATGCTTGAATTGACCTATAATCCTAAAACTGTTTCATTGGAAAAGATTCATGAGAAACTTGCCTTGGCTGGACATGATACTGAAAACATATATGCTCCCAAAGTCAAATACATTAAGCTACCAGATTGTTGTAAATATATTAGGGAAAAATAAAACATGAAATTACTCAGTAACATAGATAAATTTGGAACACTTGGGCTTTTCCTAACGGCTATATTCTCTCCTTGTTGTTTCCCACTTTTTGCCTTTGGGGCATCTGCTCTTGGACTTGGTAGCTTTGAATTATTTGGCGGATGGACGATGTGGGTTTTTCAGATTATGGCAGTAATATCAATTATTGGACTTTATGTTAGTTATCGTTCGCATAAAAATATAATGCCGACTATCATTTCTGTTATTTCAGGAGGCCTTATTATTTTTTCATACAACTTTTATGACAGCGACCATTGGACAATATTACTTTATATTGGTATGTTTGGGCTTTTGTTTGCAACGGGACTTAACTACTATATAAATAAAAAACATATGACCTGTAAAACCTGTACAACATACAATGGTAAGACAGTTGAATTAAATTCAACATTGACTTGCCCAAATTGTGGACACAAAAAAGAAGAAATCATGCCTACAGATGCCTGCGTTTACTTTTACGAATGCGAAAAATGTAAATCTGTACTAAAGCCTTTAAAAGGAGATTGTTGCGTTTATTGCAGTTACGGGTCGGAAAAATGTCCGCCGATTCAGGCAGGAGATAAATGTTGTTAATTACGGTAAAATTACCGTAAAATACGATAACAGTCCTTATTTCTGACCAACCCTAAACACCTTGCAGAAGTGGCTTACAGCCCTTAAATCGGCTAAAAATCGCTGAATTTGGGCTTCTTTCGATTCTTCGGAGTTTTCGTTGGTTATTTGGTTCGAACAGGGTAAATTTGAGCCCGCAGAAAAACTAAAAAGGCGCCTTTACGGTGCCTTTTTAGTTTTATGCAGATTTAAGTCATGATTTTACATTTTGACTAAAGTGAGAATAGAAAGTTATTCCGGCTGAATTTTCCTATAAAGAATATGAGTTTATTTACGGTCTGTAAAGTTTGTTTGTCTTAACTTTTCTTCCAATTCAATCGCTTTTGGAAATAGCACATTATTTTCAAGGTGAATGTGAAGATGTAAATCATTTACAAACTCTTTTAACATGGCAAAAGTTACTTTATAAGTATTACAAGCGTCTGGGGGTGGCGTGAAATTATTTGTGAGTTGCGTGATTTTTTCGAATCGTTCTCCTTCAATGGTATGGTCATGCTTCATAACATCAACCGGATTTTGAATACTACCGAAAGCTTGTTTGCCCAAACTACTTGTTTGTTTGTTCTGAACTAAGGCTAATCTTTTTACAAATGGAAAAAGAATAAGTTCTTCTTTCTTCATATGTACAGCCAAGTCCCAAGCCGATTCGCCAAAGAGCTCATTAATCGTATGGAGTTCCGGGTGTTTATGACCGTGAACCTGACAAATTTTATTAAGATATTGTTTTATTAATGGTGTTTTTTCTTCCACATATTTGTGGTGTTTGTTTTCAATGTGTTCTGCTAGTCTGGAAGGTTCCCAAGAGTTGTAGTCTTCATTGGTATTATTTTCATTTTTTAATAAGGTTACTTTATTTAAATCGTGTATAAGTAAAGTTTTACTTATGCTCTTTTCGTCACAGGCTTCATCAATTGTTTTATTACCCTTGCAACAAAAATCAATTCCGAAAGATTCAAAAACGGCTGCTGTTTTATAATTATCGGCTACTATTTGTCCGATTGTTTTTTCAATTGTTTCCATATTTTTTTATTTAAATTGTTGCAAACTAAATACGAATAAGAACATTACTTTTATGATTTCTGCAATTACATAATAGAGGTGTAATGGAGATGAAGGCACATCAATACCTTGAATGTGCATTTCTGCACGTTGGTCGAGTGCAGGTAATAGCCAGATTGATTGTATACACAGAATAATTAGAGGAACATAGAACAGCATGGCATCAGAATCTCTAAATGATTTTTCTGATAAGAAATAACCTGCAATAATTGCAAGTGCTAAAATCCATTCTACTTTGTTTAGCGCATTAAACACCAATCGGCCAATACCTAAACCTATTTGCAGATTTACGCCGGGAGCCCTGAACTTTATCCAGGCTTCCATGAAACTAATGGCTCCAACAAATCCTATCCATAAATAGGCGGCTGCCAAAATAATAGGGGCTTTTACAATAATATTCATAGCGGTTTTAGTTGAGGGTTGTTTTTATAATGTTCAATTTTTAGCTCAAACATCTCAGCCATTTTTTCTGCCCGCCATTTTGCTTCATTGGCTTTTGGACCTGAAAAATTTTCATCTATGGTTTTAAAAAATAACTCTAACCATACACCGAAGTGAAGATTGCTTATTGGCATCTTTGCATGCGGTAAAAACGGACTGCCCGAATAAGTATGCTCATCTAACAACACAGTCTGCCAAAAACGATACATTTTATCAAGATGTGTGGGCCATCGGTCTTTAATGATGTTTTCAAAAATGGGCGACAATAATTCATTTTCTCTTACTTTTCCGTAAAACGAATCAACAAGTAATTTGATGTCATTTATGTTGGTTATGTCGCCCATGTTTTTAAATATTCGTTAAAATGAAGAGTGAGTTAGCGAAAATGCTTAAGTAGAACGAAGCCAAGCACCATTTGCCCGGACCTTGTGCAATAAATATTGCATTGCATGCCATTGTAATTACCGCACACAAAACAAGTAAAATATCGCTTGCTTTATTTTGTAAAATATAAAGACAAGCTATAGAACCTAAACAGCTTTGAGCGGTCATGTACATGGCCATCCAACCGAATCGGCTTTTTTCAAATTTCTCCGCTTGTTTATTAAACCAACCATCGATGCCGATGGTATTTAGTTGTGATTTAGGCTTTGTAGCCACTTGTGCTTTTGTTGTATTCATGATTTTACGTTTTTAATTAATATAAAAAGACCTTTATATCCTTTATTTATTCAAATTTTTTTATCGATGTAAAAATGTTAAGCCCTTTTCAAGCTCTTTTGATAGTTCATAAATGCTTGTCGTTTCAAGCATATGTCTTAATTCATCACGCACTTTTTTAAATTTATGATGAACAGGGCAGGGGCGTTTTTCAGAGCATTCTTTAAAACCTAAGCCGCAACCTTTATAAATACTATCACCGTCGATAGCCAACACAATTTTACCTATTTTTAATTGGTGCGCCTTTTTCTTTTCTATACTAAATCCACCACTTGGACCTTTTACAGAATCAATTATTTCTGCGCGGCTTAATTGTTGTAAGATTTTTGCTGTAAAAGCCTCCGGTGAATCTATCGCAGCTGCAATTTCCTTAAGGCTAACTCTTTTTCCTAGATTAGATTGCTCGGCAACATAAATCGTGGCTCTAATGGCATATTCGCAGGCTTTTGAAAACATTATCTATTTGTTTACACAAATGTAATGTGTTTTTATAATTCGGACAAAAATATCCTTTATTTATTTGTTAAATTGTGTGCATAATGACAAAAATCACTTTTAAGGGGTAACAACCCCGCTGTATTTTTTTAGATAAACCTTTACTGTACCTACTACAATCGGTGTTTCTACTTTTATAGGTAATCTCCTGTCATCGTCTGTTACCCAAACCGTCATTTCATCTCCTTCCTTAAAAATGGTTCCGGGGATTAAAGTGGGCTTAAACTTTATGCAATTAAATGTGCCCAGTTCGGTTTTTATAGTTTCTTTTCCTAAATAGGTAATCTTTTGTTTAAATACTTCGTTATCGAGTAAAATGCTAATTGGTATTTCATCTTTCACTTTAAAATTATTGTAGTCTAATGCCCGCGCGTAATAAATCATACTCATGGGGTCGAAGGTAAGGGACGTAATTTTTAATGTATCAATTTTTAAAGTGGGGCGCTTTTTACTTTTAATGTAACCAATGGCTTTGTTATTCCGTTGGTCAAAAGTTACATCGTTGTACACCCATTCGCCGCCATCGTTACTGTTTCTGATGTATTTAAATGGGCGAAGCGTAGCAGTATCATTAAAGGCTTCAAATTTATCGCGCACTTTGTAAAACCAATCCCAGTTTTTTTTACTCCAACCTTCACCGATAAAATGAAACAATGTTTTGTCTTTAACCGTTTCGTGTTTTACTGAAAAGTTCACATAGCCGGCATTCACCCAAATAACTCCCCAATTGTAAAATACATCGTACTCTAAAACTTCACCTCTGGTAAAGGCTTTAATTTTAGGACTGAGATTTTGGGCTTGAAATTTTTTAAATACAAGAAAGACGGTAAAAAATAAAAGAACATATTTTTTCCGACCTTTCATTTTTATTTAATAGTTTTTACCGGCTTAACATCTCCGAAAATAATCGACACGTTTTGTTTGTCTTTTATGAGTTCAACTTTTTCTTTTTCAATTTCTAACTGACGTAATTCTAAATAATCGCTGATGCTCATGCCCATTTGTTGTTTGTAAGCTTCGTCGGCTATGGCTTTGTTGATTTCTGCTTGCTTACGAGATAACTCAGCTTTTGCGCGCGCTTCTTGTGTTAAAATACTTTGATTTTGCGCAGCGGTTTTTTGTGTTTCCACTAATACTTCATCAGGCGGAGTAGCGGCACCAATGGTTACTTGCATAATTTCAACCGGAATCTTTATGGCCTTAAAATAAGTTTCCATGCTTTTATATAATTTTTCATCAATAGCTGTTAAGATTTCACGACTACTAATTAAATCTTGCATTTTGTATGCACTTACCACATCGCGTACCAATGATCTGAATTTAGGAGAAACATTGTGCTCATACCAATCCGACCCGAAATTTTTATATAAATCAGGTGTGCTGCCTTTATGTATACGCAATGTTAAATGCGTTTCGAAGTCTAAAGGAACATTATCATCAGAAATCAGATTTTCAAATTTCTCTGCATAGGCAACAGGCGTAATTTTAAAAATGACATCATCAGTAGTAGCGGCCACCATGATTCGCCCTGAACTTACGGGTGTTTCATCTACACCACCATGACCAAAGAAAAAAGGTTTCATAATTAATACCGCTTCTTCATCACCATTTACACTTACATAACTGCACGATGACATGCCAATGATGGTAACAATGAAAATTAATCCTCCAAATTTTAAGCCGCGTAATATTTTACTGCCGGTACTTGTGTTTCTGTTGTTAAATTGATTCATGTTGTTTTATTTTATCATTTCTAAAAAATCATCTTCATTTAAAATCTTTACACCTAAACTTTCCGCTTTTTTTAATTTTTCCGGACCCATATTATCACCCGCCAATACAAAACTTGTTTTCTTGGAGATGGAACCTGAATTCTTGCCTCCGTTTCTTTCAATCATGTCTTTATATTCATCGCGACTATGTTTGCTAAATACGCCGCTAATCACAATGGTTAAGTCTTTTAGTTTATCGCTTCCCGGTTGTACATCCTCTTCGTTTATTTCAAACTGCAAACCGCTTCGTTTTAATCGTTCAATTATTATTTTGTTGTCATTATTTGAAAAGAAGTCAAGAATACTATCCGCAATTGTTTCGCCGACTTCATCAATCTCTGACAATTGTTCTTTATTGAGAGAGGAGAGTGTATCAACGTTCTTTACTTTGCGTGCAATTTTTTTAGCAGTTGTTTCTCCAACATGTCTGATACCAATGGCAAATAAAACGCGTTCAAAAGGCACCTCTTTACTTTTTTCAATACCGGCAATTAAATTCTGAGCACTTTTCTCTGCCATTCTTTCGAGAGGTAAAAGTTGTTCTTTCTTTAAATCATAAATATCCGCAATGTTTCGTAGTAGTCCGGCTTCGTATAATTGTTCAATCGTTTCTCCACCTAAGCTATCAATGTTCATAGCCTTACGGGAAACAAAATGTTCCATTTTACCTTTTACTTGTGGAGGACATCCATTTTCGTTCGGACAATAATGCAAGGCTTCACCTTCATGGCGGATGAGTTCAGTATTGCATTCCGGACAATGTGTGATATATTTTGTTTTTGCTAAATGCTCAGGACGTTTAGTCAAATCAACACCAATAATTTTCGGAATGATTTCTCCGCCTTTTTCTACAAACACAAAATCGCCTTCACGTACATCCAGTTTTTCTATAATATCAGCGTTGTGTAATGAAGCCCGCTTTACGGTTGTCCCCGCTAATGAAACCGGTTTCAAATTTGCGACCGGCGTGATAGCACCGGTTCTTCCAACCTGGTATGTTATTTTTTCTAATTGTGTACTTACTTGCTCTGCTTTAAATTTGTAAGCGATGGCCCAACGAGGTGATTTTGCCGTAAAGCCCAGATGTTGTTGCTGCTTGTAATCATTTACTTTAATTACAATTCCATCGATGTCGTAAGGTAACTGATGTCGGGCTTTATCCCAATGTTCTATGTATTTTAATACCTCGTTAATGCCATGACAAACTTTGGTGTGCTCCGATACTTTAAATCCCCAGGTTTTTGCAGCCTCTAAATTCTCTGAATGTTTTTGATGTGGAACTTGTTCTCCCAATAGGAAATACAAAAAGCAATCGAGTTTTCTTTTCGCCACCACTTTAGAATCCTGCATTTTCATGGTGCCGGAGGCAGCGTTGCGTGGATTAGCTAGCGGCGTTTCACCGATTTCTTCCCGTTCTTTATTAATTTGATCGAAAGCCTTTCTTGGTAAAAATATTTCTCCGCGTATTTCAAATTCATTGGGGAAATGACCTTTTAACTTTAAAGGAATCGAGCGTATCGTTTTTGCATTGGTTGTTACATCATCACCCTGAACGCCATCACCACGTGTTACTGCTTGTTGTAATTGGCCGTTTAAATAAGTGAGTCCAATGGATAAACCATCGAATTTTAGTTCGCATACATAATCAACGGCTCCGCCAAATAAATCGTTACTTAATCCTAAACCTTCACGTACACGGCGATCAAAATCCTCCATGTCTTCGGTACTGTAACTATTACTCAAAGAAAGCATAGGATATTTATGCTTTACACTTTTAAATTCTTTAGTAATTTGTCCGCCCACGCGTTGTGTAGGTGAATCAGGGAGGGCGAACTCAGGGTGCTCTTTTTCGAGTTTAATGAGTTCTTCCAACATCATGTCGAAATCATAATCGCTGATGTTTGGTTTATCCAGCACATAATAATTATAGTTATGAGCCTCAATATCCTTCGAAAGCTCTGCTATCCTCGTCTTTATCGCCTCTTTACTCATAATTTAGATGATTTAACAAATTTGTGAAAAACGTACCTAAAAAATAACGAAATTTGTGATAAGAAGTTAACACTATTAAAGCCTTTAAAAAATATCTTTTCGGACTAATGGTTGCAGTTTACGTAACTACGGCTATTGGTATTCCTGTTTACATGCATTATTGTGGCGGTGAATTGGAAACCGTGAGTTTTTTAGTAAAGGATAATACTTGTTGTGGGGAGGAAGAAGAGGAAATGCCTTCCGGTTGTTGCGATAATGAGAATACGTTTGCGCGTTATGCCCCTGATTTTATTGCTAAAAAGATCAATGTAGGCTCCGATATTCAGATTCCTACAGTGGATTTAATTTTTAATACTACATTTCAGCTATCAGATATATTGATTCATACATCCAATGTTTCATCGGAGTCTTTTGTTCCACCTCCAAAGCTCTTGCAGAGCGATATTATAAAGACTTCCGTACTCAGAATTTAATGGTGAGCTGATTCCTTTCGTCAGTTTATATTTTATTATTTAACCATTAAATCAAATTAACATGAAGAATTTATTTTTATTGATCGGATTGTTTTTATCCGTTAATGTATTTAGTCAAACCAAATCAACTCAAACCGTAACATTTTCCGTAAAGGGCAATTGCGAACAATGTAAAGAACGTATCGAAAATGCCGCCGATATAAAAGGCGTTAAAGTTTGCACCTGGGAGGAAAAAACACAGGTTGCAACCTGTGTTTACAGTCCGGATAAAGTAAGTCCTGATCAAATTAAGCAAGCCATTGCAAAAGCAGGACATGATGTGGGCGATATAAAATCAACAGATGCAGTTTACAAAAAGCTGCCTAAATGCTGCCAATACCGTGATAATAAATGTGAGGATAAGAAATAATTCATTCGTTTAAAATGAAAAAATTATTCCTTTTCCTTATTGGAATTGGTTGTTCGTTTTTAACCTCGGCCCAAATTAAAGGTCGAGTTGTTGAACTCGATGCCAAAAAAAAGCCTGTTGGTTTGCCGAATGCTATCATACAGGTGAAGCACGGTGAAATTGCCATGACAGATACAGCCGGCAATTTTCAGTTGATACACGCAACCAAAGGCGATACGGTTTTATTTTCACTAACAGGCTATAAAACCGAAGGTGTAATTGTGAAAGATGATAGTAAGCCGATAACCGTTATCTTAACCAGTGGTGTAAACCTCTCTGAAGTTGAAATTGAATACATCAGCAGTGGCACCGAAATTTCTTACCTCAATCCAATTAAAACTGAAATTTTAACGGAGCGCTCTCTCATGAAAGCGGCTTGCTGTAATTTGTCGGAAAGCTTCGAAACCAATCCTAGTATTGATGTGAATTTTGCTGATGCCGTTAGCGGTACCAAACAAATTCAAATGCTTGGTTTATCCGGACAATACGCGCAAATTACCAAGGAAAACATGCCCTATATGCGTGGATTAGCCAACAGTTATGGATTAACTTTTATTCCCGGAACATGGATAAAATCTATTCAATTAAGTAAGGGTGCAGGTTCAGTTGTAAATGGCTATGAAAGTTTTACCGGTCAAATCAATACTGAGTTGCACGATCCGGCTAATGCCGACAAATTAAATTTCAATACCTATATAAATCAAAACGGACGTAACGAGTATAATTTGGATTTCGTGCAGAAAGTAACAAAGCGTTTTTCTACCGGATGGTTGGCGCATGCCAGTTTTAATCCCCTCGCTGAGGATCACAATCATGATTTGTTTCTGGATATCCCAACAGGAAGACAATACAACGTCATCAAAAAATATACCTATGAAGGGAAAAAAGGTTTTGAGGCGCGTTTTGGCGGCGGATATATGATTGATGAACGAAAGGGCGGACAATTATCTACCGCGCATGCCCACAACGATTCTATTCATCCCTATGAAATAGGAATTAATAATGAAAAATGGGAAGTCTACAGCAAAACGGGTTATGTTCTTAAAAAACCGGGTACCAGTATGGGATTGCAGTTATCCTATTTAAATCATAACCAGAATAATTATTATGGTCACAGTAAGTATTCAGGATTGCAAAAAACATTTTATGCCAATTATATTTATCAGGGTATCATTAAAACCACAGATAACAGCTTTAAAGTGGGAGCGAGTTATATGGATGATGTGATTGATGAAAAGTTTCAGCTATTTAAGTACAACCGTAATGAAAAAGTAGGCGGGGCATTTGCAGAGTTTGCGCATAACACAAAAGACAAGTTTAATTTGGTAGCAGGGATAAGGGCTGATTATCATAATTACTACGGATTGTTCTTTACACCGCGTTTACATTTGCGTTATGCCTTAAATGAAAGTAAGACTGTTTTCAGATTGAGCGGAGGCCGTGCATTACGCACAGCTAATATTTTTGCGGATAATACTTATTTGATGGCATCATCGCGAACATGGGTAGTAACACCTTCGGATTTCAGTATGCCTTATGGATTAAAACCTGAAGATGGTTGGAATTATGGTTTTAACTTTACTCAAAAGTTTAAAATCAATTACCGCGAGGCTTATATAACGGTCGACGCCTACCGAACAGATTTTACGAATCAGGTGGTTGTTGATGTAGATAAAAATACTCAGGAAGTAAATATCTACAATCTTAAAGGACCGTCGTATTCCAACACTGCTCAGTTTGAATTTAATATGGAGCCGCGCAAGCGTTTCTTTGTTAAGACCGCTTATCGTTATGTGGATACAAAGATGAAGTACGAGCAGGGATTAATGCAGAAGCCAATGGTTAGCATGCACCGTGCTTTTGTTAATTTCAGTTACGAAACCAAGCGGAATCACTGGCAGTTTGACGCAACTCTACAATACAATGGTTCAAAGCGATTACCGTATACACAATCAAATCCGGAGGTTTATAAACGAAACTCGTATTCGCCAGACTTCTATAATGTATTAGGACAAATCACTTATCTCACCAAATTCCCTAAGGCGGAATTACATATTTATGTTGGGGTAGAGAATGCCTTGGACTATAAACAGCAGAATCCAATCGTTGCCAGTGAAGCACCGTTTAGTAAATATTTCGACGCGAGTATGGTGTGGGGACCAATTTACGGACGAATGATTTATGCCGGCTTGCGATTTAAAATAAAAGAACTGACTTGGCTAAAGTTTAAGGAGGATTAAAGGGCCGTCATTGCGAGCGCAATGTAATGAAGCGAAGCAATCTGTTTTAGATTGCTTCATTTCATTCTCGAAGTTGATTATTCAATTATTACTTTACCAATATGAATTACTTCTTTGTTTTGTAACACGGCATAAGTATAAATGCCTTTTAATAAATTCTGTGAGTTGATTTTGTTGCTGCCCTGTTTGATTTCTTCACGCATTACAACTTGTCCTAAAATATTTCGTATTTCAATTTCACCGTTTTGGATAGGTTTAGCAATATCTAAATTAAAACTTCCGTTGTTAGGATTAGGATATAGGTTAAACATTTCAGACTGATGTAAAGTGCTTACACCGCTACTTACGGCAATAGGTGAACATTGTGCGTCAAAATACGCGTAACCTGCATGGCCGGAGTAAGGGCAATCGATTCCGGTTACCTCAATTGAAATACAGCTTCCAATCCAAAATGAAAGGTCTACTGAATCAACACGCCATTTATTATAAACCCATCCTGCAATTGCAGCATTTGTAAATGTAAGTGGTGCACCGGTGGTGCAAGGTCCTGTTGGAGTACAGCCAGGTCCGGCAGAAGGAGAAACACTAAATTGACCTGATGTTGCTAACATATTACCTAAACAATCTTTAAAGTTTATAGCAATCCCAACGTTATCACAACAACAGTGCGCACCTTGAGCAACAGCAATTGAAGCGAATTTAAATTTCGCGTTGGCAGGGCTAACAATAAAGCTTTTAGTGATTCTTGAAATTCCTGCACCGGCAGTTTGATTGTTAACTCTAACAATCCAGTCGCCACGCATATTAGTAGGATTTCCGCTTATTAGACTTCCGTTGTTTGCATTATTACCAAAAACAGAAAATATTGGATAGGATGCGCCAATTACAGCGTCAACATAACCAGAGGATCCAATACCAATTTCAGCTACAACTAATCCAGTACTAGATGTACAGCATCCCCCAAGAACGCAAGAGCCATTAGATGCGGTGTTAACTCCGCTTGTCACTGTCCAGCCATTTACATCAGTAGTAGTAGTTACGTTTACTACCGCGGGAACCGAAGTAACGAGTCCTTGTTCTTCAAAATCCTCATTAACGCAAGAAGCAGTTGCTAATTTTGTGACATTAGAATAAGAGTCGTTCTTGATAGGTTTCGAAACTAGATTGTATTTGCTTTTAATAAAATCACGCCTAGAAATTGCCATGTAAACATCCATTTCTTCAGCGGTAATTCCCTTTAGAGGAGCTAAGTCACGCGCTTGTTGTTCGTTAAATCCGCTCAGAGAATCATTATGTTTTACTTTCGATAAAGTAAGTGTATTTGATTCTTCCAGTAGAGAGACGCTGTTATTTAATAAAGGTTGTTTATTTTGAGCAATAGATGTTATTGAACTCACCATAAACAAAGCAGCAATAAAATGTAGATTTTTTTTCATGCTTTAAGGGGTTAGTTTAAAGGTAAAAATACAATTATCATGCTATTTTCTTTCTTTTTACAATAAGCACATACCTTGTTTCGCTCAATTTTGTCCATATTCCGTCCTAAAACTGACCTAAATTTCAATCACTTTTGTTAATTATCTGTCAATGATTCCTCAATACAATTCCTATCTTTGCCACATGTTAATTACAGCCGAAACTCCAATTAAATACGATCGTAAAAAGCTGAAAGACGATACGCTTTTAACGCTCTATAAAAACATATTAAAACCCCGAATGATTGAGGAGAAGATGCTCCTTCTGTTACGTCAGGGAAAAATTGCAAAATGGTTCAGTGGCATCGGACAGGAAGCTATTTCTGTAGGAGTGGCCAGTGCTTTAAACCCGGACGAATACATCCTTCCAATGCATCGTAATCTCGGTGTTTTTACAACCCGTCAAATTCCGCTTAACCGTTTATTTTCTCAGTTTCAGGGTAAACCTGGTGGCTTTACGCAAGGTCGCGATCGCTCTTTCCATTTCGGAACACAAGAGTTTAAAATTGTGGGGATGATTTCCCATTTAGGACCTCAAATGGGAGTCGCAGATGGAATTGCTTTAGCTAATAAATTAAAACAAGATAAAAAGGTAACAGTTGTTTTTAGTGGAGATGGTGGAGCCAGTGAAGGTGATTTCCATGAAAGTATTAATACAGCTGCTGTTTGGGATTTGCCTGTAATCTTTGTGATTGAAAATAACGGTTACGGATTAAGTACACCAAGCAACGAACAATTCCGTTGTAAATCTTTTGCCGATAAAGCGATTGGTTACGGTATTGAAGGAGTAACCGTTGATGGAAATAATGTGGTGAAAGTGTACGAAACCGTAAAGCAATTAGCGGAATCGATTCGTGAAACACCTCGTCCGATAATTTTAGAATGTATTACGTTCCGTATGCGCGGACATGAAGAAGCGAGTGGAACAAAATATGTACCGAAGGAATTGTTTGATGTGTGGGGTAAAAAAGATCCGGTAAATAACTATGAAAGATTCTTAATTACCGAAGGTGTATTGAGCGAAGAAAATATCGAATCGATTCGCGCGGATATTAAAAAAGAAATTGATAACGGTCTGGAGATTGCGTTCGCTGAAAGTAATCCGGCTCCTGATACACAAAAGGAATTATCTGAAATATTTAAACCTTATTCAACAACTGATACTTCAAATACAAATGGCTCCAAAACAAACAAGCGTTTAATTGATGCTGTTTCTGATGGAATGCGTTTAGCGATGCGTAAACATCCTAATCTTGTTTTAATGGGACAAGACATTGCGGAGTACGGCGGTGTATTTAAGATTACTGAAGGTTTTGTAGACGAGTTTGGTAAAGGAAGAGTAAGGAACACACCGTTATGTGAAAGCGCCATTTTAGGAACCGGTTTTGGTTTATCTATTAATGGTCATAAGGCGATGGTGGAAATGCAGTTCGCTGATTTCGTAAGTGAGGGTATTACTCAAATCGTTAATAATTTAGCGAAGAGTCATTATCGCTGGGGACAAAACGCTGATGTGGTAGTGCGAATGCCAACAGGCGGTGCCGTAGCAGCCGGACCATTCCACAGTCAGAGTAATGAAGCATGGTTCTTCAAAACTCCGGGATTAAAAATTGCGTATCCGGCATTTCCGGTGGATGCAAAAGGATTATTATTGACAGCGTTTGAAGATCCGAATCCTGTCATGTTCTTTGAGCATAAAGCATTATACAGAAGTATAACAGAAGATGTTCCGGATGATTATTACACGATTCCATTCGGGCAAGCAAGAGTATTACGTCATGGAAAAGATGTTACCATTGTTACGTATGGTTTAGGTGTACATTGGGCATTGGAAGCGTTGGATGAATTCAGTGATATTAGTGCTGATTTAATTGACTTAAGAACATTAGCGCCATTAGATACCAATACTATTTATGAATCCGTTCGTAAAACAGGTAAAGTTTTAGTGTTGCATGAAGATACTTTAACTGGTGGAATAGGAGGAGAGATTGCTGCCTTGATAACTGAAAATTGTTTCGAATATCTGGATGCGCCGGTTATGCGTGAAGGTAGTTTAGATACACCGGTACCAATGAATGTTGACTTGGAATGGAACTTTTTACCTAAAGATCGTTTCAAAAAGAAACTTCAGGATTTATGGAATTATTAAAATAAAAGCCCCCGATTTTCGGGGGCTTTTATTTGTCATGTCGAGTTTATCTACCGAAATGGTGATGAAGGTAGACGGAGTCGAGACATTTTTTCAAACAGATTCCTCCTTACAGTCGGAATGACACTTGCTAACGACTGTCATGTTAAGGATGGTCCCCGAGCTTGTCGAGGGGGCCGTATTTATTTACTTCTGTAATAGCTCCTTCATTTTTTTATAAATAAACTCGGCGGCAAATTTCGGACTTAATCTGTAAAGAAAATCCATAAAGCGTGAATCGGAGCCGACCATTACCCGATATTTGTTTTTTTCCATGCCTTCAATAATCATTTCTGCAGCTTTTGTTGCAGGTAAAGATTTAAATTTCTGTTCTTGTTCTTTGGACACACTTGGCATTTTTAATCCTGAGTTATTCGCAATGTTAGTTCCAATAGCACCCGGAAAAATCAAAGTGACTCTTACGTTTGTATCTAATAATTCTGAACGTAATCCTTCCGTTAAAAGTTTTACGGCAGCTTTAGTTGCGCCATAGATGCTTTGTCCTGGCACGGGTAAAAATCCACCCATGCTCGAGATATTTACAATATGAGCTTCCGGTCGCTTTAATAAATGTGGTAAAAAACTTTTCGTCATGTAAAGTAAACCGTAAAAATTAATGTTTACGACACGTTCAATTGATGCGTAATCCAAATCATTCACTTTTACAAATGGCTGTATGATGCCGGCGTTGTTGATAATGCCGTCTATTTGTCCGTGCGTATTTATAATTTGCTGAGGCAAATTTTCAACGGCAGATTTATCTGTTATGTTCACCACATGAAGTGATAAACGATTCGCATTGGCACCTGCTAAAGATTTTGTTTCATTTAAATAATCTTCTCTAACGTCTAAGGCCGCAACGCGGGCACCTTTTTTTAAAAGGAGTAGAACTAATTCACGTCCCATACCGTTTCCTCCTCCGGTAACAAGAATTGTTTTGTTATTTACATTCATAAGTAAGAATTATATTTATTAAAGATAGGTACAAATAACCTTTCAGGCTAACACCATGACCAACATCATTCTGTTTCATTAAAACAATGATATAAATCGTGTTTAAAGTAATTCTTGAGTAAACTCTCGTCTTATTTTAAGATAATAGCTCGTGTTGTTTCTTAAAAAAGAACAAGGATGAAATTTTTGGAGCGTTATTTTTACAACGCATACGTCTTTCAATAAAAAATGCAGAAGCTAAGGTTAATACACCAATTAAAATTACCGCGCTATTTAAACCAAATACATCAGCCATAAATCCGGTTAAAATGGCACCGATGGCATATCCTAAATCTCTCCATAATCTGAATACGCCTAAGCTTTTTGGGCGGTCGATTGGGTGTGTGTTTTCTGCTACAGTTGCTAAAAAAGTTGGATACACCATCGCTGTTCCCCAACCCAATAAAGAAGATATTATAATGTAATGAGCGAAAGTATTGGCAAATATTAAAGATAATAGAGCTAAGCCTTGTAAGAACATACCCCAGAACAACATACTTTTTTTACAAAAATGATCACTCATTTTTCCGGTAACTAATTGACCGATGCCCCACACTGCCGGGTATACAGCGGTTACAATTCCAATTTCCGAAATGGAAAATCCTTTATCTGCGAGTAGTATTGGAAATAAACCCCATGCCATTCCATCGTTTAAATTATTGATAAGTCCGGCTTGAGTAACAGAGCCTAAGTTTCTGTCGAATAAAGTTGTGTCCCAGAACACATTTTTCAAACGTGGCACTTTATTATCGGACGCTTCTTTAGCTACATGATGCTTTGTGTCTTTAATGAAGAGGATGGAAATGATTAATCCTAAAATAGCCATCACAATACCCAGGTAAAAAGGGTAGGGGCGAAGACCGTAATGAGAAGCTATCCATCCGGTAAAAAAGGCAACCAAGGCAACGGCAATATAGCCGGCAAATTCGTTGAGTCCCATGGCCAGACCGCGACTTTTTTCTCCCACTAAATCAATCTTCATCACCACCGTGCTGCTCCAGGTTAACCCTTGGTTAATACCCAGTAATATATTGGCAGCAATAATCCAATTCCAACCATTGCTTAGCATTAAAATTAAAGGTACCGGCAAAGCAAATATCCAACCGATAATCAGTAAGTTTTTCCTTCCTAATTTATTCGCCAAGGTGCCGGTAAAATAATTTGTGAGTGCTTTTACTACACCGAACACAATAATAAATGAAAGAATGGCGGTTTTAGCGGCAATATGAAATTCCCCTTCTGCTATTTGTGGAAGTATGGAGCGTTCTAAACCAACCATACCGCCAACAAAGGCATTCACAACAATCAGTAAAATAAATTGCTTGAGGTTTTCTTTTAGTCCGAGTTGTATGTTCGACATGGCAGTAATTCTGATACAAAATTACCCCAGTTCATTTCAGAACTACTTATCATATGATAAGAAATTATTTGTGTGATCTTATTCGGCTCAGACTAACCGGTGTAATTCCTAAGTAGGATGCAATGTATTTGAGAGGAACGCGTTTAATCACATCAGGTGCCTCTTTGAGTAGTGCTTTGTAGCGTTCTTCAGCTGTATGAAACTGTATGCTCTCGATGCGGTTAATGGTTTCTACATGCGCGGCTTCAAAAACCCGGGCAAAAACACTTTCTAGCTCAGGAAATTTAGAATAAAGTTTAAATAATTGATTGGCATCAATGGCAATTAGATCAGAGTCCTCTAAAGCCTGAATGGCTTTTTTACTTGGACGACCGGTGAATAAACTTTCGTAACGTACCACTAAATGATTTTCAAACGAAAAACTTTCCGTTATATCAATGTCATTTTTAAAATAATAAATTCTGGCAAGACCTTTTTTTAAAAAGTAAATGGTTTTGCAAGTATGGCCAATTGGCTGTATATCGCTGTTCTTCTTAAACTGTAATTCTTTACAAATGCCTACTAAAGCTTCCTTGGCGGCCTTACTGAGGGGCATAAAAGAATTTAAATATTTAATCAGACTCTGCATTCGTTATTTAATGATTGGATTTATCGCTTCCACAAATTTCTTTGCCCAACTATTCCAATTCAAGCGTTCGTCATATTCCTTACGTGTGCTAACTCTGAGCTTTTCGTATTGACCTGGAGTATCCAGAATTTCTTTTATTTTTTTGGCGTAAGAAATGCCTTTGTCGTTATAGTCAATTAAATAACCATTTTGTCCTTCTGTAATATGCCCTCCAACGCCTCCGGTATTAGCGGATAAAACAGGAAGCGCATATGCTGCTGCCTCACAAAAAACGATTGGTGTACAATCGAAACGGGTTGGTAAAATGAAAAAGTGATGATTCAGGAATAATTCATCCAATTGTTTTCTTCCTTCCGCTGTATTTTTATTGACAAAAGGAATAATGGTTAATCTGTTATTGTTGATGGGCTCCGGTGGGGTACATCCGCAAACCGTTAGCTTCGCATCAACGCCCATTTTTACTAATTCGTTTAAAGTATTAACTGCAATATCAGCGCCTTTGTTTTCCCAATAGGTTCCTACCAGCAGTAAATTACATGTTCCGCTTTTTTGATGCTTAAACACAAATTCGGATGAAGGTAATTCATCCATGTTGGCGCCAAATGGTATTACCGCAATTTGTTTATCCGGTAAGCCGTAAGTGTCTTTGGCAATCGCGGCAGCCCAGGGTGAAGAAAACACTGTAAGTGCACTGCCAAGCATGGCGTGTTTATCGGTGTTGATACTTTGCTTTTCGCTGAATTTCCAGAGTTTTTTAAATATGCTGTGATAGTTAATAGTGCCGGCAATGGTTCGGTCTACCACCAACACTTTTGGAATATCCGTTTTTATATAGCCTATATAAGCCACACCCGCCGGAGAAACAATTAAATCGTATTTTTTGCCCTTAAGCTTTTGACCAAATAAACGACCGCATGCCTTTGCGTAAAGAGTAGAATGTCGGTAATCAAATCGTTTACCAACCAACAGAGAAAAGGCGTGAATGATTTTACAAATAAAAACAGTAAAACGTGGTTCGGCAGGTCCTAATAAATCAACTTGTTTAAATTGTGTCTGTAAGCTTTTCCAGATGTAATGGTCGGTTCCGCTCCACGAATGTTTGTTATGTGGATCGGTAACTGTTATGTAAGCGATTTTGTAAGGAAGCATGCAGCTAAAACTGCATTAAATATAATTAAAATAAGCAGTAAAAAGGGGAGGCTTAACAATTATTTCGACGCTTTACAATGTGTATGTCTTTAATAATTTCCTCTTTAGTTATTACGTCCTCCGGATGATCTTCATACCAAAAATCAATTATTTCCTCGCCATTAAATTTTATGATGGTTGAATATTCTCTCTTATAATACCCGCCTTTGAAGTAAGTAAACAAAGCTATGTTTTTGCCAATACCAAAATATACCATTTGGTTTTGTGGTAATGAATTTCCAACCCATAGAACGGTTGGAACGGAGTCTTTTTTCACCGGATCATAAATGTTTTTAATAACCTGATCATGGAAATCGGTTATGCTACCTGCATTCCATTCTTCACCGGTATTGGCCATGTCGTTAATGCACTTGAAGTTTTTCATCAATAAAAAAACCTTAATAAAAGTTGGGATTTGCTTGACATCTCTTATCTCCGCGAGGTTTTCTTTATCGAGCTCCGCTAATAATGTGAATTTATTTTTTTTAGCCACGATTAAACTCGTATCAATTTTATAAAAGCCATTCTCTTTGGTTACACTGCTTAAATATTCTTTATTATCAGTTTGAATGTTTGCCTGATTATGATTGCCGGATAAGTTGTTACATTGATAATATAACAGGCCTGAACCTATTACAATTAAAGATAAAAGCAGGTTTCTTTTCATGTTTATTTTGTTTGGGCGGCACGGATGGCCATTACATATTTAAAAACAGCATCTTTCTGTGAAGCACTAATGCCGGCTTTCTCTGCCATATTATCGATTACCGGTTTCCAATGCGCATCACTGCCGGCGTATATATTTTTAACGCCATGACAATTGGTACACGGACCCTGTGCATAGAGAGCGTAACCTTCCTTTAGTTTGTCTAAAGTGGCATCCGGAAATTTGGATTGAATAGCAACTAATTCATCATTTCCTGGTGCATATACACCATTGGCCGGTTTACTGGCAACAGCAGGTGTTGAAGGAGTAGTGGGAGTGGCCGGTGCCACAGCCGTGGATGTAGTCGATTTTTTCGTACTGTTACAGGCAACAATGATAGCAAGTCCTGCTAATCCTAAAGCGATAGATTTTAAATTCATAATTATGGTGTGTGATATTGTAAATTCAATAATTTCAGAAAAGATACAAAGAAGCTTATTTAGGATTCATTATTTAACAAATAGCCAAATGCGGCTTAACATTAATTAAGGGAATTAATATGGAAAATTAAAATTGTTAGGGTTGAATCTTAAAATACTCCTTATACCAGGCAATTTCGTGGTGATCGATTTTATTTTCATCAATTTGATGACTAGGGTTTATTTTAGAATAAAGAATTTCAAGAGAAGCATAATCACGCTGACTAATCACTTTAAATCCGTTTCGTATTAGGAGGGCTGTACAAACGCCGGCTCCAATTTGATACACTTTGTTTTCGGAAAAGCGATTGCCATTATAAATAACCTGACTACCGCATGCTCCGCTCATATCCATCATAACAGCCAGTTCAATGTTTTCAGCTTTTGCAAGTGCTAACATTTTTTCTGCCGCTTTAATAATGCCCTCACTCCAATCTTTACCACTTTCACTTAAGAGTTTGGCTTTTCCATCCAGTACATCAAATCCTGTTCCTCCATGTATATCGCACATTTCACGCGGACTGCCAAATGAAAATTCTTCGGGACAAAATTTTACGATTTTGGCGGTGGGATACGTGAGTAACTTTAATGCACTTGGATATTCTCCATTGGCAGTTCCATCGTAACCGCACGTGATACCGGCTAAACAGGCACTCATTAATATTCTTAATGGTTCTTCTTTGCTGGGTACTCTTAATTGTTTTAAATAGTTTCGGTCTGTCATGCGAACTAAATTAGTTAAAATCACAAATTGGCCAAGCAAGGAATTTGTTTGAACAGCCAAGTATAAAATTTCATGTTTTTGGTTTCTGTATAGGGCATAAGTGTAAAACCATCCGGATGAAATCTATTCTTAAATCGTTTTTTTGCCTGTGCTTTTTCCTCATTGGTGTAATTGTAGGCGTAGGTCACATCTTTACAGTTGTGTTTAGTCAAACTTCGTTTAATTGGTTTAATTTTTCTGGTTTTACCATTCAGGTATTCGGGATTCATTTCGGTATCACCACCGTTTTTCATATAATTAAGAGTAGTGAGATAAGTATAATATTCATTTGTTAACTCATAAGTAAAAGGTCCTTCTGTCAATTGATACGTTCCCCAATAGTAACGCGACGTGTCGTTTTCCAAACTCATTGGCGCAAAAATAACATGTCCTTTCGGAGTGAAATACAAACCACCCTGTATACCACCTTCTTCAAAATCGATTCCCTGACAGGTTTTAAGGTCAATGGATTCCATGAGAATAAAAAGTTGGTCAATGCGTTTGTCTGATTTCTCAAACGTATAAAACGAGCAAAGGCTAATAATAATACCTAAACTGCTAATTAATAAAAACTTTTTCATCAGGGTAAAGCTATCAAATTGACTGATTTGTTTTTGTTTAATAATGTTAAGATCATTGTTAAATATTAGTATTTAGAATTTTGTATTTTAGGTGTATGAAAAAAGTCATATTACTTTTGTTATTTCCTTTTATACTGTTGGCGCAAAGTCCGGGAACGGAGGAAATGAAACAACGTGCCAAAGAGGATATTGAAGGGTATCGTAGGAAAGTTTTGAGAGGGGAATCTTTTGGAAGTCTTGCCGCGTTGTATAGTGACGATTCCGGTTCCGCGAAAAATGGGGGTATTTATAAAAATGTGGTAAAGGGAATGATGGTGAAGGAATTTGAAGATGTAGCTTTCAGTTTAAAACCGGGAGATGTTTCTGAAGTTTTTGAAACTAAATATGGTTTTCATTTTATTCAACTCATAGCCCGCAGAGGAGATGAATTAGATTTAAGACACATCTTGGTTATTCCTAAATAGATTAGCTGCCTGCAAAAGGCGTACCGAAAATCCCAACAGCTAATTCGGCCCATACTAAAACAAGTGCTGCCAATATTAAAAGTGAAATGAGGATGCGAAATTTAGTTTGTTTTACTTTTCTTAAAACAAACTCAATACTAAGACCGGTACCATAAAGCAAGATAGCGGCAATAATAAAATCGAATAAACTCCAGTTTACCTCGCTCGTGAATTGCATGGCTGCGAATGGGATTAAAAGAAGAGTAGTTGCAATACTTAAAATAATGATGAGTCGTTTGTTTTCCATAATGCGATATTTTTGGTATTAACGTTTAGTGTATCCTATAAATTGTGTCTTCAATTAATAAAAAATGTGAAAAATTTAATCGTTCAAGCCCTTACCTTTAAGAATAGCGGCGGTACATTTCTCAATGCGCGAAGCACGTGTGGCAGATTGTTTAGCCTGAGAGAAAAATAACAAGTAACCTCTTTGTCGGCCTGGAGTTAAAGCATAGAAAGCTTTTTTAAGTGAGGCGTTTTTCTTGAAAGCGCTTTCCAGTTCCTCAATCATTAAATCCTCTGAAGTTTGTTTGAATTCAATTTTCTTTCCTTGTTTTTCTAATTCGATGGCTTCCTTAATATAAGCTTTAATGTTGGTGGAAAGTTTTTCAATTTCTTTTACGCTGGTAAATCTAAACTGACGAGCAGCTTGTGAGTTTTCACCTGGAGAACTCAAAAGTTTTTTAGCATCTTTTAAAAGCGCGCCTTTAAAAAAACTAACAGAGCAATAATCTTTAAAAGCCGCTAATATCAAAACGTTTTTGTTTTCGAATGTATAACATGGTACACTCCATTTTAATTCTTCGGTGAGCCCACAGTCTTGTATTATTGCTCTTAATACTTTTAACTCGGTGGACCAGGTATGGACTTTACATTGTGGAGTTTTGTAAAGCTTACATCTGCCACAGCCATCAATAAGGTATTGATCAACTTGTTTGGTATTGGTATTAGGTGTCATAATTTAAAATTATGCTAAGTTGAGAGAAGGATTGTTACTACATTTTTTAATAGTTACAGAACTAAATGAATTACATTATTAGCGGTTATACTTTTCCTTAAAAAATCTCATTCAATTGCGCAACGCCGTTTTTTCGAAGTAGTTTCCAATGAGAAACCATGGCTTGCGATAACGTTGGCATGTGGCGATATGGAATATTGTATTCGGCGGCAGTTTCTACCATGATTTTTCTTACTTCAGGAAAATGAACATGTGCCATAGCAGGAAACAAATGATGCACCGCGTGATAGTTAATTCCTCCAAAAAAGAAACTTGCAAAAGGCCATTTAGTACCAAAATCCATGGTTACACTCATTTGATGCTCGGCCCATGTGGATTTCATATCGCCATTTTTATCCGGCTCGGGAAAAATAGATTCCTCATATAAATGAGCAGGAAATAAAGCTGTTGCTGCTGCTAAACTTGCTACAACATGCATGAAAAAGAATCCTAACAAAACGATTGGCCAGCTGCACCCCGAAAAAATTAATGGAAGAACTAGGGCATAGCTGAAATAAATTATTTTCGAAACGATGAATGAAATCACTTGCGCTGTAGAGTGTTTTACTTCTTTAGACCCAATTTTATAAGAGAAGAAATCGGTCCAGTCTCTTCTTAAAATTGCATTCAGCGAATAAAAACAATAAAGCATAGGGGCGTAAATTTTTTGGTATTTATAACTTGGAGGAGGATTTTCAAGTGGCTGAAATGTTAGCATGCCTGTTTGCTGTATATCCACATCATGTTCCGGTACCATAGGGTTAGGATGATGCGAATAAACATGACGCATTTTCCATAAATAACCGGAAGAACCTAACAAATCAAACGTATAAGTAAAAAGATGATTAATGATTCTATTATTAGAAAATGAGCTATGTACACCTTCATGGCCGAGATTAAGTACCAGACAAATTTGTATAAATCCCAACAATGCAAAGCAAGTTAAAAGTAATGGTGAATTACCGTTGGCACGTAGGATAAAAGTATAAGTAACCGCAAAAGCAACTAAAAAAAGAATTGCTTTAAAAATGCCAAAGGCGTTAGTTTTTTTGGAAATTTTATTTGAAACGAAATAATCGTTTACGCGTTTGTTAACGGTATAAAAAAAACTGTCTTTTTCTTCCTTCTTATATTTTACGTCTTTATAGTCCATGCTTAAATTAAGTATGGTTGCTTTAACAACCTTTTAGTTTAATGCACTAAAATACAATTAAACCTGAGATTTACAAGTGTTTATAATATTTTTATTCATCCGTTTAAAATGGATTGTACATTTAGGAATACTGGCTTCTGATATAAATTAAAAAAGGAGCCTTGACTATGACTCCTTTTATTTAAATGGTTAAAATTAACTCTTCGGTTTTATAATTGTTTGAGTAAACTTTTCAGACTTACTTTTTCATCCAGAATTCTGGCAAGTTCGCTGATTTTTACGCGTTCTTGTTTCATGGTATCACGTTCTCGAATCGTAACGCTGTTGTCATTTAAACTATCATGATCAACCGTAATACAATATGGTGTACCGATGGCATCTTGTCGTCTGTAACGGCGACCTACAGTATCTTTTTCGTCGTAAGTAACAATATGATCGAACATTAATTCTTTCATGATTTTCTCTGCTAACTCCGGTAAACCGTCCTTTTTTACTAATGGTAAAATAGCGGCTTTTATTGGGGCGAGAGCAGGAGGTAAGTTTAAAACGGTGCGCTTATCTCCGCCTTCTAATTCTTCTTCTTTTAATCCCGCACTTAATATGGCTAAGAATAAACGATCCAGACCAACAGATGTTTCTACAACATAAGGCACATAATTCTGATTTAATTCAGGATCGAAGTATTGTAATTTTTTTCCACTGAATTGTTCGTGCTGTTTTAAATCGAAATCGGTGCGTGAGTGAATACCTTCTAATTCTTTAAATCCAAACGGAAAAGCAAATTCAATATCACAAGCAGCGTTTGCATAATGCGCCAGTTTTAAATGATCGTGATACTTATATTTTTCATTCCCTAATCCTAAACTTTGATGCCATTTTAAACGTGCTTTTTTCCAGTATTCGTACCATTCCATTTCAGTACCCGGACGAACAAAAAACTGCATTTCCATTTGTTCGAATTCGCGCATGCGGAAAATAAACTGGCGGGCTACAATCTCATTACGGAAAGCTTTACCGGTTTGAGCAATACCAAACGGAATTTTCATGCGTCCGGTTTTTTGCACATTCAGGAAGTTAACGAAAATACCCTGTGCGGTTTCCGGACGAAGATAAATGGTGTTACCTTCTTCAGCTACCGAGCCCATGCTGGTTGAGAACATTAAATTAAACTGTCTAACGTCCGTCCAATTACGGCTTCCGCTAATCGGACAAACAATTTCACAGTCAACAATAATTTGTTTTACCTCCGCTAAATCGCCTTTGTCCATGGCGTTTTTAAAACGGTTATTAATACTGTCAATTTTATCCTGATATTCCTTTACACGTGCATTGGTGCTGCGGAACATGGCTTCATCAAAATTCTCGAAGCGTTTAGCCGCTTTTTCAACTTCTTTATTAATCTTATCCTCAATCTTTACCACATGCTCTTCAATAAGCACATCAGCACGGTAACGTTTTTTACTGTCTTTGTTATCGATTAATGGATCGTTAAAAGCGTCTACGTGTCCGCTGGCTTTCCAGGTAGTTGGGTGCATGAAAATGGCCGCATCGATACCAACAATGTTTTCGTGCATTTGTACCATGGCACGCCACCAGTATTCACGGATGTTTTTCTTTAATTCGGCACCATATTGACCATAATCGTAAACGGCACTTAGTCCGTCATAAATTTCGCTGGATGGGAAAATATAACCGTACTCTTTACAATGAGAGATAACATTCTTAAAAAAATCTTCAGGCTTCTGTGACATGCTAATAAACTTTGAGCCACAAAAATAGGGATTTTAGCTTATTTGCCTACTGAACTTATTAGCAGTATAGATTTGATAAAATACCGATTCCTAGCTTTAATCATTGGCTAAAAACAAAAAGCCCGGAACAAACACCGGGCTTTTTCACTAACAAAACAATAAGAGCATTCGTTTAAAAAAGCTGCCTCCATCCCCAAAGGCAGCTTTTTTGTTGGTTGGTATCAGATTATTTATTTATGAATGGCCAACCGTATTTTACCATCATTACTAACCTATACGCCGGCAATTTTTGAAAGGTTGGGTGAAGATTAAAAAATATTTTATTTATATGCCACAGCTACAACAGCTTTACCTTTTTCTATTGTTAATGAGCCTGTTGCGCTAAATACCTTACAGCTAAACTCTAAGGTTAACTTCTTTGTTTTTTGTCCGTTACCATTGTTCTCATAATTCTCAACTCCAATAATTTTAAAATAACTGTTTGCAGGTTGACCAAAATCATCAGAAGTATAAACATTACCTGCTGCATCGGTATATTTAATAATAATATTAGAATAGCCTTTTGGATTTTGGATTGGGGTTACACCAACTATTAAATAATTGGTGGTGCAATCGAGTCCGTTTGGCGTTAAGTAATTAAGATGTGCAACCGCGGTATCATTTACGGCATCAATAACACGTAAACTTACAGGGTATCGTCCTTGCAATGCGTAGCTATGCGAAGGAATAGCCATATTGGATGTATTACCATCACCGAAATTCCATAAAAAATTATAAGGCGGCACACCTAAAGTTGAATGCGTAAATGTAGCGGTAAGAGTAGAAGTAGAGCTGGCAGTTATGGAAGTACGACAATCAGCACCGGTATTTCCGAAACTTTGCATGTTACATACAGAGTTCGTACAACCTGCGGTATCCTGAACACTTAAGCAAACATTGTATTGTCCGGTTCTGAAAACATGGGATGTGTTAGGCATGGTAGAAGTAGCGCCATCCCCAAAGTTCCATAAGTAATTGGTAGAATATTTATTGAAGAGGGAGTAAAATTGAACATTGTGTAACACCGGCATGGGATTACCCGCCATAAACGGATAAAATTTATACATGAAAGCCGAATCGGCACCGGATGTTCCATTATAAGCACTGATGCGATGATCATTAATTTGTATCTCGATGCTGTTTGGACAAACACCACTGCAATTGTGCGATTTTAAATTGGCTTTAAATCCGTATAAGTTATTTACATCTTGCTCATATGAAGAGTACATGTAATAATTATCAACGCCTGCTTTAAATTCAACAGGTACATTGTTTACTTGCGCAGAAAAATAAAACTGCGGGTCGTTGGTTTCGTTGTCGGTGGGTAATTCCTTTTTCTTACAGTTCGTTAATAGGGCGGGGCTTACTGCAATTAAAAGGAACAGGTGTTTTGGTTTCATTATTCGTTGTTACTTTTTAAATAAATCGAGACATAGTGTAACTTTAACACCCATGGCTCTTTCGTTTGTATTGTTTTTAAAATGATCGTTTTTCTTAATATCGGTAAAGCCGTAAATAAACTCTGCATTCGCGCTTAAGCCTTTGTAAATACGGCGGCGGTAAAACACAGATGCCTGAACATCTAAACTGTTAAACCCTGTTACATAACCGGTTTCTTTTTTAGTGCTTAAACGATTGCTCTCGTTCATTGGCTCTGCGTTATTGGTGCGGTATTTTTCAGTCTGACTATCGCTATTTAACAGGAATCCGGTGTTTGCTCCAAAACCAATGGTATTGTTTTTACCTAAATCAACACCCAATTTAATTGGCACAGAAATGTAATGTATGCGAATGTATTTAATGGCCGTAACATCGCGCTGTACACCAAAATTATACTCAGTTGTACTAGCCGTGTAGGTACTGTTACTTAAATTGCCAATGCTGTTGTATTGTAAGCCTGCGGTTAAAGAAACTTTAGGACTGATATATTGCTGATAGTTGATACCTGCCACTGCATTAAAACCGTTAGCTTCCTGACTGCCATTTACATTCCAACCAAACAAATAAGTAGCACCAGCTTCCGCATATAAAAACTTCGGACGGATTTTTGGTTTTACTGAAGAAGGAAGATTTAGGTCATTCGCAGTTGACGTGCTATCTACTTTGGCCAATACCGGTGTTTGTGTATTGTTTGTATCGGCAATAGGAGAGCTCATTTCAATGACATCTTTTGTTACAACTGCCGCTAAGGAGTCGGTTACCTTCGAATCGTTACCGGAAATGTTATTAGTTATTACAGCTGTTCCTTCCGATTTTAAATTGCCTTCACGGTTGCTGTTGATGCCTTTGTTTTCTGAATTTACAACGGTGTTGTTTTTATTTGTGGCACTTAAGTTACTGCCAAGAATAACAGGAATTTCAGTTTGCGTAGTGCTTTTTGATTTTTCAGATTTAGCAAGCTTAATGGTTTCAGAACTTTCCTTTCCGGCAGCTGTTCCGTTTGGTGAAGAAGAACCGGAACCGGGATTGGTATTGCTTGCTGGAGTGGATTGAGAGGTGGTTGAATTGCTGTTTTCTGAAGAAGAATTACTGTTAGTTTGAGTTTTATCAGAACTAGCCTCAGTGTGACTAACGTTAGACGAAGATTTACCGCCGATTGATTTTTTAGTCCCTGAAGTGTTATTATTGGTGGTTGTACGATTTGTGTGTTGATTATTATCGTCGTTGTTATTTAATTTATTTTCATTAACGTTTGCAGCAGTTTCAACTTCAGATGTTGCAGGATTTACGGGTTGCATATCGGAAGGCTGAACAGATTGCTGATTCTTGCTAATATCATTTAACGCCAAAAGCGGTTGCTCGTTGTTTGAGCTGCCGCTTTGTGTGTAATACACTACACCAAGAGTTAAGATTAATGCTATCGATGAGAGGAAAAATATCCATTTAGGCCTGTTATTGCTACGCGAGGCATCAATCATGGCGCGGGCCTTTTCCCAGTTTTGTTCATCAAACGGAAACTCCGCATTATCGAGCTTCTGCTTTAGGTGTTGTTCGAATTCGTGTAAATCCTTTTTCATAATTCTATTTTATACGGTGCAACAATGTTTTCGAGCATTTCTTTTAATTTGGTGCGTGCCGAGTTAAGGTGCCATTTAGAGGTCCCCTCTTCAATACTTAACATTTCGGCAATTTCTTTATGCGAATAGCCATCCACCACAAACAAGTTAAAAACCTGTTGTGCCATAGGCGGCAGTTTGGTAATTAATTCGTGGATTTTTGCTGTATTGATACGATCGAGAGCTGAATTTAACTCGGCATACTCGCTGTTATCATAATACTCCTCCACATAATCAATCACCTCACTTTGTTTTTTGTTTTTTCTGTACTCATCAATCAGCGTATTAATCATAATGCGTCTGATCCATGCCTTAAACGGAATTTCTTCCTTGTATTTATCGAGGTTATTCAGGATTTTAAGAAAGCCTACATTAAGGATTTCCTTTGCCAAATCCTGATTGCGTGTATAACGCACGCAAATACTCATTAAATAACTATAGGTTAGTTTGTACAGTTCATATTCAGACCTTCTGTTTCGGCTAATACAATCCTTTATCAGTTGAGGCTGAATGTTCATTCCTTGAATTCAATTAAATAACTGTACGAGTAATAACGCCAAAAGGTTGGGACGTATTACTAATTAATAACTAAGTTATCAATTAATCTGATTTTTCCGACAAAACAGGCTATTAAAATGATTGATGAGGCCTTGATAGTTAGGGAATTAAGCGGTAATAACGTATTAGCATCACAAACTTCAAAATAATCAGGATTGTAAAGAGGATTATGGCTTAACGTTTCTAAAACGTATTTTTTGACAGATTCAATAGGTTCAGCGTTATTTAGTCTGGTTTGAGCCTCCTGCATTAATTGAGGGATTAAGGATGCCGCTTTGCGTTCTTGTTCATTTAGTAGCATATTTCTTGAACTCATAGCCAAACCATCGCTCTCACGCAAAATAGGACAAGCAATAATCTCAATAGAGTAGTTCTGAATCTCACACAGCTTTTTTATGATAGCGACTTGCTGGTAGTCCTTTAATCCGAAAAAAGCTTTATGAGGTTTTACAATGTCAAACAAGCGACTCACCACTTGTCCGACCCCGTTAAAATGCCCTGCACGGTGTTTGCCTTCCAAAACTTTATCTAAATGCCCAAAATCAAAAACGCGGGTGTCAGTTTCCGGATAAATATCCATCACCTCCGGCATATAAAGCAAATGGCAGCCTGCTTTTTCGAGCATAGCCGCGTCTTTTTCGGGCATACGAGGGTAGCGCTCCAGATCGGCCTTATCATTAAACTGGGTTGGATTTACAAATATGCTGCAAACTGTAAAATCGCTTTGTTTTAATGAATTTTCGATTAAGGAAATGTGCCCGGAATGCAAGGCACCCATAGTAGGCACAAAACCAATAATTTTCCCATTTTCTCTTTGCTTGTCAAGAATGGGCATTAATTCGGCCTTATTTCGTATAATAATCATTAAAAAACGGGCTAAAGCTACAATTTACTTTGAAATTTGGGGATTTTTTTATTAATTTTGTATACTAATCAAAACCCCCATACAATTATGAAGAAAGCTAAAGTGCTTTTCGTGTCGCAGGAGATTACCCCTTATTTAGACGAGACGTATGTAGGTAAAATTTCGAGGAAATTACCGCAAGGAATTCAGGAACGAGGTAAAGAAATCAGAACATTTATGCCTAAGTACGGCTGTATCAATGAGCGCCGTCACCAATTACACGAAGTAATTCGCCTATCGGGGATGAACTTAGTGATTAACGATGTTGACCATCCGCTAATCATTAAAGTTGCTTCCATCCCTAGTGCACGTATGCAGGTGTATTTTATTGATAATGAAGAGTTTTTCCAACGCAAATCAATATTAACCGATAAAACCAGCGGAAAATATTTTGATGACAACGATGAGCGCGCTATGTTTTTTGTGCGTGGTGTTGTTGAAACCGTTAAAAAATTAGGCTGGGCCCCGGATGTTATCCATTGCCATGGTTGGTTTACTTCATTAATGCCTCTTTACATTAAGAAATATTATGCCGAGGATCCATTATTTGCAGATACTAAAATAGTAGTGTCTATTTATGATGAAGAATTCCCAAAAGCATTAAATAAAAAATTAGTGGATAAGTTAGGACATGATGGCTTCACTAAGAAAGACCTTAAGTCTATTGCAGAAGAAGCGAATTATGTGAATTTTGTAAAGCAATCACTTGATTTTGCAGATGGTATTATTCAGGGAAGCGAAACAATTAACGCCGAACTTGAAAAGTGTATTAAAAAATCAGGAAAACCATTCCTAACCTTTAAAAACGAAACTGAGTACATGGATGCATGTAACGATTTCTACGACATGGTTCTGGAAGAAGTGAATGTATAAAATTAAAGGCCCCTCAAAAAGGGGCTTTTTTATTGCTTTTAACTCACAAATTCTATTTCATAAAATAATTTAATTTAATTGGCGTTTATAGTTTAACTGACTTAGTTTTTACTACTTTTGAAACCTAATAAATTATAATACGCTTTGAAGTTGAAATTCATACACGCTTTCGTCCTGATTCTAATCATTGCCTTTTTATCTTGTAAAAAGAAACAGAATACAACTTTAGGAACAGATGTTCAGCCTGAAATTGATGAACTGAATATTGAAATTTCAGACACATCCACTATTCAGGCTCATACGATTATTCATCAAAGATCACGTTCATTTCAGGATCAATTCAAATACCTTGGCTCTAACCAGGATCCCGTTTTTGGCCGCACTAATGCGAGTGTATATACCAATATTTCTTTACCAAATAACGTTTCAAATATTTCTTTTGGGGAAGATGCCGTTTTAGATTCGGCAGAGATTATTGTGGCGTTTACACAAAATTTCATTGGCGATAGCACAAACGCTTTGTATTATCAGGTTCATCAGCTTACACAAACAATGAGCAAAGATTCATCGTACTATATGGATCAAAATTTAACGTATAATACTTTGCCTTTAGGAAGCGCGTGGCGTAGGATCAGTAAAACAGGAAGTTATTATTCAATTAAAATTCCGGTAGATGCCGCTTTTGCATCGGCCATGATCACCAACTCACAATATTTAATCGATAATGCTACTTTTCAATCTGTTTACAAAGGTTTTTACATTACCACAAAAAGCACCAACAATTTAAATCCAACTTCCAAACCGGGAGCTTTGTTGAAAATAGATTTGGATAATGGTATTTCGGGTATGTACGTTTATTATCACAACGGTTCTTCACCTGCCTCTAAAGAGCCTAAGCAATACCGTTTTCCTTTTAGTGGCAGTAATTCGTCTCGCTTCAATAACATCGAATACATTTATTCTTCCGGAGCAAACAGTTTATTGGTGCAACAAATTGCTGATAAAGATTCCGCAAAAGGAAAACAAAATTTATTTTTGAAAGGGACAGGCGGAACTAAAGTTGTTTATCGGTTACCGTACTTGAAAAATTACGCCGATTCTTGTCCCATTTCAGTGAACCGTGCCGAAGTTGTTTTAAAAGTAGACCAAAGTTTTTTAGCGGCCATTGGCACATACGAACCTCCTTCTTATCTTTCTTTGGTAGCACTTGATGCATCCGGAAATGAAATTTATGTAAAAGATCAATATTACACTGCCGATTTAACCCGTTACGGTGGAGCATATAATCCGGTAGCTAAGGAATACGTTTTCAATATCGCGCGACATGTTCAGGATATTATGAGTGGTAAATTGGAAAACCACGGATTTAATTTAGTGGTGGCAAATACCAGTTTACTTCAAGTGGCGCGTCGTGATAATAAAGGCGAGCGTGTTGTTTTGGGCGGAATAAACAGTGCTTATAAACCAACTTTCAAACTACACTTCGTAAGATTGCCTTACGACAAATAATGCATGTGCGGTATATTAGCATATTATAACCGCAATGGCATCAATGGCGAAAAGCTAAATCAATCTTTATCGGCTTTAAAAAAAATCAAACATCGCGGACCCGATGGAGAAGGAGTGACTTTAATCAATTCCAAAACCGGCGACTATCGGGTTTTATTAACCGACGAAACACCTCCCGGTAATTTTAAAAATACAATCTCGTTAAACGAAGCTAAAGACTTTTCATTTGATTTATTGTTGGGTCACCGTCGTTTAAGCATCATAGATTTAACAGCTAACGGTCATCAGCCAATGACAGATGAGGCGGGTAATTGGATAGTGTTTAACGGAGAGGTGTATAATTACCTCGAACTTCGTGAAGAATTAAAAAGTGAAGGTTGTGTTTTTAAAACCGAATCGGATACCGAAGTCATTTTAGCGGCTTACCGTGTTTGGGGAAATGACTGTGTGAAAAAATTCAACGGCATGTTCGCCATCGTGTTGTTTGATAAAAAGAAGCAACAGTTGTTTGTGGTGAATGATCGTTACGGCGTAAAACCCTTATATCTTTTTAAAGATGAACATTCCTTAATTTATGTTTCCGAATTAAAACAATTAAAGGAATACAAAATAAATCTAAGCACTAACAGCAATGCTGTGAATGTTTTTTTACAAGAGCATTACATTAACTACAATTGCGAAACATTTTACAAGGAGGTTAGTCGACACAAACCCTCATCGTATGCAAAAGTATCTTTAGAAAATCGAATTGAAATCAGTGAAACCGCTTATTATGATGTATCACTTCATAACAACTTGAATTGTACACTTAATGATGCAAAAGAACAGTTTCGTGATTTATTACTAAGTGCGATTCGCTTACGCATGCGCAGTGATGTTCCGGTGGGCTTTTCAAGTTCAGGCGGATTAGATTCGAGTGCTATTCTTTATTTATCACATAAGATTTTAAGCGATTTGAACCTTAGTTCCAATGTAAATACTTTTTCAGCCATATTTCCCGGTGAGGAAGGTGATGAATCTTATTTTATTAAATTGGTAGAAAAGGATTTAAAAGTAAAATCTTTCTATGTAAATCCTGTTGAAGAATTTTCAATCGAAGATTTTGAGAAGCATATTTATCATCAGGATGAGCCTGTATTAACTACGGCATTTTACGCTGGCTGGAGTGTAGCACGCTTGGCACGTAAGCAAAATGTTACCGTGTTAATGGTAGGGCAGGGAGCCGATGAAATTTTAGCAGGCTATCATCATCACTTTTATCGTTATTCACGGCAATTGATTTTGGGCGGACATATCCTAAAGTATTTATCGGAATTGAAAAAATACGCCGAAATAAAAGGCATGGATTCCAATAAGCTGCATCATCTTATTTTAAATGATGTTAAGCTGGCCTTTAAGTTTAAATTGGGAATTGCTAAAACAGGAGGCGTACTTTCCGATAAATGGAACAAAGCCAATAAGCTGATTGAGCTATTAAAAACCGATTTAACCGAAACCAATATTCCTTTTTATTTAAGGGCTGACGACAGAAATTCAATGGCTTTTCATATTGAATCCCGTCATCCGTTTCTGGATTACAGATTAGTTGATTTTTGTTATAGTTTGCCGGATAGTATGAAAATCAATGATGGCTGGCAAAAGTATCTACTGCGCGAATCGATTGATACCATGCATCCTGAAATCAGATATAGAAAGGATAAAAAAGGCTATACTACCCCTCAAAACAAATGGCTTAATTTATATAAAAGTGATTTCGAAAAATATTTGAAATTTATACCTGAAACATACAATCTTTCAAACGTGAAGGATCCATTTTTAAAGTATGCTTTAGGAGCATGGTTTAAAGTGAATAACTAAACTAACTTTCCTCTTTTAATAACTTTGCAATTTATTCATAAAAATCGCGTTAAGATTGTGGATTTTTATAGGTAAATGCCAAAAAAGCTCCTGATAGTTTCTTATACTTTTCCTCCAACTTCCGGGATTGGTGGAAGACGATGGGCAAAGTTTGCTAAGTATCTGAAAAGAAAAGGATATGACTTAACGGTATTAGCTGCCGATATTTCGTCTGAACAAAAATCTGAATGGACATCCGACATCGATGGATTGAACATTGAACGCATTCCTACCAATTATCCAAGTATTGTTTCCAATCCGCAGCCCGGATTGATAAACAAATTCAAATACTTTGCCACCATTAAAAAATTACAATTACTCGTTAAAGGAAACTACTTTGATAGAACAGCGCTTTGGAAAGAATCTGTACAAAGTAAAATTTCTGATTTAATAAAATCCAGAGGCATTAATTGTGTGATTGTCACCGGAGGACCATTTCAATTAACGCATCACGTAAGCTCACTAAAACCGAAGTTTCCAAATGTAAAATTCATTGTTGATTTCCGGGACTTGTGGACTCAGGATTCTGAAATTACTTTTTTTTCAGTAATGCCACAGAGTCGTAAAGCTCTAGAGCTGGAAATGGAAAAGCAAACTGTTCAATGGGCGGATCAGGTGATCACTACCATGGAAAGTATGTCGGATTACTATTCCAATTTAACCGATAGAAATAAAATTCATACCATTACAAATGGTTTTGATAAAGATGATTTTTCTGACTTAAAGAATACTGAACGTGATAACAAGGATGAAATAATTTTTACCTACGCCGGAACGCTTTATTTGAATTTGCACTATGTATTGGATCCTTTTTTAGCGGCCATAGGAAAAATTAAAACCGAAAAGCCTGATTTGTATAAAAAAATTAAATTTAATTTTATCGGGAAGTTTCCTTCAGAATACGTGGATTATATAAACCAATATAACATCAAAGAGGCGATTTGTATCAAAGGAAATAAACCACTGCGTGAGGTTTTATCCGAAATAAAAAAATCAGATTATTGCCTGCTTGTTCTCAACGATGTGTACAGTTTCAATTTAAGTACTAAATTTTTTGAATACATCGCGATGAAGAGAAAAGTAGTAGTTCTTTCAAATAAAGGAACTGCCCCAGAATTCATAGTAGGTAACAATTTAGGATACTGGATTAATCCGAGTGATGCCTTTAAAAATCTTACGGATATAATTAATAAGCGATTAACCGGCGAATCGCAAATTTGGAATTCAACATACGATATCGAACAATATTCACTCGAATCGTTAACAGATAAATTAATAAAGGTAATTGAAGCGTAATTTAAGATGGCAAATAAAAAAATTCTGGTTGTTGTAGGTACTCGCCCTAATTTTATCAAAGTGACTCAATTTAAAAGGGTAGCACAACAAAAAAATAGTGAACTTAAAATAGTACACACCGGTCAGCATTTCGATGATAAAATGGCGGATGTGTTTTTCCGACAATTTAATTTAGTACCCGATTTCTTTTTAAATATTCCGCAAAACTTATCGAGAGAAGAATTAATTCAAACCATTTCCAAAGAATTAATTCAACTCATGCAAACGCAATTTAAGCCCGATTTGCTAGTTGTGGTAGGTGATGTTAATTCAACCCTGGCAGGAGCTCTGGCCGGTAAATCATTGAACATAAAGTTAGCGCACGTTGAAAGTGGTTTGAGAAGTAATGACTTAACCATGCCTGAAGAAATTAACCGGATTGAGACGGATAAAATAACCGACTACTTCTTTGTAACCGAACAAAGCGGATTAGATAATTTAAAAGCTGATGGAGTAAAAAGTGAAAACATATTCTTTGTCGGCAATACCATGATAGATACCATGGTGGCTTTTAAAAATGAAATTGAAGCTTCACCGGTATTAGAGGATTTAAATCTGAAAAGCAAAGCATTTGTATTAATGACTATGCATCGCCCGGCTACTGTTGACAGTAAAGAAGGTTTGGATAAATTGTTACAGATTTTAAAGGAAGTCAACAAAACATACAAAATACTTTTTCCGGTACACCCGCGTACTACAAAGAATATAGAGTTGCACGGTCTTAAAAAAGACTTTGAAAGTTTAAGCGGATTAATTTTCACACCGCCGCTCGATTACTTCGCTTTTCAGAAATTAATTAAGCACAGTAAATTTATTTTAACTGACAGTGGTGGCATTCAGGAGGAATCCACATTCGTTCAAATACCTTGTTTAACATTACGACCAAACACCGAACGACCTGTGACGTGCACCATTGGCACTAATACATTAATTCCTTTTGATGTACAGGTGGTATTAGAATATATCAACACCATCGAAAAAGGAACGTATAAAAAAGGCGATATTCCTCCCTTATGGGATGGAAAAGCAACCGAACGAATATTTGAAGCCATTTCCAAACTGTAATGATCAATAAGCAAAACGATAAAGTTTCTGAGTTAAGCGGTTTTCTATACGAAGGAAAACAAGCAGAGCCTCAGTTTATCGTTTTGGTTAATAAGAAAAGTAATCGTTTAAGTTACGTTTGTGATTTTGTTTTTCATCAAGCGCTTTTATGTAACTATGTGATTACCGATAATAGCAGTGATTTCAAATCATCCAAACTTAATAAAGTCAATTATACTTCATTTGAAATCGAAGGTAGTTTTCATATACAGCCTTCCGGTTTTATAGATAGAGTAGTCGTGGAAGAAACACCACCACCAATAAAATCGCATAATAATATTCCTTATTTTTTTCCGCAACAAAGCGGCGATATGTCCTTTGATGTTTTTTCCGCCGTGTTTTATTTTATTTCTCGCTATGAAGAATGGCAAAAATTCGTAAAGGATATACACGGAAGATTTGAAGAAAGGAATTCTATTTTATATAAGTTATCGGCTTTAAAGAAACCTGTAGTGGATATTTGGCTAGAAGAATTTAAAACAGCCTTAAGAAATAAATTTTCCAAAGTAATTTTTTCAAAACGTGAATTTAAATTCATCTCTACCATCGATGTCGATAATCTCTATGCGTTTAAAGGAAAACCGTTCTTTCGCAATGCCGGAGGAGCCATAAAAGATCTAATGCGTTTAAATACTTCCATGTTTATGGCTAGATTGGCATCTGTGTTATTTGGTAAGAAAGATCCATTTGATAAATATGAAGAGCAAATTAAATTAGCAAATGAAACCGGAACCCCGCTTATTTATTTCTTTCTTTACAAAAACAATACAGAGTTCGATCGGACCATTCGTCCGGGTCATCCGTTATTCCTACAACTGTTTGATAAGTTAAAGCTGGAAAAGATAAGTTTCGGCATACATCCTTCTTATTTTTCATCCGACACTAATGATGGCATTAAAACCGAAACAGATTTATTAAGCGAACATTCTAAACAAAATACCATTTTGTCGCGGCAGCATTATTTGCGTTTTAATATTAAAACAACGCCACAGTATTTAGAAGCAGCCGGCATACAGTTTGATTTTACGATGGGCTTCGCTTCCGCTTCCGGATTCAGGGCGGGTACCACTTTACCATTTTATTATTACAACTTCGAGCGAGAGGAAGTCTTAAAAGTAATGGCTGTGCCTTTTGCTTTAATGGATGGGGCTTATTATATATACGCTAACGCTAAAATTGAGGAAGCCAAACAAGAGATTGAATTGCTGATAGAAGAGACAAAAAAAGTAAACGGACTCTTCGTCACAGTATTTCACGAACGGAGTTTTGCCGAGCAATTATACCCCGGATGGCGCCGTTTATATAGCCAAATTCACCACCTGATAAAATAGCGGAAATCTGTTTTTTAAATCCCTCATTTAATGCTATTTTTGCTTTATGTCATTTAAATTAAAAATAGTATCAGCATTTTGTTTAGTTGCCGTTATTTTCAACAGCTGCAAAAACGAGCTTAATATATTAGCCCCATACAAAGAATCTATTTCGGTTTATGCGATTTTAAATCCGCAGGAAACCCGTAATTACGTTAGAATAAACCGCATATTTTTAGGCGAAGGAAACTCCTTTCAAATGGCGCAGGTTAACGACTCCATCAATTATAAAAAAGGAGAATTAACAGTTACCTTAGAACGCTATGATAATGGCGCATTAGCTTTAACCACTGTAGGAAATCCAACGAAAAAATTAATTACTCTTAATGATACGGTGATTCAAACACAATCCGGTGTTTTTAATACTAACCAGCGTTTATTTTATACCGATGATAAATTATACACCTGGGGCGATTACAAATTAACTATCACCAATAATAAAACGGGGAATGTATTTACATCAAAAGGAGCCATCATTGATAGCGTTAAGCCATTTCCGTTTCCGCCAATAGCACCGCCATATTATCCGGTAGCGTATAATCCAAGTAATCCGTCTTCGTATTACATCGACTTTTCATTACCAACGGTTAATCGCACTGTTCGTTTTAATTCAATTCCCGGTGCACGCGATTATGATCTTATCATGCGCTTTCATTATGCCGATTCTTTGAACACCGGCGCATTGGTTCCAAAATATATAGATTATAATTTCCCAACGGTTTCATCAACGGATTTAAGCGGTGGCGAACAACTAGCTTTAACATTTACTTCCGGTGAATTTTATAGTTTTTTAGTGAGTAAACTAAATGCTGATGAACCTTCGAACTTATTGTTTAGAAAAATTATTAAAGTAGACTTTATTGTTATTGCAGGCGCTCAGGATTTTGTTGACTTCTTAAAAATCAGCGCTCCATCAACTTCAGTAGCCCAGGATAAACCGGTTTATTCCAATATAGAAGGAGGCTTCGGTATTTTCAGCAGCCGTTCACGTTTACACGTTTCAAAACAAATTTCAGTAAGTTGGATTGATTATATGGCTACTACCAAACCAACCTGCAACCTGAGATTTTTGAAGAGCGATGGCAATGTTTCTGCCATTTGTAACTAATGTCAATTTGCCTTAAAACCAAGGCTTTACTGTCAAAATTAGTGTCCTTTTTTAACATTCTGCCAGCCTGTCAGAAAAATAAGCCTATTCGGGCTTTGGCATAACTATTGACTATATAAAGGAAAAACTTTAGAACTATGGCAAAAATAATTGGAATAGACCTAGGAACCACCAACAGCTGCGTAGCAGTAATGGAAGGTAACGAATCAGTTGTTATAGCTAACAACGAAGGCAAACGCACAACTCCATCTGTAGTGGCATTTGTGGAAGGTGGCGAGCGCAAAGTAGGAGACCCTGCAAAGCGCCAGGCTATCACCAACCCTCGTAAAACTGTTTACTCTATTAAACGTTTTATGGGACAAACTTATGATGAAGTAACAAAAGAAATCGCACGCGTACCGTATGCAGTGGTAAAAGGTGACAACAACACACCTCGCGTTCAAATCGACGATAGAAAATATACGCCGCAAGAAATCTCTGCTATCATCTTACAAAAGATGAAGAAAACAGCCGAAGATTATTTGGGGACAGAAGTTACCGAAGCTGTTATTACAGTTCCTGCTTACTTTAACGACGCGCAACGTCAGGCTACCAAAGAAGCCGGAGAAATTGCAGGCTTAAAAGTAAAACGTATCATCAACGAACCAACTGCTGCAGCTTTAGCTTATGGCCTTGATAAAAAAGGTAAAGACATGAAGATTGTAGTGTTCGACTGCGGTGGTGGTACACACGACGTTTCAGTACTTGAATTAGGTGACGGTGTATTTGAAGTAAAATCAACCGATGGTGATACACACTTGGGTGGTGACGACTTCGATCAAGTTATCATCGATTGGTTAGCAGATGAATTCAAAAAAGAAGAAGGTGTAGATTTACGTCAGGACCCAATGGCTTTACAGCGTTTAAAAGAAGCGGCAGAAAAAGCTAAGATTGAATTATCAAGTACCACATCATCAGAAATCAACTTGCCTTACATCATGCCGGTAAACGGAATTCCTAAACACTTAGTGAAATCCTTAAGCCGTGCAAAATTTGAGCAATTAGCCGACAGTTTAATTCAGCGCACCATTGAGCCTTGTCGCTCAGCTTTAAAAAACGCGGGATTAAGCACCTCTGATATCAACGAAATTATATTAGTAGGAGGTTCTACTCGTATTCCTGCGGTACAAGCAGCAGTAGAAAAATTCTTCGGTAAAGCACCAAGCAAAGGTGTGAACCCGGATGAAGTAGTAGCTTTAGGTGCAGCAATTCAAGGTGGAGTTTTAACCGGAGAAGTAAAGGACGTGTTATTGTTAGACGTAACACCGCTTAGCTTAGGTATTGAAACTTACGGTGGCGTGTTCACTAAATTAATTGAAAGCAACACAACCATTCCGACTAAAAAATCAGAAACGTTCTCAACGGCCAGCGATAACCAACCAAGTGTACAATTACATGTATTACAAGGTGAGCGTCCAATGGCAAAAGATAACCGCACTATCGGACAGTTTAATTTAGATGGCATTATGCCTGCACCACGTGGTGTTCCTCAAATTGAAGTGACCTTTGATATTGACGCGAATGGTATCTTATCCGTTTCAGCGAAAGATAAAGCAACAGGTAAAGCACAAAACATTCGTATCGAAGCTTCTTCAGGATTAAGCAAAGAAGAGATCGATAAAATGAAGCGTGAAGCCGAAGCCAATGCGGACGCTGATGCTAAAGCCAAAGAGGAAATTGAAAAATTAAATCAGGCGGATGCAATGATTTTCCAAACGGAAAAGCAAATGAAAGAATACGGCGATAAAATTCCTGCTGAGAAAAAAGCGCCAATTGAAAGTGCTTTGGCAGACTTAAAAGCTGCACACGCTGCAAAAGATATGGCGAAAGTAGAAGCAGGATTAGCAGCCTTAAACACAGCTTGGACAGCCGCTTCGCAAGAAATGTATGAAGCCATGAACCAAAACCAACAACAAGGAGGAGGAGAAACCAACCAACAGCAACAACAAGGCGCTAACGGTAATGGCGACAATGTACAAGATGTAAATTACGAAGAAGTGAAGTAATAATTTAAAAAACAAAATACAAAAAACCGGTTCTTGATTAAAGGCCGGTTTTTTTACGAAAAATGAATACTTTAGTTATAATTGGAAACGGATTCGATATTGCACATGGATTAAAAACCAAGTATTCAGAATTTTTTCTATGGTATTTAAATGATATTTCTAAAAAATTAAATTCAGATAAAAAATATCACGACCCTTTAATTACTATATCTAAGTTTGGAGCTTTCCACGATTCTTTTTTTGACGTAAAGGATATTAGTGATTTTAAAAGAATTTATAATGAAGGCGAAGGAAAATTTTATAGCACTAAGTTTTCAGAATATTTATTTAATCACACGAATGATCCAATTTGGGTTGATTTAGAATATGCGTACTTTAACAGTCTTACTGAAATTTATAGTGATTATTTTGAGAAATATAAAAGTGTAATCCCTCCTTCAAGAACAGAACTAATCAATTTAGCAATCGAAGAGGTGCGTAAATTGAATAATATATGTATCTTTTTAAAATCAAAACTTGAAGAATATTTGCTTACGATAGACTCTCTTACAAAAGAAGTTAATTCAGAAATTCTTCAGCATTTTACACAAGAATTTAGTATTGCTTCTGATATACCAAAAGGTGTTGTGTCACCAATCATGGACGCCAATTTAATATTGAATTTTAATTACACAAGTACATTAGAAGTATACAAGCAAGAGCTAAGCGGTTATAATTTAAACATAAACTATATTCACGGAAAATTAAAGGATGAGCTTAATCCATTGGTTTTTGGATATGGAGACGAAGTTAATCCATATTATAAATTAATTGAAAATTTAAACAATAATGAATTCTTGAATAATTTCAAATCTTTTTCCTATTTCAAAACAGAGAATTATATAAAACTCATTAATTTTTTGAATGGTGGTAATTTTAAGGTGTTAATAATGGGACATTCTTGCGGTCTTTCTGATAGAGTATTATTAAATAGTATTTTTGAAAATAGAAATTGTAGAGGTATTAAAATATTTTATCACAAAAAATCTTTGACTGAAAATGATTTCTTTGAAAAGACTCAAGAAATTTCAAGGCATTTTAATAACAAGGAAAAGATGAGAGAAAAAATTACTCCATTTTTCAAATCAAGTCCTTTGATTTCTTGATTAATCTTTTTCATGAATCTTTGTAATCTGTCCTCAAATGAATCCAACTCAATTTACCTTCACCGCATCCATTCCAGTTATAGGGTATAAATCTATTCCGAACATTTGAAATAAACTGCCCTTCATTTTATTTTCGTTTACATCAAATGGTGCGCTTATTTCTTTTTTCAAATGAGGATCGCCCTCAAAGATAGCGCCGTTTAATTCACCTTTAATTACATAATCGGTCGCCAAATTTAATTTGCGGCCTAAATCGCCACGGTTCTTTACTACTTTACAATTTTCAAAAGTAGCGTTTCCGATTTGTCCGCTTACTTTCCCGTCTTTGTCAATACTGAATTTTACTAGAATAGAGTCGGGGGCTGCAATAAAAACGAATTTGCCGTTTTGCTTTTGACGTACCGTTACTTTTTGTTTGGCTTGCCAATTACCAACTAAGTGAGTGGGTACTTCCCATGGCGCACAGGAAATAAATAACAGATACGTTATACAACTTGCGAATACTAATTTGATTGTTTTCATGGTTTAAAATTTTAAGCAAAGATGAACCATGAAAAAGGAGGAACATTTGATGTATATCAAAAAAACATTTTTTAGCATTAAAGCGAAGCGCCTGCCGCTTCAACTACCTTTTTACTGTTGCCTACAAAAATCTGTTTACCGTTAATAATAACAGGGCGTTTCAGAAAAGTGTATTCTTCGAGTATCAGTTTTTTATACTCGCTTTCCTTCGAGGGTTTTGGATCGAGGGTTTTGTATTTTAATGCCACGCGGCTGAACAAAGCTTCATAACTACCGGCCATTTCTTTCATTTCTTCTAATTGCGCGGCTGTTATCTTGTCTGTTTTTATATCCTGAAAAACGAATTTGTGTTTCTCGAGGTTTAAGTCTTTAATAATTCTGGCGCAGGTGCTGCAGGAGGAGAGGTAATAGAATTTTTTCATGCTATAAAGATAAAAATTGCTTCTTCTATAACAAAAGTGTGAGGGCGCTTCAACATCCCGATAGCTATCGGTATCAGCGACCATAAAACGAAAGCCCCGAATTTCTCCGGGGCCTTCACATTATACTTTCAACTTTTCACCTTTAACCTTCCACCTCTTACGCTTTATCTTCTTTCTTTCCTTTTTTAGCTTTAGGTTTATGAGTGCTTACAACGATTTCATCTTTTTCTTTGTTGTAGTCTACTTCAATTTCATCACCTTCAGTTAAATTACTTTTGATGATTTCTTCAGCCATAGGATCTTCAAGGTATTTTTGAATCGCACGTTTTAACGGACGAGCACCATAGTTAACATCGTAACCTTTTTCTACAATAAAGTCTTTAGCAGCTTCAGTAATTTTAATTGTATAACCTAATGAACTTACACGGCTAAATAAATTACCTAATTCAATATCAATGATCTTATGAATGTCTTCACGGCTTAACGAGTTAAACATAACTACATCATCAATACGATTTAAGAATTCAGGAGCAAAGGCTTTCTTTAAAGCACTTTCAATAACCCCTTTTGAATGATCATCAACTTGGTCTTCTTTCGCTTTAGTTCCAAATCCAACACCGGTTCCGAATTCTTTTAACTGACGGGCACCAATGTTTGAAGTCATAATGATAATGGTATTCTTGAAGTCAATCTTACGACCTAAACTGTCAGTTAATTGTCCATCATCCAATACTTGCAATAACATGTTGAATACATCCGGATGCGCTTTTTCAATTTCATCCAATAAAACAACAGAGTAAGGACGACGACGTACTTTCTCAGTTAATTGCCCGCCTTCTTCATAACCCACATAACCCGGAGGCGCTCCAATTAAACGAGTCACCGCAAATTTCTCCATGTATTCGCTCATATCGATGCGGATTAATGCCTCATCGTTATCGAATAAATGGCGTGCTAATATTTTCGCTAATTGTGTTTTACCAACACCGGTAGGACCTAAGAAAATAAATGAACCAATTGGTTTATTAGGATCTTTTAATCCGGCACGGTTACGTTGAATAGCTTTCACCACTTTTAAAAGCGCAGCATCTTGTCCGATTACTTTACCTTTTAAAAGTTCATTCATCTTCACTAATTTCTCGCCTTCGTTTTGGTTCACACGTTGAACAGGAACACCGCTCATCATACTTACCACTTCCGCTACATTGTCTTCTGTTACAACTACACGGTTTAATTTAGTTTCTTCTTCCCAGGCTTTTTTAGCAGCGTCTAATTGCGCTTGTAATTGTTTTTCGGTATCGCGTAATTTAGCCGCCTCTTCATATTTTTGCGAACGCACCACTTGGTTTTTTAATTCCTTAATGTCTTCCATCTTCTTTTCTAATTCAAGAATATTTTCAGGAACATTAATGTTAGTGATGTGTACACGAGAACCCGCTTCATCTAAAGCATCAATTGCTTTATCCGGTAAATGACGGTCGGTAATATAACGCGCTGTTAAACTAACGCAAGCTTTAATCGCTTCATCAGTATAAGTTACGTTATGATGATCTTCGTACTTCGATTTAATGTTATTTAAAATTTGTAACGATTCATCTTGAGTAGCCGGTTCTACTAATACCTTTTGGAAACGGCGCTCTAAAGCTCCGTCTTTTTCAATATACTGACGGTACTCATCTAAAGTAGTAGCACCGATACATTGGATTTCTCCGCGAGCTAAAGCAGGCTTAAACATATTGCTCGCATCTAACGAACCGCTTGCACCACCTGCACCAATAATAGTGTGAATTTCATCAATGAATAAAATAACATCCGGCGATTTTTCAAGCTCGTTCATAACGGCTTTCATACGCTCTTCAAATTGTCCGCGGTATTTTGTACCCGCAACTAAACTTGCTAAATCTAAAGTCACCACACGTTTTCCGAATAACACACGCGATACTTTGCGTTGAACAATGCGTAAAGCTAAACCTTCTGCAATTGAAGATTTACCTACACCAGGTTCACCAATTAATATTGGGTTATTCTTTTTACGGCGGGATAAGATTTGTGAAACACGCTCAATTTCTTTTTCGCGACCTACTACAGGGTCTAATTTACCGTCTTCTGCCATTTTGGTCAGGTCTCTGCCGAAATTGTCTAAAACAGGCGTTTTTGACTTACTGTCGCCCGGCTTTTTGGCAGCACCTTGTCCGCCGGCCGAACTAAAGCCGCTATCTTCTCCTTCATCATCATCTGCAGCTGTGTTCTCAATTTTATGAGGATTATCCATAAATCCTTCCAATTCGGTACGAACTGCATCATAATCTACCCCAAATTTTAAGAGAGATTTAGAAACAACATTATCGTTATCTTTTAAAATACACAATAATAAATGCTCGGTTCCAATTTGAACAGCTTTAAAAGTTTTAGCTTCCAGGTAAGTAAGCTTTAATGTTTTTTCAGCTTGTTTTACCAATGGAATATTAGCCAGGTTGTTAGATTTACGGGCACCGGGAGTAAGGCTACCCTCAATACCTTTTCTAAGTTCCTGAATATCCACATTCAGTTTTTTTAATAAACGAATACCAACACCTTCACCATCACGAATCATCCCTAACATCAGGTGTTCTATTCCTATAAAGTCGTGCCCCAAACGAAGTGCTTCCTCGCGGCTATATGTAATAACATCTTTTACTCTGGGCGAAAATTTTGCTTCCATAAAATGTACGTTTTAAAATTTATATAGCATTTATTATGCCACAATCAAAAGTAACGTTTAAAAAGAGGTTTGATTGTGAAAATCCTCCCTTTTTTTAACAAAAAATTTGTTGATAAATATGTAGTTCAACTACCGGATTTATTGGTAGTTTAGGGGGATGTATGATGGTTTTTCAGGTGTACGAATTGAATTTATTTTGGTTACAAAACAGGCTGACAAAAATTCATGATTGATCTCAAAAACACAGCAAATTATAAATTTTAAGAACTAAGGAATATGGCAGACGGAGAGAAAATTATCCCCATTAACATTGAAGATGAAATGAAAACGGCCTACATCGATTATTCGATGTCGGTTATTGTATCACGTGCTTTACCCGATGTGCGTGATGGTTTAAAACCTGTACACCGCCGCGTACTTTACGGTATGTTGGAGTTAGGTTTAATGCACAACCGTCCGTATAAAAAATCGGCGCGTATCGTTGGTGAGGTTTTAGGTAAATATCACCCGCACGGTGACGCGAGCGTTTATGATACCATGGTGCGTATGGCTCAGGATTGGAGCTTACGTTACATGTTGGTTGACGGACAAGGAAACTTTGGCAGTATGGATGGCGATCCTCCTGCTGCGATGCGTTATACCGAAGCGCGTTTAAGAAAAATTGCCGAAGAAATTATTGCCGATATCGAAAAAGATACGGTTGATTTCCGTCCGAATTTTGACGACTCTTTACAAGAGCCAACTGTAATGCCAAGCCGTATCCCTCAATTATTGGTGAATGGCGCATCCGGCATCGCTGTCGGTATGGCTACTAACATGGCACCACATAACTTAACAGAAATTTGTGATGCTTGTATGGCTTATATCGATAACCGTGATATAGATATCGCGGGATTAATGCAATATGTAAAAGCTCCTGATTTTCCAACGGGCGGAACTATTTATGGTTTCTCAGGCGTAAAAGAAGCTTTTGAAACCGGCCGCGGGCGTATTGTGTTACGCGCAAAGGCAAATATTGAAACCGTAAAAGACAGAGAGCGGATTATCGTTAGTGAAATTCCTTACCAATTGAATAAAGCAGAAATGATTAAAAAAACTGCTGAATTGGTGAATGAGAAAAAACTCGAAGGAATTTCCGATATACGTGATGAGTCGGATAGAGATGGTATGCGTATTGTTTACGAATTAAAGCGCGATGCCATTTCAAACGTTGTATTAAACAATTTATACAAGTACACATCTTTACAGACTTCATTCTCAGTAAATAACATCGCGTTAGTGAATGGTCGTCCGATGATGTTGAATCTGAAAGATCAGATTCATTATTTCATTGAACACCGTCATGATGTAGTTGTACGCCGTACGAAATATGAATTAGCGCAGGCTGAAAAACGCGCTCATATTTTGGAAGGTTTATTAATTGCCATCGATAATCTAGATGCAGTTATTAAAATCATCCGCGAAAGCGATACGCCTGATTCGGCACGCGAAGAGTTAATGAGCCGTTTTGGTTTAAGTGAAATTCAAAGCCGCGCTATTCTGGATATGCGTTTACGCGCATTAACCGGACTGGAACGCGATAAGTTAAAAGAAGAGTATGCTGAATTAATGAAGCAAATCGATTATCTAAAATCTATTTTAAATGACGAAGTTTTGCGTTACAAAATCATTAAGGATGAAATTGCGGAAATAAAACAAAAATACGGCGACGGCAGAAGAACGGATATCGTTTATGCCGGCGATGACTTTAAAATGGAAGATATGATTGCTGATGAGGATGTGGTAATTACCATTTCTCACATGGGTTATATCAAACGTACCAGTTTAAATGAATACCGCTTGCAAAATAGAGGTGGTAAAGGTTCAAAAGGTTCCGCAACGCGCGATGAAGACTTTATTGAACATATGTTTACCGCCACCACACACAACTATCTTTTATTATTTACCGAAAAAGGACAAGTATTCTGGTTGCGTGCGTATGAAGTTCCGGAAGGAAACAAAACAAGTAAAGGAAGAGCTATTCAGAATTTATTGAATATACCGTCTGATGATAAAGTGAAGGCCTTTATTAATGTGAAGAATTTATTAGATGAAGATTACATTAATAACAACTACATTATCTTATGTACTAAAGAAGGTATCATTAAGAAAACGACTTTAGAAGCTTATTCCCGTCCACGCGCTAATGGTATCAACGCGATAACTATCCGTGAAGGCGATCAATTATTAGAAGCAGCTTTAACCAACGGTAAAAATGAAATCATGATTGCCACTAAATTGGGTAAGGTGTGTCGCTTTAACGAGGAAAAAGTTCGTCCGATGGGGCGTAACGCATCCGGTGTAATTGCGATCGATTTAAATGATGAAGAAGGTGGTAATAATGAAGTGATTGGTATGATTTGCATTGATGATGTTAATGCAAACGTATTAGTTGTATCTGAAAAAGGTTATGGTAAACGTTCAGAAATTGATGAATACCGTATTACCAACCGTGGCGGTAAGGGTGTTAAAACCATTAACATCACCGACAAAACCGGTAATCTGGTAGCTATTAAATCGGTAACCGATGCTAATGATTTGATGATTATTACCAAAAATGGTATTACCATCCGTATGAATATTAGCGCACTTCGTGTGATGGGCCGTGCAACGCAAGGTGTACGTTTAATTAATATTCAGGATAATGATGAAATTGCCGCTGTAACGAAGGTTGATCATGAAGATGAAACCGAAAACGGTGAGAATGGGGGAGAGGGTGAAAATCCGGTAAATCCGGAGGTGACACCTGAAAACACCGAAAATTCTACACCAACGGACAATAATGCCTAATAAATGGCGTAAAAAAAAGAGATTAAAAACATAATTTAGCGACTCAATAAAAACAAACAATGAAATAAGCTTTGCTTATTCCATGTGGCAAATAATTAACAAACAATAGCACATGAAAAGAAAATCGATCATCTTAGGTTTATTAAGTGTTTTTGCAATAAGCACTTATGTAGCTCAACCTACACTAGTAGAAAAGGTAGAGGCAAAGCCTGGTAAACTATCAATTCCATATGAAAGATGGAAATTACCAAACGGATTAACCATTTTATTACACGAAGATCATTCTGATCCTGTAGTGAACGTAATGGTTACTTATAAAGTAGGTTCAAACCGCGAAGATTTAGGAAAATCTGGATTTGCTCACTTCTTTGAGCACATGATGTTCCAAGGTTCATTACACGTGGCCGATGAAGAGCATTTTAAAATGGTAAGTACTGCGGGTGGTAACATGAACGGTTTTACGCAACGTGATAAAACAGTTTACTTCGAAACTTTACCATCTAACTACTTAGAAATGGGTTTATGGTTAGAAGCTGACCGTATGGGCTTTTTATTAGACTCATTAACTTCTAAAAAATTCGAAAACCAACGTGATGCGGTAAAAAATGAGAAGTCACAAAACTTCGAAAACCGTCCTTATGGTTTAGCATTCGTAGAAGAAATCGGGAAGGCATTATATCCATTCAAACATCCTTACAGTTGGCCGGTAATTGGTTACGTTGATGATTTGAACCGTGCAACTTTAGATGACGTTAAAAACTTCTTCTTACGTTGGTACGGACCAAACAACGCAATCTTAACCGTTAGCGGTGACTTCACACCGGCAGATGCTTTAAAAATGATTGACAAATATTTTGGTGGTATTAAACCATGTCCGGAAGTGAAAAAATTACGTGTACCGCCGGTTGTAATTCCTACCGATAAGTATACAGCTTACAAAGACCGTACTTATTTCCCATTAAACTTACGTGTTTATCCAACTGTTGGTCAGTACCACAAAGATGAACCGGCTTTAGATTTATTGGCGATGATGATGGGTGGTGGAAACAACTCATTATTCTATAAAAACTTCGTTAAAAATGAAATGGCAATTCAGGCTGGTGTTGATCACCGTTCGGAAGAATTATCGGGTGAGTTCAGCATTCAAATTTTTGCTTATCCACCTGAAGACTTCAACTTAGAAGGATTATTCACCAAGTTGGATGAGAAAGTAAAAGCAACCATTGATGAGTTCGGAACAAGCGGAATTACCGATGAAGCTTTAGCTCGCGTAAAAGCAGAGATGGAATCTCGTTATTACGATGGATTAGATGAAGTATTCAATAAAGGAAGTGTAATTTCTGAGTGGGAGCGCTTATTAGGTCGTCCTTCAACAATTACTGATGAGATTGAGCGTTACACTAAAGTAACTAAAGAAGACATCACACGTGTATTTAATAAATACATCAAAGGTTCGGGTGCTGCTATTTTGAATACGTATCCAATCATGAATCAGAAAGATTCAGTGAAGAGTATCAATCCTAACGCAGGTGCAACATTCCCTGCAAATCCGGAATATGCGGGATTATCATACAAACCAAATGTAGATAACTTTAACCGTGCTGAACGTCCGAAAGCCGGAGAAGCAAAAACTGTAAAAGCTCCTGAATTCTATCAAACCACTTTAAAAAATGGAATGAAAGTATTAGGAACAAAAGCAACTGAAAGCCCGATGATCAACATCACTATTAACTTAGATGGTGGAGATATGGCTTTAACTCCTGACCAATTAAAGAAATTCGGTTTAGCGCAATTAGCTACCGGATTGATGAATGAAGGAACTAAAAATTATACCACCGAGCAAATGGCTGCCGAATTAGAAAAATTAGGAAGTTCTATTAGCATCGGTGCCGGAAAAATGAACAATACTATTAATGTATCGTGTTTGAAGAAAAACTTAGATGCAACATTAAAATTATTGGAAGAAAAATTATTGAATCCGGGATGGCGTGCCGAAGATTTCAAGTTAGCGAAGAAACAATACAAAGAGAGTGTGAAGGATCAAAAAACAAACGCACAATCTTTAGCAAACAAGGCATTTAATCAGGCTATTTACGGACCATCATCTGTATTAGGTATGGAGCCAACCGTAAAAACCATTGATGCTATCGAATTAAAGGATTGCCAGGATTATTATAATAATTGTTTCTCAACTGCAGGTGGTAACATCGTGGTAGTAGGTGATGTAACAGACGCTGAAATTGTAAGCAAGTTAGATTTCTTAAATAAAATGAATAATAAGGAGGTAAAGATGCAAGCTATTCCTGAGCCTCCTGCAAAAGCAGAGCAACAGTTCTTTATTCAGGAAAAAACGGCTGCTCCTTCTTCAGTTATCATGATGGGATATCCTGCGATGAAGTATGATGCAACAGGCGATTATTTCAAGAGCCAGATTGCAAACTTCGCATTTGGTGGTGCATTCAACAGTCGTTTGAATTTAAATTTACGTGAAGACAAAGGGTATACTTACGGTATCCGTTCATCTTTCAGTGGTAATAAATTTAACGGTACATTCTTAATCAGTTCATCTGTTAAGCGTCCTGCTACTGTGTTATCTTTAGCAGAGATTACGAAAGAGTTTAATAACTACGTACAAAACGGTATTACTGATAAAGAATTAGAATTTACTAAGCAATCGATGTTAAATGTGGAGGCTTTACGTTACGAATCACCTTGGCAAAAGGCAGGTTTCTTAGCAAACATCGCTCGATACAATTTACCAAAAGATTATGTAGCACAACAAAATCAGATTTTAAAGACAATCACTAAAGATGAGTTGAATGCTCACATTAAGAAGGTGTATGATCCAAACAAATTAACAACAGTTATCGTTGGAGATAAGGCTTACATTGAAGCAGCTTTAGATAGAGCAATGAAAGATGCTAAAAACAAGGAAGTGTTAAACAACGTTAAGTTTAAAAAGATTTCGGTAGACTAATTGTGGATTTGCACAGTTATTGAGTCTTAATAAATAAAACAAACAATAAAAACCAAACAGTGCGCCGCAAGGAACCTGTTTGGTTTTTTGCATAAATAAAAAGTACAAATATGAAATCAATTATCACTTTTAGTCTGGCCGCGTTCACTGCATTAGTAATGGCTCAGAACAATCAGGTTGTAAACTCGTACAACTATTTAAAGAATAAAGAATACGATAAAGCTAAGGCTGCAACAGACGCGGCGGCTGTACATGAAAGCACAAAAGGCAGCGCCAAAATGTGGATGTACAGAGGCAAAGTTTATCAGGCCATTTTTGAGGACAAAGACGAGAAAGTTAGAAATTTAGATTTGGAAGCTGAAGAGAAATCGTTAGAAGCTTACATCAACTGCTTAAAGCTGGATGCGAAGGAAAACATTTACAAAGAAGATGTAAAAGGTCCGGTTGTAATCGCAGCATCTGCCGTTAATCGTAAAGCAGGCTGGTATTCGCAGGAAAAGCAAATTGAGAAAGCTTTAAAATGTTATGAATTAGTAGAGCAGGCTTTGCCGTATGATTTCGATCAAGGGATGAAACGTAATAACATTACCAAAGAAAAGTTGATTTATAACCGTTATGAAATGTATGCGCGTGCAAATGATATTCCAAAAATGCAGGAGTTTGCCGATAAGTTGATTGCCATGAACTATAAAGAACCTAAAATTTATATTTACATGTCGCAAATCATGTTAGGCGCAAAAGATACAGCGAAAGCTTTATCATACATTGAAAAGGGTAAAGCCATTTTTGATGACAACATGGACTTAATCAATTCTGAAATTAATATTTACTTAGCGCAAGGGAAATCGGTAGAGTTAATTGATAAGTTACAGGCTGCTATCAAGGCAAACGATAATGAGTCGCTGCATGCTATCTTAGCTAACATCTACACTAAAAAGAATGAATTTGATAAAGCAGAACAGGAATATTTAAAAGCCTTAGAGATTAAACCGGACTATGAAATTGCTAACTACAACTTAGGTGTGGTTTATTTTAATAAAGGAAATGAGTGGAATAAAAAAGCAGGTGATTTACCTCCAAAAGACGCGGCAAAAGCTAAGGAATATGATGCCAAAGCTATTGAAGAATGGAAGAAAGCCGTTACTTATTTAGAGAAATCTTACGAAGTTTCTCCTGATAAGGCAACAAAACAACGTTTGTTTCAGTTATTAAACAAATTAGGCGAGCCGGAAAAGGCTGCTAAGTACAAACAATAATATTTTTCTCATGATCCGTAATTTTCTAAGTTTAGCTTTAGCTGTTTGCGTAAGTGGAGCAGTAGCACAAAAATCAAAAGTTAACGCCGCATGGCGCGGTTTAACCGATTATCAGGCCACTGTAAAAGAGAAGCCGGATGTTTCTTATTTAAATAAGGCAAAAGAGGCCATTGATTTAGCAGCTGCCAATGAAGAAACTAAAGACAATGTAAAAATGCACACCTATAGGGCGCAGATTTATTATGAATTGTTTAAATACAATTTAAAACAAGAAGAAGAAAAAGCGGCGGGTGGCGACAAAAAGCAAAAAATGGAAATGGCTTATAGCACTGTTTCTACTAAAGAGTTTTTCGATGCCATTAAATCAGTAGAAGCAGTTAAAGCTAATACAAAAGAAAAAGACGCGTTCCAGGAATTATTATCTACTTCATTATCGATGGTAGATGATTTAAATAATTTGGCAGTTGGGTCGTACAAAGCAAAAAAATACGATGAAGCGGCTGATTATTTCGAAAATTCATTCGGATTAAGTAATATGATTAATCAGGGGCGAAAAGATACCGTTAGTTTATTTAACGCATCTTTATCTGCTTCAAAAGCTAAAAACTACGGTAAAGTGGTAAAGATTAATCAGCGTATTATTGATGAGAAAATGGCTAATGCCGGCACGTATCAATATTTATACAATGCTAAATGCGCTGTGAATGATTCGACCGGAGCATTAACTTCTTTAAAGGAAGGTCGTAGTTTGTATCCAAACGATATGACTTTATTAAATCTGGAGACAGATTATTACATTAAGTCAGGCAAGCAACAAGAATCCCTTAATAATTTAAATTTAGCATTGGAGAAAGATCCAAATAACGCGGTGTTACATTTAATAGCGGCTAATACTTTAGATAACATGGCCAATCCAAAAGGCGCTGATGGTAAAGATTTGGAGAAGCCGGCCAACTTTAGCGAATTGTTTTCTAAAGCGGAAGAGCATTATAAAAAGACGGTAGATTTAAAACCAAGTAATACGGAGTACAGTTTTAACGCTTTGTATAATTTGGGCGCTTTGTATTACAATTACGGAACGTATATGTATAACAAAGAAATGAACGATGCAACCATTGCAAAGCTGGCTCAAAAGCAAAAGGAGATTACCGCTAAAGTGAATGAACAATACAAAAAAGCAATTCCTTATTTCGAGCAAGCTTTACAAATAAAAGGGGATGATATAAGTACATTACAATCGTTAAGAAAATTGTATTTATTGACAGGTGATGAGGCGAAAGCGAATGAGATTAGCGCTAAATTGAAGAAATAAAAATTTATAAGGAGGCCCTAAAAACCTCCTTATTCTTTCACATATTTATTTAACATAATATTAATTATAGTATTTTTAATTAACTAAAAATTAGGAGTTTATTACGCAAATATATACATTTATTGCATGAAATACTCGATATTCTCTGTACAAGATCATCATCCTGCTTTTAAGCGTTCTATTCCCGATTTATATGCTCAAGTTTTACGCCAAGGTGTTCTGGCAGATCAATTAGGTTACCATTCTTTTTTTGTGGCCGAACATCATTTTCATGAATATGGCGCTGTTCCAAATCCTGCTGTTTTTCTATCTGCTCTATCACAAAAAACCAAACAAATAAAATTAGGTCCGGCTATATCCATCTTAACTTTCCATAACCCTTTAACGGTGGCCGAAAATTATGCCATGTTGGATGTTTTATCGAACGGCCGATTAATACTTGGACTAGGCTCCGGTTATTTAAAGCATGAATTTGAAGGCTATTCCGTAAACCCTGATGAAAAACGTGAACGCTTTGATGAGAATCTCTTTATTTTAAAACAAGCCTTAACCGGCCAAAAAATAAATTATAAAGGCAAATACAATACGCTGAATAATGTTGGTATCAATGTTTTTCCTGTACAGAAAAATGTTCCTCTATATGTCGCTATTTTACGTTCTGAAGCGGCTTATCATGTGGGTAAACAAGGTCACAATATCATTTGCGTACCGTATGCTTCCGTAAACAATTTTTCTGAAATTAAGTTGCTTGTCGCCGATTTTAAAAAAGGATTTTCAGAGTCCGGTAATTCTAATCCTTCCGACTGCTTATTTGCATTTCATGCGCACGTTGCCGAAACAGACGCGCAAGCTCGCCTAAATGCAGAAGAAGCTTTTAACTTATATGTAAAGACTCGCTTGTATGCAAAACAACAAACTTACGATGATGTTATGCAAAGCGGCATTCATTTATTTGGTTCGGTTGAAACAGTCGCAAATAAATTAGTTGAGCTTTACCATATGGGTATTCATCATTTGTTACTTCTACAAAATTTCGGATTATTAGCACCGGAACTCGTTGAATCATCAATGCGCCTGTTTATGGAAAAAGTTAAACCTCTGGTTCACGATAAATTGAAAACTGAAATCGCGCTCTGATTATTTTATCAAACGCATTTGAATATGCGGAATATCATCCTCCGGATAAATTTCTCCTTCTTCCACAAAACCTAAATCACGGTAAAATTTAAGTAGATAATATTGAGCAGAAATAACAATTTCATTGGTTTTAAATAATGAAAGTGTTTGTTTAATGGCTTCTTGCATTAATTCTTTACCTGCGCCTTTCCCTCTATAATTACCTGAAGTTACAACTCTGCCAATAGAAGCTTCTTTATATGAAATTCCTTGTGGTAAAATTCTTGCGTAAGCTACTAATTCACCTTCGTTATAACCTAAAATATGATGCGCTTTTTTGTCTTTATCATCCATATCCTGATAATTACAATTTTGCTCAATCACAAAAACAGCGCAACGCAATTTTAAAGCTTCATACAGCTCATCAATACTTAATTCTTTATAAGGCTTTATGATAAATCGCATTAGTAATTTCCAACTGATAACATAACTAATGTGCAGGCTTCTACACACTCAATTCCTTTTGACTGAACTTGATTTTGAAATTCAGGATTTTCAGTACCAGGATTGAAAATTATACGTTTGGGTTTTAAACTAAAGATATACTCTTTCCACGCTTCCTGATTTTGCGGACCAACATACAAGGTTACAGTATCTACATTTGGAATTTGTGGTTTATCAGTAATGATGTCTATCCCTTCAATCTTTCCGCTTCTTAATCCAATCGGATATACTTTATGCCCATACTGATTTAACCTAACGGTTGCCTTATAGCTATAACGCTCAAAATTCGGAGATGCACCTATGACAACAGAATTCTTTCCCATTATTCGGTATAATTTAAATCTTTATGAAAGGTTTCTTCTAATCGATACCAGGCCCAAAATCCAAGTGCGAAAACGATGAGTCCGACAATAATGGCCGAATAAATGTTTCCGATACTTTCAATCTTACTGAAGTATTGAAATAAGGTGGTGATTAATATTGTGCCGCCTCTTACAAAATTAGGTACACTGGTTGTTACCGTTGCACGTAAATTAGTGCCGAATAATTCAGAGGCTGTAGAAATAAATACCGCCCAATAGCCGGTAGCAAATCCAATTAAGATCACGACAGTGTAAAACATCACTACTGAGTTTTTTGCAATAGTAAAATAACCTACCACAAATAAAACGGCGAGTAATAAAAATAATACCAAGCTTTTCTTACGACTTTGCAATTTTTGACTCACTACGCCGCTTACAATATCGCCAATGGTTATACCCACGTAAGCCAAGGTCATGGCTAATCTGGCATTCTCGGGTGGGTTTTCCATACCGAGACTTTTCATTAACTCCGGACAAAACGTAATCAAAATCCCCATCACATACCAAACCGGTAATGCAACAAGTATGATGGTTATAAATTTGATGAAACGCTCTGATGTTTTAAATAAGGATAAAAAATTACCTTTTTCTACATTACTTTCCTTTACGCTTTTAAACATGGTAGATTCTAAAACGCCTATTCGCATCACCAATAATGCTAATCCCATTACACCACCGATAATATAAGACACTCTCCAGTCCCCGATTGATATTCCAACGGTTCCCGCCACTACGGCACCAAATAAACCAACAGAAGCCACAATGGTGGCACCCCATCCCCTCTTGTCTTTATCCATGCTTTCACTTACTAAAGTAATACCCGCGCCTAATTCGCCTGCCAAACCAAAGCCTGAGATAAAACGTAAGAGAGCATACGTGGTTGTGTCTTGCACCATAGCGTTTGCAATGTTGGCTATGGAGTATAAAAAAATGGAGCCGAATAAAACAGATAATCTTCCTTTTTTATCACCGAGTATGCCCCAAAAAACGCCTCCAACCAGCATACCAAACATTTGCCAGTTTAATAAGGAAATACCCACTTCTTTAACCTGACGCTTTAATTCAGCTTCATCAGAAATTGTTTTCGATAATATATCCGTTAAACTGGAAACGCGTTCCATTCCGAATAAAACAAGATCATAGATGTCGACAAAATAACCTAATGCGGCAACAATTATTATTTTACTGAGGTAAGGAGAACTTTTAGCTGACATAAAACAATTATTGCTTCACTATTTTTTTTACTATAGTTGAATTACCAACTTGAATGTTTAAAAAATAAACGCCAGGTTTTAGCGAAGAAAAATCATTGAATTCTATTAATTCGTTTGCTGATTTTAAAGTACGCGTGTCAACAACCTGACCTAACACATTATTAATTATGATAGTAATATTTGATTCAATTTTGTTGGCAAATTCGATATTTAATTTGTCGCTTACCGGATTCGGATATATATTAATTGAATTATTTAAATCATTCATTTCGTTGGAAGAAACCGATAGTAAGGTATTACTCGATGCAGTACACATATTTGGAATCCCCCACCCTACATTATTATTCGGACTAATTGAATTATTAGCAGAAGCCTTTAATGCTCCTAAAATTTGCATTGGTTTTGCATAAGGTTTGTATTGCAGCAAACAAGCTACTGCTCCTGCCAGCACAGGTGTTGCGAATGATGTTCCGTTTCCGAAAAAACATCCGGTATTACAAACAAAAGCTGGTCCGCCTTGTGCACATAAATCCGGTTTTATTCTTCCATCGCTGGTTGGTCCGAATGAACTAAATCCTGCTTTTACGCCTGTAGGATCTACCGCACCAACCGTAATGATACTATCCGCATCAGCAGGAACGGAAATAAAATTCCATGCGCTTCCGCCTTCATTACCCGCTGCATTCAACACAAGCATACCTTTGCGTGTTGCCATGGTTGAGGCAATACTCATTGGGGCTGTTTTTCCATCCAATTGTGCGTAGGTATGATTGTTCAATCCTCCATCAAATGTTGTATAGCCTAAAGAGGTAGTACACATATCAGCACCTAAGCTGTCAGCAAATTCGGCACCGCGGATCCAGTTGTATTCTTCACTTAAAGTTTCGCTTCCTACATCTTCAGTTCTCAATAACCAATAATTTGCTTTTGGAGCTGTACCGATAATATTTCCCGGATCGATAGCTGCCATACACGATAATACCATGGAGCCATGCGTATGATCTTCAAAAACCATGGTATCACCGGTAACAAAATCGCGGGTTCCTTTTAAACGACCTTGTAACCGTAAACTATCAAATACATTATCAATGTGTACATCTTTAAAACCTGCATCTAACACGGCAATCGTAACACCTTGCCCTCTCCATCCGTAATTATGCATACAGTCGGCGCCAATCATACTGGCTTGCCCTGCTGATTGTCCGTAATTGAATGCGCTTGGCGATTGGATTTTATTATTTTCACTATGCGGATTAATAGTGGTTCTATCAATAGCCGGCATCACAATTTTATATCTGTTTACCGGAGCTGATGATTGTACAAAAGTAAAAGAGTTGATAGTAGTTAATGCAACTGTATTAGTGACGCTAATTACAATTCCGTTTAACCATTTCGAACGAAATAAAACAGTCACACCGCTTACACCGTCAACTTGTGTGACATAACTTGGCGTAACAGGTAAGTCCGTTTGATCAATGGCAATTCCCATATTCACACGACGTGTAATTGCTTTTGCCGATAAGAAAGCACTTGGATTGGAAGTGGTATATGGTGTTCCGTTTTTGTTTTTGAATTTCACCCAATATTTCTGCGCAACTGCTAAATCAGAAAATAAAATGGAAGCTAAAAATGTAAGAGCGAAAATAAATTTCTTATTCATGTCCGTAACTGATTACTTGTGATTTATAAATTAATCCTGTTTTTTGGGGAATGTTATTTACCGGAGTTATTGTTGATGTTACCGGATGCTTGATGTCTATAATTTCTCTGTATACTAATCCTACTCCTACTGTGTATTTTTCAACGTAATACTGCCATGAGATTAAAGTTCTGAAATTCTTTTGCGTTACTAGTAAAGTCTTTTGTAAAGGAATAGAATTAATGTTTTCACTTTTATCGATATAGGAATAGGTATAATCCCATTGACCAATACTGTTTTTAGCATTTCCATCCCAGGTAGAACCTTCTTTAACGGGAAATATCAATTTGGTAAATCTCACATTTTCTTCAACAACTTCTACATTTGTTTTGTTCACATTGGCTTGCCAAATGTCTTTAATTGTCCAGGCAATCGAATCATAAGGTTTTGAAGCATTGAATTTTTTTATGTAACGCGCAATTTTAAGAGCGGTTTTGTTTTCAGGATCAGTGAATTCCTCTTCCAATTTTTCTTTTATGAGATATTTGTAATGTGTGGTATCTGAAGTAAATTCATCGTAAACAATGCTATCCACCTCATAAATAACATAATTACCAAGCGTAGTAGGATAGTAATCTATGCCGTTTAAAACATGAGTTTCCGAAACTGTTTTCTTTTTACAAGCAGCAAAAACAGCTATTAAAGCCAGTATGTAGAAAAGCTTTTTCAATAGCTTAAAGATACCAAATAATTTGTTGAAATAAAAGCCCCGATTTATTGCCTTATTCTTATTAAATTCGCCTCAAATTCAACGTATATGTCAGATTTTTCAAACTATAAATTCGGTACCAAGGCAATCCATGCCGGAGCCGATCCGGATCCAAGCACAGGTGCAATTATGACGCCTATATTTCAAACCAGTACCTATGTTCAGGAATCTCCTGGAAAAAACAAGGGATTTGGTTACGCACGCGGTAAAAATCCTACCCGTGAAGCATTACAGAAAAACATTGCTGCTTTAGAAAACGGTAAACACTGTGTTGCTTTTTCAAGTGGTATGGGTGCTACGGATGCAGTTATGAAATTATTACGCCCGGGTGATGAAGTTATTACCGGTGATGATTTATACGGTGGTTCTTATCGTTTATTCACGAAGATATTTGAGCCTTATGGAATAAAATTTCACTTCATTAATCTGACAGATGCGAATAACATCAAGAAGTATATTAATGCCAATACCAAAATGATTTGGGCCGAAACGCCTACCAATCCAACCATGCAGATTATTGATATTGCAGCTTGCTCTAAAATCGCTAAGGAAAATAATTTACTAATGGTGGTGGATAACACTTTTGCTTCTCCTTACTTACAAAATCCACTGGCATTAGGTGCTGATATTGTCATGCATTCGGTGACAAAATACTTAGGCGGACATAGCGATGTGGTGATGGGTGCTTTGGTAACCAATAGTGATAAATTGCACGAACAATTGTATTTCATTTTGAACAGTTGCGGAGCTAATCCCGGACCAATGGACTGTTTCTTAGTAATGCGTGGAATCAAAACCTTGCATTTACGTATGGAAAGACATTGCTATAACGGAAGAAAAATTGCTGAATACTTAAAGAATCATCCAAAGATTGAAAAAGTATATTGGCCGGGTTTCCCTGAACATCCTAATCATGAAATCGCGAAAAAACAAATGCGTGATTTCGGCGGAATGATTTCAATTGTATTAAAAGATAAGAGTATCGAAAATACCTTTAAGTTAGCTTCTTCATTTAAAGTATTCTCATTGGCAGAATCATTAGGTGGTGTTGAATCTCTAATTAATCATCCGGCTACCATGACACATGCTTCTATTCCTAAAGAAGAGCGTGAGAAAGCCGGTGTGGTAGATAACTTATTACGTTTAAGTGTGGGTGTTGAAGATGTGGAAGATTTATTAGCTGATTTAAAACAGGTATTAGGGTAAATCTTAAATATAAAACAATGAATAGATTACTTGTCATTTTATGCGTATTGATTACTTGGGTTTCTTATTCCCAGGAGAAATTAAATCAATTGGATTTGAATAAACGCCGTACAGGTAAATGGTTAATTTATTTGGATAAGGATTGGAAGCGAACAGATGACAGCACAAATGCGCAGTATTGTCGCTATACATGGTATCACGACGGCATGAATATTTATCCGATGGGACCTTGCGGAAAAGAAGGCTACAAATTAGAAGCTCCTACTAATTCCGGAAGTTCAAAATTATTGAATGGCGAATACAAATGGCTGGATGAAAAGGGAAAATTATCATCGGTTCACATTTTCAAAAACGGAGTATATATTTCCTGTAAGGAATATTTTCCGGGAGGAAAGGATGTGGAGCAATATTTTGATTTCACTGAAAAATGTCAAGGTTCAAAACATGGATGGAAAGTGACGATATACAAAAAGAATGGCGATGTAAAAATGATATCTCCTACTTGTCCGGATGCAAGTGGTAAATGGCCTTTAATGAGAGATTAATTACTTTACCCACCTTACCATACATTTACTGAGCAGTTTTGCCTTGCTTCCCTGATACAATTTACTAAGCGAAGATTTGTAGTAATGAAAATAAGCTTTCGGTCCTACATTTGTAATGCCGCAAGCATCGTACCATTGTTTTCCGATAACAGCATTGAGTGCTTCATCAGAAATAAAATGTAAAGTTTTGTTCTGTTCTAAAATGCTATGGAACCATTTCTCAATAATGAGTAAATCATTCATGGAAGTTATAATCTGAGAGCTGCCTAAATGGCAATGCATTCTGAATTCTTCTTCCGTAAATTTTAAGCCCACCTTTTCAAGTAAGGTTCTTCTAACTAAATTACCATTGCTGATTTGCTCACCTCTGTATTTTTTACTGACCTGCGAAGCGTGAATTCTGTACTTCAACAAAGGCTCGGACATATTGTGAAACTTACTTTTGAAAATTAAGCGGCTCCACAATTCGTAATCCTCCACATGTTTATACTGTGAATTTAAATAAGGTTTTTCATTTTGCAATAATCCTTTACGCATGATTAATGCCGGATGAACCATAGAGGAATTAAACAACATCCATCCCAAAATTATATCGTGGCTGTGATGCGATTTATGATAAATCTGTTTCCCTTTTCCGAAATGAATGTAATCACAACCACACACTCCTACTCCACTGTTACTTTCCATGAAATCAAATTGCTTTTGCAAACGTTCCGGCATACAAATATCATCCGCATCCATTCGCGCAATATAACTAGCTTGACATAAATCAATGCCTTTATTCAATGTGGCAATAAGTCCGAGATTTTGCTCATTATTATAGTATTTAATGCGTGGGTCTTTGTAAGAGAGAATTATCTCTTCCGAATTATCAGAAGAACCATCATTAATAATTACAAACTCAAAATCAGAAAATGTTTGACTTAATACACTATCCATACTCTCTTTTAAGAAAGCAGATGAATTGTAAACAGGCATTAAGACAGAAATTGAAGGAACACCCATAAAATTGATACTTAAAAAAAATCGGGATTCATTTTAGAAGTCCCGATTTTGTTTTTGCTGTTTTTAAATTAAGCTTCTACTTCAGTAACGATACTTGGGAAGATACGTACGTTTCCATTATCTTCTTTACGGAACTGATAAGTATAACGGTAATGACTTTCCAAACCACTCTTGTTTGGTAAACCATTAATCATCATAATATTTCTATTCTTAGCGAACTTCAATAACTCACGTAAATAGTGAGCTGAAATCTGTCCTACCTCGTCGATGATACAATGTACTTTAAAGTCTTTACTGCTTCTATGCGAAGATTCTTTAATGAATACGTGTAATAAAGTAATATAGATAATCGCTTTTACAAGGATATCGGTTCCGGTACTACCAATGCTGTCGATTTTATGTGTCCATCCGGTTTCATTCATACCTTCCTTAATATTGAACTTCAATTCAAATAAATCCTGTAATCGAATTTCTTCCTGATCTTGTTCTTTGATAGCCGAACGTAATTGTTCTAACAATCTAACCGCACGTGTACTGATTTCACGTTTTTGTCCGGTTGCAAAATCGGTGTTGAATAATCCTTCATTGTAAATCAAGCCATGCTCCTCACGGAACTCTTCGATTTTCTTTAATAGCTTATAAACTTTGTTATCCGATTCTTCAATCTTGATTTTGATAAACTCGATCAACTTACTTTCTTCGAACTCCGCTTTCTTAAAGTCTTCCGCAATTAAGCTGATGATATGAGAAATCTTGTCTTGTTGTCCGCTTAACTCTTTTACTTTACTGGCAATACTATCTGTTACTAAACCAATTTGAGTCGCTGTTTCCGCTATTGATAATTCAATTTTGTTCTCATTTAAAAAAGAACGTAAGTTTTGGGCAAAACGTTCATATTCCGCTTGAGTCGCATCATTACGAATCATAAAGTTAAAGTGATTGTCGATACGGAATTTGCCCGCGTATTCATTTACATAACGTTGGAATGCACCATACTCTTCATTAAAGTGAGAATCGTTCTTTAATAACTGAGTACACAAATCCATGATGTTGTAATTGGTACGTTTTGGTTCGGCACGCTCAATGATTTCGGCATACTTTCCATACACCGGTGTTTCACGGAAGTTGTTACTGTAAAAGTTAATACCATTATTAAATTCAATCAATTCTTCATCGAAAGCACGTTTTTGCTTATTCAACTCCATACGTTTAATGTTAAACTTACGGGTTGCTTCTTCCAATTGAGTGGTTAAATCATTGGCAGTTTTTACAAACTCTTCTTTTTTCTGAATGTAATCCGGTAATTTATCGAAAGTTTCACGCTTATCTTTTAAATAATCGCTTACTATCTGAGCATATTGCTCAATTTCTTTTAATTCTTCCTGTATTTCTTTGATGCGTCCTTCAACCTGCTTTAATTGTTTACTGTCAACACCCTTCGATTTGAAATTGCTTTCCTTTTCTTTAGAGAGTTGTTCTTCCTTCTCTTCAAATTCTTTTACCTGATTTTTCTTCTCAACTTCTAATTCAGAAATTTCAGTTTCCTGACGCTCTTTTAATTCGGCAATACGTTCTTCATTGTAAACACGCAAGCGTTCAATTTGCACATTAAAATCATTGAGGAGATTGTTTTTCTTTTTGTTCAGAATAGATAATTCTTCTTCAATTAAATTTAATTTCTGACGGTTACCGCTTAATGAAGTTTCGATTTCAACACCTGCTCTTTGCTTCCACTCTTCTAGTTCTTCAATTAGCTTTTGTTCACGTTTTTCAGCTAATTCTAAAGAGTAGGCTAACACTTTCACCTCTTCTTTTAATTCGCCTAATTGCTTTCCGTATTTATCGGCAGCTAAAACTTTTTCTTCGTTATTGTTAATCTGGAATTGATTTAAAGAATCTTCCAAATCACGGATTTGAGCTAAACGTTCGTTCTTTTCAAACTGATATTCTTCAATGCTTTTTGAAACAACATCCACGCTTTCTAAGTTCAACTGAATACCATATAATGATTTTACGGCTTCTTCTTTGTACTCAGGAGTTAAGTCGGTACGGAATAATAATTTCTCATTTACAACTTTACCAATGGTGGTATGCCAGTCTTTTACGTTTTTCTCAAGGTAACCATAAAACGCATCGTGCTGCACTTCCAACTTCCCTTCTACTTCCTTAATTTCATTCTTCAGTTTAATAATTTCATTATTGATGGTATTAACCTGATTGCTTAAGGAAGCTTTCAATTTAGCTTCAGTCTGCTCCCACTCACGTTGTAAAGTTTGTACTAAGTTTTGTTTGATGGCGCGCTCACTCTTATTCTTATAATTAACGGCACGTAATTCAGCTAATTCTGTTTCAAGCGCTTTAATTTCGTTCTCATAAAAGCGTGTATTGCGAATTACCTTTTCTTCCGACTTTAATTCGTTAAACTCAATTTGTTTAGCAGTAATTTCAGAAGTTACTTCTTCTAAAGAAGCATCACGCTTTTCACGTAGTTCTCCGTCTTTTTTATTGTACTCGTTCTTTTGAAGTAATTGCAATTCGTTATAATGATTAAATACTTCAGAAGTTTTGGTATTGATTTTATTAATGTAAGCGGCTTTATCATTTCTTAATTGCTCAATTAAAGAAGAATACTTTAATTCAATACTACTTACGTTAGAAGTTAAAGATTCATATTCGCGACGTGCGATATTTAATTCTACCTGCAATTTCTCACGTTCCGAGTTTTTCTCTACCGCTTGTTCAATGTTTTTCTCTTTATACTCTTTTAATTTTTTATTGGCTTCACGAATGGTACGGTCGTAATATCCAATTTCTTCACGAATATCCTTTTGTTTTTCTTCAATGCTGGTTTTATGCTCTTCGTGACTTTCAATTAGTTTTTCAAGTTCTTCTTCCTTTTGCTTTGCCGCTTCACGAATGCTTTCATTTTGTGTTTCCGCAAAACGTAAGCTGCTTCCTAATTTATCGGCCAATTCCATTTGTGAACCCTTTAACATATGTACTTGATCGTACTTCTTATCAATGAGTTCAACTAATTGCTGACTTTCCTTTTTAAGGAAGGTCTCAATATCCATGTATTTCTCATTAAACTGACGTAGCTGACGTTCCACTTGCTCTAACTTAATACTTGAGTTTTCGGTAGTAAGTGAGTTAGCAATGAAATCTTTGATAAAACGTGAATCAATACTGTTCTTCGAACTCAAGAAAACGTTGGTAATTGACTTCGGAATGTTTTGATATTTCTCGTTACCTTTTAATAAATGGAATTTCGATAATTGTTTATCTGTTTCTGTTCCGTAAATAATGTTACGGTAACGTTCGAAGGTATCGATTTGGTTACTGATATAAATACCGCGTTTTTCTACATTGGCAATTACTTCTTTTATTTTTAATGCTTCATCATTAGCATTTAAGAAGAAATCCGGATTGTACGGCGCATCTAAGAAACGATATACTAATTTATTGTGGCGATATACCAACACGCAGAATGGTTTGTCTTCGGTAGCGATCTCATAAATCAAAAATGAGTTTTCGTAGCGGAAGTAGTGTTCCTCAAAAGATTTTTGAGATTGAGCGATACCTAAACCACGGCTATTCGCACTGTAAAAAAATAAAATAGCGCGTTGTAAAGAAGTCTTTCCATAGTTATTGGTACCAACGAAACATGTATTTCCACATAACTCGATATCCGCATACTTTACGTTAGCAATATTAATCTCAACAATTCTATTTAATATCCTGCAATTTTCCATTCTATAATGTTTCTCGTTTCTTAATCTTGATTAAAGTATAGTGTTTGATTTTAGTTGTAAATAATTCCGCCACCCTGTCCATCGCTGCTATCATCATAAATAGCAATTGCGTTGATAACATCAAGCAAATAAGTATAAGCATCCAATACTTTGTAGCTTTCACTTTGTTCGTCTTCCAACTCTAAAAACGAGTCACGTGACATTAAGTCGCATATATCACGCACTTTGTTTAATAAAGTTTCGGAGCGATACATTGGAATTTTTTGAAGCTTTTGTTTCAAACGTACGTTTGCATTACACTCTTCTGCGATTTCGCTCGGACGAAAACGAGAGCCAATGGTGATTTTATTATCCATGCTGGCAAATAAATCAACCACATCGATATAACGTTCGAAGGTTTCTAGTTTTTTCTCAATGATACTATTAGCCTCACTGGTTTTAGAAAAATAGAAATAGTTATTTCCACGCTCTATGTTGTAGCGAATCACATTAAAATAAGCCTGTAAGCGATCAAAGTTGTCGGGATTATTGATGATATCGTAAAGTCGACCCATACCGTCTTTGGTTCCGTTGCTGGAAATAAAATGCCCGCGAGCCATAATGGCGAAAATATCGTGGGTTTGTTTCGGTAGGTTAAAGTCTTCTGCTGTCATTTTATGTTTTATGTTTAATATTTGGTGTTTTATGTTTAGTGTCGCGAGGCTTTGCTCGCGATGGCGAGTATACCTCGCCATTTGTTTTTAATATTTAATTAGTACTCTGCTATGCTGCTTTTTTCTTTTCTTTCTTCTTTTTTTCCTCTACAGTTGGTAAAATTACGGTGTAACCAATTCGTCTGTCTTTACCGTTATCATCTTTGTATTCGTACCATTGTAAGCGGTATTTAAAATCCAATGTTTTTTCATATTCCATGGCAATTTCAACGAACAACGACATACGGTCTTCCAGTTTTACATCACCAATGGCTTTCGGGAATTTATATTGAATGAGATACTCGAACAGGTTAAATTTATTTTGAGCTAAAAAACGGTCGACCAACTTTTCAGTATCCAGTTTAATTTGGTTATCCACCATTTTATCCTTGAAGTTCCCCGGTAATTTGCCTGCCATTCCGCGCATCATTAAACGCGAAATTTTATATTTCTGCGCTACTTTCTGGCATAAAATATGACCGTCGTCGGTAAATAAGAAATCGATAGCGATTTTGGTACGCGGACCTTTCACGCCATTGAAGCGTATAGGATTTAAACTCTTTACCACTTCATTGAAATTGGTGCGGAAGTGTAATGCGCCGTGATCTTTAACCTCTTTCAAACGCTGTGCCTTCACGTACACATCCAACTGGAACTGAATTTTGTTAATGTAATCCGTAATGTCGGTTTGAATTTCGATTAAGAAGTCTAAATTCTCAATTAAGCTGGCCTTTAAAGCATTTACAATACCATAAAGTTCCGTATCGTTGGTAAGACTGAATAATCCACGAGTTTCCTCGATAACTTCTTCTGTTTTCTTAATGAAATCAATGATAGTATCGCGCTTTAAACGGTAATCTTCCAGCTTCTGTAATTTGATGCGGTAATTACTTTCGTTTTTGTAAGTATCATCTACATTTTTTTGGAGCTTGATGATTTCACGGGAAAGAGCAATATTGATTCGCTTTAAGTATTTTTTGATACTGCGTAAAAAGCGGTGTTCATGAACCTCTTGATAGAAGCGAATGTGGCGCTTAAGTTCGTTGATATAATCATTGATAAACCCGGGAGTTACTTCCCCAATTTCCATAAAGTCCTCGAACATTGCTACTACAGCATCGTTCAAGCTTACAACTCCTTCGTAAACGTAAAGCAAATCGAGTGAGCGCATTTTTTGATACTGCTCTTCCGATAAATCTTCGCGTGCCAGTAATTCGTTTACCGTAATGTTTTCGCGGTTGGCGAATAAAAATTCAACCACTCCGCGGTTATGGTACAATTGTGATAATATATCGTTAACGTTGACCTGTAAAGCCATGCCTTTGGTTTTGTCTATTTTTATAAAAATACAAAGGCTGTAGCTCGCAATTGGCGCGGGTTTTCAACAAAAACTAGAGTAATTCACGAAACATTTAAGTGAATTGGGTTAATTGCTTGATTTATAGATTGTAGGATCTATCTCTCATTGGAGAGAAAAGAAGTTAACACCTGTTATATAATTCTAACACCCTGTTAATAAAAGTTGGCCACAGGTATTTTACTTTTTCTGTTTTGAGGTTAGAAATGAATTCCTGCTCGCGATGATTCTTGAAGAAATCCAAAATACTCTCCGTGATTTTTGCTACATCAATCGGAACGGTGTATCCTATTTTCTGATGCGGCACTAATTCAGATAAACCACCCACATCGGTTACCAACATAGGTTTCTCATAGTAATAACCAACCATGGTAACACCACTGTTGGTCGCATTTCTATAGGTTTGAGCCACTAAATCGGCTGCGCAAAAGTAATAACGTACCTCTTCATTCGGGATGAATTGTGAATGGAATATAACCTGATTTTGCAATCCGTTTTTCTCCACTAAATCCAAATAAGGTTGCTTGTCTTCGTAAAATTCGCCGGCTACCAAAAGTTTAATATTCTGATTCTTTATATCCGGATGATTCATTGCTTCTAATAAAAAATCAAGCCCCTTGTATTTCCTTATTAAACCAAAAAACAATATCACTTTGTCGTCTGATTTTAAACCTAACTTTTTACGCGCTTCTTCCTTAGTTACAGCAGCACCGTAGGTTTCGTACATGGGGTGCGGCGAAAATACTTTTTTATCTGTTGGCGTAAATTGGGAGATATCATTAAAAACGGCTTTGCTCATGGTAATAAAACCATGACAACTCTTCACAAAATACTTGGTGAAAGGCACATCCCCTACTCGCTTTTCATGCGGAATAATATTATCGGTTAATGCCAATACTTTTATATTGGTACCTCGTTTCACCATTCTTCCTATACTTCCTAAGCTCGGTCCAAAAAAAGGTAACCAATACCTGAATATGATGAAATCAGGTTTTTGCTTTTTGATGAACCTTGCTGTTTTTATCCAGTTGAAGGGATTGACAGTATTAATTAAGGTGTGAATTTTTATATCCGATGGTGCTGAACCGCTTGTTTCATATTGTGAACTTCCCGGAAATAAAAAATTAGGATATTGCAGAGAGTAGGAAATGATTTGAGCATCATGTCCCAATTTATTGAATTCACGGCACAGATTTTCGTTAAACTGTGCAGGTCCGCCACGAAGCGGATATCCGGGACCGATAATAAAAACCTTTGCCATGCGGTGTAAAATTACAATAAAATTACTCTCAAAAAATAGAGATGTCGGTTTAGTTAGGCATGGTCAAAAAAGTCTTCTGAAAAATTGATCAGATAAACCTGTTCTTTAGCTCTTGTAAGTGCCGTGTATAACCAGCGTATAAAACCAACATCAATTTGTTCTTTGTTTAAATAACCCTGGTCAATAAACACTACCGGCCATTGTCCGCCTTGCGCTTTATGACATGTTACGGCATAATTAAATTTAACTTGTAAAGCATTGTAGTACGGACTTTGTTTCATATAGGCCATTCGTTTGCCTTTGATAGGTTCATCCGCCACATCTAACATAATCTCATCAAACAATTTTTTCTGTTGCTCAGTACTGATACTTGGTCCTTCCGAATAAATGCTTTCCATAATGATTTTTACCTGCGTATCTTTTAATTGAGGATAGTCAATAAATTCCACCAAGGCATCCAGAAAATTAAAACCGTATAAATTATCGCGGTTTATTATCTTTCGAATTTGCAGGCTGTCGCCATTGGCGATAAAACCAACATCCGAATTTTCTTCCAACCAGAAATAATTATTTTTCACCACCATGAGTAAGTCGCCGGCCGCAATATCGTCTTCCATATATCGTACACGATTTCTCACCGCCTGATTAAATAAATTAGCGCGTTTATTACTTCTAGTAATAATTAATACATCATTATAACCATACTTGCTGTAAGCTGTATTTAAAACATCCTGCAACTCGTCACCTTCCACTTTCACTACATCCTGTGTCAGGCGTATTTTAGGAATTGTGCCATCAAATTCTTTTAAAATTCCTCTCAATTTGGTGGCATTTTCAAGAATACCGCTTTCTAAACTTTGTCGAGCCACCATGGTTAATTCGATACCGAAAATATTCAGATGGAAAGCTGATTTCAGAAATTTAGGATTAAGTGCGAGACTCTCCTCTACTCCTACGGGAGGTAATTGAGCACCATCCCCAACAAACAGAAGCTTGCAATTTTCACCCGAAAAAACATATTCAAACAAACTTTCTAACAAGCCGGGTGAGGCATAATTAGAACCGGAGTTTGAATCCAAACCAATCATAGAAGCCTCATCAACAATAAATAAAGTATTCTTATGAAGATTTTCGCCCAATGAAAAGTAGAGTCCGCCGTTTTCATTTACAGCTTGCCGGAATATTTTTTTATGAATTGTTTGAGCCGGACGTTGCGCATAAAGCGATAGAACCTTAGCAGCCCTTCCGGTTGGAGCCAATAAAACACTTTTCCATTTAAATTCGGGTAATACTCTAGATAGTGCCGAAACCAAATTAGTTTTACCGGTACCGGCGTATCCTTTTAAAATGAATAAGTCTGTATTATCAGACCGATTCATGAAATGTGCTATTTTTTGTATGGCCTCCTGCTGATTTTCGTTTGCGGTAAACGGAAGTTGCGCATTAAATTTTGAAATAAATAGATTTATATCGAGAGGTTTTAGCACGCTTAAAATTAGGTTTTAATTAGCTTAACAAGTGAATTGTTGATTTATTTTTTCGGACTCGAAAATTGTTAGAAATATTCTGAATAATATCTTATAAATCTTGACGATTTTACCTCCAAGAACCATATAAATCACTAGTTTTGTAAGGCTATGATTAGCACCTTGCCCTTACATAGAAAAGATTACAGTTTAAAGCTGGATGCTCAAAAAACCGAGAATTTGGTTTTAAGTATTTCCGCCAATGGTTTTGAATTAGCCGGTTTCTCAAAATCGCCCTATTACATTACTAAAATTTCTGAATTAAGTTTTGAATCAGGCATTAAAGATTTTAGGGACTTGAATAATTATTTGATTCAATTTCTTAACGATCACGATTTACCTCGCCATACTTATAAAAACATTTTCATTAATTGGATTGGGCAACATTTTACTTTATTGCCAAGTTCATTTTACGATTCGGAAAAAGCACGTGACTTATTAGAGTTTAACATCGGAAAAACACCGGATGAAAGTATTATCACCAATGATGTGGAAGATATTAAATTGGTTTACTCGATTCCAACAGAAATTAAAAATACTTTAGATAAATTATTTCCAAGCCACAATCTCAAACACATAGGTTACAGTACGGTAAAATTATTCTTTAATCATTTTCAATTGAAGAATGCCGATTTGTTCCTCAATATCCATAACGGACAAACGGAAATTGTCATTAAAAAAGACAAAAAACCATTGCTGTATAATGTTTACAATACTTTGAGTGATGAGGATATATTATATTATTTATTGTTCTCAATAGAACAGTTTAATTTAAATCCGGCGAACATTCGTGTGGCCGTAGCGGCTAATCGTGAAACATCTTCCGAGCTATTTGTTGCTATTAAAAAATACATTAAGAATGTTGAATTTGCGGTAAGCGATAAATTAATTATCAGAAAAGAAGAGCTGGAAAAATTACCGCATCATTTTTACTTCACAACCTTAAATCGCTTATTGTGCGAATAATTGGCGGAATTCATAAAGGCAAACGAATTGATGTAGTAAAGGGTTTACCGGTTAGACCTACCACTGATTTTGCCAAAGAAGCACTTTTCAATATTCTCTTTAATAAAATTGATTTTGAAGGCGCCGAGATTCTGGATTTATTCTGCGGTACCGGTAACATTGCTTTAGAATGTGCTTCACGCGGCGCGCATGTAACAGCCATCGATATGCATTTTGGTTGTACAAAATTTGTAAGCGACACAGCAAAAAAACTCGATTTAACCGTAACCACTTTTAAAAGCGATGTTTTTAAATTTTTAGCGACGCATCATAAAGCTTACGATGTTGTATTTGCTGATCCACCTTATGATTTGGAAAACATTGCTGATATACATAAATATGTTTTTGAAAATAAATTACTGAAAGAAAATGGCTGGCTCATTCTTGAACACGGTCCGAAAACCAAATTAGAAGAACTTCCCAGGTTTATAGAACACCGTAAGTATGGCAATGTTAATTTCAGTTTTTTTCAGGCATCTAATGATTAATTACCAATAATAAAACATCACTATCATGTTCACTATAGATACACACACACACATTATTCCGAAGAACATTCCTGATTTTTCTAAAAAGTTCGGTTACGGTGAATTTATCATGCTCGACCATCACGAAAAAGGTAAAGCATGGATGATGCAAGGCTCGAAGCGTTTCCGTGAAATATTAGAGAATTGTTGGAGTCCGGAGGTACGTATTCAGGAAATGGCACAACACCACGCAGACATGCAGGTGATATGTACGATTCCCGTAATGTTTAGTTATTGGGCAAAACCCGAACACGGATTAGAGATTAGTCAGTTTTTAAATGATGATATTGCTTCAACTTTCAAAAAATACCCGGATAAATTTGTTGGATTAGCCACTGTGCCATTACAAGATACGAAGCTCGCCATTAAGGAATTAGAGCGTTGCATGAAAATGGGATATAAAGGAGTTCAGATAGGAAGTAATGTCAATAATAAAAACCTGAATGAACCGGAGATTATAGAATTCTTTGCAGCTTGCGAAAGTTTAAATGCCGCTATTCTCGTTCATCCATGGCAAATGATGGGACAAGAACATATGGCAAAATATTGGTTGCCGTGGTTGGTTGGTATGCCGGCAGAAATCAGTCGCGCGATATGCAGTATGATTTTCGGCGGTGTATTTGAAAAGCATCCAAAATTAAAAGTATGTTTCGCGCATGGCGGTGGAAGTTTTCTTCCAACCATCAGCAGAATTGAACACGGTTGGGAATGCCGCCCTGATTTAGTAGCCATTGATAATCAAGAAAATCCTAAGAAATATTTAGGTCAATTTTGGGTTGACTCACACGTTTGTGATCATAAGATGCTGCAATATGTGATTGATTTAGTGGGCGCAGATAAAGTAATGCAAGGTTCTGATTATCCATTTCCATTGGGAGAAGCAGTGCCGGGTGAATTGGTACGCTCTGCCCCATTGAGTGATAATGATAAAAAGATGATTTTAGGAGATGCCGCTAAAGCCTGGTTAGGACTCTAGAATTACTTAAACACACTGATGAATCCTTTATCACTTTTGGTTTCTCCTGTACATTCTGATTTATAATTTACAACGTAATAATAAGAGCCGTCATTTAAATTATCCGGACACCAGGTTTCGGTGATTTTATCTGTTTTGTATTTTTCTCTTCCCCAGCGATCGTACACAATAAATTCAACTTGTTCCAAACGGTAATTGATGAAATGAATGCAATCGTTCGTACCATCACTATTTGGTGTTATGACATTTGGAAAACGATCCGAAAATTTCTTCTCACTAATTTTCACTTCTATATCATCGCTTGTATTACATCCGCCATTATTTATAGTAAGCACATAAGTACCGGGTTGTGTAACTAAAATATTTGGAGTGGTTTGTCCAGTACTCCAACTGTAAGTTACCGCGCTTATATTGGATTGAATGAGTAATTTATCGTTGATACATTTCGTGAGTGGATCACCCAAATCAAATTCTGTTGGATTAATAATGCTTACAAGACTTTTAATACTGTCGTGTTTGTTACAAGTATTAGTATCGGAAACGACTAAAAGTACATTGTAGTTACCCAGGTTTGTATAGGTTTGTGTTTCCGTAGTATTGGTACTGGTGTTTCCGTTGCCAAAATCCCAATAGGTTGTTCCCGTATTGGTTGTACTCACAAAATTGGCTGTAAAAGGCGGACAACCCATAATTGTTGAACCATAGGATGAACCTGCATTAACAAAAGTTCCCATATCGATTTTGACAAAGGAATTATCCCAGATGGTTGAGTCGCTACTCTTCACCGGTGAATAAGCATTGGTAGTTGTTGGAATTCCGCCATTATTACAGATAGCGTGATAAAGCACACCACGGTTATCGAAATGATTTATACCACCATCTGAATGCTCACCGTATTGACCAATGGCGAACCATCCCGGATTTTTACCGCCAAAGAAACTTCCAAATTTTAAGGAAGCACAATTAGGTGAAAAAACTGCAAAATATAAATCGTTCTCACTTCCACCGTAAGCAGGTTGCAATGCGTTAGGTGTTGTTGGAAATGAATTTGGACCCGAACCTGCGATGTAAATATTTTGACAACTATCCACTTTAAAAGCACTATAGGCTAAATTAGGCGTAATAGTTTGGAAAGGTGTGGATACATAATATCCAAACTTTGTTTTAAAGAATAAGGAACTTAGTGAAGAATTTATTTTATGAATGGTATTAAAACCATTCGCATTACTATAGGTTCCGGCTGTTGGAATGAATTGTGAAGGTGTACCTGTATGTCCGCAGATATATACATCATTATTCATATCTAAATCCATAAAAGCTAAGATGTCATGACCTTGAACCCCTAAATAAGTAGACGCAATAATTGAATTGGCAGTTGAATTGACATGTGTAATATAAAAATCAGAAAAAACCGCCAAGCCTGCCTTTGTTGTTTGCAGTGCGCCCGGAGTAACCGGAAAATCAGTACTGGAAGTTGTGCCTGCCAAATAAAATCCACCGGTTCCATCAAAACGAACGGATTTACCACTCTCGCTGGAACTACCACCCAGATAGGTGCTCCAAACCAAATTAGATAAATTGGGACTTAGCTTAAAAAATACTGCATCCGCGAATCCTTTTTTGACATTAGAGATAACTCCGGGAGTTGTAGGGAAGTTTGCAGACGAGGAAGCTGTATAAACATATACATTTCCTAAATTATCATTTTGCATCTCGGCTTCGCAACGGTAATCTACACCACCCAAGGAAAAATTATCTACTGATTCGCTATTAGAGCCGCCAATATATGTAGAGCCTATTAAAGTTGAACCTGTCATATCAAGTTTTGTTATGGCTAAGTCGTATGCACCATTATAGGTTGTATCATATCCTGATACACTACACGGATAATTACTTGATTGGGTTTTAATGAGTAATGTAATCTCATTGTTTTTAATATTTAAATCTAATGGTAACTCTAAAGAATCGCCGCCAATATAAGTTGAAAATAATTTTGAAGAGCCGTTACTGTTATAAACGCTTAATACGGCATCCCAATATCCGGCAAAATTTACCTGAAAAGCGCCCGGTGTTACATCATACCCGGTTTCAGCGTAACCGAAGTTATAAATATTACCATTGGCATCATAGCTACATCCGGAAGCGCCCGCATGAATTTCAGAACCGGAGTAAGAACAAACAACTACAGTTGGATCTATTGTTAAGCTATAATCTTTGTTATATCCGTCAGGAAACACAAATCCTATTGTTGATTCATTGATTAATTTATATAAGCAACGAACATTGACTTTAAATCCATTAATATTCTGAAATGCAACAGGTGGTTTTTCAATAATATCACCAACAGATGTCTTAACGATTATTTCTCCATTTACTATTTCAATTTTATCGACATACTTATATTTCAATTTAACTTTTGTAACATCTGCATTTGGCTGTACAATAAGGTCGTATTTTAAATTCCTGCCTTCGCTATAAATATTTAGATCTACTCCTTCGTATACATCTTTAAACAATAAATCAGCATAAGATTTCACCATGCCGGCCCACTTCGCTCTATCTTTGCCTAAAAAGTAATTATAATAATCGTTTTGTTCTCCTTTTTTAATTACTTTGTTCAGACTGCCACCAATAAAATTAACTTCATAGTTATGCGCTCTTACATAACCTTCATTGCTGGTTCTTTCAGAATGATTAATGTTTTGGTGTGTATGACCTCTTGCTTTTAATAAATCTTCTCCATTATAAATGCAATAGTTAAAGCCTGTTTGATTGGCATAAAATTTTGTTGTTGCAAATTGCGCGCCAAACAAAACCTTGTCAGGCCATTGTCCTTTGTTTTCTTTGAATACTATTGCAGGCTTAGCTGCATTTAGTAAAAAACCTATTAACAGAATACTAAAAGTAAATAGCCGTTTCATGCATATAAAAATAGGATGTTTAAAACGCTATGGCAATGATTTTTATCTTTGTTAAACAGCACTTTATAAGTGGCTAATTTTTCAATATATCTGGCAAATTTTGTAAATTTGCACCATGTTAAACAATACCCAAATACAAGAATTAGAACTTGAAGAAGTTGAAACATTAACGGAACCGAATAAGAACCTTATCTTATATAATGATGATGTTAATACGTTTGAGTTTGTAACAGAAAGTTTAATTAAAATTTGCCGTCACGATTCCATTCAGGCTGAGCAATGTACTTACTTAGTTCATTTTGCGGGTAAATGTGCCGTTAAAACTGCTCCGTACATTAAGCTTAAACCCATGTGTGAAGCTTTACTTGAACGTGGTTTAACGGCAAAAATCGAAGATTAATTATGAGGCGTTTATTATTTATCACTACAGCTGCCATTTTATTTAATGGCTGTCACAAAAATGCGATTACCGGTCGTCGCTCACTTAATTTTATTTCCAACACCGAAATGAACGCGATGAGCTTTTCGGAATACGATAAATTTTTAGCAGCTAACAAACCATTACCTGACAATAACCCCAATGTGATTTTGGTAAGAAGTGTCGGTGCTAAAATTCAAAAATCGGTGGAGAAATATTACGCGGATAAAGGATTAAGCAAACAATTAGATGGTTTTGCCTGGGCGTTTAATGTGGTAGATGATCCAACTGTAAACGCCTGGTGTATGCCCGGCGGTAAAGTGGTAGTATATACAGGAATTCTTCCGGTTACCCAAGATGAAAAAAGTTTAGCAGTTGTTATGGGGCATGAAATTGCGCACGCCATTGCTCAACATGGTAACGAACGTATGAGTAATGCCATGATGGTTCAATTTGGTGGCGCTGTATTATCAACTGCCATGCAAACCAAACCACAATTAACCCACGATATTTTTATGCAGTCATTTGGGATCACTTCTCAATTGGGTATGCTTTCTTACAGCAGAAGTCACGAAAGTGAAGCGGATAAAATGGGGGTTATTTTTGCGGCTATGGCAGGATATGACCCTCGGGCTGCCATTACGTTTTGGGAAAGAATGTCGCAAACAGGTGGAGAGAAGCCACCGCAGTTACTCAGTACACATCCAAGTGATGAAACCCGCGTGAATGATTTAAAAGGTTACATGAAAGACGCGCTTCCTTACTACGAAGCAACATTAAAAAGATAAATAAGAAAAGGCGGGAAATAATTCCCGCCTTTTCTTTTAACCATCTATCTGTCCCATCAGATATTTACTTACAATTTTTAGTATAACGTTTTATTTAATCAAAGTTACATGGCCCGTTAAGTCGTGATTTTTACTGAACACATCTTCTACTTGTGCTTTCCATACATACACATCGTTCTTTATTGGCTCATCACTTCCTCTTACAGTTCCATCCCAGGCCTGATTAATATCGTCGGTTTCAAAAATCACTCTGCCCCATCTGTCAAAAATCCACATTTTAAATTTGTTGATACCAACGCCTTTTGCCATAAAGCCATCGTTTAATCCATCTGAGTTAGGGGTAAACGCATTCGGTACCCAAATTACAAAGGCAGGTTTAATGCTCACGGGCTGACTAATGGTGTCTTTACATCCATAATTATTTACAACAATTTGTGTAATGTAAACCGTCATAGGATTATCGGTGTCAAAGGTGTGAGTGAAGTTTTGTTGGTTGTAAGAAGTTCCGTTACTGAAAGTATAACTTACGCTTGAAGCACCCATTGAGGTATTGGTTACTTCAATCATTGGTTGATTCATATCCACTTCATTTGGTAAAACTACAAACTCAGCAGTTGGACTTGGATAAACATTAACTAAACTTGGAGAGGTGTACTGACTAATACAGCCACTGTCAGAAACTACTTTTAAGGTTACATTATAAGTGCCGGTTTCATAACAATGTGTTGGATTTGTGGCGTAACCGGGAATAGAATTATCACCGAACAACCATTGATTGGTTACAATACTTCCGTTAGAGATAGTTGACATATTAGTGAAGTTCACACATAAGCTCGGACAACCACTCACATTGTTCGCATTAAATTTAGCAATTGGTTTGGCGTTCACATAAACGGATTTCGACATTACGTTTACACAACCATACTGACTCTGAACTTCAAGTTTAGCAAGGTAAACACCGTTAGTAGCATAATTATGAATGGGGTTCTGAGAATTATTATCCACGATATTATCACCGTTAAAATCCCATTGATAACTGGTAATTAATCCATCGCTGCAAGTAGATAAGTTAACAAAATTGCTGTTATCACCTAAACAGGCTGAATTAACTTTAAAGTTTGCAACCGGATTTCCATGAACGACAACCGGATTAATTTTCTGGCTGTAACAATTGTTATTGCTGATAGCTTGCAATTTGGCTTGCATCGAACCGAAATTAGGATAAACAAATGTTGGGTTGGCGGTTGAGTCATCCCAGGTATTGTTATTCTCAAAATCCCAACGGTATTTTACGATATTACCACTTGCAATGTTACTGATATTGGTAAATTGTGTGGCCTGATTTAAGCAAGTTGTAGTGACAGAAAAATTTACATTTGGAACAGCATGTATTGTTACTGTTTGCGTAGCACTTGAAACACAATTGTTATTGGATGTTGCGGTTAATGTAGCGACATAGGTTCCAATATTACTGTAAACAATAGCGGGATTATTTTGAAAAGTACCGCTACCGTTTCCAAAAGCCCACTGATAAGAGGAGATTTGTCCGCTGCTAATGGTACTATTATTTGTAAACTGCGTTGCAGTACCCTGACAAGCGTTATTTACCGCAAAAGAAACATTCGGTAGCGGATTAACATTAATCACATTGGTGTATGTTGCCACACAATTATTATTTGTAATGGCAGTTAAGCTTACCACATGGGTTCCGGAAGCAGGATAAATAAATGTAGGATTTTGAGAAGTGCTGTCGGCATTACTGTCGCCATTCAAATCCCATAACCAATTTACAATAGAGCCACTGCTAACTCCGGATGTATTATTAAACTGAGTTGCATTTCCCTGACAAACTGAAGCCGCATTAAAACTAACATTTGGATTTGGGAATACAGAAACCAAGGTCGTTCCACTTGATACGCAGTTATTGTTAGAAGTGGCAGTTAAGGTTACCACATAATTTCCGGGAGCCGAATAAATAACCTGAGGAGAAGTTTGGTTTGTATTCGTATTGTTACCAAAGTTCCAGTTGTAACTTGTAATCGTATTATTATTACCAATACTACTTGTGTTGGTGAAATTAGTTACTGAATTATGGCATGCATTATTCCCGCTGATATTAATTAATGGTAAGGGATGAACAGTTAATGTGGTAGAATAAGAATTAATGCAGTTGGCATTACTTGATGCATTTAAAATTACTGTGTAAGTTCCGGCATTAGCATAAGTATGCGAAATATTGGGTGTGTTGTAGTCGATAATTCCATTTCCATCTACATCCCACATCCAACTAGTAATGGCGCCTCCGCTTATTGAACTGCTATTATTAAATACGGTTGGAGCATTCAAACAACCGTTTGCCGCTGTAAAGTTTACATTTGGTTTAGCATTCACGGTTACTACAGATGTTGTTGTTGCCACACAACCTTGATTACTGGTGATTGTTAAACTTACGGTGTATGTACCCGCGTTGGCATATATATGTGTTGGGTTTTGTAAAAACGAACCGGGTGTATTATCACCAAAGTTCCAACTCCATTGATTTATATTGCCTTGCTGAATGGTACTGTTGTCGTTAAACATAACAGGCGCGCCCTGACAAATATTTGAATAGGAAAATGCTGCTGTTGGAGGCGGATTTACATTCACTAAATTAACAACGGTATCCTTACAACCTTTACTGGAAGTCACAATTAATGAAACTAAATAAGAACCGGCATTTGCATAAGTATGACTTGGATTCTGTAAAGTAGATGTAAAACCATCACCGAAATTCCATTGGTACTGTGTAAGGTTACCGGATGACATGCTGGAATTATTATTAAAGTTGACAGTTAAGCCGCAACCATTATTCGCGCCGGTATTAAAATTGGCCACAGGTTTTGGAAAGTTATGTAAAGGATAATAGAAAATAGGGCCGGTACATCCTGTCATTAAGGTTGTTTGCACAGAGTACATGCCGGGGTTGGAAACATTCACGCATTGGTTGGTATTTCCGTTAATATTTCCACCACTCCATACATACGATAAAAAACCTGGAGGGGCGCAAATATTTTTTGTTGAACCTACACAAATTGTATCCTGTGTAGTTTGTTGAAATGAAACACATGAACCGTCTATATAAGCATAACCATAATGTCCACCTAAAGAACAATCAAACGCTGAGAAACGAATGGTTACGCTTTGTCCGATATAGGTAGTTAAATCAACTACAACATTGGTCCAAGGTTTATAAACTACACCGGCACAGTTTGGTGAGTTTTGAAATCCTGCAATATTTTGTCCGGCTGCTACATTATAATAGGTACAAGGAATAGCAACGCCTAATGAATCGAACATTTCAATTCTAAAAGCAGGTTGTTGGTTAACTGTATGTCCGGGATCTTGAAAAACCACAGCATATTTATAGGTGAAGTTGGCATTTGCGGCCGATACAAAGAATTTTTGTTCTAAGCGATCGGCTACGGCACCTGTACCATTATTTCCTAAACGAACAGAAAAATTACCGCCCGGACAAACAACAGGAAATCCGCCGCAGGGATCAACACCGTTACCTGTCATAATGGTTTGTGCACCACCGGCAGTTGGACAACATCCGGCTGCATTAAATAAAGGATGAAAACCTGTAGTGGTAGTCCAACCATTTAATGTACCGGATTCGAAATCAACATTGGTACATGCCTGTTGAATAATAGGTGAATTAGGCGTTTGTTTTTGTTCAGGAAAGTAGGTTTCATGAATGTAGTGTCTTTCATGAGCTTTAATAAACTCCGTAACACTACCGGGTGGAAGGTTTAGGGTAGTATTGGCATAATTAAGCCAATAATTTTTATCAAAATGCTGCAAGCTGTCAATCGTAGAGCTTGAGATTTTGTGTGCCTGACCTGCACTTATGAAGTACAAGGCAGCCAGCACGGCTGTTAAGTAAATTTTTGCTTTCATGGCTAATGGGGTTTTGATAGTTTTTTGTTTTCATTTTTGTTGTTGTTTAATTCCGCTTATGCGGATAGGTTTGTAATTGTTTTTTATTGGGTAGATGTTTTTTTACCAGCCCACGTCAACATGAATGTTCACGGGGGTTTCGGGTATGATTGAGTTTTTGTTATCGTATTATACGTAGCTTGTTAAGGGAGGTTCTAAAAACAAGGCTTTAAGTAATCAACCGAAAAATGTTCATTACCACTAAAATGTTTTAAGAAAGTATTAATGGCAGTTTTGAGATGATGGAATTATCATTATTTTAGCTTAAAATAATATTTATGGAAAATTCCAATACACTAAACGAACAACAAATCAATCAGCAATTCAATCAACAATTCGGAGGAGCGCCTTCCGGACAAGTGCCATTACCAAATTCAACCGCCGTATTAGTTTTAGGAATTATTTCTATTGCACTATGCTGGTGTTATGGAATTGTAGCTTTAACCTGTGGTATTATCGCCATTGTTTTAGGAAATAAGGCGATGGCATTATATAAAGCTAATCCATCTGCCTATACATTATCGTCATTTAATAATACGAAAGGCGGACGTATTTGCGCAATCATAGGAATTTGTTTAGGGTCTTTATATTTAATTTTTATCATTATTTACCTTGTCATTTTAGGAACGGCCTTCTCTATGTTACCTTGGCAAAATATGCATTAAACAATTCTGTTTAAAATAAAAAGCCCCGATAATTTATCGGGGCTTTTTTTATACTCTTCCGTATCGGTTTCTCCAACCATGAAAGATACTTTTAAAAGTTGGCATGAATAATTTTACTCTCAATCCTCCGCCATAACATACATCCATAATATTAAAGCTCCAGCCCCGCTCTCTTCCTACCCGCATGCGATAATCAAAAAATATAACAACGGGACCAAAAGCATGTTCAAACCCTATCCCTAAATTTAAGCCCAGCCAATTATTCTTAATAGTCGTATTTGCCTTAAACTGCTCTCTTAAATTCAAATAGTCGTTTTGCCCGGTAAAATATCCTCTAAAGGTGTTATAGCTGAGTCCAAGAAACGGATATAAATAGGTTTTGTTATTAGGAAATCTGGCCAGGATCTCTGTATTAAACTCAAAAGTATTCGCTCTGATGGTATACCAGGTAGGTTCTATATTGATGGGCTTATAATAGGTGTACTGTATGCTATATCTTAAAAGTTTATGTCCGCCATAATTGGCCACAATAGTATAACCCAAGGCATCATTATCCTCCTGAATATTTCGGCTCAGATATAAAACACTCCCCATTAATCCGCCACCAGCTTCAAAGTTTGTTTTGATAACATCAGTCTTGGTTTTCCTTTTAGGAGGGTCGGAAGCCACAAGCTGACCACACAAGACTGTAATTAAAGCGAGTATATGTAAAGTATACCGAATCATATAAAATAAAATTAGTAAATAATATGGTTAAAACATTCGTTTTTAGATAAGTGGGTGCATTTAATTCATAAATGGCAGAATTATAAAATATGTTATTAGCGGCAAAAATCAGTAAATTAAATAAAAAAGTATAGTAAATTTACCCGTAATGAAAAGAATATCTCTTATACTAATTGGGTTACTTTATTTTGTACAAAGTTCCCTGGCGCAAGAAAAAAGCAATTCAGAGCATTTTATTCAATTATCAGGTATTGTTGTTGATGACGACAGTTTGCGCGGAATTCCTTTTGTTTCTGTTATAGTAAAAGGCACTAAACGCGGTACCATCACCGACTTTTACGGATTCTTTAGTGTAGTTGCGCAACCCGGTGACGAATTACAATTTTTTTCCATTAATCATAAAAACGCCGTATATAAATTGGAAGATACTTTAAGTCTCAAGCATTATTATGTAATTCAACGTTTATTAAAAGATACCATATTATTAGCTGATGTAGATGTATATCCCTGGCCAAGTAAAGAGGAATTCAAAAAGGCATTTCTTAATTTGGATTTAAGTGAAACGGATTATGATCGTGCTGCAAAAAATTTAGACCGTAACGATTTAAGCTATGCCGAAAGAAATTTAAAAATGGATGCTCAGGCTAATTACCGTTATGCCATGCAACAATATTTAACCAAGGTTTATACAACCGGACAATATCCTGTAAATAATTTATTAAACCCAATTGCCTGGGCACAGTTTATTGACGCCTGGCGACAAGGAAAGTTTAAGAAGAAATCAAATACCAAGAAGTAAAGAATTATCATCAATAAAAAAGGCTCCACAAATGGAGCCTTTTTTATTATTTCATTTTAATTTTATTACCATTCATCGCCGGCAGTATCAACCGATCTCATCATGGCTTCCTTTAATTCTGAAACAACCATGTTCGCGTTTCTGAAAGCATCACCTTTAATTCGCTTCCAAATTAAATCAGGCATAATCATACTTCCGCATGCCGGTACCACATTATTAATATCGCCTCCACTTGCTTTACCGCTTGCAGAAGTGTGTGTTAATTTAGAAATCACATAACGGTAACGGTTATCTTTACATTCAATGCTAACATGCATGGTTATGAAACCGGTATAATCAGGTTTTGGATTTAATTCTTTTGGTTTGATTTTAAATTTAGCAATACACTCCGCTTTATTTCCTGTTGTTACACCTTTGGTTTTTGCGAAACGAGGCGATTCAATTTTAATAAAGTTTACAGCACGCTTTAAAATTTCAGACGCCGGCATTGAATCCATTAACACAACTTCCTGAAATTTTTTTTCTTCCGCTTTTTTCTCGGAAGTTCCTCCATCACCATCATCCTGTGCATTTGCTGCTGCAGAAAACAAAAACAGTGTACTAAATAAAAGCGCTTTTAATATAATTTTCATATTCGAACTCAAAATTAATAAATTTTCGGAAATGCAGCCGGATTGCTTTCGTGCATTAGATTGTACAAAACATCAAACACATCATCACTGCTTGGTTTAGAGAAATAATCTCCATCACTTCCGTAAGCCGGACGATGTTCTTTGGCTGCAATAGTTACCGGTGCCGAATCTAAGAATTGATAAGCTCCTTGCTCTTCAACAATCTTTTGCAAAATATAAGCACTTGCTCCTCCCGGTACATCTTCATCTAAAACAACTAAGCGATTTGTTTTCTTCACTGAGTTGACAATGCTGTGATGTATATCAAATGGTAATAAAGTTTGAACGTCAATTAACTCAACACTAATTCCGTGTTCCGCGAGCATTTTGATAGCTTCCTGGGCAATTCGTAAAGTTGAACCATAAGAAATCAAAGTAATGTCAGAACCTTCATTTAATGTTTCAGGAATACCTAAAGGCATTTTGAATTCGCTTAAATTACTTGGCATTTGTTCCTTCAAGCGATATCCGTTTAAAGGTTCGATAATCAAAGCAGGTTCATCCGCTTCTAGTAAAGTATTATAGAATCCTGCCGCTTGAACCATGTTGCGAGGTACGCAAACATGAATACCGCGACAAGCATGAATAATCATTCCCATTGGGGAACCACTGTGCCATACGCCTTCTAAACGATGACCGCGTGTACGAATGATTACAGGCGCTTTTTGAGTTCCTTTCGTTCTCCATTGTACAGTTGCTAAATCATCACTCATTAACTGTAATGCGTATAACAAATAATCTAAATATTGGATTTCAGCAATTGGTCTTAGTCCGCGCATGGCCAAACCAATAGCTTGTCCCATAATAGTTGCCTCGCGAATACCGGTATCAAAAACACGGTGTTCACCAAACTTAGCTTGCAAACCTTCTAATCCTTGGTTAACACCTCCGATTTTACCGGAATCTTCCCCAAAAATTAAAGTATTAGGGTATTTCTCTAAAATTGATCCGAAATTCTCACGTAAAATTTCACGACCATCCATCATTTTAACTTCACCTTCATACTGAGCAGGATTAGATGCGATATTCAATGCATTCTTCGGAGATTGTGAATGTAAGTACGAACTATAACGATCGTGATTTTCAATTTTTGATAAACTTAGCCATGAGATTAATTTTTGACGGCCTGCAACATCATCGTTCTTCACTAGGCGCAATACTTTCTTAACGGCTACCTGAATATCTTTTCGGATGGGTTCCTTAATGGAAACCAATTCGTTTTTAATTGGATGAATGAATGCATCCTTTCCGCTTTCTGATGCAATTTCGTCAAACAAAGCGCAAACTTCGGCCACTTCGTTTTTGATCGGTTGTAAGTAAGCTGTCCAAGCTGCTGTTTTGCTGTCGCGAACCGCATTTTTAGCATCCTCTTCAATTTTATCTAAAGTTGCTTCATCACTTAATGCATTCTTTAAAATCCATTCGCGCATTTTTTTGATACAATCGAAATCAGTTTCCCATTGTAAACGTTCTTTGGATTTATAACGTTCGTGCGATCCGGAAGTACTGTGACCTTGCGGCTGTGTTACTTCTTCCACATGCACTAATACAGGCACATGTTCTTCACGACAAACTTTGGCTGCTTTCTCGTAAGTTTCACAAAGATGAGCGTAATCCCATCCTTTGGTTTTAAATATTTCGTAACCTTTTCCGCCATTTTCTCTCTGAAAACCTTTTAAAATTTCAGAAATGCTTTCTTTAGTCGTTTGATATTTTTTCGGAACAGATATTCCGTGTCCGTCATCCCAAACAGAAACCAGCATTGGAATTTGTAAAACACCTGCTGCATTAATGGTTTCCCAGAACAAACCCTCGGAAGTACTGGCATCACCAATGGTTCCGAAAGCAATTTCATTTCCTTTATTGGAATAATTTAAAAACTCACCTTGTTGTAAATCTTTATTTACTCTGTAAAAGTGGGAAGCGTAAGCTAAGCCTAACAAACGCGGCATCTGACTGCCGGTTGGAGAAATATCGGATGAAGAATTCTTTTGATTAATTAGAGCACGGAAAGTACCATCTTCATTTAAGCTGCGAGTAGCGAAATGTCCGCCCATTTGGCGACCCGCACTCATAGGTTCATGTTCAATATCGGTATGTGCATATAAACCTGCAAACCATTGCTGCAAAGTAACCGCACCAATCGACATCATAAACGTTTGATCACGGTAATAACCACTACGGAAATCACCATTTTGAAATACTTTGGAGAGGGCAATTTGAGGCACCTCTTTTCCATCGCCAAAAATGCCGAATTTAGCTTTTCCGGTTAATACTTCTTTTCGTCCCAATAAACTTGCCTGACGGCTTTCGTTTACGATGCGGTAATCTTCAAGAACAACTTTTTTAAAATCGTCGAACGATAGGTCTTTTGCAATACCAATATTTCCTTGCTTTTCCATGATAGTGTATCCTTACAAATATAAAGTTTGAGAGGGATAAAAAAAAATAAAGCCAGGTGTTTTTACGAGATATAATTTAACCTGATTTTAGTTATAAAGTATTTGTATAAATTTGAATAATTCTGAGAATTGATTTAAGGTAATTTGAATTTCTGTTTAGATTGTAGTAAAAGACCTGAAAGCTTCCGTTTTTGGTCAGGTTATTTAACTATTTGATAATCTTATTATTACAAATATTTTGCGAATAGTGAAAAATGTACTATTTTTGTACCCCTATTAAAATTACGAAAGAATAAAGATTTATTATCATGAAAAAAGAAACTCACCCTGAAAACTACAGATTCTGCATATTTAAAGATATGAGCAACGGTTATTCATTTTTAACCCGCTCTTGTGCTGATACAAAAGAAACTATTAAATGGGAAGATGGTAACGAATACCCATTGGTGAAGTTAGATATCTCTATGACATCTCACCCGTTCTATACCGGTAAACAAATGTTAGTGGATACTGCCGGTCGCGTTGATAAATTCCGCACCCGTTACAACAAGAAGAAATAATACTTATTTCCATTATAAAAGAGCCCTGCCTAAAGCGGGGCTTTTTATTTTGTGGTATTTGAGCATACTATCGTTAACATTTTTTGTTAAACGGTATAAAATAATCAACCAATATTTAAGTTATTTGTAACACATTTATATACTATGGGTAATTACATCTATCTGGCACTTGTTATCATTTCGTTTTACGGTTTATCAAAATTATTTGTGAAAGCCGGCGAAGCAGCTTGGAAAGGCTTTGTGCCCTTTTATAATTTCTTTGTTCTTTCTAAATTATTAAACAAACCCTGGTGGTGGTGTTTAATCATGGTGGTTCCCGGCGTTAATTTAATGATGTACGGTGTTTACGGATTTAATGTAGCCCGCGCTTTTAATAAGGCAGAAACGAAGGATTTAGTGTTCGCATCGATTATGCCCTACTTGTTTTTTGTGGTGGCAGGTCATGATAAAGACGCGAAGTTTGTTGGTTTAGACAGATATAAAAAGGAACCGAGTGCCTTTGTGAAAAACTGGCTCGACCCAATTATCTTCGCAGTTATTGCGGCTTCCATCATCCGTACTTTTTTCCTTGAAGCTTTTACTATTCCTACTTCTTCATTAGAGAAATCATTAATGGTAGGTGATTTTTTATTTGTAAACAAACTGGCCTACGGACCAAAAATTCCGCAAACGCCAATCGCATTTCCATTTGCGCATCACACCTTACCTTTTACCGCAACAACAAAATCGTATTTGGAGTGGATTAAACTACCTTACACTCGTTTACCGGGAATGGGCGATCCAAAAAACGGAGATATCGTAGTGTTTAATTATCCGGATGGTGATACAGTCTTCCTGAATATGCAGGATATAAGCTATTACCAAGGTATTCGTCAGGTGGCTCAATTAATGAAGCGTGAAGATGCGGCCAATAGTCAACAACTAAAATCAGACAATCAATACCAACAACAAGCTTGGGATTACATGCACACTCCTACTAATCCGAATCCGTTTAACGGACAACCAATCGGAGAAGTTGCTGCGCGTCCTGCTGATAAACGCGAGCATTATGTAAAGCGTTGCGTTGCGATTGGTGGTGATAAAATTGAAATTAAAGACGGAGAGATTTTCATCAATGATTCTAAGCAAGAAATGCCGGAATACGCACAGCATAAGTATTTCGTAACAACAAAAGACGCCATTTTTGGTGAAAGAATGGAAAACAAACAAGGCCGTGTTGTTTTAAGTAATCAAGCTTTGTTAGATGAATTAGATATTTATGTAACAGAGGCTGATTTAGAAAACACTAAAACCGATACGTGTATTTATTTATTGAATATGCCTCGAACAAAAATTGAAGAGGTAAAGAAAATCCCCGGTGTTATTTCAATTGAGAGAAAAATTGAACCAAAGGGAGAGCGTGACTTAACAATCTTCCCTCACCATCCATCCTATGCATGGAACAACGATAATTTCGGTCCGCTTCAAATTCCTGCAAAAGGCATGACTTTGAAAATTGATACCGGAAATATTTGTTTATACGAGAAAGTTTTAAGCACATATGATAATGGAATTCACCAAATCGAGAAGAAAAACGGTCAGGTTTTATACGATGGTAAACCTATTACTGAATATACGTTCAAGCAAGATTATTATTGGATGATGGGTGATAACCGTCATAACAGTGCAGATTCACGCAGCTGGGGTTTTGTTCCGTTTGATCATGTAGTTGGAAAACCTGTGTTTGTTTGGTTTAGCATGAAATATGCCGATAACAATCCGGTAAGCGGGAAATCGGTGTTAGGTTCTATCTTTAAAAACTCTAAAGAAGGAAAATTCCGTTGGGACCGTTTCTTATGCTATGTAGGTGATAATGGTTTAGTGTCGATGAAAACTCCTGTTATTGCCATTATTTTAATTTTGTGGGGATACAGCTATTATAAGAAGCGTCGTAAACCAAAAACAACAGATGCCAAGAATTGATAAAACATTTTCATTGCACATATTGCCCTGGATTATTCCGGGGCTTATTGCTTTATTTGTTTTATTTATTGTCTCGACTTTCTTCGTAAAACTCATTCATGTTCCTTCACACGACATGCATCCGTCCTATCATCGTGGCGATTTAGTTATGATGCGTGTAACCAATCATTTTGAACAAGGTGATTTATTAGCGTTTAATTTTTATGCCGACGATAGCACCGACACAAAACCGGTTTTATTTACACAACGTTGCATCGCATTGCCCGGCGATACGCTCGTGATTGATAATGGAAATGTGTATGTGAATAATGAAATGGAGTCGAACACCGAATCCTTTTTTTACAACTATCACTTTAAAACTAAAAGAGCTTTGGATTCCTTGTTTTTAGTGAACTATCAATTAAATGAAGGCGGCGCTATTTCAAATGAATTGGATTATTCCTTTAGCATGAATGAAAAAACGGCAGCACTTTTAAAAAACGATTCTCTTGTTACGCATCTTTACAAAAACATTGAAAAGAGTGATTTCGGCGATGAGCAAATGTACACTAACGATACTATTCATAAATGGAACAAACATAATTTTGGTCCGCTTTATATTCCTAAAAAAGGCGATATTTTAAAACTCGACACATCTAATATTTATAAATACAAGCGACTTATTGAACTGGAGAATGACGCAACAATTATAGTCGAAAACAATTCTATTCAGTTAAACGGCAAGCGCATTACGGAAATAGAAATTAAGAATAACTATTATTTTGTATTGGGAGATAATCGCGATAATGCCATCGACTCACGTTATTGGGGATTATTATCTGAACAGAATATTTTAGGAAAAATAACCCGCAAACTAATTTCTAATAAGGATTAATGAATTCAAGGGTTTTGTTAAGCTCCGCTTATTTACCTTCCATAAACTGGATGTATCATTTTTTACAAAATGAAAACGTTGTTATTGAAGCTCATGAACACTTTCAAAAACAATCATACCGAAATCGCTGCGAAATACTTTCCGCGAATGGTAAATTGGCTTTAAGCATCCCCTTAATTAAACAATCCGATAAAGAAGTAATTTCTCAAAAGAGAATCAGTTACTCTGAAAACTGGCAAATGAATCATTGGAGAGCCATCACCAGCGCTTATAAAAACTCGCCTTACTTTGAGTATTTTGAAGATGATTTTAGGCCTTTTTACACACAACAATTCGATTTGCTGTTTGATTACAACAACGCCTTGTTAAAGCTGATTTTAAAGCTTTGGCGAATAAAAAAAACTGTGGCATTCACCGAAAATTACTCTATGGAGTTTAACGGAGCAGATTTAAGAAATACGATTCATCCTAAAATGAAATATGAAGTCATCATAAAGCCGTATCATCAGGTTTTTTCCGACAAGCATGGCTTCGTTGCCAATTTAAGCTGCATTGATTTATTGTTTAATCAAGGTATGACCGGACTTGATTTACTATCGGGTAAGAATTAATTTATACGTTCCTACATTCCCTACTCTGTCTTGTACACTGACTAATATTTTCAATTCTCCTGTTGGTGTATCGGCATTAAAAAAATAAGTGAGTAAATCGGATTTCGCATCGTATTCTGCCAATACCCATTGATCGTTCATGTAAACGTAATAGTTCGCAATTCCGCTTAAATTATCTGATATTTTAAAAGACAGATTTTCAGCTTTTTTAATTTGAGTTTTTAAACGTTTAAGCGGGATGGCTGTTTTGATTGTGGGCGGAATAGTGTCGAGCATCATCGTTAAATTACCAAACGATTTAAAATTGTATGAGTTAAAATTCTCACTCACTTTTGGCAGACAAACCGAATTATTGTTTTTCAAAATCCATTTCCCAGCCAACTCTTTTTGTTTTTCGGTTAACTTTATAGTAATTAAACCGGTCTGCCTTAATAGGGTATTAGTAAAAGATACATTTACCGATTTTTTAGCACTGAAATTATCGGCAATCGAAATAAATCCACTTTGATAAACGGAGTTTGGAGGGATGTTTAGGGTAAAGGATTTGGCCGAATGAGTAAATCCGGATTTGGCATTCATAAAATTCGGGGCTTTTGTGTTAATCCATTTATAATCGTTTAGTTCCTTTGACTTTATATAAAACATCAGATTATTACTGTTTCCGGCTTCATCTCGCCACTCCAATTTAATGTGATGAAACAAAGTATCATTTAACTCAATTCTCCCTTTATTCTTGATATTCTTGTACATATACGTTGCGTATACTGAGGGTAAAAAACATTTTTGATATTTACGTTTATACGCTTCAAATGAAAATTCACTCACATAATTCGCCAAATCAAAGGGTATATAATTCAGCTCATGATGATACATTAACGTATCATCCAAAAATAATTTGGCTGAATAAATATTATTAGGATTACCATTAAACATTTCCTGATCATATCCGCTAAATGCAATTCCTAATTTCGATTGATTAATTACGATAGAATCATTTACACAATACAAACTATCCTTTTTGTTCTTCACCGAAATATATTTAATAAGCTTTGGTTGAAGCGTATCTCGTATATCAAACAAAGCAAGTGACGTGCTATTGGGCTTTATGGTGTCTGCTAGTTTGTAAATCATTAAGGGATTAAGAGGGATTTCAGTTATTTCATCTCTTATTTCGAAATGAAGATGTGGTCCGGTTGAACCACCCGTATTGCCAACATAACCAATAAGCTCACCTTCTTTAACGGGTAATTCGTTTAATTGTGGGAATAGCTCCACTTCATAGGAAAGTTTTCTGATTTGTTCACGTTTCACATAATTTGAAATGGAATCGTTAAACCGCAATTGATGGGCGTAAACACTAACTTTACCATCGTAATGTGTTATGTAAATGACTTTACCATAACCATAAGGACTTATCTTAATTCTGGAAATATAACCTGATTTCACAGCGTAAATTGGAGATCCTAAAATATTCTCCCAGGCAAAATCGAGTCCCGCGTGAAAATGATTAGGTCTTATTTCACCGTAATTACCTGTTAAATTAGTATTTGATACAGGCCATTTTGTATAAAGTTGGGCTCTTGCGCTTAAACAAAGGCACATTAACAGAATATATCCGATTTTGTTCATCTACACTGCTAAATTATCCACGAACGGCTATCATTTTACATTAATGGTAGTCAATTATTAACCCTTTACCTATTAATAACTTAATAACGATTAATTCGACTAAAGATTTGCATTTAACACTCTGCTTTACTACTTTCATAGATAACAAACACACACTAACACACAACACATGAAAAACCTCTATTCAGGAAGCTTATTGCTGTTAAGCTTCGTTACGGGCACTTCTATTGCACAAACCAATCAACGTTTGATGGAAATGGCGCAAGAAAAAGCTTATGACAAAAACAAAGTTCACTTTGTACAGCTGAAAGAAAATTATACTATTTATGAAAATTCGGCAGAAGCTTTTTTAAACGCTGTTGTTCTTAATAATGACATGACAGTTAAAAAAATGCGGTCTGAACAGGACGAAATAGGTTATACACATACACGATATCAAGTTCAATATAACAACATTCCTGTTCATAATGCAATTATCGTTACGCACGGAACAGGCGGAAAAGTAGCTTCCATTAATGGAGATATATCTGCTATACAAAAACCCGTTAATGCGGTAGTTTTATCTGAGCAAAAAGCGCTTCAAAAAGCTTTACAAAAAATAAATGCTTCTAAGTATAAGTGGGAGAATAAGGAGGAAGAAGAGCATATGCGTAAAGCATTAAATGACCCTGATTTTTCTTATTCACCAAAAGGACAATTAGTATTATTTCAAAAGAACGAAAAAGTTTATTTCGCTTATAAGTTTAACATCTATGCTGAAGTTCCTTTATACAAAGCGAATGTGTTAGTGGATGCTCAAAGCGGAACTATTTTAGAAGAAGAAAATCAAATTTGTCATGCTGATGTACCGGGAACTGCCGTAACAAAATACAGTGGTGTTCGTTCATTCACCGTAGATAATTTTGGTACAAATCAATACCGTATGCGTGAAACAGGCCGCGGTAATGGGGTAGCAACGTATAATTTAAATAACGGATCTAATTACGGTGCAGCTACTGATTTCACCAATACAACTACAAGTTGGACAACAACCGGAGTTGACCAAGCTGCAGCTGATGCACATTGGGGTGCTGAAATGACTTATGATTATTATTTAAGTGCTCATAGCAGAAATAGTATTGACGGAGCAGGTTACAATTTATTAAGCTACGTACATTACAATACAAATTATGCTAACGCATTTTGGGATGGTACACGTATGACTTATGGTGATGGAAACGGCTCAACCTTTACGATCTTAACCGCTTTGGATGTTTGTGGTCACGAAATCACACACGGATTAACCTCCAATACTTCTAATTTAACTTACAGTAATGAATCCGGTGCATTAAATGAAAGCTATTCTGATATTTTCGGTAATACCATCGAAAACTTTGCTCGTCCTACTCAATGGTCTTGGAAAGTTGGTGAAGATATGACACCAGGAAATAATGGTATTCGTAACATGTCGAATCCAGGTTTATTCGCGGATCCTGATACTTACTTAGGGACTAACTGGTATACAGGAACTGCAGATAATGGTGGTGTACACACAAATAGTGGTGTAAGTAATTTTTGGTATTATTTATTAGTGAATGGCGGTACAGGTGTGAATGATATTTCAAACTCTTATACTGTTACATCAATTGGTTGGACGGCTGCTGCGCGTATTGCTTTCCGTGCCTTAACCGTATATTATACACCTTCCACTAATTATGCCCAAGCGCGTAATTTGTCGATTCAAGCTGCTAAAGATTTATATGGAAATTGTAGTAATGAAGTAGTTCAAGTAACTAACGCATGGTACGCTGTAGGTGTTGGACCTGCTTATTCAAATTCAATCTCTCCAAACTTTGTAGCGAATAGCACTTCATTTTGTACAGTGCCTGCCACTATCAACTTTAATAATACCACTGCAAATGGTTTAAGTTACCAATGGAATTTTGGTGATGGTTCAGCTATAGCAACTTCAACTAATCCTGTTCATACTTATACGGCTAATGGAACTTACTCTGTAAAATTAAAAGCGGTAGGTTGTTTATCAGCGGTGGATTCAATTATTAAAACGGCTTACATTACAATTAACACTCCGGCGAATCCTGTTACTACAGGCGCATCAAGATGTGGAACCGGAACGGTTAATTTGGTTGCAACCGGAACATCACAATTGTATTGGTATACTTCTCCAACAGGAACCGGAACCCCTGTTTTTATTGGAACCAACTACTCTACTCCATCTTTAAGTACTACCACAAGTTATTATGTAGTTAATACCTCTACTAACACCCCTGTGTTTGGCGCACCAACTAGTACAAACATTGGCGCGGGTGCTAACTTTAATACCAATACTGCTTACGAAATTTTCGATGTACTTCAACCTTGTACTTTAAGAACCGCAGTGATGTATGCAAGCACGGCCGGTAACAGAACAATCGAATTAAGAAATTCTTCGAATGCAGTTATCACAAGTACAATTGTGAACCTTGCTATTGGTGCAAATACAGTGAACATTAATTTTGCCTTAACTCCCGGAACAGGTTACCGTTTAGGATTGAGCTCTACATCAGCTGTTAACTTATACCGTAATAGTGCAGGTGCTGTGTATCCATATAACATCGGAGGTTTAGTAAGTATTACCGGTTCAAGTGCGAGCACACCGGGTTATTTCTATTTCTATTACAACTGGCAAGTGCAAAAAGCGCCATGTACCAGTGCTCCGGTTGCTGTCACTGCAACCATCAGTGCCGGACCATCACTAACGGTTAATACCCCTACTATTTGTAGCGGACAATCAGCCAACCTTACGGCGAATGGTGCTACAACTTATTCCTGGAGTTCAGGACAAACAACATCCGCTATTAATGTTACTCCGTCTTCAACTACAAACTATACAGTATATGGAACAAGTTCATCTTGTACGAACTCTTTAACAACATCTGTTGTAGTGAATCCAACACCTACAGTAACCGTAAACTCAGCTACAATTTGTGCGGGACAAAACGCGGTGTTAACGGCGAATGGCGCTTCAGCTTATTCATGGAGCTCAGGTCCTTCTACACAAAGTATTTCAGTGAGTCCAACTTCTAATACTACCTATACTGTAACAGGCTTAAGCGGTTCTTGTACAGGATCTGCTTTGTCTAGCGTGATTGTAAATGCGTTACCATCCGTAAGCTTAGCTGCTACATCAAGTACAGCTTGCACAAGTACAACAGGCGGTATTCCGGTTACCTTAACCGGAACTCCGGCCGGTGGTGTATATTCAGGGACTGGTGTGAGCGGAAATACATTTAACACACAAGCCGCTGCCGGAACATATACAGCGGTTTATTCTTATACCAATTCAAGTACAGGTTGTAGTAATTCAACTTCAACGAATATTGTTGTAAATGTTTGTACCGGTATTGAGTTACTAAATGGATTAACAGAAAAATTAACGGTTTATCCTAATCCGGCTACAGAGTATTTTATATTAAACGGAAATACTTCCGGAGAAAGTTTAACTGTAAATGTATATGATGTAACAGGAAAAATAATTATCAGTCATTCTACTTCATCTAATCAAGAAATAATCGACATCTCTGAACTGGCTAAAGGAACTTACTTTGTAGAAGTTTTAAGTCAGCAGCAAAGAGTTTATAAAACAAATATCGTAAAACAATAATCACTACAATCCAATAGGTTTGGTATGGTAACCAAACCTATTGTTATTTATTTCCGTAATAATTATAAATGAAAAATCTAACCGTAAAGGCTTTAGCGCTTAGCCTAGGATTAAGCACTTTTGCTTATTCACAAAATAAAAGCGTATTAAATTCAATTGCACAAGAAGTATCTTATGATAAAAATGGCAAAACAGATTTTGTAAAAATTAAATCGGGATTGTCCGTTTTCGAATCTAATACTGAAGGCTTCATCAATTCAACTTTCTTAAATGATTTGTTTAGAATTTCTAAACTAAAAAGTGAAACCGATGAGCTCGGTTATACGCATCAACGCTATTCCATTACCTACAATAATGTTCCTGTTTGTAATGAACAAATAGTAACGCATTCTAAAGATGGTAAAATCGTTTCATTAAACGGACATCTTAGTGCGTATAACGAGCCTGTAAATTCCGTTGTATTAAACGAAAGCAAAGCACTTGAAAAGGCTTTACAAAAAGTAAATGCTCAAAAATACATGTGGGAGAATGAAGCACAAACTGCACAGATGCGAAAATCATTCAACAACTCACAATTTACTTTTTACCCTAAAGCAGAACTTGTTTTGTTTGTGAATGCTCAAGAGGAATTACGTTATGCTTACAAATTTGATATTTATGCCGAATTACCACTTTATAGAGCGAATGTATTTGTTGATGCGCAAACCGGAACTATACTTTCTGAAGAAAACTTAATACATACGGCTGATGTTCCTGCAACGGCGAATACACGTTTTAGCGGTGTTAAAACAATGACTGTTGATAATGTATCTCCGGGGCTATATCGCCTTCAGGAAACCGGTCGCGGTTTAGGCGTTGAAACCTATAACTTAAATACCAGCCAAACTTTTTCGGCTGCAGTAGATTATACAAACACAACCACCAGTTGGACTACCACAACTATCCAACAAGTAGGAACAGATGCGCATTGGGGAGCGGAAATGGTTTATGATTATTATTTAACGCAACACAGTCGTAATAGTATCGATAATGCCGGACATAAATTAATCAGCTATGCCGATTATGGTGTTGCTTATCAAAATGCCTTTTGGAATGGCTTCTGGATGACCTACGGCTCCGGCGGCGGCGGCGGATTTACCGGATTAGATATTTGTGGGCATGAAGTAACGCATGGTTTAACATCTAAAACATCAGCATTGGTTTATCAAAACGAATCAGGCGCATTAAACGAGAGCTATTCTGATATTTTTGGAGTAGCTATTGAACATTTTGCAAAACCATCTTCTGCAAATTGGTTAATGGGTGAAGATGTTGGTGTGATCAGAAGTATGTCGAATCCTAATGCTTATGGTGATCCGGATACATATCAGGGATTAAACTGGTATACCGGAACAGGTGATAATGGTGGCGTACATACCAACAGCGGTGTAAGTAATTTCTGGTATTATTTATTATGCCAGGGCGGTACAGGTGTTAACGATATCTCCAATTCTTATACTGTTACTTCAATAGGTATGACTGCTGCATCAAGAATTGCATTCCGCGCCTTAACGGTTTATTACGGGCCAAATACAAATTATTCTCAAGCAAGAACTCTATCTATTCAGGCAGCCACTGATTTATACGGCGCATGTTCTAATGAAGTATATCAAGTTAAAAATGCATGGTATGCTGTTGGTGTTGGTCCTGCTCCATCAGGAACGTTGGCACCAGTTACTAATTTCACATCTTTTGCCGGTTCGATTTGCTCTTTACCTGTAACCGTAAATTTTGTAAACAAAACAATGGGGGGTGACAATTATTTCTGGGATTTTGGAGATGGCTCAGCCATTTCAACTTCTTTCAATCCTACTCACACTTATACTACAAATGGAGTTTATACCGTGAAACTAAAATCAACTTCAAATTGCTCTTCTATTCCCGATTCCATCATTAAAACATCTTACTTAACGATAAACGCTCCGTCACCATCAAACATTACAAGTAGCGCGCCAATTTGCGCCGGTACCAGCGCTACTTTAAACGCAAGTGGAACAGGACAACAATACTGGTATAACGTACCAAATACCACGGCAACTCCTTTATTTATTGGTAATGCTTTTATCAGTCCAACTTTAACATCAAATAGTACATTCTATATTGTTAATACTTTAACAAATACGGCTATTTTTGGAGCACCAACTTCAACGGCTATTGGTACCGGAGCATTTTTCCCGGGAACCACAGCTTACGATTCATTAACTGTTTTACAACCTTGTACTTTGAAATCGGTAGTTGTTTATGCCAGTACAACTGCTAATCGTGTATTTGAGTTAAGAAATTCAGCAAACGCAGTTTTATCTACAACAACCATTCCTTTAACTGCAGGGGTTAATACAGTCAATCTTAATTTTAAATTAAATCCCGGATATGGCTACCGTTTAGGATTAGGAGCAGGAACAGCGCAGTTGTATAGAAATAGTGGTGGCGTTTCTTATCCATATAACATTGGTGGTTTGGTTGAAATAACGGGTTCAAGCGGTGGTGCCGGACAATTTTTCTTCTTCTATAATTGGGAAGTTCAACAAGATAATTGCACCTCATTAACAAATTCAGTTACCGTTACGGTGAATCAATTACCCAATGTAAGTGCCAGCGCAACTAACACACAAGTTTGTACCGACGATGGAGCATTGGCTTTAGTTGGTAGTCCTGCCGGTGGAACCTTCAGCGGAAGCGGTGTTATCGGAACAAATTTCAATCCTTCAGTTGGTGCGGGAAGTTATACCGTTAATTATGTTTACACAGATGGCAACGGATGCTCAAATACAGGCAATTTAAACATTGTTGTATCGCCTTGTATTGGCGTAAATGAAATTTCAGGACTTCAAGACTTAACTATTTTCCCTAATCCATTTAATGATTTGATTCACGTAAACGGTTTAAACAACTTAGTGAATGCTAAAATTCTATTAACTGATGCAACAGGAAAACAAGTTTTAGTTAAAGAAGTAAACGGGATAGATGAAGTTATTTCGGTGAATAAGCTCTCTGCGGGAGTATACTTACTCGAGATTAAAGACGAACAAGGACATCATTATCGTTCAAAACTCATTAAGCAATAAATACTATTTTAAAGCCCCAGTCTCTAAAGCTCAGAACCGGGGGCTTTTTGTTTTTTATAATTAATGGAAATAAAATGGTAATTTCGCCCCTCGGTTTAAATGCTATATCAATTAATTATAGGAACAGTCACAATAAGTGTATTACACGCGCTTATTCCAAGTCATTGGTTACCTATTCTGGCATTTGAGAAAAAATTCAATTGGACGAAAGAACAAACTTTAAGAATAACTGTCATCTCCGCTTTAGCGCATGCTTTAAGTACAGTTTTATTGGGTATTGCCATTGGCTTGCTTAGTTTGAAGGTGAGTGCTATCTATGAGGAGATCATGGAATATGTAATGGCAGTTGTTTTGGTAGTTCTGGGAATTATTTTCATCGTACGCCATCATCATCATAACCACTTTCATTTACATAATGAGGGCGAATTACAAACTTTAAGTTCAAGAAAAATAATTACGGTTTTGGTGACAAGCATGTTTTTATCGCCATGCTTAGAAATTGAAGGCTACTTTATTTTAGCAGGTTCGGCGGGACTTAAATATATCTTCTTAACCAGTGTGCTTTATATTGGAATATCCGTATTAGGTATTGTAATCTGGATTTCATTTGCGCAAAAAATTCTTAAGAAAATAAATGCGCATAAAATTGAACATAATGCGGGGTTAATTTCCGGGATTGTATTAATCATCACCGGTATTATTAGTGTTTTCATCAAATAAAAAAGGTAGCCTAAGCTACCTTTATAATCCATCGGAATTTATCTTCCACTCGACCTTTTCTGATATCTCTTAAAGCCTGATCAATTTTAGGTGAGAATTTTCTCTTTTCAATCGGCGGCAATTCATAATCTTTTCCTTCAAAACCAATCGTAACAATGTGAGCTATGGTAGCAGCGGTACCTACACCAAATGCTTCCTGTAATTTACCGTTTTTGTGCGCGTCAAAAATTTCTTTAATAGATACTTTACGCTCTTCTACCATCATTCCCCAATCGCGGGCTAGTTGAATAACGCTATCACGAGTTACACCGGCTAAAATTGTATCACTTGTTGCCGGAGTAATTAAGATATTATCAATAACAAACATAAGGTTCATGGTACCGGATTCCTCAACGTAAGAGTGTGTCTTCGCATCGGTCCAAATTACTTGCTGGTATCCTTTTTGCTGAGCTAATTTTGTTGGGAATAAGCTTCGGCCATAATTACCTGCGCATTTAGTAAAACCAACACCACCTTCAACCGCACGGAAATAATTCGTTTCAACCATTACTTTAATTGGTTCAGAATAATATTTTCCGGCAGGACAAGTAATGATAATGAACTTATATGTATCACTTGCTTTAACACCAATTGCTTCATCTGTAGCAATCATAAACGGACGGATATATAAACTCCCGGTTTCAGAATCTGGAACCCAGGCTTTATCTAATTTCAAAAGTTCGTTTAATCCACCCATGAAAATTTCTTCAGGTACTTCCGGCATTGCCATACGAACGGCAGAAATATTTAAACGCTTAAAATTATCTAAAGGACGAAACAAATTGATTTCTCCGCTAGATGTTTTGTACGCTTTCATACCTTCAAAAATAGCTTGTCCGTAATGAAGTGCCGACAAAGCTAAACTCATTGGTACATCTTGATATGGCATGATAGCACCTTGATGCCATTTACCATCTTTATATTCTGCCACAAACATGTGGTCTGAAAAAACTTTACCGAAAGGAACATTATTCACATCATATTCCCCTACTCTGCTCTTCGCAATTTTCTGGATTTTGATTGGTTCAGTACTGGTCATAACTCAATAATTAGTTCCTTCCAAGTAACTACAATTATATTAAAAAAGCAAATTTTTAATGGATTTATATAATTTGTTATATTTTGAAAACCAACAAAGTAACATCATCAGTTTGTTCAACTCCATTACTCCAGTTTGTAAACTCATTAGTTACTAACTCAAATTGCTTATTTAATGGAAACGACAAAGTGGATTCAATTAGTTTCTTAAGCCTTAAAATTGAAAACTTCTTTCCTTTATCTCCTCCAAATTGATCAATTAAACCATCTGTGAAAAGATAAAAGACAGTGCCTTCAAAAGATTCAATAAAATGCGTAGTGAAACTAGCTTTTTTATCCGATTTTCCAACAGGTTGCCTATCAGCCTTTAATTCCATTAAACTATTATTAACTACAAAAAGCAATTTATTATTAGCGCCCGACCACATCACCTTTTTCTCGGTTTTGTTTAAAACAATAAGTGAAATATCCATTCCGTCATAGAACGAATCGCTTGATTTATTGAAATGCTTTTCTATTCGATCTCTAACAAAATCCAGGATTAATCCGGGTTGGGTTAAACTATTCTCAAATATGGCACTTTGCATTGCATTATAACAAGCAATAGTTAGCATAGCCCCCGGTACCCCGTGACCTGTACAATCTGCAGCTGCTATAAAAAGACAATCTTGATATTCCTCTACAAAATAAAAATCTCCGCTAACAATATCCTTTGGCTTAAATAAAAGAAAGGACTCGCCAATCAATTTATTGATTTCATAATTAGATGGTAGTATGGCCGATTGAAGTCTCTTTGCATAATTTATGCTATCAATTACTTCCTTGTTCCGAAGATCTACAATTAACTTTTGTTCCTCTATAATCTGCTTTTGTTTTTTGGTGAGTTGAAAGCGTTTGAAAATAAGTATTAACGCTAATAGAATAACAAGAACAAGAGTTACGAGAAGATAGGTTTCCTTTTTTTTCTCTTCTATCTTTATGTCCTTTATACTTAAATCATGTGCCGTTTTTAAACTATCCTCATAGTGAATTCTAACAAATTCTTCTTGTTGCTCTTTATTCTGCAAATTATTCAACACCTCTTCTGCCTTTACTGAATCTAAAGCCGCGTAATACTTCTTAATATAAATGTTTTCATTTTTATAATCTTTCAAGTTGGCGTAAGTTTTTGATAAAATATTGTATACGCTTACTAACTCAAAGCTCATTGCCTCAATATCGCAATAGGATAAAGCCGTTAATGCATATTTTAAAGCTTTTTGAGGTTGCTCTTGTTCTAAATACACAGTCGCTATTTCACTATTTACAAAAGCCAGATCTGCTTTATCATCTCCTTTCTCATAAATCGCCTTAACTATAAAATATAATTTTAGGGCGCTATCGTGTTCTTGTTTATTTGACTGTAAACTGGCAAGATTACTTAAAACATTTGCTATTTTAACAGTATCTTTTAATTTGACGTTTAAGTTTAAGGATTGCTGAAAATAATGCGCACCTTCTTCAGGTAACTTCATTAAATTATACATTATACCAAAATTATTGTACACTTGGGAAACTCGTACACTATCTGCTTTATCTTTAAGTCCTTTCTTTAAAATACTACTCAACGACTTCTTATAATACAGTAATGCCTTTGGATAATCTCCTAAATAATAGAAAGTATTGCCATAATTTAAATAGACCAAATGCAATACAATCTGTGAATTTTCTTTATCGTTTATGATTGAAATATTTGATTGAATTGCATTAATGGCAGCATCAAAACATTCAACAGCACTATTGTATTTACCAATGTTATTATACAATAAACCAAGTAAATTATTCGTATAAGAAAATAATAAGTAATCACTTGTATTAGAAAGCGATTGACTTAATTTACTTAAATAAAGATATCTGATTTTTACATTTCCATTGAGCTTTAAACTATCATTAATATTTCGAACATACTCCTTCCTTATTTCAAATGAATTGGAAGTCGGTAAATTAGAAATAAGGGTATTAATAGCATGCTGTTCTTGCGTGAATAAATTAAAGCATAAAAAACTAAGTAATAAAACCAGATTAATTCTCTTGTAAATAATTGTTTTCATACTAAATTTTTATTGCTACCATGGTGATATCATCCGTTTGTTCGTGTGAACCTTGCCATTCTGCCAGCTCAGATTTGAAATAATTACTCTGTTCATTCAATGGTCTTGATTTTACATCTTCAATTAGTTGTCTTACTTTGGCAATGGTAAGCTTCTTTTGATTTGGTCCGCCAAACTGATCAGTTAAACCATCAGTAAACAAATAAAACACAGTTTCCTTTTGATATGGTATAGTATGACTTGTGAAAGGAGTCGAGTTTTCAGAAACACCTACAGGTTTACGATCAGGCTTTAATTCATTCAAAAATTTATCCTGCACATATATTAAACGATTATTCGCCCCGGTCCATTGTATTTGCTTATTGGCTAAATCTATCTTAAGTAAAGATATGTCCATTCCGTCTTTAATTTGATTATCCGATTTATTAAAATTGGAGATTACAATGTCTTTTACGGCATCTAAAATAGAACCCGTGTTATTAAGATTTAATTCAAAAATAGCTTTCTGAAGTGCATTATAACACGCAATGGATAGCATGGCTCCGGGAACACCATGACCCGTACAATCTGCAGCAGCGATAAAAACATCTTGTCCCTTCTTTTCAAAAAAATAAAAATCGCCGCTCACAATATCCTTTGGTTTAAACAAAATAAAACATTCACTAAAAACTTCTTTGAATACAGTTTCAGAAGGTAAAATAGCGCCTTGCAATCGGCTTGCATAATTTATGCTATCCGTAATTTCCTTGTTTTTTAATTCTACAATTTCTTTCTGTTCTTCAATAATTTTCTTTTGTTTAGAAGTTACTTTAAATCTTGAATAAATCAATCCAAGCACTAAAAAAGTCAGAACCAACGCAAGGATTAAGAAATACGATTGATTCTTTTTCTGAGATATTTTTAAATCTTTCAATCTTATTTCTTCCTGATTTTTTAAACTATCGGCCAAATGTATTTTATCAAAATCATTTTTTAATTCCAGACGGGAAATGTTATCCGACTCACTCCGTTTATCTAAAGTATCTTTTACAACGTTTAATAACTTAATGTATTTCAATTCGTTTTTTACATCTCCGGTTTTGGCGTACAGATTTGATAAATTTGTATAGGTAACTCGATTATCGGCGGTAAATTCACTTTTATTCAAAAACGACTCAGCCAGTTTTGCCATTTCTAATGCTTTCGCGTTATTATTGGTTCTTTGATAAAAATCGCAAAGATTATTATAAGCGTCAACCATATCTGATTGGTTTCCGTGCCTTAATTTGAGATCTTTTGCTTTTGTAAAATAGTAAAAGGCACTATCCACTTTATTCTGCTCCATATAAACACTCGCGTAATTATTGTATATATAAGCAATGCTGATTGTATCTTTTTGTTTATGCCATAAATTCAGAGCCAAATCGAAATAAATTTTCCCATATAAATAATCTTTTTTGGAAGCATAAATAATCCCAAGATTATTGTAAAGATTCGCAAGTTTACCTTCCGTTTCAGGCTTTATATCCTTAATCTTTTTATAATCCTCAATAGCTTTTTTATAATAATCTAAGGCTTTCTCCAAATTACCCATGTAATAATATGTATTACCGATATTGGCACGAGCCGAATTAACGCCTGAATAAGAATTTTCGGCTTCAAAAAGTTTAATGGCATTTTGAAATGCCTCCAAAGCCCGATAATAATTACCGGTTTCTAAATAAAGGTTTCCGTAAGATATATCAATAACAGCGATGAGCCGCGGTGAATTAATTTCAACTGCCTTAATTCGTAAATTTTCAAGATAGTTAAATTGTAGCTTGAGGTTTCCCTTACGGAATAAACTATCATTTATTTCAATGTGTCGATCTTGCTGTTGTTCAAAAACCGATTTTGAAATTACATTTTCACTTAATTTACTTACTTCCTCTTGAGCTCTAATACTCAGAGAAATAAGAGATAACACGAATGATAAATACCAAAATTTCCCTATCGATTTCCAATATAACACAGTACTAATTTAACCATTTTTCTTAATTATCAACATTGCAAATTCAAGGCTGTTTATTTATTAAATTTAGGCTATGGAAGAGAATTATATTATCCGACAGGCCACCTTTAACCCTAAGGTTAAAACATACATATTTATCGTAGTTATGTTTTATCTTATTGTTAGTTTCATTGGTCTGGTTGTTTTGCCTTTTTGGATTTTCGGATTAGGTCAGTGGTTAAGCAATAAATTCTTTAACACCTTGAAATGTGAATTAGGTAATAAGCATTTAAAATTTTCAAAAGGATTTATCTTACACATCGAAAAAACTATTCCATTAGAAAACATTCAGGATCTCTCCTTCATTGGCGGCCCTATCCTTCGCTCATTTGGCTTAACCATGATAAAAGTGGAAACAGCGGGTGGTGGCGGTGCGCATCAATCCAACATGATGAGCATGATTGGTATTGAAAATGCAGAAGAATTTAAAAATCTTATTTTATCACAACGTGAAAAAGTGATTAAAGAGAAAACTAGCGGCAACACAACTACAGTTAACACTTCATCGGCTTCTTCAGATTCTATTTTAATAGATATAAAGAATGAATTGACTCAGATCAAGCAAATTCTTGCCTCAAAAAACTTATAATTCAACATTCATAATTACACACCATGTTCTTAATATTTGATACAGAAACAACAGGCTTACCAAAAAACTATAATGCGCCATTAAGCGATTCTGATAATTGGCCGCGAATGGTTCAAATAGCTTGGCAATTGCACGACGACAAAGGGAATTTATTAAATCACGCTTCTATTATCATAAAGCCTGAAGGGTATACCATTCCGTTCAATGCGGAGCAGGTACACGGAATATCTACCGCACGCGCTAATGCGGAAGGTCAGGATTTAAAAACAGTTCTTGAACAATTTATTGAGATTGTTAACCAATGTAAATATCTATGCGGACACAACATTGAATTTGATATCAATATTATTGGTGCCGAATTCTTACGTAAAGGCTTACCTAATGTTTTTGAAGGTAAACCTAGCATTGATACAAAAAACGATGAAACTACTGAGTTCTGCGCCATTCCGGGTGGTAAAGGCGGGAAATTTAAATGGCCTACACTAACAGAATTATATTCCAAACTATTTAACGATAGTTTTGCAGAAGCGCATAATGCGGCATTCGACGTACAGGCTACAGCGAAAGCATTCTTCGAAATCATCAAACGTGGTATCATTAAAATCAAAGACGTTACTGATGCTTCCTCTGTTAATTATGTTTCTCCTGATTTATCGGATTTACTTGCCAATGAATTAAAATTAAAAGAGCAAAAAACAAAGACTGAAGAAAAAGTAAATCAGAATGATTCTTCCGCTGCTGATTTAAAGAATATTTCCTTTACCCATCTTCACAACCACTCTCAGTTCTCGGTATTGCAAAGTACAAGTGATGTGGCGGATTTGGTAAAAAAGGCGGCAGAATATAATATGCCTGCCATTGCACTTACTGATCATGGAAATATGTATGGTGCTTTTACTTTCTGGCAATCGGTAGATAAGCAAAACAAAGGCATAAAAGCACACAATGAAGCCATTGATAAAGGTGAAAAGCAAGGCGAAAAGAAGAAGGAAATTAAATGCATTATTGGTTGCGAATTATATGTAACCAAAAACCATACTGATAAATCGAAACAAGATAACGGTTTCGCTATACCATTTCTGGCAAAAAACAAACTCGGTTACGAGAATCTTTCTAAGTTAAGTTCTATCGGATTTGTTCATGGATTTTATTACGTACCGCGTATTGATAAAGATGTTCTGGTTCAACATAAAGAAGGTTTGATAGTAACAACCGGCGGACTTATGGGTGAGGTACCTTCTCTCATTTTGAACGTAGGTGAATCCCAAGCAGAAGAAGCGTTTTTATGGTATAAAGAACAATTTGGTGACGATTTTTATGTCGAGTTAAACCGCCATAATTTACCCGATGAGAACCATGTTAACGACGTTTTATTACAGTTTGCAAAAAAACATAACGTAAAGTGCATTGCGGCTAATAACAATTATTACATTGATAAAAAAGGTTCCGAAGCGCATGATATTTTGTTGTGTGTAAAGGATGGTGAATTAAAAGAAACACCTGTTGGTCGCGGTAGAGGTTTCCGTTTTGGAATGCCGAATAATGAATTCTATTTTAAATCACCTAAGGAAATGGCTGACTTATTCAGTGATTTACCGGAAGCTCTCACAAATACACAGGAAGTCGTTGACAAAATAGAATCCTTTAAATTAGGTCGTGATGTACTCCTTCCTAAATTTCCATTACCGAAGGAATTTGAAGATCCGCGTGATTTAGACCCGAATGATGAGGGAAAAGGAAAACGTGGTGAAAATGCCTATTTAAAACACTTAACCTATGAAGGTGCTAAAAAACGATATCCGGATTTAACACCGGAGATTAAAGACCGTTTGGATTTCGAATTAAGTGTAATGGAACGTATGGGTTTTCCCGGTTACTTCTTAATCGTTTCTGATTTTACCACCAAAGCCCGCGAAATGGGTGTTTCTGTTGGTCCTGGTCGTGGTAGTGCCGCCGGCTCTGCAGTAGCTTATTGTTTAGGAATTACCAATGTCGATCCTATTAAATACGATCTCCTCTTTGAGCGTTTCTTAAATCCTGACCGTATTAGCATGCCCGATATAGATATTGATTTTGATGACGAGGGCCGCGATAAAGTGATTGATTATGTAATCGATAAATACGGATTTAATCAAGTTGCACAGATTATTACTTATGGAACAATGGGAGGAAAATCCGCCATCCGTGATACAGCGCGTGTTTTAAATTTACCATTGCCTGACGCCGATAAATTGGCAAAATCATTTCCGGATAGTCTGGAAGCAGAATTGAAAGCTTTATTAAAGCCGGGAGGAATTGATGAAAAATACTTAGAGAAAGTAAAAGATCGTCGTGAGGTTGTAGAACAGTCGATTAACTTCCGTAAACTATCTGAGGAGAATACACCGGAGGCGAAAGTATTACAGCAAGCTTATGAATTAGAAGGCTCTTTACGAAATACCGGTATACACGCTTGCGGGGTAATCATTACACCGGATGAATTAACAAAATATGTTCCGGTAACGAAAGCTAAAGACAGCGATATGCTGGTAACGCAATTCGATAACTCGGTAGCTGAATCAGCAGGTTTATTGAAAATGGACTTCCTTGGATTGAGAACCTTAACCATCATTAAAGATGCGCTGGCTCTCATCAAAAAAGGGAAAGGAATAGATATCGATATCGACGCAATTCCTCTGGATGATTTAAAAACATTAGAATTATTTCAACGCGGTGAAACCAACGGTATTTTTCAGTTTGAAAGTGCCGGTATGCAAAAATATTTAAAGGACTTAAAGCCCGACAGTATTAACGACTTGATTGCGATGAACGCCTTGTATCGTCCGGGTCCATTAGCTTATATTCCAAACTATGTTAATCGTAAACATGGTAGAGAGCCTATCACGTATGATTTAGAGGGAATGGATGAATTTCTGAAAGAGACATACGGAATCACGGTATATCAGGAGCAGGTTATGCGATTGAGTCAGAAATTGGCCAATTTTACCAAAGGTGATGCGGATACACTTCGTAAAGCCATGGGTAAAAAGCAGAAGGATGTTCTTGATAAAATGAAGAGCAAGTATTTGGATGGATGTAAAGCTAACGGTCATGATACCACGGTTGCAGAAAAAGTGTGGAAAGACTGGGAAGCATTTGCGAGTTATGCTTTTAATAAATCTCACTCTACTTGCTATGCTTATTTAGCCTTTCAAACAGCCTATTTAAAAGCCCACTACCCGTCTGAATTCATGGCATCTGTGTTAAATCATTCCGGAGCCATTGAAAAGATTACCTTCTTTATGGAAGAATGTAAACGAATGGGCATAAAAGTTTTGGGTCCCGATGTAAATGAAGGTTTTGGTAAGTTTAGTGTGAATCCAAATGGGGATGTTCGTTTTGGAATGGCCAGTATCAAAGGTGTTGGCGAAAATGTAATTAATACTTTAGTGACGGAACGCGAAGCCAATGGTAAATTTACCTCTGTATTTGATTTAGCCAAACGACTCGACAGCAAAGCCATCAATAAAAAATCGATTGAAGGTTTAGCGCTGGCAGGAGCTATGGATAGTTTTGAAGGCGTACACAGAGCTATGTTCTTCGTACCTGAAGGAGGAGACGGCACTACCCTCACCGACCGTATGATTAAATACGGTAATCAAATGAACAACGGCACTGATACATCACAAGCCAGTTTATTTGGAGGCGAAGATGAAATTGAAATTACAGAACCTCAATTGCCGAAAGTAGAACCGTGGAATTCATTAGAACAATTGGCACGTGAAAAGGAAGTGGTAGGATTTTTTATTTCCGGACATCCGCTCGATCCTTACAAATTAGAGATAGAACATTTATGTAAAGCGAATTGCGCTCAGTTGAAAGCAGGATTAGAACCTTTCAAAAATAAAGAAGTAACCATTGCAGGAATTGTTGTTAATACAGAAACCCGTACATCAAAAACCGGTAATCAGTTTGGTAAAATTGTAATAGAAGATTACCACGGCGCTTTTGATATTATGTTATTTGGAAAAGACTTTGTTGAGTATTCTAAATTCATGGTGCCTCAATTATTTATTTTTGTTAAAGCACGTGTTCAGGAACGTTACAATCAACCCGGAAGTTTAGAGCTGAAAGTTCAGAAAATAGAATTACTGGATGAAATCAAACAAAAAGCCTTTAGCCATCTTAAATTAAAAATTGACGTTAATAATTTAACCGACGAATTAATCAGCAGTCTTGAAAATTTATTCCGACAATTTGAAGGAAAATCGAATGTTGAATTTTATGTGGAAGACCCTAATGAAAACATTAGCATTAAGCTTCATTCTAAAGGATATAAAGTAGCTATTAGCAACGATTTAATGTTTGAACTGGAACGAATGGGCAATGTGGCTTGCGAATTAAATTAACTTTTTTACTTAAAAACAATTTATTATATTTGATTAAACACAAAACATCTATGAAATCAAAGATTAGTCTATTTCTGGCATTAGCATTAACAGCTTTTGCTATGGTTGAATGTAAAAAGAAAACAGAAGAACCGGAACCGGAGCCGGAACCAACTCCAACTGCAGGAATTAGTACCTTAGCCGATTTATTCGCAACCAATGGTTCTCCATTTGTGAATTTTACGGTAAGCGCCACCGCTCCTAGCACCATCACCTCTAATGATGTTACGATTGAGTTTCCTGCCAATGCATTTCAAACAAGCACCAGCGGCACCGTTACCGGTAATGTTGTTATTAGTGTAAAAACTATCCTTACAAAGGATCAAATAATTTTAACCGGCGCTCAAGCTAATTCTACAAATTCACGTTTAGTAACAACTAAAGGGTGTGTAAAATTAACCGCTTCACAAAACAGTCAGTCGTTACGTTTAAGTCCGGCTAGCGGTACAGTTTTTGTAAGTTTACCTGATGGACCAGTAACTCCACAAACAACAAAGAAATATTACGTTAGTAAATTATCTGTTACTGATTCTACAAAAGTGTGGGCTATGGAAGCAGATACAAACAATGTTCAAGCGGTTTGGAGCCCAACTCTAGGCAAATATGTTCACCGTGCTGGATTAGATTCACTTAAATGGTTAAACGTTGGTAAACAATGGGACACAACCGGTTTAAAAGTACCGATGGTAGCCACTGTTAATTCTAGTATGTTTAACAAGAATAATTGCGCTGTTTATGTATCATTTAATGGAAGCTTAACAATTGGTGCGATGTATGAAATCAGTCCGGGCGTTTACCGTATTTCTAATATGCCAAATGGTAAAGGAGTTCATATCGTAGGTGTATCTGTGATCGACGGACAGTACTACTCTGCTATTATGTCAACCGCTGTAAGTTCGGGTACATTTGGATTAAACATGCAGCCAATATCTTTTACTCAATTAGCAACTGACTTAAAGAATTTGCCATAAAATATTTCATTTCAAGTTAAAAGGCTGCTTCTTTAAGCGGCCTTTTTTTATTATTTTTACCCTATTCTATGAGACAAAAAAGGAATTCTATATTTCTATTTTTAACGGTATTGATTTCCTTTGCTTTCATTCTCTCCTGTACGCAAAAGTCAGAACAGAATACTGTTAACAGCGATCAACAGCTGTCATTAAACAAAGAATTTCTTAACCTGCTTCATGATACCACAAGGGTTAATCCATTAGTAGATAGCCTTAGAAGTTTTATTCTTAATAGTGAAACTGAAAAGCAAATGGAGTTAATTTCTGAGTTAGCAGAAACATGGCGACCTCATACTTATAGTATAGCTTCGGAACTATTATCTCAAAGTAAAAAACTAAACAAGTTACATCATCAGGCATCAGCTAATGCCAAATTTGGAATTTACTATGCGCGTAAATATAATTTCGACTCCGCACATTATTTTTTAAATGAAACTGAAAAAATCGCTAATGAAATAAACTCCGATGCTTTAAGAGCCGAAGCCCAATCCTGGCGGGCTGAAATACTCCGAATGAACGGACTCAACGACAGCGTTATTATCGGCCAGGATATGGCCATTATCATGGCAAAAAAAGCCAATGATAAAAAGAGACTAGCCTTCTGTAATATTTCAAAAGGTGAGGCTTTTCGTTTTACAGGACAATCTGATAAAGCAATAGAGTGTTATGAAAATGCTATCGCTTATGCTCAAGAAATTAACGATGTAACAAAAATAACTATTTGCTATAACAGCTTAGGAGAAGTATACCGTATACAAAGTAATTTTCCTGAAGCCCTCAATTATTATAACAAGGCATTGGCATTGGCAAAGCAAATGGGAAATAAAAATCAAATTGCTTTTTGTTTGAGTTGTATGGGGGATATATTTAGTGCACAAAAGGAAATTTCTAAAGCTTTAAAATATTATAACGACTCTTATGAAATTGCAGTTGAATTAGGCGCAAAAGTACAACAGTGTAACATTTTAAGTAGTATGTCATTGGCGTACGATCAGCAAAAGGATTATACTAAAGCATTAGAATACATTGAGAAGTCAAATAAACTGGCCGAAGAAATTGGTTACGTTGATAAATTAGCCTTTGGTTATGTCGCTAAAGGAAATATTTTGGTGAGTAAGGGTAAATACAATGAAGCCATCACTAGCACCAAAATGGCCATTGAAATTACTGAGGAAACCGGAAACACATCTCTATTAACCAAATGTTATAATCAACTCGCACAAATACATATTCTTTTAAAAGAATATAACCAAGCCAAAGAACTAAGTCAGAAGTGTATCAAAATTGCCTATGAAAACGGAATAATTGAGGATATAAAAAACTCAGCAAGTGTTTTATCTGAAGTTTTTAGAGAGCAAGGCAATCATAAAGAAGCTTTTGAAATGCTTAAAACCTTTATCAAAATGCGCGATTCCGTGAATAACGAGGAAAACGTAAAACGTATGGCGGCCATCGAGTATCAGGCAAAGGAAGATGGATTAAAAGCAGAACAAAAAGCTAAAGAACTCTCATTTAAAGCTGAACAAGAAAAGAAAGAAACAGAATTAAAACGACAAAAAACAATTCGCTATGCATTCACGATTGGTTTTATTCTGGTTTTGCTTTTAGTAGGAGTTGTTTATCGCAGTTTACAACAAAACAAAAAACAAAATAAAATCATCGTCGCGCAAAAGCAAGAAGTTGAACATCAAAAAGAGTTGGTTGAAGAAAAAAACAAAGAAATCACTGATAGTATAACCTACGCCAAACGTTTACAGGATGCTATTATGCCCCCTTTGAGAATGGTTAAGCAACATTTTCCGGAAAGTTTTATTTTATATAAACCTAAAGATATTATTGCGGGTGATTTTTATTGGATGGAAGCAATTGATAACAATGTGTTTTTTGCGGCAGCCGATTCAACCGGACACGGCGTTCCCGGAGCATTAGTTTCTGTGGTATGTTCAAATGCACTCAATCGCGCTTTAAAAGAGTTTAAATTAAATGAACCGGGTAAAATATTAGATAAAACACGTGAGCTTGTTTTAGAAACATTCGAAAAAAGCGAAGGTGAAGTAAAAGACGGAATGGATATTTCTTTAATTTGTGTTAATCACACGACAAAGAAAATTTCCTGGAGTGGTGCCAATAATCCACTTTGGTTCATCAATAAAAACGGATTACAGGAAATTAAAGCGACTAAACAACCGATTGGAGAAACAGAAAACCCAATGCCGTTTACTACACATCAATTAGATTACGAGGAAGGAACTATTTTCTACTTAATTACCGACGGTTTTGCTGATCAGTTTGGCGGACCAAAAGGAAAGAAATTCAAGTATAAGCAGCTACAAGAACAGTTTTTACTAAATAAGGATAAAAACCTAAATGAACAGCAAGTTATATTGGATACGTCGTTCGAATCGTGGCGCGGTGAATTAGAACAGGTGGATGATGTGACATTAATCGGATTTAAAATATAATGAGGTTTTTAATTCTTATATTTTTAGTGAGCATTGGTTTTAATTCACTGTTTGCTCAAATACCTGAACATTCTTTCATTGGATATAATGGTGAAAAGGAGATGAATATTTCCGAATACCTGGTAAAATATGAAAAAGAATTGTACGATAAATATCAAGGTAAATGTCCGAATTCCGAATGGTTAAAGGAATATGTAAATAATCTCATCGCTAATGAAATTGCTGATAACAAATGGGGAAGCAATTACACAAATTGGAAAGAGGCAACTGATTACATTAACGAAATTGTTAAGGTAACATTGAAGGAAAAATGGACCCCTAATTGTGTTGCTGTGATAAGCCGAAACCAGGAGGTTAATGCTTATATGATTGAGAATGGAAAAATCTATATTAACGTTGGTTTATTAGCCTTTGTGAACAGTGAAGCGGAATTAGCCAGTATAATCGCACATGAATATGGTCATTATATCAGTGAACATCATTATAAAGATTATATAAATACAAAAAGTGATAAGGAAAGGATTCAATCGGCGAGTCTTATACCTTTTCCCGGCTCTACAAATATTGTTAAAAAAACAACAAAGGAATACTTCCAGCGATCACAAGAAGATGAATCGGAAGCAGATGATATTGCTCTCAAAACAATATTCAGTTCGGAATACAGTTTATTGGGTAATGTTAATGTGTTTAAGGGATTTTTAGAAGAAGAGAATAAATACAAAAAGCAAGTAGGTTATAAGTCAGGGAGATATTATTATACACATCCGCCTACAAAAGAGCGCCTCAAAAAGGCGGAAGCTTATCGAAAAGATAATGAAATTATAAAAAAGAAGGAGTTTATTATAAGCGAACAACGTTTTAAAGCAATAAAGCAAAAAGCGATTGACGAATGTATATATTATCATTTGAGTGAGATGGAATTTTATCCTTCAATGGTGAAGTGCTATAAAGAACTTTTAAGTAAACCTTACGATGAATTCTACCTGTTTTATCTCATTGAATCAATTCGAAGGTATTTACATATTAATCCAGAAAAACAAAATTCAAATTTCATTACCGAGTATTATAAAGTAAGTAGTAAATCTTATGCTAAGGATAAATGGCCTAAATACTATTTGTGTGAAACCAACTGTTCAAATACAAGCGAACTTAATAACATAATTCAATTTCAACACCTGCAATTACTTTTTAATAATGATTCCACTAACTTAAATAAATTGCCGAAAAATCATTTAACCAAGCATGACACGATTGAGTTCATAACAATCAAAGAGGCTTACGACTATTTTCAAGATCAACTTAACAAAGTACAACCTAAACTTTCTGCACTTACAAAATTCTTAAATGGGATGGTTGTTTCAAATGAAACTTTACAACCGCTAAAACCATCGTTTGAAAATTTCAATGAAGTAATTAATTATTACGTTAAACCAAAGGACACAATAACTTTTACCGCAATTCCGTTAAGGATTATCTACGAAAACAATACATTTTCTTTTTTACAAAAAAAGGAGGATGTTACCGATTTTGCTACAACAGTCATGTCCAATTTCACTTCAGATTTTACTTATCCCGGCAGGGTTATTAATCTTTCTGAGCAATCATTAGATAATAAAGTGCCCCTCTTCGATTTAGGTATTAGCATCCAAAGGTTTGGTGCAAAATTTGATGAGCTTGAAAAGGCAGTTAAAAACCCAAGAAGAGAACCGATAGATATTACAAACTCGGTTAATGTTGATTTAATTTCCTTATATCCTGAGTTAAGTCCTTATCTATCAAAAAATCAATTGGAAAAATGTATTTTTTACGATATAGAAGTGGCTCCTGAACATGTTCAAGCTCAAAGCATGGGAATTGGACCAATGATGATTCCTGTTGGGAAACCCAAAAAAATGATTGTGATTAAAGCATTCTATTTTGATTGTGCGAAAAAAGTAATTCATACAAACTACAGAGTTGTTAAGGGTGTTTATGCGGATCAAACTGCAGCAAAAACCTCTGCCTTAATGTCTGATGTAGCAGAACTATTATCAAATAACTAAACTAAATAAACCTATGAAAATCGACATCGTAATTTTATTGTTAGCAGCGTTGGTACCATTAGCTGTTGGAAACATCTGGTATAACCCAAAAATCGGATTTGGAAATGCCTGGTTAAAAGCATCAGAAATGACAGAGGAAAAGGCGAAAAGAGCGAATATGTTGGTTATTTTTGGTTTAACTTATCTCTTTAGTTTTTTTGTCGCGTTTGCATTATGCTCTTTATCTATTCACCAACTAAGTTTAACTTCTCTTTTCTTTTTACAACCCATTGATGATCCTTCCACCGAAATGGGCGCTTTGTATAAATCCGTAATGGATGTTTTAGGAAACAGTTATCGTACTTTTAAACACGGCGCTTTTCATGGAACAATTGCCGGAATAGTTATAGCCCTTCCTGTAATTAGTGTTGGCGCTATGTTCGAACGCCGCGGCTTTAAATATATCGCTATTCATGCGGGATATTGGATTGTGAGTATGGCACTAATGGGAGGAATCGTTTGCGCCTACGCTTAAACAATGTTCGAAATACTGAAAACAAAGGATGGTAGTGATACTGTTTTTAGTAAACAGTATAATGCAACCTATCATTCTATACATGGCGCAGTTCGTGAAAGCAATCATGTGTTTATCGAAAACGGACTCCATGTCGCAATTTCAAAATTCGACTCTGTTTCAATTTTAGAGATTGGATTAGGAACTGCACTTAATCTCTTTTTAACTCTAAAAGAAATTTCAAATAAACCCATTCGTTATACCGCTATCGAAAAGTTTCCATTATCAGAAAATATCTACTCAAACTTAAGTTATGCAAAGGAAGAGGGGTTTATACATTTACATCAATTGCCCTGGAACAAGAAAGTTGAAGTTAAAGACGGTTTTGCCATCGAAAAAATCAATGCAGATTTTTTAGAATTCAAGTCTAACGAAATCTATAATTTAGTCTACCTGGATGCTTTTGCTCCTACTACACAGAATGAACTCTGGCAAGTAGAAGTGCTGCAGAAAATCTTTCATATGATGGCACCACAAGGTATTTTGGTAACTTATTGTGCCAAGGGAGAACTGAAGCGTCATTTAAAATCTGTTGGTTTTATAGTAGAAACCCTTCCCGGACCACCCGGAAAAAGAGAAATGACAAGGGCAATTCGTCCTTAAGCTTTCAACAATTTTTTGTAAATTCAAGCCAATGAAACTATTTAATGTTCGTGTTTACGGGCTACTCCTGGATGAAGGTCGTGTTTTGGTAAGTGATGAACTTATTAAGGGACATAAAATAACCAAATTCCCGGGAGGTGGTCTCGAGTTCGGTGAGGGAACAATTGAATGCGTTATTCGTGAATTCAAGGAAGAACTTAATCTGAATATAGAGGTAGTCGACCATTTTTATACGACCGATTTTTTTGTAGCCTCCGCCTTCAATCCCAATAGTCAGGTAATTAGCATTTATTACCATGTTCGTGCCCTGGAGCCCATAAACGCTAAAATTTCAGAGGAGGCGTTTGATTTCGACCCATTAAAGGAAGAAGATCAGGCGTTTAGATGGCTGAAAGTAGACGAGCTACACCAAAATAATTTTACATTTGCTATAGATAAAAAAGTATCTTCATTGTTAAATAAAAAACTGCACTAAAATGTTACAACGCATACAAACTGTGTTTCTTCTATTGATTACTGTGTTTTCAGTTCTTCAATTATTTGTTCCTTTTCAAACCATCACTACCTACGAAAGCACACTAATGCTTTATTTGTCACCTGCCACTTACAATGCAACTACACAACCAATCATTCACCTTCCGCTAGTGATCTGTTTATTAATTACACTCCTGTCACTCATTACCATTTTTATGTATAAAAAGAGAAGCTTGCAAATGAAATTATGTACGCTGATAGCCCTTCTTTCATTTGCTTTAACAGCCAGTTTATTCTTATTTACATATGCGAAATTGGAAGAGAACCATGAAACCATGATTAGTTATAACATAGCCGCTTTTATTCCTTTAATCAATATCATTTTAGCTTTTATTGCTAAACGTTTTATTAAAAAGGATGATGAGCTTGTTAAAAGTGCTGACAGAATCAGGTGATTAAAAGGTGTACATATTTATTTCTATTCGCAGTTTTCTTTACGCTTACAGGCAGTGCTACACTACCCGATTCGCTCATAAATATCATTGATTTTGAGACCGCAGATAATAAAAACATTCAAATTACAAACGGTAAACGCGAAAACAAATTCAAATTTGCCGACCCAAAATGGCTTTTTATTAATGATGATCAGGCCGATTTTAAATTTGGCAACGAAAATGAAAGTCAATATAAAATAGTTAATAGCCATTCGGGTGTTATTACCATTGGCGAAAAAGACAAAGGGATTTTCGATACCGGTTTTAATGGCATTGCCTGGTACAAATGCTATTTTAAAATTCCACAGCATCAAATTAACAAGGTTTACGGATTAGAAATGGCATTACACGGTGCCATAGAAATTTATTTGGATGGAAAGTTTCAAAAGGCCATTGGAACAATTAGTACAGATGGGAAGACAGTACAGGAGTTAAACGTAACCGATGGCAGTATATATTTCCCAATTAACGATTCATTAGTACATTGTCTCGCTATCCGTTTTGCTTTACCTAATTACGCCCACTATTTAAGTAAGTACGAAGACAATCTGCAGGAGCCGGCTTTTGAATTTTCGGTATCTGATTTAAAAGACGATAGCCAAACATTATTAAGCATCTATTATAGTGTAACAAACATGCTCTCGGCATTTTTCTTTGCGCTCTTTATCATTCATCTTTTAATTTATTTTTTCTATCGCGATCAAAGCTTCAATTTGCTTTATGCGATGTTCTTATTCTTATTATCATTAACTTTTTTAGAAGCCTATATTCTGCGCTTTATTGAAGACTTAAAATTCTATTTATGGTTAGATAGTTTCGATAATGTTATTTTTCCAACGGTTTGTTTCATTTTAGTCACCATCCTAAACAAACTGTTACACGAGAAAAGAACCTGGCACTATATTGCTTTATGTATAGCCTTAGTTTATCATTATGTGGATGTGATTTTTATTCATGAATTTCATAGATTCACCGGTGTTTCTATAATTTTCTATACTTACTTCAATACTTTAGCGCACTCTATAAAAGGTGTTCGCCGCAAAATTGTATCGGCTAAGTTTTTAGGATGGGGTATTCTTGGATTTACACTCTCCTTCATTTTACTGATTTTATCTTCCATCATTATTTCCATGATTTCAGTAGAAGCCAATGGAGAACCCGCTGCATTATTTACCTATGCCTTTTTTATCATATTAGGAATTTTGAGTATCCCACTTTCGATGACAGCTTACTTAGCTTATGATTTTGCGGGTACCACTAAGTCGCTCAAACTTAAATTAATCGAAAATCAGGAATTAAACGCTAAGTCATTACAACAGGAAAAGGAAAAGCAAGAGTTATTAGCGAATCAAAACAGAACACTGGAAATTCAGGTAACAGAAAGAACTAAGGAAATTGCCGAGCAAAATAAAATGCTCGAACATCAGAAAAAAGAAATTACCGATAGCATTACCTATGCTAAACGAATTCAGCAGGCATTATTACCCGAGTTAAGTGAAATAAAAGCAAAATTACCGAACAGCTTTATTCTTTATCTCCCAAAAGATATTGTGAGCGGCGATTTTTACTACTTCCAAACCTTTAGCAGTGGAGCCGAACATCCCGGTCGATTAGAAAACTTTAGCGAATCAGGAACCTATATTGCCGCTGCAGATTGTACCGGACATGGTGTGCCCGGCGCCTTAATGAGTATGATTGTGCATGAGAAAATTGAAGCGGCCACTAAAATATTTAATCAACCTAATCAAATTCTACAAAGTATCAATAAACAAGTAAAAGATGCTTTAAAACAATATCAAAACGAAAACGCCTCACGCGATGGATGCGACATTGCTTTCTTAAAACTTAGTGGGTCGAAACTCTATTATTCCGGTGCTTACCGTCCTTTGTACTTATTCGATAAACAAAACAACTTCAGTGAAATAAAAGCCACTAAAACCGCCATTGCCGGACTCACCCCATATGATCAGGATTTTGAACAGTATGAATTTGATACCAATACTTTAAAAGCAGCCTATGTATTTAGCGATGGATTCGCAGATCAGTTTGGAGGCGAAAAAACCAAAAAACTAACTACCAAAAAATTCAAGGAGCTACTTGCGAAAATCGTTGATTTACCTATCGACGAGCAAAAACAAGAATTAGACCTCTTTTTTAATCAGTGGAAGGGTCATGTAGAGCAAATTGATGATGTTTTAGTGATAGGCATCCGCTTCTAAATTTGTTTTAGTTTTTCTTTAAATTATCCCTTTAAACTTGCTGATTCTTATAATTTTACTATTTTAGCACCTTTCAATTATCCCCGTGTTGAAACTGAAAGGATATCTGCTACTTTTTATTCTGTCTTTACAGGTATTAGTCGGTCAAAACGGTCCGAATGCAAAAGCCGTTTTCACTAAATTTTTCCATGAAGGCGAAGAGCCAGCCGGAAATTTCCCGATTTCCAAATCCAGATTAGTCAAAATCGTAGACTCCTTATTAAACCTTGATCATATCGATTCAAAGGAAATTGAATTGGTTGCCTACTATAACGATTTGTTATCTATTTACGCCGATTCAACAAAAGCTACTCCCATAAAATTATCCGATTTAAATTTTTATGAGGACTTAGATGAGTCGATGATTTTCCCCTTGGTGAGTGATAAAACCATTCCTGAATCGACTACTATTGTTATTGAAAATGATGCTTTGAGTTATTATACCGCTCCCCGCGCCGGTGTCATCACCTCCCTATACGGTTGGCGCGATAAAAAAATGCACAAAGGTATCGATATCGATTTAGTAAAGGGTGATGCAGTTGTAGCGGCATTTGACGGTAAAGTAAGGGTGGCGGCTAAACGCGGAGGTTACGGTAACGTGGTTGTAATCATGCATCCTAACGGTCTCGAAACGGTGTATGCGCATCTTTCTAAATTAAAAGTTAAACCCGGCCAAGTTGTTTTATCAGGACAAATAATAGGCTTAGGTGGTAATACAGGGCACAGTACCGGTTCACATTTACACTTTGAAGTACGCTATAAAAGTGTGGCTTTGAATCCTTCTACATTCATTTCCTTTGATGAACACAAACTTTTATACAATACTATTGTTTTAAATAAATCCAGAGTTGGTGTGAATGCTTATCCGGCAAATGCCACCTTTCATACGGTAGGTAAAGGCGAAAGCTGGTCGGTAATAGCAAAAAAATATGGCGTAACCAGCAAAGAGCTCTGCGCTTTAAATGGCACAAAAAGCCGCTACTATTTAAAAGTGGGACAAAAAATACGGGTAAATTAAATACCTTCGTCCCCATATTTCTATGAAAAAAATCACCTTCGTTTTACTAGCATTCTTGAGTTATGCGGTAAAGTCTCAAACAGTCAATGAACTTTCAGAAAGTTTTTTAAATAAAATGCTTCGCGGCAGTTATGATAGCTGTCGCTCCTACTTTGACGCTTCGGTGCTTGATAAGATTAATCCTCAGATGATACAGTCGATGTGGGAAAAAATCCCGAATTACGTTGGCGAATTTAAATCCTATGAAAATGTAAGAAGCGAAAAGCAAGATACATTAGAAATTGTTTTAATGACCTGTGCTTTCGAAAAGACAAAACTCGATTTAAAATTAGTATACAATACGCCAAAAAAAATCGTTGGTATTTTCTTTCAACCGGTTAAAAGCAAAGCTGTTTACAATGTACCGGAGTATTATCGCGTAGAAAAGCTTTACGAAACAAAACTCGAGCTTAAAACCGGCGATTATAAAATGCCGGGAATGTTATGCGTACCAAATAATACAGAAAATCCTCCTGTAGTGATCTTCGTGCACGGCTCCGGACCAAACGATAAAGACGAAACCCTAGGTCCTAATAAAGTGCTGAAAGACTTAGCCCTTGGATTAGCATCCAATGGTATCGCCAGTTACAGATACGATAAACGCACATTTGCCGAAGCACAAAAAATGTCTTCCTCTCAAGATAAGATTGGATTGGAAGAAGAAGTTATTGAGGACGTATTGAGTGCCGTAAAACTTTTAAGAAATCATCCTACAACAAAGTCTTCTAAAATTTATGTGGCAGGTCATAGTTTGGGTGCCATGTGCGCACCTCTCATCGCAAAGAAAGGAAAAGACATTAGTGGTATAATTATGTTGGCAGGTCCTGCCCGTCCGTTTGAGGATATGCTTTTGGAACAATTTACCTATTTGTTTAATCTGGATAGTATCATTGATGCGGATGAAAAGAAATCATTAAGTGATTTAGAAGCCCAAATAAAAAAAGTAAAAGATCCGAAGCAACTTAAAACAGCAAAAGCATCGGAATTACCGCTCGGACAACCCTCTTACTATTGGCAAAGCATCAAAAAATACAATCAGGTACAAACAGCAAAAGGTGTTAAACAACCGATTTTAGTACTTCAGGGGAAACGCGATTATCAGGTAACTATGACTGATTTTGAAATTTGGAAAAAGGAATTAGAAAATAACCCGAAGAATAAATTTATTTCGTACGAAGGTTTAAACCATTTATTCATCAAGGGCGAAGGGAAATGCACTCCTGCCGAATACCAAGTTTCGGGTAATGTTCAGGAGCAAGTCATAAAAGATATTTGCGATTGGATAAAAGCATTCCAGAAATAACTGATCTAGGTCAATTGAAGAATTATTAGTTGTAATACCTTTACTGTATGAAAAGGTATTTGTTGTTACTTACGGTTATTGCTTTCACATCGTGCGCTCCGGTATACGTACCAAACGCCATCAACACTCCATTATTTACCGAACAGCATGATGCTTCTTTGCAAGGTAGTTTTGGTTTTAACGGTTATGATGTGCAAGCGGCCTACTCTCCACTAAAGCATTTTGGCATCATGGCAAATACCGGTTTCTATAACGTTAACGACGATAGTCATCAGTTTTTTGAAGGAGGTTTAGGTTATTATGGCGACTTCGAAACAAATGGCCGGTATGAAGTTTATGCCGGGTTCGGGAATGGAAATACTATTTTAAATAACAATATTCTTTCAGAAAGAATATCTGCCAGGTATAATCGTGTTTTTATTCAGCCTGCCATTGGAGCAAAAATGAGTGTGTTTGAAGCTTCATTTGCTCCACGAATTTCTGTTGTAAATTTATACGATTTAAAATTGGATAATATTACTAATACACCAACTAATGCCTTGTTTTTTGAACCGGTAGTTACTGCAAAAGTGGGCTATAAATACGGCAAGTTTTTTGTACAATTCGGCGCATCCTTACATTCCAATGATGTTTTATCCATCTATAGTCAGCCTCTTATATTCAACATCGGCTTAAACCTAAGTTTTAGCAAACTGTATTTACAGAAGAAAGGGAGCGAATAAGGCTTTCTATAAAAACACTTGCCGATTCTGCGTTTTTTTATATCTTCGGTAAGTTTTTAAGCAAATGTTTATCCGAAAAATAATTATTCTAGTGTTTTTTAGTCTGTTTATACTTAAAACAGATTCTTTTGCACAAATGAGTTTTTATCAGGATGTATTTAATGGCGGTGTCACTTGCGCGGGCTATTCACCAACTTATTCTCAAACCACACCTGTTACAGGAATTATAACGGTTAATATTGCAGCCGGAAGTACCATTCGCCGTGCGTATTTACTAAGCGGCCGATTAGGAGCAGCACCTGCTACCAACGTTACACTGAATGGAAATGTATTAACACTCAATGGTACCAATATGGTAACACCATCGTTTAATACAATTTATGGTGGCGCATCCGGAGTTCATGCTGTGGATGTTACTGCTATCATTAATCCCGCAGTAAACGTATATAGTTTGGGTTTGCCGGCTCAGGCCAATACTTCTAACCGTTATCAGGATTTCTATTTATATATAGCGTATAATAATGCAGCTATGTTACCTGTTGGTACTGCCATCTTTTTGAATTCGCAAAATGCTGCCAATATCATGAATTGGGGAACTCTCACGCTTAATAATGCCATTAACACTGCGGGTGATGCGATTTATTCTTTCTTTGGTGGTTATGAATGTAGTGCGGCGGATGGCGAAAGAATTACCCTTAATGGTACATTATTAGGAACAGTTGTAGGTGGCGATATTAATTCAGGAGCTTGCGGCGGACCCGTTGGAAGTTTTTACTTTAATAATAATGTTGGAACTGCATTGAGTGATGATAATGTAAATGTAACAGTGAGTAATGCCGAGGCATTGAGTCAGTTTAAAACCTTAACTACAAACGGCGCAACAACGGTAAGTTTATTGCATCAACATGCCGGAGCCGGAAGCGATAATCATCCCTGGGGCGGAATCTTTGCCTATGCAACAACAAGTCCTTTGCCTATTGAGTTTTCCTCTTATTCAGTACAATGTGAAGCCGAAAAAGCAAGATTGGTTTGGTCGACAGCAATTGAGAAAAATAACAATTACTTTACAATAGAAAGATCAGAAAACGGAATAGATTTCATGGAAATTGGAAATGTAAAAGGCGCGGGCAACAGTTATCAAAGCAGGAATTACAGCTATTTGGATAATACCATCGAGTTCGAAAAAAACTATTATTATCGAATTCGTCAAACAGATTATGACGGAAAAAACACAGCATCAAATCCCATTATTTTACAAGCCTGTTACGGAATCAAAAATTATAGGCCTGAAGTTTATCCGAACCCAGCCTCTGAAATTTTAAAAATCAGTTATTCCTATCCTCCCGTAAATTCAAAATACATTCTAAAAACCTCCACCGGTGAAAAAATCATGGAAGGAAACCTGGATAAATATGAAAATGAAATTGAACTTAGAAGTTTAGACAGAGGTTTCTATATTTTAGAAATTGAAAATAACGGTAATTACTATATGCGAAAAATAATTCGCAACTAGCCTTCTATATTACCTGTTTCACTTAAATCCGGCAAAACAAACAAAATTAAAGTTGCAATTACCGGCAACACCAAACTAATTCCGAACCACAACCAAGGATTTCTTCCAACACGTTTTGCAAAAAAATAAGTAAGGATTGGAATACATAAAATGATCATGATTCCCATACTTCCAAACATAATAGCTCCCATGGCGAATTTTTATGTAAAGTTAATTGGAAGAATAATACAGCTTCAAAAATTAACGCTTTTTCAAAAAGAAGTCTTTGATGATTTTACCGCAAGCCACCTCATTTACCCCTTTACTAACCAGTGTTTTAGGGTGCAATAAGGGTTCAGAAAACAAACTATATCCACGCTTAGCATCAGAAGCCCCGTAAACTATTTTGCTGATTTGTGCCCAATTTAAGGCACCGGCACACATCGGACAAGGTTCTAATGTAACATATAAAGTACATTCGTGAAGATATTTACCTCCCAAGGCATTTGTAGCAGCCGTAATAGCCTGCATTTCGGCGTGTGCTGTTACATCATTTAAGCGCTCCGTTAAATTATGCGCCCTGGCAATAATTCGGTTATTCGCCACAATTACAGCCCCTACCGGAACTTCATCAGCATCAAAGGCTTTTTGAGCCTCCTTAAATGCCTCGTTCATAAAGTAATTATCATCAAACATATATGACTTAAAGGTAAAATATTATATTTGTTCCTGTTTAAATAAAATCTCAATAATTATGAAAAAATTAAGTTTTGTACTTCCTCTTACTTTAGGTGCTGTTTTAATGGCGTGTGGCGGTGGCCACGATGCTGAAGAAGCAAAAGAATCTGTTGACTCAGCCTCAGTGGTTGCGGTGGATACAACCCCTGTAACAGTAAATGAAGAAACTAAATTTAAATTCGACTTCGCTATAGCCAATATTCCTTCACCTGTAGGAATGGTTAATGATATTTCAAACTGGGGTGTGCCTTATAACAACACCTTAATGAATGATCCTAAAAAATCAAATACGTATACAGCTGAATTTACTAAAGCAGTAACATTAGGTATTTACAATATCGATATGTCATACGCTATGGTAAACAACCGTGGTGAAGATGTAATGAAGTTAATGAAAACCGTATTAGTACAATCGGATGCTTTAGGTTTAAAAGGTGCGGTTGATCAAATGGTAGGAAAACGCGCTGAACAAAACTTAAGTAATAAAGATTCGTTATTACGTATTTTGGATGAGATTTTTGTAAAAAGCGATTCTTATTTACGTACCAACGAACGTGTTTATACTGCTTCTTCTGTTTTTGCAGGTTCTTGGATTGAAGGTTTATACTTAGCTTGTAAATTAGGTGAAAGCGTTACTGATGCCGCTGCTAAAGCAAACGTTTACAAAACAGTTTGGGATCAACGTTTCTACTTAAACAACTTGATTACTTTAATGGAAGATTATAAAGACAAAAAAGAAGCAGCGGATTTAAACAACAACTTCCGTGAAATTCATAAAGAAATCAATGATATTAAGGATCCAAAGGATATGAATGACGCAAAGTTCAAATCCATCAGTGCTAAAATTTATGCGTTACGCGATAAAGTAACTAAATAACAATTTGATTTTTTAATAAAAGCCTCCTCAAAAGGGAGGCTTTTTTATTTCACTAAATCGCCGTTGGAGCGTAACAATTCTGTTTCTGATTTTTTACAATCGTAAGACGCATTTATCATACGGGTTTGAGCTTCTTCTAAATTACTTTGCGCTTCTTTTGTCTCTAATAAATTGGCTTTACCAATTTTGTATCTTTCCATAGAAACTGACAGCAACTCCTCTGCACCTTTCAGGTTATACAATTCAAGTTCCAAAATTTTCTTATTGGTTAAATAGTTTTGATAATGTATGTAAACCATCGCATCTACTTGTTGCTTATTTAACTCTGTCAAATTTTTTTGATTCAACAAACGAATTTGTCTCTCTTTTACGAGTTTATTGTTCTTGTTACCACTAAACAATAACCATCCGGCACTTAAACCGGCGTTCACACCATTTTGCTGATTTAAGAATAAAAATCCGGCCTGACTTTGATTTCTGATAAAGTTATAGGAAGCATTTAATTGTAGTTGAGGTAAAAAACCGGAGCGTGCCTCTTTAATACTTTGCTCGGCTATCATCTCATTTTGCAATGCCATCAATAAAGAAGAATTATTCTTTAGAGCTGATTTTTTTAATTCATCATAAGCCGGGTTATAATTGGTAGCAATTTCAGTTGTTGTTTTAAAGTCTGCATCTGGTGCTACATTCATTAAAACATTCAAACCTGTTTTTGCGCTTAATAACTGCTGTTCCAATTTCAGTAAATTACTTTTTGCTTTGTTCTCATCAGCTTCCGTGAGTAATAAATCAACTTTTGAATCGGAACCTATGTCTAATTTAAGTTTCGCTATTTTTTTTCTTTCCTCATACACTGCCAGATTTTGTTGTGCCGCTTTCATCAGTTGTTGTATTCGCACCACATCGTAATAAGCATTCACTATTTCATAAACAGTGTTTTCCATTTGTTGCTTTAATTGCAAACTACTCAATTGCTCATTTTGGCTTAAACGCTTTTTAACGGCAAACATTTTCATTCCATCAAACACAACCCAATTCACATTTAAAGAGGCGCCGGTACTATTGGATTGAGCCCCTTGCCTGTCTTGAACCGTTCCGTTACTGAATTCCTGATACGAATTAAGGTTCGCTAAACTTAAATTACCGTTTAAACTTACTTGTGGCGACATACCCGCATTACCAAAATTATTTTGAGCTTTGGTAATTTCGGTTTCGTTACGAGAAATCATCACCGCGTAATTCTTTTCTAAACCTGTTTTAATTGCTTGCTCTACGGTTAAAACATCCTGCGCTTTCAGAAACGTTATTCCGAATAAAGCAATGACTATGTTTATCTTTTTATTCAGCATGTTTCTTCTCCTTTACAAAATATGAATAAACGGATGGAATAACGTACAAGGTTAACACCATCGATAGTAATAAACCACCAATAATTACAATACCCATTCCCATTCTGCTCTTTGCTCCTGCACCTAATGCCATGGCAATTGGCAAAGCTCCTAAAATAGTTGCTAAACTGGTCATTAAAATCGGTCGTAAGCGCGCTGTTGATGCTTCAATTAAAGCTTCTCTAACACCCATCCCTTTTTCTCTGAGTTGATTTGTAAATTCCACAATCAAAATTCCGTTTTTAGTTACTAATCCAATCAGCATAATCATACCAATCTGACTAAAAACATTCAAAGTCTGATTAAAATACCAAAGTGAGAATACAGCTCCGGCTAAAGCGGTCGGAACGGTCAACATGATTATTAAAGGTTGTATAAAGCTCTCGAATTGCGCGGCTAACAACAAGTAAATTAAAACCAATGCTAAAACGAAAGCAAATAAGGTATTTGATGAACTCTCTGCAAAATCACGCGATGAACCGGTTAAGGAAGTTGTAAAGGAGTCATCTAATATTTTTTTAGCAATCTCATTCATAGCGTTTATGCCATCTCCAATAGTTTTACCGGGAGCTAAACCTGCCTGCACAGTTGCCGATTGATAGCGGTTATAATGATACAACTGCGGCGGACTACTTTGCTCACGCATCTTAGTGATGTTATCCAGCTGTATCATTTCACCATTATTATTTTTAATATACAAAGCTGATAAATCTAAAGGGTCGTCTCTGTTTTCTCTGTCTACCTGACCAATAATTTGATATTGCCGGTCATTCATAATAAAATAACCAAAACGTTGTCCGCTTAATGCCAATTGCAGCGTTTGCGCTAAATCAGCTATACTCACACCTAAAGTTTTGGCTTTTTCTCTGTCCACTTCAATAACTAATTCAGGTTTATTAAACTTGAGATTAACATCCACTCCCTGAAACACCGGATGTTTGCCGGCTTCTTCCATGAATTTTGGAAGTATCTCCTGAATCTTAGAAAAATCATTGTTCTGCAAGACAAATTGAACAGGTAAACCACCACGTGGACCACCACCCGATGAGATCGTTTGCTCTTGTATAACAAACACTTTTCCTTCCGGGAACATGGCTATATTCTTGTTAATGTAATTGGCGATATCCTGTTGAGAACGTTTTCGGTCTTTTGCCTCTGTTAAAGCCAAACGAACAAAAGCTGTGTTTACTGCTCCTGAGCCAACAAAGCCCGGTGCGGTAACCGTTAGACAAACGCGTTTCTCAGGTATTGAATCTCCAACGAACTTCGCCATACGATCTACTACAGCATCTGTTGCTTCAAATGAAGTTCCTTCAGGTCCCGTAAAACTTAAACGTAACCAATCACGGTCTTCCAATGGTGATAACTCTGATTGTAATTGTTTTCCGAAAAAGAAAATAGCACCGGTAGAAACAATAATAATAATGAATGCCCACCATCGTTTCGTTAAAAAATTAGTAATTGAATTCTTAAACCCTGTATCCAATGCTGCAAAGAAAGGTTCGCTCCAAATATAAAAACGACTTTTCTTATTATGGTCTTTACGCACCAACTTTGCATTTAGCATGGGTGTTAAGGTTAAGGAAACAAAAGCAGAAATTAGAACAGCACCGGCCAAAACAATCCCGAATTCACGGAATAAACGTCCTACAAATCCTTCCATAAATACAACCGGCATAAATACTGCAGCTAAGGTTAAGGAGGTGGAGATGACCGCAAAATAAATTTCACGTGTACCTTCAATTGCGGCTTGTTGTGGAAGCATACCTTTCTCCAATTTCTTAAAAATATTTTCAGTCACCACAATTCCATCATCAACAACCAAACCTGTCGCTAATACAATAGCTAAAAGCGTTAATACATTAATGGAATACCCCATAATATACATGATAAAGAAAGCCCCAATCAAAGAAACCGGAATATCGATTAAAGGACGAAACGCAATAAGCCAATCACGGAAGAACAAATAAATAATCAGAATCACAAGAAGAATCGCAATCAATAACGTTTCTTGCACTTCTAAAATGGACTTTTTAATGAAGCGTGTATTATCTAAAGCTATATTAATGGTATAATCTTTCGGCAAATCTTGCTTTAAGCGTTCGTAACGTTTATAAAATTCATCGGCAATCTCCACATAATTAGCACCCGGCTGTGGCACCAAAGCTAAACCAATCATTGGTACTCCTGATTCTTTCAATATTGTTTCTTCATTCTCTACACCTAAATCAACATTCGCTACATCTTTTAATCTCACCACTTCATTCGCGTTTTGCTTCACAATCATTTCTTCAAACTGACTAACGGTTACCAACCTGCCGCTTGTTTTGATGGTTAACTCTGTAGAATTACCGGCAACTTTTCCCGTTGGTAACTCTACATTTTCTCTATCCAAAGCTTGTTTAACATCTAAAGCCGTTAATCCGAATGCCGTTAATTTTTTAGGTTCAATGCGAATTCGCATCGCATAACGTTTTTGTCCCCATATTTGAACATTACTTACCCCTGGAATGGTCTGTAAATTTTGTCCGATAACATTCTCTGCATAATCACTTATCTCGGCATGTGTTCGTGTATCACTTTTTAAGGTCATGGAGATGATTGCATCCGAGTTAGCATCTGATTTAGTCACCACCGGTGGCGCATCAATATCTTGGGGTAATTGACGAACCGCTTGAGAAACCTTATCGCGTACATCATTAGCTGCTGCCTCCAGATTAGAACTCAGATTGAACTCTACAGTAATGATGCTTGAACCTTGATTAGATGCACCGGAAATAGTTCTAATACCCTCGATACCGTTAATGGCTTTTTCGAGTGGTTCTGTAATTTGTGACTGAATAACTTCAGCATTGGCTCCTGTATAATTAGTACGAACCGTAATAACAGGAGGATCGATGGAAGGAAACTCACGCACACCCAAAAATGTATATCCAATTGCACCAAACAGCACAATGATAATCGACATAACGGTGGCCAGCACCGGGCGCTTAACACTTAAACCTGCTATATCCATTACTTCTTACCCTGATTTAAAAATTTAAGCTTCGAACCCTTTTTAACTGATAGTAAACCTGTCGTTAAAACCGTATCTCCTACCTGAAGTCCTTCCAGTATTTGTATATTTTCATCCGTTCTAACTCCGGTTACAACTTTAGCCTCATCCGCTTCGCCATTACGTGCAATCATTACTTTTTGTCCTTTAAGAATTGGAATAACGCACTGCGTTGGAATCATTATGCTGTTTTCGGTTTTAATCAAGTCAACATATACTTTTACAAAACTGCCGGGATACAATTCAGTACTACCATTATACATGGCTCGGCAGCGAATCGATTTGGTGACATCATCAATTTTTGGTTCAATCGCGTAAATAGAAGCTTTCATTTTTTCGTTTGAATTATCGCGACTAAACTCTACCTCTAAACCTTTTTTCAAACTATTGCTGTATTTCTCAGGTAATGCAAACTCAATAAATAAAGGTTTTACCTGAACCAGAGAAGCAATGCTTAACGCCGGACTCACATAAGCACCTTCACTGATATTTTTTAATCCGATTCGTCCGCTGAAAGGAGCAGTAATATTCGTTTTTGCAATTTGCGCGTTAATAAAAGCTTGGTCCGCCATTAAAGATGTTACTTCGTTATCCTGAATTTCATACTCCTCCTTACTAACTCCATTCACATCTAAAAGTTTTTTCAGGCGCTCCAGTTTATCCTGAGCTAATTTTATTTGAGCCTTGTTCTTTAATAATTGAGCTTGCAAATCGGCATCATTAATTTTAAGTAAGGAAGTTCCTTTCATTACTTCATCACCTTCCTTAAAATAGATAGCCGTTACCTTACCGGAAACTTCCGGTTTAATTTCAATTTCATTTAGCGCGCCAATTTTTCCGCTACTGTATACTTTATTGCTAAATGAATTAGATTGAGCAATCATGTAATTGACTGCGACAGGCATTTTGGATTTGTCCATACCCTTTGGACCTCCCCCTTTTTCTTCAGGTTTTGAAAGGAAAATAAATTTTATGGCAATGAGAATGCCAAAAAACACAACCACATATAACCATCCGGGAATCTTTTTCATAATCTTAATTTTTTGCTTTTGTTTTCTTGTAATTAAAAAATAAATCGTCGGAAGGAAGGGAATCTAAATTTTTGCAAACTAATTGCATCACCTTTAAAAAGGTTTTTCTTTCACCTTCGGAAATATTTAAAAAAGCCTTCTCATCAATTGAATCAAAGGATTGTACTATTTTTTTGGTTTGCTTTTCGCCTTTCTTAGATAACTTAATGAAATGCTCGCGACGATCGGCCGGATTAGTAGTGCGTTCAATATAGCCGGCCTTACTTAAATAATCCAAAACTTTTACCATGGCTGTTTTATCGATACGTAAATTATCACAAACCACTTGCTGACAACAGTTTTGATGATTGTATAAAAAGAAAAGCACCGAATAATAACGCTCCACATCTAAATTATCTAAACTCTTTGACAAAGCGCCGTAATACAACTTCGATAAAATAAGCGCTCTGGTTCCAACAGGCAGTTCGTTATTTATCTCACTCTTCATAATAGTTGAATTTTAAAATAGTTGACAAATATAACTAATTCCGGACCAATCATAACCGATTTAACAATTTTATGATTTTTGCCGAATTCGCTTTTTCATAGACTATTTCTCGTATTTTTGTAACCTATTTATTTTATGAAACGTCTATTTTTTATCGCCATTCTATTCTCGGGATTAACAGGAATTAACGCGCAGGAAAAACACCTAAAAAATCTACAAAAACTAACCTACGGCGGCGATAATGCTGAAGCCTATTTTTCGCCAAACGGAAAGATGGCCGCGTTTCAGAGTAATAATTCTAAATGGGGATTACAATGCGATCAGATTTTTGCCTTAGATATTGAAAAAGCAGCGAAAGACAGTACTTATAAACCACCAATGATAAGTACGGGCAAAGGCAGAACTACATGTAGTTATTACATGCCTAACGGAAAAGATATTTTGTATGCCTCTACACACAAAGCCAATGATTCTTGTCCGCCTGCCCCACAGATTAAAGGAAAATATTTGTGGGCCGTATACAAAGATTTTGATATTTACGTGGCCGATGAAAAAGGAAAGATAACCAAACAATTAACCAATTCGCCGGGATATGATGCCGAAGCAACCATTTCACCAAAAGGCGATAAAATAGTTTTCACCAGCGACCGCAGTGGCGATTTAGAATTATGGACCATGGATATTGATGGAAAAAATCAAAAACAAATTACAAAAGGATTAGGTTATGATGGCGGTGCTTTCTTTTCACCTGACGGAAAGAAATTAGTATTTCGCGCTTCTCGTCCGAAAACAGAAGAAGAAATTAAAGAATACAAAGATTTATTATCGCAACATTTGGTAGCTCCCACCAATATGGAGATATACACCTGTAATGTGGATGGCAGTGATTTAAAACAAGTGACTTCTCTTGGTAAAGCAAATTGGGCGCCGTTTTACCACCCTTCCGGAAAGAAAATTATTTTTTCAAGTAATCATCACAGCGCAAGAGGTTACGACTTTCAATTATTTATGGTGAATGAAGACGGAACAGGATTAGAACAAATCACAAACGAGAGCATGTTCAATGCCTTCCCTATGTTTTCACCGGATGGTAAGAAATTAATTTTCTCTAGCAACAGAAATAACCACGGTACCCGTGATACCAATTTATTTATTGCTGATTGGGTGGATTAAAATCCGTAGCGCATTTACCCGTTGTTAAACAGCGGTTTAGTAATCCGAAAATTAAAACAACCAGGCCTACTAAAGCCATTAACCATTCTTTGCGTTCGAAAGCAGTATAAATTATCCATGCTCCTAAAGGAGTTAAAATAATTCGGAATAATCCTATTTTTTGAATGAGTTTAAGCATGGCTTTTATTCATATAACGGAATTTCTCGTAAAAGAAACACCATAAAATGATCATGCTAAAGTTATAAAATAAATCCTCGAATGGAATGGTACCCATCCGAATGGATAAATTTTGGCTATCGTTGTAAATCAAAATGGGCCAAGATGTTAAAACTCCATTACAAATAGCAAACGGTAAAAGACAAACAGTAAAGGCCAGATAAAACAAATTAAGCTGTTTCCATTTCGCAAAATACGCCACGTAAACTATGCATAAGATGGCCACTATTGAGTTAACAAGCGTATAAACCTTATTAAAACCATATACAAGCGTAATTAAGTTTACGGCAATAATGATTTTAGTAATTAAATCGGTCACCGAATTAGTATAGTACTTTTTAAAGTAAACCCGAATACATTCATAAATAAAAACCGTTGAATACGGCACCGTAATAAAAAACAAACACTCTTCAATAGGCAAATTAAAAAAGTAAATACCACTCACAAATTCAGGATTAAACTGCCAGATTCCGCTTTTTGTAAATAGTATATCCCAAATAATAAAACCAACACCAACAATTAGAATGGAAAGAAAGAGCGATTTCCACGTTTTATAAAAAGCTACTTTTTTATCAAAGCTTAAAATAAGCGGAAAGAAAATAACAGCCGCATCCAATAACAAATATGTAAACTTCGGATTAATCACGAAATACGTATAAACAGAATAAGAAAAACATGAATTGAGTTACATATAAAGTAAGAGCAGCTTGATTCTCCTTTAATGGTAATTTCTTGCGTATGTAAAAGGAGAACAGCAACGAAATACAAAACCAAGCCACATAGTTAGTCATTGGAATATGATTGTCTTTCCAAAACCAAAATCCCATTATATGAACGCTTTGCTCAATCACCACATCCAATAGCACCATTAGTAATGAAGCGCCAATGACAGACACATAAAAGGATTGTTTCCGTAAAATCACATGGCAGGCATATAATAACATGATCCAATTTATGCCAATTACTAAAGGTACATTCAATAGTCTAGGGCCAAGATTGGTTCCGTAATAATACTCTCCAAAAGGAAAACCGGTATAAACACCCAGTACTTCAATAAAAAAGGCCAATAATGCCACATTCAAAACAACCACATAATGGATTGGCTTTAATTCAGCCTTCCAGAAAAGCATGATGGCGGAAAGCACCAGATTAAAAACCGATAGTTTTAAAAAGTAAACCGGGGCAAATAACATCCCAACTGCTCCGATACAATGAAACAATATAATAATCGCCGATGGCAACCAGGGATCGTTTATTTTTTTTAAAACATTCAACTTAATTATGCTTATCAATTATCATATTACCCGCAATTTTTGCCGAAAGTAAACACAAAGGAATTCCGCCACCCGGATGTACACTTCCTCCACAAAAATACAAACCTTTAATCTTACTGCTGTAATTAGCGTGTCTTAAAAAAGCAGAAAACTTATTATTGGAAGAATTGCCATACAAAGAACCGCCATAAGATGATGTATCTTTCTCGATGGTGAAAGGATCCCAAGTGGATTCCTCCTCTATGTAAGGAAGAATATCTGTTTTAAGAATACGGTTTATCTTCTTAATCACATTCAATTTCAATTCATCAAAATAACCTACCGGTAAATGCGATTTATTGTGAGGCGCGTTAATTAAGATAAACCAATTTTCACAACCCGGAGGTGCATCTTTTTTACACACTTTAGAACTGATATGGATATACACAGTTGGGTCGTGATAAGGTTTATCGGAATTGAAAAGCTGCTCGAATTCCTTCTCATAATTATCGCTAAACAAAATATTATGGACACCCAGCTCTGTGAATTCGCGTTTTATTCCCCAATAAAAAATATAAGCAGAAGATGATTTTTCCTGGTTTAGTAATTTATGTGGTGTGTATTTTGAAGGAAGTAATTTCTGATAAACAACATGCATATCGGCATCACTCAAAACGATATCACTTTCAAAAAGAGCACCATTCGCTTTTAGGCCTTTTACTTTTTCATTTTCAACAACAATTTCTTCCACCTTGTGGTTAAAATAAAACTCAACACCTTGTTCCTTTGCTAAACCATAAATGTACTTTGTGATGTCATGCATGCCTTCGTTTGGCATGAATGCGCCAATATTATATTCCAAATGCGGAATAATGTTGAGTAAAGCTGGTGCCTTATAAGGATTGGAACCATTATAAGTCGCGTACCGATTGAATAATTGTACTGTTTTTGGATTTTTAAACCGCTTTGCATTCGCTTCATGCATTGTTTTACTTAATTGCAGTTTTTTAATATTCCCAATAGCCTTAATTGTTTTAATATTAAAAAAATTAAGCGGCTTGTGTAAAGATTGATGTAAAAACAAATCAGACGTGTAATGATATAACTGAGCACTATGCTCTAAATGCTGCAATACAGCTTCCCTACTCTCACCTAAATGATGATGAATTTCATCGGCGAATGCATTTAAATCCGACTTCGCTTTTAAGCGCGTTCCGTCTTCATAAAAATAATGACAAACATCGTTCAGTTTTTGAAATTTAAACTGTGTTTTGGTTTTGGTTAGTTCACCCAATTCATTTACCAAATGCGGCATGGTAAATAATGAAGGTCCTTTATCAAATCGATAGCCGCCAAGATTCATTTCGCAAAGTTTGCCGCCGGGATGCGCTGCACTTTCGAATACGCTCACCTTAAATCCGGCCTTCGCCAAACGTACTGATGCCGCCAATCCTGCAATCCCACCTCCGATGATATGAACCCGCTTCAAAATTTTTACGTTTTTTAATAAACAATTGTAGTGAAAGTTTGTTTAACTTAGGCAAGTGAAGAAAAATATTTCCATAATCGGTGCCGGATTCTCAGGTTTAGCGGCAGCATGTTATCTGGCAAAAGACGGATATAATGTTACTATTTACGAGAAACATTCACAAATTGGCGGACGTGCACGTACCATCGAAAAAGATGGTTTTTTGTTTGATATGGGTCCAAGCTGGTATTGGATGCCGGATGTTTTTGAGCGTTTTTTCGGAGATTTCGGAAAAAAGGTTTCTGATTATTACGAATTAAAAAGACTTTCACCGGGATATCGCATTTACTTTAATGATGAATATTTAGATGTTCCCGCTTCGTTGGAAGAATTATACGAAGTATTTGAAAAACACGAGAAAGGAAGTGCAGCTAAGCTCAAACAATTCTTAAAAGAAGCCGAATACAAATACAATGTTGGGATTCACGAATTGGTTTATAAACCGGGCGTAAATATTTCTGAATTGATGGATGCCCGTTTGATAACGGGAATATTTAAACTGGATGTTTTCAAATCCATCCGAAAGCACATTGCTAAAAATTTCAAAAATCCAAAGCTGGTTCAATTGCTTGAATTTCCTGTTTTGTTTTTGGGCGCTTTGCCGCAAAACACACCCGCGCTTTACAGTTTAATGAATTATGCTGATTTAGTTCTTGGAACCTGGTATCCTATGGGCGGAATGGCCGTGGTACCGGAGGCTATGAAAAAACTAGCTCTTGAATTAGGCGTGAAGTTTGAAACGGGGGTTGACGTATCTGCAATAGAATTGAACGGAAACCTGGCAAAAAAATTAAAAGCGCAAAAGGAATATAACGGTTTTGATGCACTGATTTCTTCAGCAGATTACCATTTTACCGATCAGGTATTACTTCCTCCTACTCACCGTCATTATACTAAAGACTATTGGGAATCACGGAAAATGGCACCAAGTTCTATTTTATTTTATGTGGGTATCAATAAAAAATTACCAAATCTTCTTCATCATAATTTGTTTTTCGATGAAGATTTTGAATTACACTCTCAGGAGATTTACACAACTCCCAAATGGCCAAGTAAACCTTTATTGTATGTAAGTTGTACTTCCAAAACAGACCCTGTTACCGCGCCTGAAGGTTACGAAAACTTAACCATCTTAATTCCGGTTGCCCCGGGGTTAAATGAAAGTGAGGAAATAAAAGAGAAGTATTTCAATTTGGCTATAGAACGTATTGAGAAAAAAATTGGTATGAGCTTTAAAGAAAACATCATCTTTAAACATATTTATTCGCCAAAAAATTTCATCAACGATTACAACTCTTTTAAAGGAAATGCCTACGGCTTAGCGAACACTTTGCTTCAAACAGCGCATTTAAAACCTTCCATTAAGAGTAAAAAAGTGAAAAATCTCTTTTACACCGGACAATTAACTGTACCCGGTCCGGGTGTTCCGCCTTCTTTAATTTCAGGTAAACTGGTTGCCGATCAAATAAACAATTATTTCAAGTAAGTGATGGAAGAAGTTGTGCTTGTAAATGAGAAGGACGAATCCATTGGCCGGATGGAAAAAATAGAGGCGCATGAAAAAGGACTTCTGCACCGTGCCATTTCGGTATTCATTTTCAATGAAAAGGGAGAGATGCTTCTACAAAGACGAGCTTTGCACAAATATCACAGCGCCGGTTTATGGACCAACACCTGTTGCAGTCATCCTCGTCCCGGTGAAGACTCTAAAATGGCTGCAGAGCGCCGGCTTTTTGAAGAAATGGGCATTAATACCTCTTTAATTCATAAGGGACAATTTATTTACAAAACTGAATTTAGCAACGGTCTCACTGAATTTGAACTGGATCATGTTTTTACGGGAATTTATACTGAAAATCCCGAATTAAATCCCGAAGAAGCCGCCGATTTTTGCTGGAAATCCATTCCGGATATCAGGTCAGACGTAGAAAACTTCCCCAAAAACTATACTTCCTGGTTTAAAATAGCCCTCGAGAAGTTTTTTAGTTAATACACGGTTCATATTCCCGTGTTTTGTCGTTTCTAATAAAATCTTATATTTGTTACACGTAAGGTTCTTTTAACGAATTAACTTACTGTTATGAGAGAAAAAGTATTGATTATTCTGTTATTTTGTATTGCTATTGGATGCACATTCATATCCATGACACCATATAATACGGGCTTCTTGATTATCTCGGTTGGAATGGGATTAACAGTTTGCAGTTTAATCATGGCCTTTTTCATTAGTCCGTGGTATTTAGGCACTTTTAAAGACCGTTTTAAAAAATCATTGAAATTGGGTTTCATTTTAGCTTCCTCATTTTATATTTTAGGTTACTGCTTTATTTTACTTGAATCTTTAATCCGATAAGTATTATGTCACCCCTATTTAAAATATTATCAGTTATTACAGTGGTTTTTTGCTGTGTTGGCATGTTCTTTCTAGGGGGATTTTCGTTACATGAAGGTTACAATCCTGTGAAGCCAGATATTGACACGCAATTTGGTCCCGGTTATTCTGAAGAAAATTTTAACAAAATCACAGAAGGTATTGACTCATCGGAAGTAATAAAACTTGTGGGCCGTCCAATAGGCGTTATAGGAAGTTCTTCCAAATTATGGTATTATTCCACTGACGGAAAATGTAAATGGCAAAACTTTGCCTGGTTAGCCAGAGCAGTTGTTATCGACCGAAACGGGAAAGTAAAACAAGTACAAAAATCAGTACGCTACGATTAATCCTTAAATCGGATTTGTTTTGGATTTATCCCCAAACTCTTTAAAATTTCAATTAACTTTTCTTTGGCCTTCGTATTGCCTTTAAGTTCCGGTTGAGAATATTCTTTAAACTCCTTAACAATAAAAGAATCTCCTTTTCCAAAATTTAAACTTTCCACATAGTTTCTTATCTGTACTTTCTCGTATTCCGAAAAATCTTTCTCAGGATACTTTATCAATAAACTATCTTCGCCCGGAGGATGCGCTTCATTAAAAACCAAAATCAAATAATTTGAATCACCATTTGGATTAGGTGTATATTTCGTGGAATCTGTTTTTGCTGATTCTATAGGTTCGTCCTGTTCATTTGAAGAATCATTATTTGACTTAGCATTGACAACCGCTGTTTCATTCATTTTATTGCGTTTCCTTTTTTTAGCTTCCCGTTTCTTCTTTCTCACTTTGGCATTTGTTTGCATGCGCTTCATCACTACTTTTTTATCGGGCAAACCCACTTGCTTTGCAAAACATCCCCAACGTAAACAGATGTAAGGAAATTTATCGTGAATAGCACAAGAGCTGAGTAAAAGCGTTATGAGAATTAATAACGATACCCGAATATGAACCGCTTTATGCATTTAGTCGAATGTACAAAAACAAACCTTTAGTCTCCTAATTATTTTCTTATATTGCATATACAAATCGGCCTCTCCCTTAAATTTATTGAAATGAAAAAAATCATTGTCTTACTGTTTTTAGCAGTCAATCTCTTTGCGGCTCCTCCTGCCACTACGGTTGAATTTATTAAAGTAGATCAGTTTGGTTACAAGCCGAATGATGAAAAAATTGCAGTGATTGCGAATCCTATTACCGGTTACAACAACACAACACCATTCTCGCCAGGTAGTACTTATCAGGTGCGTGAATGGACAACCAATAACGTAGTTTTCACAGGATCTATTACGCCATGGAATGCAGGAGCAACACAAACGCAATCGGGTGATAAAGTCTGGCACTTTAATTTCAGTTCTTTGACAACTCCCGGGAGTTATTACATTTTTGATGTAACAAACAATGTTGGCTCGTATCGATTTGAAATTAGCACATGCGTTTATAACAATGTTATGAAAGCTGCGGTACGTATGTTTTATTACCAACGTTGCGGCATGGCAAAAGCTTTTCCTTTTGCTGATACAGGATTTGTAGATGGAGTTTGTCACAAAGGAACACAACAGGATACTGACTGTCGGCTTTATAATAATACCAATGTATCAACCTCGAAGGATTTATCCGGTGGATGGCACGATGCTGGTGATTACAACAAGTATGTGAATTTCGCTTACTCTCCATTAATTGATATGTTACTGGCTTATGAATATAATCCTACTGTATTCACCGACGACTATAATTTACCGGAATCAGGAAATGGTATTCCAGATTTATTAGATGAAGCGAAATATGAATTGGATTGGTTCATTAAAATGCAAGGAAACGACAGCTCCCTTATTTCTGTTATTGGCGGCGGTTCTGCCAGTCCGAATTCAGCAGATGTCGCGTTCCGACGTTACGGTCCGCCTACCACGGCAGCCAGTTTAACAGGCGCAGCAGCTTTTGCCTTAGCCGCCATTCAATTTAACGCCATTGGCCAAACTACATATGCAGCAGCACTTCAATCTCGCGCCATAAAGGCATGGCACTGGGCAAACAATCATCCCAATATAACATTTTATAATGCCGGAACATTAGCTGCAGGAGAACAACAAACAAGCGCTTATGACACTGATATGCGTAAGTTGGCCGGTGCGATTTATTTGTATGCGCTTACCGGAAATAATTTTTACAGAACTTATGTAGACGCAAATGTTCCCAATGCACATTTAATAATGTGGACCTATGCCTACCCTTTTGAAGCTGTTGAACAAGATGCCCTACTTTACTATACCAAAACGCCGGGAGCAACAACAGCTATCCGCAATCAAATAATAAATTCTTATTCGGTAAGTATGCAAACAAATAATGCTGATAATTTACCGGCACATATAAATAAAACTGATGCTTACAGAGCCTGGATGGCGAATAACAATTACACCTGGAACAGCAATCAAACTAAGAGTAAACAAGGTATTATGTTCCTATTAATGAATCAATATAATTTAAATTCTGCCAATTCTACGAATTACACGAACGCAGCTTCCGGATTTGTACATTACATGCACGGTGTAAATCCAAATACTAAAGTTTATTTAAGCAATATGAAAAAATACGGAGCTGAAAACTACGTAAAACAATTCTATCATAGCTGGTTTAAAGACGGAAGTGCTTTATGGGATGAAGAAGGAGTTTCCACCTATGGTCCTGCTCCCGGTTATATTCCCGGTGGACCCAATCCAAGCTATTCACTTGCTTCTTGTTGTCCGAGTACATGTGGAAGTGCAGCGAATAATGCACTTTGCTTAACGAATGTAACTCCACCCATGGGACAACCCATTCAAAAGTCGTATAAAGATTTTAATAATGATTGGCCTGTTAATAGTTGGGAGATTACTGAAGCCGGCATTTATACGAATGCCGCTTACGTTAGAATGTTATCCAAATTTATCAGTACAGGCTGCAGTACAAGCACCGAAATTAAAACTAATCATTTGGAATTACACAGTGGTGCAATGCTATACCCTAATCCTACGGAAAACAAATTGTTTATCCAATTGAGTAATAAAGCTACAGGTTTTAGTTGCAGAATATATTCGGTAAACGGACAGCTCTTAATGGAGGATAAAGACAATAATATCGGCACAATCGAACTGGTTATCGAAAAACTATCAGCCGGCATCTATTTTGCTGAAGTAAGCTATAATAACACTAAGCAAACTATTAAATTTGTAAAAGAATAAAAATCATATGAAATTCTCACTTAATTCAATCGCTCTTTTAGCTGGTATTCAGCTTTCTATTGCACAACAAAATTCTCCTTATACAGTTAAGGTTTCACAGGAGTTTGAATCTCCTAAACGCCATGTGGTAATGAATCCGGTTCCTTACGGTGATTTAGGCATCATTCAGGTTAATGCGAAAAAAGTAGAATCTTTTTCATTTCAATTATTTAACAACGATTTGAAGTTTTTAAAAGAAAACACCGTTAGTACGGAGGGAAAATTAAATGAACATGTAAGTTATAATCGATTCCAGAAGTTCAATAACAAAACTTACTTAATGGTAAGAGATGTTTTTAAAGACACAGAAACTGAAGGGATTTCCGCACTTGAGTTCTCGCCAGAAAAATTGGATTTTGTAGGGCAATCGCGCAATTTATTTAAATCATCCGATAAGGTACGTTCATTTAGTTATCGTTTTTACATGAGTGAAGATGAAAAAAACTTCATGTACACTTATGAGTTGGTAAGTCGTGAAAAGCGTGATAAACTAAATAAGGATATTGTGGGCATGCACATTTTTGATGAAAACCTGGGAAAAATATGGGGTGCGGAAGTTGAAATGCCATATACCGAAGCAAAAATGGACAACTGGGGTTATACATTGGGTGATGACGGAACTGTTTATTTACTGGCCAGAGTATATAACGATGACACACAAAAAGAAAGTATTGATGGTTTACCTAACTATCATTTTGAAGTTATTATGTATAATGCCGATAATGTTAAACCGAAAATAATAAAAGTAAACCTGGATAATAATTTTCCGAAAGAGGCGTACATCTATGAAAATGAAAAACATGAGATTTTTGTGAGTGGCTTTTATTCTAAAGGTGCCAACAAACCAATCGATGGGGCCTATATGGTAACGATAGATACTAAACAGGGCATTTCAATGAAACCCGAAGGCGGATATTATGAATTTCCTTCCGAATTAATTAAATCATTCATGAGCGACAGAGAAAAGAAGCGTGCAGAAAAGAAAGAACAAAAAGAATCTGATCTAGGAATCGATTTTTTAAAAATTCGTGCTATTTATAAAATGAAAAACGGATCAACGACCATCGTTTCTGAACAATACCATGTAGTAACGCGTACATATTATAATGGAAGAACTACACAAACAACGTATGATACCTATGCAGAGGATGTGTTTGTTATGAACATCGACGCGATGGGCAAAATGAAATGGGTAAAGAAAATTCCGAAAGCTCAACACAGTAATGATGCTGGCGGACCACAACTATCTATACAATCTTATGCAGTCGATAATGACATTCATGTTTTTTATGTCGACAATTTGAAAAATTTAAATTTGCCTGTGAATGAAGCGCCTAAATGGCATGAGCAAGGTCGCGGTGGATTTTTAACCGGCGTAAAAATTGATGAGAACGGCAATCAGAGTAAATATAATTTAGGAGAGGTAGAAAAATACGAGACCAATTTTTATATCCGTGAATTCATAGACGGAGGCAGAAATAACATTATAAGCAGTGAACGTAAACACAAAATGAACAGCCTTTACTCCATTGAGATAAAATAATGTATGAATCAAAGTATTAAAGCTAATACATTAATTAAGGTATTAATATGGATTACTGTTATCAGTAGTTTATTTGGGCAGTTATTTAAATTAATGCATTGGCCGGGCGCCAGTATATTAATGATGCTTGGTACCTTTGTACTTTGCTTTTTATACATCCCTTTGTATTTTATAGAGGCAAAAAAAGGTTTAGGAACAATTAAATCGAAATTGATCTTATTTGCTCAGAGCTTGGTTATATTTCTATTTGGACTAGGCTTTTTATTTAAAATCATGCATTGGCCGGGTTCGGGACTTTTATATGATTTAAATTACAGTATACTTTTCTTTGTTGTTACTCCCTATTCCATTTATCACTTAATTAAATCCTACAAGAAAAGTATTTTAACTACACACGCGGTTTTTCTTGCAATATACTTTTTTGCGTTCAGCATGAGTTCACTTTTTATGTCGGGTTCAGGTAAAATAAACGTTAATCCTATTTATGTACAAGGAAATAACATGGAAAATGCCCTGCAATCGGCAAACGCACGTAATATTAACTTATATAATACAATAAAAGATGCAGGTGTAAATGATTCTTTGTTCATCTCCATAAAAACTAAGAAATTAAAAGAATTATGCGACACTACTTCCGGATATATTCAGGACTTAAAATCTGAGCTAATAAGCAAGTCAGCAGTAATGACGAAAGCTGACGCAGATTCACTGCCTTTTATATATATTAAGAGTCCTAATGAAATGGATATCCCAAATTTAATATTGTTCGAAACGGGTGATCCAAAAACCTATAAATACTCAGCGTATCGATTAAAAAAGGTAATAAATAGTTTTAGAGACTCGCTTATTAGCCTGGTGAGTGAAGAAAAACGCATGGTAATTAGTGAAGGGATAAATTTATCGACTGAAAATTATGAAAGTACAGATGGAGAAATTATTCCGTGGGAAGTCGAAAACTTTTCGCATACCCCGCTCTTGTCTGCAATTTATACCTTACTTTCCATACAGTATGAAATTAAAAATGCTGAGTACCAAATATTAATTGACATTCTGAATTCAGAAAAACAAAACTTAAGCAGTAGCGTACAAAATAAAATATCTGAATTGAATTCGAATTATACAGAAAACAAAAAGCAAGAAGAGATTAGCAAATTACAAAGTGAAAATGAAAAGCGTGAAGAAATGATTAGTCAGCGCGAAGAAGAACTAAATACACAAAAGCAAACCATTCTTGTATTTGTATTAATCACCTTGTTATTCCTGGTAATGGTATTTTTTGTTGTAAGAAGTAACTATTTAAGAAAGCAGGCCAATAAAACTTTGTTGAGTCAGAAACAAATAATTGAAAAGCAAAAAGAAGAGGCAGAGCAACAAAAGCATGTAATTGAAGAAAAGCAAAAGGAAATAATAGATAGTATCTCATACGCAAAACGTTTACAAGAAGCCATTTTACCTCCTTCCAAATTCATTGATGAAAACGTACCTAATAATTTTGTTATATATCTTCCGAAGGATATTGTGGCCGGTGACTTTTATTGGGCTGAAAAAATTAATGAGCTTTTCTTTATTGCCGCGGCCGACAGCACCGGACATGGCGTACCGGGAGCGATGGTGAGCGTGGTTTGCAGTAATGCGCTTAATCGTACCGTAAAAGAGTTTAATATTACTGATACTGGAAAAATACTAGATAAAACCCGTGAGTTAGTTTTAGAGACTTTTTCAAAAAGTAGTAGTGATGTTAAAGATGGTATGGATATTTCCTTGTTGTGCCTGGATATAAAGAATAAATTGATTCATTGGAGTGGTGCCAATAATCCACTTTGGTATTTGAGCAACAATGAACTCAACGAAATTAAAGCCGATAAGCAACCCGTTGGAAAAAGCGATCACGCGAAATCTTTTACAAGTCACCAATTAAGCTATAAAGAAGGAGATATTTTTTACTTATTTACAGATGGACTTGCGGATCAATTTGGCGGACCAAAAGGAAAAAAATTCAAGTACAAACAATTTGAAGAACTACTAGTTTCTATTAGAAATAAATCCATGAACGAACAAGCTCATGAAATCAAACGTAATTTCATGGATTGGAAAGGCGGACTAGAGCAAGTGGATGATGTTTGTGTGATTGGTATAAAATTATAAAACAAAAGAAGTTTAATGCGTAAATCAGATTAGATTTAAACGTTAATTTTTATACCACTCATACATCATGATGTACTTGCTGTTACAAATACTTTCATATTGATTATTCCTTAAACTTTGAGTTTGATTAATTAATCTTCGCGCATACCTCTTGTTGAGTGTGACATTCTTATGTCCGTGTTTTATAATATGAGTATAAAGTTTGGTATTAATATCCAGCATATCGGCATTAAAACTCTTTTTTGCTCGCTTAGTTTTCATATAATTGATTTTAAAACAAAATAAGTTATTCAATCTTATCTGAATAATAATTTCCGATTATCAAACCATTAAGCAAACTCATAGAACAAGCTAACAATTCATTAAAACAAGCTTAATAAAAGCATAATGAACTAAAATCATAATGTTTTTACTTTTGTACAGGATGAACTTTGTAAACACATACAAAAGAAGTAGAAGATGGGAATTCCTATGGTACGGTATTATTATAGGTTTTACAATTGGAATTATTGCCGGAAATCTCATTTTTTAATCGATTGTGCCCCATATAATTCTTCAACCTTCCTGCGCCTATAGCTAAAAATATCGTCGAGTTTCGGTTTAATTAGTATTGGGTTGAATGTCTTACCAAATAAACCAAATGGTGCTTGATAATTTACAATATCGGTCATTAAAACTCCGCCATCAATTTCCTTTAAATGATGTTGATGATGCCACAATTTGTAGGGCCCTACCCTTTGCTCATCAACAAAAAATTCAAAATCGCGTACGTGAGTAATTTCTGTTACCCACGTCATGGGGATATTCAATAGTGGCCTTACCTTGTAAGTAATTATCATGCCAGGATACATCTTTTCCGGTAAATCTTCGGTAAGGACTTCAAACCCCATGTACTCAGGCGTTATTAGTTTTAAGTTATATGGAGAAGAAATAAACTCCCATACAGTATGAATAGGCGCAGGTATTTTTTGTATTTGCTGTAGAGTGTAGATAGACATAACAGAACAACAAATACAAGAAGAAAATGTTTACGGATTAACGAATTAATCTTGCTTAAAACTTAATTTAAAAACTAAGCCGTTTTGATTGCTGAACTCATACTTACCTTCTAATTGCTCCGTTAATGATTTAATAAGTTCAATACCTAAGGCATTGGGCTTATTTAAAGCTTGTTCACTAATACCGGGTCCGTTATCTTTTACGATTAAATTTATTGACTTACCGATTCTTTTTAGTACAATTAAAACTTGAATGCTCTTCTCATTAGATCCGGCGTGTTTATAGGCGTTTGTGATTAGCTCATTTAATATTAATCCGCAAGGAATAGCGTTGCTTAATTCCAGATTAATATTCTCAGCCTCTATCGTAACATTTAGTTCCTTGGATCCTCCCAGAGAGTGTTTAATATCCTTAACCAAATCATAAATATAATCCTTAAAATTTAAGCTCTCCAGGTTTTTGCTATTATACATTTTCTGATGCACAAGAGCCATAGAGTATACTCTGTTACGGCAATCATCCAATGCTTCTTGAACTTCAGATGATGCAGACATATCCTTTTTTAAACTTAACAAGCTTGTAACGATGTTCATATTGTTCTTAACCCTGTGATAAACTTCTGCCAATAAAACCTCCTTTTCATGAAGCATGTTTTTAATGCGTCGTTCCTGACTCATCGACTCGGTAACCACAACAATAATAAATGCAATGACAGTCACAAAACTTAAAATAATCATAAATGTACTTAAGTCTTGAATCGTTTCTTTAGACAAGGGAGATTCAAACCAATGATACCTGTAGCTAAGCACAATCACAACTGCACAAACAACAACTAGTGAGCTTAAAATGATCAAATGCTTTAACAATTCTCGACGACCAAGTAACTGAACCATACTGATAATAACAGGAAAGAAAAACAAAAGAATAAATGAGTCTTTCCCCATATGGAGATTAAATGCGGTTAAATAAATGTAACCAACAATATAAAACCAGTAAACTGCCCAAATAACATTCTTGTATTTGTTGAACACAAAAACAAGTGGTCCGATAACTAAAACGGTGATACATTCTAAGTTAAATTGCGGTAAACCAATTAAGCTAAAAAACACAACGCCGATAATATTATTGAGAAGTGCTATAATCGTAATTGCATTCAGCTTACGTATCAGGTAAACTTCCCAAGTTTGTAAGCCGGGCTTTACACCTATATTTACTATTTTATCTAAGAAGGCCCTTATCATTATGCCATTTTCTCTTGCAATTCAAGCCAGCGCATGGTTTTTTCCTCAAGAGTTTCATTATTAATTTTTAAATCATTACTTAATTTCTGTAAAGCCTCGTACGCGGTGGTAGTCCCCATACTGTTTTCTAACTCAACCTTCTTTTTTTCTAGTATACCAATCTCTTTTTCTATTAATTCCAATTCTCTTTGTTCTTTATAACTTAAGCGCTTGGTATCGGATATTGGTTTGGTTTCGATGTCTTTTACAGGTTCGGGCTCTACTTTTGGTAATTTGCTTTCTTCTTTTTGTTCCTGTTTCCATTCGCGGTATTCGGTATAATTACCTGGATAGTCTTTGATAACGCCATTTCCTTCGAACACAAAAACATGATCAACTAACTTATCAATAAAGTAACGGTCGTGAGAAACTATAAGCACGCAGCCACCAAAATCAGCCAAAAACTCTTCCAATACTTGTAATGTCACAATATCCAAATCATTGGTTGGTTCATCCAGAATTAAAAAATTCGGATTCTTTTGAAGTACGGTTAATAAATACAAGCGCCTTTTCTCCCCGCCACTCAATTTACTTACGTAATTGTATTGCATGTCGGGAGGAAAATTAAATCTGGTCAATAATTGAGAAGCGGATAGCTGTGTTCCGTTAGCAAGCGGAATAAAATCAGCAATATCGCGCACCACTTCAATCACACGTTTATCTTCACTTACCTTAATTCCCGCTTGAGAGTAATATCCGAACACCACCGTTTCACCGGTTTGTACTTTACCGGAATCAACTTGCTCTATTCCTTGCAGTATATTTAAAAAAGTACTCTTCCCTACTCCGTTCTTTCCAATAATTCCAATTTTCTCTCCCTTTTTAAATGTATAGGTAAAAGGTTCAAGTATCTTTTTTGCGCCGAATGATTTGGAAATTTTCACTAACTCCAAAATTTTAGAACCCAATCTTTCCATTTTCACGCTCAGTTCAACTTGCTTATCTATGCGCTTTTGTTTTGCTTTTTGCGCTACATCATCGAAGGCATCAACACGTGCCTTCGCTTTGGTTCCTCTTGCTTTAGGCATTTTACGCACCCATTCCAATTCGCGACGATACAAATTACGGGCTTTATCAATCTCAGCATTCAGCATTTGCTCTCTTTCAGCTTTCTTAACCACAAAATATTCGTAATTGCCCTTGTATTCAAAAAGCTTTCCGCCATCCAATTCAATAACCGTATTACATACTTCATCTAAAAAGTAACGGTCGTGAGTAACCAATAAAATACTGATTTGTTCCTTGGCTATATAATGCTCTAACCATTCAATCATGTCGATGTCCAAATGATTGGTTGGTTCATCCATGATGAGTAAATCCGGTTTATTAATTAAAACCTGAGCAAGCGCCAAACGTTTTTTTTGTCCGCCGCTTAGCGTTTTAATTTTTTGTTCCACATCATGTAATTCGAGTCTGGAAAGAATTTCCTTAATTGTTTTCTCATAATCCCAGGCGTTCTGCTCATTCATGTCTCGTAAAGCGCTTTCCAACAAATTTGCCGCGCTGGCATGTCCTTCTTCAGATAGTTTCAATGCCTTCTCGTAATTTTTAATACAAGCAGTTAATTTATTATCGGCTGAAAAAACATGATCGATGATGCTCAACTCTTCGTTCAAGACAATGTCCTGATCTAAAAACGAAACCGTAATATCTTTTCGAAAAACAACGTCACCGGAGTCGGCAATTTCTTTTCCCTTTAAAATTTTAAACAAGGTGGATTTACCACTTCCGTTTTTTGCCACGAGAGCTACTTTATCACCTTCATTGATGCCAAACGATATTTTGGTAAAAAGCACACGATCGCCATATGACTTTGATAGGTTGTTTACAGAGAGCAAGTTCATAAGGCAGAATTATCTAATATTTTTTTCGAGTAAGAATCTTAATTTTTCGCGGGTTAAACCGGCATTAATTTCTCCATGAGTAGTTAGAGAAACAGCACCGGTTTGTTCGGAAACGCTGATAGCAATTGCATCCGTTGTTTCAGTAATACCAACGGCAGCACGGTGACGCATGCCATAATTAGCCGGAAAATTTTCTTTTTCGGTAACCGGCAAAACACAACGAGCGGCTACAATTCTGTTGTTTATAATGATGACAGCCCCATCGTGAAGCGGTGAGTTTTTAAAGAAAATATTCTCGAGCATACGTGCAGTTAAAGCGGAATCCACCTTTTCGCCGGAATTAATGTAAAACTTTAAATCAGACTTTCTGGAAATAATAATTAAAGCGCCGGTTTTGGTTTCACTCATATTAAAACAGGCGGTAATCAATTCATCCACATCTAATTCAATTCCCTCTTCTGCCTTATTAATGTTAAACTTTAGAATATTTCTCCAATTCCTGCTTCTGATAAATTCATTGGAACCAATGTATAACAAAAACTTCCTTATCTCCTGTTGAAACACAACCATGATGGCAATAACTCCTACATTGACAAATTTTCCCATCAAGGAACTAAGTAATTTCAGTTCAAACGCTTTTGTCACAATCCACACCACATAGATTAGGGCTAATCCGATAAAAATATTTACGGCGGATGTGCCCTTCACCATATTATAAAGCAAATAAAGGATAATGGCTACTAAAAGTATGTCGATGGCATCGGTGATTCCGAAATGAATAAATAAAATATAAAGCTTAGTCAGATACATCTTTTATTTACTCTTCTTTTTATAGTTATCATACATATCATGTACAATTCCATCCGATAAACCAATTTGAGGAACGAACACTTTTTCAATATCGGCTGTTTTCATCACCGTTAAGAAAATTTTAGCGGCGGGGATAATTACGTCGGCACGATCGGGTTTAAGACCTAATCTTTCAACACGTTCTTCATAGGTGTATGAATTAAGCATGTCATATAAGTCTTTGAGTTTATCGTAATTCAGATGCTTAGTTTCCTTTTTGTTGATCATTTTAAACATCTTATTGATATTTCCGCCGGAGCCAATCGCATATAACGGATGAATACCAACTGTGCTTCGCTTCAACCAAGCCTTCATTTCCTCCCACTCTTCTTTATTTACTTTATCCAACAACATCCTTACTGTACCAATGTTAAAAGATTTGGCGGCTATTACTTTTTGATTGAAATACAAGGTGAGCTCTGTACTTCCACCACCCACGTCGATGTATAAATAAGCAAACTTCGGATTTAATATTTGTTCGATATGATTCGAAAAAACCAAGGCAGCTTCCAATTTACCATCAATAATCTCCACATTGAGTCCTGATTCTTGTTTAGCACGGGAAATTATTTCTTGTCCGTTTGCAGCATCACGCATAGCACTGGTAGCAACGGCTCTTACACCATCAACCTGATAAGCCTTTATTAATTCGTTAAAACCCTTTAATGAGGTGATTAAACGCTCTTCTTTTGCTGAAGAAATTTTTCCTTTTAAAAATACATCTTCTCCTAAACGAATAGGCATACGGATTAATTCTTCTTTATGGAAATGAGGTTTACCTTCCAGCTCATACACCCTGCAAAACAAGAGTCGAATAGCGTTACTTCCAATATCTACTGCTGCAAAAACCATTATTTAATATTACTGAGTTCTACTTTTGATTTACTATATGTTTTATTCGATTCTTTGATGTATTCATACACTTCATCCTGCACCCTTATTTTGCGTTCTCCGGGTTGGGGCTTCTTGTAAATATTCTCCTGAAAAGGATCTAAGATTCTTACTTTGGTATTTCCCGCTAACTGAATATTGATGATATCCTTAATCTGCTTTCTTATTTCCTTATCATATATTGGCACCGCTACTTCACTTCTGCTGTCCAAATTACGACTCATCCAATCAGCCGATGTGAGATATATTTTTTCTTCACCGCCATTATGAAAAATAAAAACGCGGGCATGTTCCAAATATTTATCCACGATACTATAAGCCACAATGTTTTTACTATACCCATCAATACCGGTAACAAGAGAGCATGCGCCGCGTACAATCAGTTGAACAGGCACACCCGCGTTGGAAGCCTCATACAATTTCACAATCATTTCACGGTCAACCAAGCTATTCATTTTTAAAATAATGCCTGATTTTTTTCCCGCTTTAGCGTTTGCAATTTCCTTGTTTATTAATGAAACAAAAGTCTTACGCATGTAAAATGGCGCAACTGCCAAATGTTTAAATTGTCCGACTTTAAAATTATCAACGTAAAAATCAAAAACCTTATTTACTTCATCGGTGATTAATTTATTGGCAGTAAGTAATGAGAAATCGGTATAAATTCTTGCCGTTTTTTCGTTGAAGTTACCGGTTCCTACATGCGCCACCTTTACTTCTTTACCTTTAATGCGTGAGGTAATTAAAAAAAGCTTAGAGTGTACTTTTAATCCGGTTACCCCGTAAATAACATGCGCTCCTTCTTCTTGCAATTTATTAGCCCAATAAATATTATTCTCCTCATCAAAACGCGCTTGCAATTCAACCAACACCACAACTTTCTTTCCGTTCTTTATGGCATTAATGAGTGCATTGGCAATTTTGGAAGAATCTGCCACTCGGTATAAAGTAATTTTAATCGACTCAACGCGTGGATCAATAGACGCTTCCCTCAATAAATTAATAATGTGATTAAATGTATGGTAAGGATAATGCAATAAAATATCCTTATGAAAAAGTGTGTCCAGAATTGTTTTATTGGTATTCTGCAACAAACCGTGTTCTAAAGGCGGTTGATGCTTGTAAATTAATTTCTTTTCGCCAAGGGTTGGGAAATTGATGAAATCCTTAAAGTTATGGTATCGTCCACCAGGAATAGCATTATCTTTTTTATCCATTCCAAGTTTCTTCATAATGAACGAAAGCATATCGTTTGGCATGGCCGCATCATATACAAATCGAACCGGCAGTCCCTTCTTTCTATCCTTAATACCCTTCGATATTTTTTCGAGCATGCTTTTACTTACGTCATTATCAATATCGAGCTCGGCATCGCGCGTTAATTTTATATTATATGATTCAACTGATCTGAAACCAAATACCTCAAAAATTTCATTTACACAATAACGGATAATATCGTCAAGAAGAATAATGTATTTCTTTTCATCTTCTGTTGGTAATACAACAAAACGATTGAGAATTTTAGAAGGAATCTCGATAAGGGCAAATTTGTTCTTTTTCTTTTCCGCAATGGAAATCAGCTTCACGAACAAGTAGCCTGACTTATCTTTCATATACGGAAAACTCTTGGTATCATCCACCATGATGGGAAACAAAGCAGGCAATACATCCGAATGAAAATAATTTTTTATATAGGCAATTTGATTTTCATTTAACTGCCGCTCATTAATCATGAAAATATTATTGTCGGCCAATTCCTTTAAAATCTCCGTATAAATTTCCTCGAAACGATTTTGCTGCTCAATTACTTTTCGTTGAAGTTTTGGTAATAGTTCTTTAGGATCTTCGCCATACAAGGAAACCGCTTTACGTCCCAATTTACTTAAACGTCTAACGGTGGCTACCCTAACCCTATAAAACTCGTCACGATTATTACTGAAAATACCAAGAAATTTAATTCTTTCAATCAGCGGTGTCGTTTTATCGGCGGCCTCTTGCAAAACTCTTTCATTAAATGAAAGCCAGCTGATTTCACGATTGATATATGGGAAGCTCTTTTTTGCCATAAATTATTTAAAACTTTTCGGGAATTTATTTAACAACAGTTGCCCATGCTTTTTATCTGCCACTTCCTTCCAATTCTCATAAGGAAAACCAATTTTTATAATTCCGCAGGTTGGTACGTTTTCAAATAACAAATCTTTATTCAGTTCATTCGTCAGATTTGTAATTGCCGGATTATGTCCGAATAACATAACACGGTTATTTTTTTTATCGAGTTTAGAAATTATCTCTAAATAATCTTGCATGGTGCTTTCATACAAATCGCCGTTCACCATTACCTGAGCCTCAGGAATACCAAATGTTCTGGCAAAAATATACGCGGTATTAATGGCACGCGTTGCAGGGCTACTCAGTAATAAATCAGGTAGAGTAAATTCACTTTTATACCATTGACTTAACTGATAGGCGTCTGCGTATCCTCTGTCGTTCAAATGACGGTCGATATCTTTAATCGCTTCATTCGCCCAGTCCGACTTAGCATGGCGTATTAAAATCAGTTCCTTCATTTCCTCAATATTTTAATGTTATAATTAAGCCAGTTAATTGTTTATAAATATGCGAATTTGTATGTTCTAAAAGCTCTAAATTTACATAAAAGCTGCGGCAAATTATGAGCAATAAATCAACAATAAAGTGTCCGAACTGTCAGCACGAATTTGAAGCGACCGATGCTTTCAGAGATGAAGTGCAAAGAGAGCTGAATACAAAAGCAAAGGAATGGCAGGCTAAGAAGGAAGAAGAATACAAAAAGAAGGAGGATTTGTTCCAGCAACAAATGACGGAAGCCTTAAGTAAACAAAAACTTAACATTGAAGAATCCATTAAGAAATCGGTGGCCGATGAATATGAAAACAAGCTGAAATTATTAGCCGATTCTAATCTGAAAAACGAAGAAAAACTGAAGGAAGCCCGTCAAAAAGAGCTGGAATTTCTCAAGAAAGAGCAAGAATTAAAGAATAAGGAGGCCGAGCTCGACATACAATTACAAAAAAAATTAAACGAGGAAAGAACAAATCTTCTTGCTTTAATTCAGAAACAAGAACAGGAAAGAAATTCTCTTAAGTTTAAGGAGTTTGAAAAACAGATTGAAGATCAGAAAAAACTGATTGATGAGATGAAACGAAAGGCCGAGCAAGGCAGTATGCAGCGCCAAGGGGAAGTACAAGAGTTAGCCCTGGAGGAAATGCTGAAATCAAGCTTTCCATTTGATAGAATTGAAGAGGTTGGAAAAGGCATCAAAGGGGCCGATTGTATGCAGTTTGTGCGAGACCATACAGGAAGAGAGTGCGGAAAAATCATCTATGAAAGTAAACGTACCAAAGCTTTCACAAACGAATGGATTGAAAAGTTGAAGAATGATATGCGGGCGCAAAACGCCGATATTGCGGTTATAGTTACAGAGACTATGCCCAAAGACATGGATAATTTCGGTATGAAAGACGGTGTTTGGATATGTAATTACAATGAAATTAAATCGCTTGCGTTTGTACTTCGCGACGGACTTATTAAAATCAATAATGCCTTGGTAAGCCAGGATAACAAAGGCGATAAAATGCAAATGCTCTATGATTTTTTAACCGGCAATGAGTTCAAACAGCAGATTGAAGCCATTGTGGAAGGATTCAGCGCTTTAAAAGAAGGAATTGGCAAAGAAAGAATTCAAATGGAAAAACTGTGGAAAGAAAGAGAAAAGCAGCTGGAAAAAGTGCTTTTGAATACCTCACATTTTTATGGATCCGTTAAAGGAATTGCCGGAAATGCTATCGGTGATATTAAAACTTTGGAACTAGGCGAATAATTATGCAAGTACCTCCGTACGCAACTGAAATAAAGAAATATTTTACCTGGATGGGTGAAGACGGTATTTGTCGCACCAAAGTGAAGGAAGGCTCTGAAATAGTATTAGAAGACGCTTTGGAAAACTCGGCACTTGTTACTTCCTTCTATAAAGGCAAAAAATTTCCGATTATGATTGACTCAAGGGGAATCAAATCGATGTCGCGCGAAGCGAGAAATCACTTTTCTGCAAGAGGACGTGATTCTAAAACTAATTCATTCGGAATTATCGTTAAATCTCCAATAAGCCGAGTTGTTGGTAACTTTTTCTTAGGAATTAGTAAACCATCTGTTCCAACAAAACTTTTCGAAACTGAAGATGAGGCTAAAGCCTGGCTCAAAAACTTCATTTAAGATAATGACTGATAACATAGATACAAAATTTTCCAGCAATAACAGAGTAAACGAAATTCTGGAAGTAATCTATGCTTTTGCTCGACTTGATTTCAATAAAAAGGTAACAATCAGCGGAGAAAATGATGCCTTGGACGGAATTGGAACTGGCGTAAATATGCTGGGAGAAGAACTGAATCATTCTTCAGTAACTGTTCGCGAAAAAGAACAACTCTTAAAAGAGATACATCATCGCGTTAAAAACAACCTTCAAATAGTTTCCAGCTTATTGAGTTTACAATCAGAAAGTGTTGAAGATGCACGCTATTTAAACATGATCCGTGAGAGTAAAAACAGAATCAACTCCATGGCTTTGGTGCATGAAATGCTTTACAAATCCAAAGACTTAAATAAAGTTGAATTAAAAGAATACATTCACAGGCTTACGCAAAGTTTAGTTTCATCATTTTCTACAGAAAAAGATAAAGTGGCTATGCAACTAACTGTTGGAGAGAATATATTTTTAGAAATAGATAAAATGATTCCTGTTGGATTAATATTAAACGAATTAATTAGTAACAGTTTCAAATACGCATTTACTACGCCTGAAAACAACGAAATTAAAATACTTCTTATCAGAGCCGGTGATTTACTAAAATTAGAAGTAAGCGACAACGGTATAGGTATTGATGAATCTCAAAGTAAATCCAGCAGTTTAGGCTTGCAATTAATCAGGATGCTAAGTGAACAATTAAATGGAACTTGTATCTTTAGAAATGATAATGGTGCTAAATTTGAATTAATTTTCCCGCTATAATGAAAAAAGGAAAGATATTAATTATTGAAGACGAGGAAGCTTTATTGAGCACTTTAAAGTTAAATCTTGAATTAGAGAATTACGCGGTTTTAACGGCAGCAAACGGAAAAGACGCGCGTAATCTGTTTATGGAGAATAACAAAACAATAAACCTTGTTTTATTAGATGTAATGCTTCCTGAAATTAGCGGGTTTGATTTATGCGCCGAATTCAAAAAAACAAATCAAAATGTCCCTATCATTTTCTTAACGGCCAAAAGTATGAGTGCCGAAAAAATTACGGGATTAAAATTAGGTGCTGAAGATTACATCACAAAACCATTTGAATTGGAAGAATTGCTTTTGCGCATTAACAATGTGATAAAGCGCAATCCGGTGAAACATGAAAACAAATACATGTTTGGCAACTGTGAAATTAATTTCGATAATTACGAAGTAAAAGACATTAATGGAAAGTTACATACTTTATCAAAACGTGAAATAGGTTTATTGAAATTGCTAACCGAAGCAGATGGAAAGGTTATTTCCCGCGATGAAATTATTGACGCTCTATGGGAAGAAGATGAAAATGCTTCTTCTAGAACCATCGATAATTACATTCTAAATTTCAGAAAGCATTTTGAAAATAACCCAAAAGAACCGCGACATTTCCATTCCATTCGCGGTGTAGGCTATAAATTCACTTCCAATTAAGGGTTTTTCTTAATCCAATTTTGAAGTTCTCTCTTATCAGGATCAAAAGTTAAAACATCCACCACTTTATAATAATTCTTCTTATCAACTGTACGTTTATAAGCCCATTTTGCGAATTCCACTTTACGGTTTTCGAAACTGAAAGCTTTACACACCGAAGCCACTTGAGCTGAACTCAAATACTCATCGTCAAAAACAAACTTAGCTTTATCCATTTTACTGTCATCAAAACTTTCATTTTTAACGGTGTTTAATTTATCATTAAACTCATTGCCATTCATGGCAACAATAACAGGAGTTGTAGGTGTAGGCGTGGGCGTAGGAGTCACAGTTGGCGCAGTTGTTATAGGTTGGTTAGCACCGATTAAAACTTTACTTATTAAATTTAAGGTAAAGGCTCCGTACTGATCTTTACCCAGTTGATAGGTGCTCTCATATCCGGGTGTACTCTGAATATTAAAATTAATCGGATACTGATTGCCTTGAATCCAAACTTTGGTGCGGTATTCATTTTCTTCTGCAAATTCAAATGTTGATTTAATCGCATATTGATTGCTTAAACGAATACCATTTAACGATACCATGAATGGCTGATTAGTATTGGTGTAAATAATAACCTTTCCGAAATTTTGAGCCAAAATGGCCATTGAAATCAGAACAAAAACTAAGGTAAAAAGCTTTCTCATAATTTAAATTTGTGTTTCTAAAATTAGAAATTATTTTGTTAAAAGAATGAATTAAATCTTATTAGTTTTCTATTGAATTAATGGGGTAATTATTATATTTAAACTCTCAGTTAATTTAACATTCCATACAATATGAACTCATTAATGAACTACGCCTGCGGACAATGGGTAGCAGGTGCCGATAAAGGACAAGAATTATATAATGCTATTAATGGAGATTTAATAGCCACGGCCAGCAGTAAAGGCCTCGACTTTGGAAAAATGCTGGACTATGCCCGCACAGTGGGCGGACCAAAACTTCGAAAGATGACGTTTCAGGAACGTGGTTTGATGTTACGTGCTTTAGCCATGCATCTTCTAAGTAAAAAAGATTTATTCTATAAAATAAGTTGGGCAACCGGTGCTACGAAAATTGACAGCTGGGTGGATATCGAAGGAGGAATTGGTAATTTATTTACCTATGCTTCATTGCGTAAACAATTTCCTAATGAACCTTTTTGCTATGAGGGTGAAGTTGCCCGTTTATCAAAAAACAACACTTTCATTGGGCATCACATTTGTGTACCAAAAGAAGGCGTCGCCATTCATATCAATGCGTTTAACTTCCCTGTATGGGGAATGCTGGAAAAAGTAGCAGTTAACTGGTTTGCAGGTGTTCCTGCCATTGTAAAACCTGCTACACTTACCTCCTACCTCACAGAAGCTGTAGTAAAAGAGATTATTGCCAGTAAAATTTTACCGGAAGGCGCATTGCAATTAATTTGTGGCAGTGCCAACGGAATATTAGACCATGTCATTAATCAGGATGTAGTTACTTTCACCGGATCTGCCTTAACGGGAAAAATGTTGAAATCGCATCCTCGCTTAATGGAAGAATCGGTGCATTTTAACATGGAGGCTGATTCACTAAACTGCTGCGTGCTTGGGCCGGATGTTACACCTGACAAACCTGAATTCGATATTTTCATTAAGGAAGTGGCAAGAGAAATCACCACGAAAGCAGGACAAAAATGTACGGCTGTGCGTCGTGTAATTGTTCCTGAAAACATGGTGGAAGATGTACAAATTGCTTTAGGCAAACGTTTAGCTCAAACGGTAATCGGAGATCCTAACGTGGAAGGGGTAAAAATGGGTTCGTTGGCAGGAAAATCTCAATTGACTGAGGTACGCGAGAAAGTTGAACAACTCAGCAAAACACAAAAAATCGTTATTGGTAATTTCGAAAACTTCGAAGTAAAAGGCGCCGATAAAAACAAAGGTTGCTTCATGCCTCCGATTATCTTCTTAAATGAAAATCCGTTTAAAAACACCGATTGTCACAATATTGAAGCTTTTGGTCCGGTAAGTACCATCATGCCATACAAAAACATGGATGAAGCCATTGCATTAAGTAAATTAGGTAAAGGTTCATTAGTAAGTTCAATTGTAACAGCCAATGATAAAGCTGCAAAAGAGTATGTTTTAGGTGCAGCGTGCATGCACGGTAGAATTTTAATACTAAACAACGACTGTGCCAAGGAAAGTACCGGCCATGGTTCTCCAATGCCAATGTTAGTACATGGCGGACCGGGACGTGCAGGTGGTGGTGAAGAAATGGGTGGTAAACGCGGTGTGTTTCATTATTTGCAGCGTACCGCTATTCAAGGTTCGCCAACAACCATTACAAACGTGTTAAATAGTTACCAATATGGTGCTAAGCATATCATTAAGGATGTTCATCCGTTCCGTCAATATTTTGAAGATTTAGAAGTAGGTGAAACATTAATTACCGATACACACACAGTAAGCGAAGATGATATTAAAAACTTTGCCAATCTGAGTGGAGATAAATTCTATGCGCATTTACAACCCGATGCTTTGGAAGGAACAATTTTTAAACGCACCGTGGCACATGGTTACTTTATTTTATCGCGTGCAGCCGGATTATTTGTAGACCCGCCAAAAGGTCCGGTATTATTAAACTACGGTATTGATGAGTGTCGCTTTACAAAACCAATTTATCCTGGTATGAGCATTGGAGTTCGTTTCACTTGTAAAGAAAAAATTGAGAATGATAAACCATTAAAAGCAGCAAGCGGTGAAGATGTAAAAGTTGGAATTGTTAAATGGGTGGTTGACATTTATGACGCAAGTGAGCAATCGGTACGCGATCAATACGGCTTGGATGGTGCAACCGGAGATACTGTTGGCATTGCTACCATTTTAACCATGGTAAAGAAAAAACAACAGTCTTAATTATTACTGATTAAAAATGAAAAACCATAAAAGCCGTAAAATATTAATTTATTTAACGGCTTTTCTATTGGTCTTTTTTTATTCCAGGTCCGAAAACAAATCTGACTCTCTTAAAATTGAAATTGTAAATCACCAAACGGATGATAGTACAAAAGTAAATTTGTTGTTTCAACTTGGGAATCAATACGAATACTTTAAATCGAAAGAGCGAATAGAATACTATATTGCGGCACTAAATCTCGCAAAAAAAATCGACTTTAAAGATGGCATTCACCGCATTTCGGTTCAGTTAATTACCAATTTATCGCATCGGCAATTATATGATGTAGCTCTGGAATATTGTAACAATTACATTCAGTATTTAATTGAGAGCAAACAAGAAAATTACTTTAAGAAGGTTTACAAAGTATACGCTACGCTTCTTAGCAAACAAGGTAAATACAAAGAATCATTAGAATATAACTTTAAAGCTTTAAATTATTATTTAGAAGAGAAAAATGAAGTATCTGTAGCAACCGTGTTAAGTAATATTTGTTTACTTCATTTAATCAATAACCAACCTGATAGCGCTTATTTTTACGGCTTAAGAGCCATCGATTTATTTCGAAAAAACAACCGCCAGAGCGAAATGGCCAACTCTATTCTTAGTATTGCCGAAATTAAACTGGCAAAAGCAGATTATGCTAACGCTAAGCTAAAAGCTTTAGAGGCTTTAAATGTTTATTCCGGAATTAATTTAAAACTAGGATTAATGCAAACCTATTTTGTAATTGGTCAGATAGATCTAAAACAAGGCTTGAATGATTCTGCCATCGTTAATTTTGAAAGAACATTAGAAATCACGAATGAATACTACAACGCTGAAATGAAAAGAGATTGTTATGCTTTCCTTGCAAAAATCTATCAGGTAAAGGGAGATTATAAGAAAGCATACGAGAATCAAACCAATTTTTCTTCCTATAACGACAGTGTTTCGGATCAAGAATTAAAAGCCAAAACATTGGAAATGGATGCTCGTTACAGTATCAGCAGAAAGGAAGGAGAAATAAAAGATAAAGAACATTTAATTGAGGTCCAAAACAAACAACGGAATTTTTTGATACTTGGCATAATAGGTGTTATTGCGCTCTTAATAGCCTCCTATAGAAGTTACTTACAAAAGAAAAAAGCAACCGACATTATTACTGAACAAAAGAAATTAGTAGACGAGAAACAAAAAGAAATACTGGATTCTATTCAATACGCTAAAAGAATTCAGAATACGCTCTTAGCACATACCGATTTCATCAATAAACACATTCCTGATAATTTCATTTTATTCATGCCAAAAGACATTGTGAGCGGTGATTTTTATTGGGCAACATTTGTACGCAATAAAACAGTAAATCCGGAAACCGGTAATGTTTATGGAAAATTCTATCTGGCAGTCTGCGATTCAACCGGACACGGCGTTCCCGGTGCTTTCATGAGTTTACTCAACATCAACTTCCTTAACGAAGCCATCAATGAAAAAGGAATAGAGAGACCTGATGAAGTTTTTAATTTCGTTAGAAAAAGATTAATTGATAATATCAGTAAAGAAGGACAAAAAGACGGATTTGACGGTATATTGTTATGCATTGAAACATTACCATCATTAATGAGCGAAGGGCCTAAAACCATAGTAACTTACGCTGCCGCCAACAATGCGCCTATTTTAATTAGAAAAAAAACGGAAACTAAGGCTGTCGAGGCACCGGAATTAAGAGAACTCGAATCAGATCGTATGCCAGTTGGAATTGGAGAACGAAAAGAATCCTTTACCCTGCATAACTTAGAATTAAGTAAAGGCGACACACTTTATTTGTATACCGACGGATTTGCCGATCAATTTGGTGGGCCAAAGGGAAAAAAATTCAAATACAAACAACTCAACGAATTGCTTTTAAATATTAACTCATTAACACTAGTAAACCAAAAACAGAATCTTGAAAATGTCTTTACTGAATGGAAAGGTAATTTAGAGCAAGTAGATGATGTTTGTTTAATTGGATTAAAAATCAGATAGTATGAAATTTAACAATTACATCCTTTCTCTACTCTTATTTCTATATGTGAATTTATTTGCAGATAAAGCAGATTCTTTAAAGCACACCTTAAACCAAAACAAGGTGGACACAACTTTATTAAAAACTTATTACTCAATTGGCCGCGAATACTATTATAATGGCATGTTGGATTCATCTTTACAGTATCATCGTACAGGATTAGAAAAGGCTATTGAATTGAATGATCAAAAATATATTTGCACCTTTTATAGTGAATTAGGTTTGGGGCATAGAGAAAAAGGCCTTTATGATATAGCTTATGACTATATGGTAAAATCATTAGACGTTGCAGAAAAAAACAACTTCGATGTGAAAAAAGCGAATTGCTATAATGGAATGGCGGTTATTCATGCGGTTCAAAAAGAGTTTGATAAAGCCATTGAGTACTATAACAAAGCCATGATTATCTACATCAAAAAAGGAAATATTGGCGGACAAGCATCGATAAATAACAACGTAGGATTAATCTATCTTGAAAAAAAGGATTACGAGCATGCTCTTGAACTTTTTCATAAGGCAAGAGGCTTCAACGATAAAGCCGGAAACGATTATGGCGTGGCGGCCAATTTAGAAAATATCGGATTAATCTACGATGGAAAAAGAAATTATGATTCAGCCAAAGTATATTTATTGAAAGCTTATGATATTTGGAAGCAACGAAAAGACACGCATAGTTTAGCAATAAACATGAGTTACATTGGCAATTCATTAATACAACAAAAAAAATACAGTGAGGCAATCGATATATTAACTAAAGCGCTTGTATTTGCCAAACGAGTGGATGCAAGAAGCACCAGCCGAGATTTATTATACTATTTATCGAGTGCTTACGAACAAACAGGCGATTTTAAGAATTCGTTGCGTTATTATAAAACAGCCAAGCAAATTGGCGACAGTTTATTAAACGATACAAAAAAGCAGGAAATAACCGAAATGCAATTAAATTATTCCTTCAACAAGGCTAAAATTCAAGACTCGTTGAAATATCAAATAGAAGTAACTAATAAAGAAAAAGAGTTAATTAATGAGAAGAAAAATACTTCCATAACATTGGTAGCATTATTTTTGATTGTCATACTCCTCTTCTTTTCTTACAAAGGATATCGCGATAAAAAGAAATCGAACACCATTATTACCCAACAAAAAACATTGGTTGAGCAAAAACAAAAAGAAATTTTGGATTCTATTAATTATGCAAAAAAGATACAATCCGCTTTGTTAGCCAACAAAGACTTTATTAATGAAAACATTGAAAAGAATTTCATCTTTCATAAATCCAAGGATATAGTTAGTGGCGATTTTTATTGGGCTACTCGAAAAAATGATTATTTCTACTTGGCTGTATGTGACAGTACCGGTCATGGTGTGCCGGGAGCATTTATGAGCTTATTGAACATTGGATTTATTAACGAAGCTATTAATGAGAAAAACATTTTGGAGCCGGATGCTATCTTCAATTTTGTGCGTGATAAATTAATCTACAGTATTGGAAAAGACGGACAAAAAGACGGTTTTGACGGAATTTTACTTCGGGTTGACACCAAGAACAAAAAACTCGACTACGCTGCCGCGCATAACCGTCCGGTAATTATAAGTAACAATCAAATCACCGAATTAGAAAGCGATAGAATGCCGGTTGGAATTGGGGAAAGAAAAGAAGTGTTCAAATTAAGAAGTATTGAAACAGAAAAAGGAAGTTTGCTTTACTTATATACGGATGGTTATGCCGACCAATTTGGCGGACCTGCCGGAAAAAAATATAAATACAAGCAATTAAATCATTTATTACTTGACATTCATAATTTGACTTTACAGGAACAATGCGCTCGTCTGGAATCGGAATTCGAGAAATGGAAAGGCAATCTGGAACAAGTGGATGACGTTTTAATCATTGGAATAAAAATATAGCATGCGTAAATATTGTATATCCATACTTTTATTTATAGGTGCATTTACACATGCGCAAAATCGAAAACAAGATTCAATCAGAGAAATTGTGCTTAAACCAACGCAAGACACATTCAGATTGTATAATATGTATAAACTTTCGTTTTTTTACCTGAATCAAAGTGATTTCGAAACCGCCGATTCACTTAGGAATTTAGTAAGTGAACTTGGAAAACGATTAGGATATAAAAGAGCGGAAGCCTATGCTACCATCATTCAAGGGCGTGTTGCAGAAGGCAGAGGAAATTACACGGCCGCTCTGGACGCTAATTTAAAAGTAATACATCTTTCAGAAAAAAACGGATACTCAGAACTTCTGCCAGCAAGTTATAATACACTTGGAATTATTTACTTTTCACAAAAACAGTACGATAAAGCCCTTGAAAGTTATCTTAAAGCGGTTAAGTTGTCCGAATCAAATCAGAACGCGAATCTATCCATATACTACAACAACATTGGCAACATCTATTATACAAAAAAACAATACGACATCGCCTACAGCTATCACGAAAAAGCACTCCGTAAAAGAGAAGAACGCGGGGATAGTTCAGGTATAGCGAATTCTTATAACAATTTGGGTGAGATATTAAGAATTAAAGGTCAAAATCAAAAAGCCCTCGATTACTTTAATAAAGCCGCTGTTATTCAAGAAGCGGAAAATAACAAATGGGAATTAACTATTTCACACTTAAACATTGGATTGGTGTACTCTTCGGAAAACAATTTAAAAGAGGCGAAATCACATTTTTTTAAAGCTTATGAAATAGCTTCAGAAACCGGTGCACCGGATCTATTACGGGATGTACACCAAATGCTAATTGACTTTTACGAGAAACAAAATGACACTAAAAATGCTTTATTCCATTACAAAAGCTTTATTAAATTAAAAGATAGTTTAAGTAATGCCGATATACAACGTGAGTTCACCCAAAAAACTCTACAGTTTGAGTTTGAACAAAAGGAATTGAAAACACGTCTCGAAACCGAAAAAAAAGAATTAGAATTTCAACAAAATTCGAGACGACAAAAATCAGCAATCGCATTTATCACAGTAATTTTAATCATCATTCTGGTTTTTTCATTTTTTCTTTACACTAAATACAAGGAAACAGCAAAACAAAAAACGATCATAGAAAAACAAAAGCATGAGGTAGACGATAAAAACAAAGAGATAACCGATTCTATCAATTATGCTTCCACCATTCAGGAGGCTTTACTTCCTGCTAAAGAATTAAAGCAAAAACTTTTTCCTAAATCATTTGTGCTATTTAAACCTAAAGACATAGTAAGTGGTGATTTTTATTGGTATACCGAAAAGAATAATAGAAAACTAATTGCAGCGGTGGATTGTACCGGACATGGCGTACCCGGTTCATTGATGAGCATGATTGGTAATAATTTTCTAAATGAGTTAGTTGAGCATGAAGGCCTCACCAATCCTTCGGAAATATTAAATCAATTAAAATTTAAAATCATAAACGCGCTTAAGCAATCGGAAACAAATCGCTCACGCGACGGAATGGACATTGCCCTGTTGAGTTTTAATTCTAATATGACTGAGGTTGAATTTGCCGCCGCTAACAATCCGGTGTGGATAATCAGGAACAAAGAATTAATAGAATTTAACGGCGATAAACAGCCCGTTGGTTTTTTTATTAAAGAACACAAAACTTTCACTTTACAAAAGCAGAACTTACAAGCCGGCGATAGTGTTTATATTTTCACCGACGGGTATGCCGATCAATTTGGCGGACCGAACGGAAAGAAATTTAAATATAAAGCATTAAAAGAATTACTGATTGCAACCGGAGATTTAAGTCCTGCCGAACAAGAAGCAAAGATTTTAGCTGAGTTTGAAAGTTGGAGAGGCAATAACGAACAAGTAGACGATGTATTAATAATCGGAATAAAAATATAATTATGCCCTGGAAAAAATCACCACCCACATCAGGATATTACGCTGTTATCTTTTCATCCACTAAGTCGGATAACCTGGAAGGTTATAAAGAAATGGATGATGAAACCATGCGATTAGCACAGGAACAAAACGGTTATCTGGGTTATGAAAGCGTGAGTAACGGTAATACCGGAATCTTTATTTCCTATTGGGAAAGCATGGAAGCCATAAACGTGTGGCGTCAAAACTCAACACATCTCATGGCGAAAGCAAAAGCCAATCAATGGTCTAAACGGTATTTAAGTCAGATTTGTAAAGTAGAGCACTCCCATTTAATGGAAAAATAATTAATACAATTCGGGCAATTGATTCAAATGATCAATCACCGAAAGATTTTTATGCTCGAACAAAGCCCTCTCACTCACCTTATAAAAAACCGCCTTCCACCCTGCTCCTAAAGCGCCTTCAATATCACTCAACCAATTATCACCAATCATTACACATTCTTCTTTTGTAGCCTGGGCTTTCTCTTGCGCCAATCGGAATATTTCGATGTTCGGTTTTGTTAAACCATGTTCTTCCGAAATAATAATTTGTTTGAAATAGGGACGTAATCCGCAATTATCAATTTTAATATTCTGCACTTCTTTAAAACCATTCGTGATGATGTGTAACTCATGATTCTTCACTAAGGCCTCCAGCGTTTCCACCGTACCCGGCTTTAATGCTTTTGAATAAGGGGAAATACGCACATACTCCTCCGAAAGATGTTTGCTTAATTCAATGTCATCCAGTCCGAAATTTAAAAACGAATCGTAAAAACGTTTGTATCGTAATTCCGATTTCTGAATCATTTGTTTGTAATACAAATGCCATAACTCATCATTTTTCCTTTTATAAAACGAATGAAAATTATCGAATTCTACATTAAGTTTTTCCTTCAATTCAAGTGAAGAGTACAGATTTTGTAACACCCTATATGAGTTCAAATCAAAATCCCAAAGGGTATTATCCAAATCAAAAAATAAATGCATCAAAGAAATTTGCTAAACGATTCCTTAAAGAAAAACATGAGGAAATAAATAAGCGTGTACCAGAATAACACACCACTGCCAATCACAAAAATCACTTTTCGTTTATCTTTATAAAAGCGCTCCGCAATAAAAGTTCCAACCGGTGTGGACAATCCAATGGGTGTAAAAAACGCGATGCCCCATATTCCAAACTTCTTTCTGATTTTAATAATTCTTCTGTTACCCTTGGTAAAGCGCTTTGGCTTTTGCGGATTCTTCGAGTATTTACTTTTAATCCGCTCAATCCATTTCAAAAAAACATCACTGATAAACGTAAACAATACCACACCTGTTAATCCTCCCGCCCAGGTTACACCCAATACCATGAAATGATTAAAGCCGAATAATCCAACTGCCGATGGCACCGATATCTTGCCAAAACCCAACATTCCTGCAAAAAACACAGGTAATATTTTCCAAATTTCTTCCATGAGTCAGAATGTAAAATAAGAGGTAAAGTGCTCAATTCGCAAATTAATGTTTGTTAATATTTTAATCGTCAAAAACACCTGTTTTATCTAAAAACGCAGGGTTAATTTTATATTGCTGGCATATTATAAAATTTATTAATTTTAACCCCCAGCTAACTAAAACTATTTAAATATGTCGACACAAACTGCTAACGCAGCTGCTGCAACCCACGAAAGTATGTTTGAAGCAGTATTGGCCCGCTTAGATGTGGCTGCCAAATTAATGAACCTTTCGGATGATGTTGCAACAGTATTAAGGAACCCTATTAAGCAGGTGAAAGTAAGTTTACCTGTAATGATGGATAATGGTAAAGTTCAGGTTTTTGAAGGATACCGTGTTGTGCATTCAATGGCTATCGGTCCCTCTAAAGGCGGTATCCGTTATGCAATGGATGTAAATCAAGATGAAGTAATGGCTTTAGCTGCCTGGATGAGCTTTAAATGTGCTGTTGCAAACTTACCTTACGGTGGTGCAAAAGGCGGTATTAAATGTGATCCTCGTGCAATGAGTGTTGGCGAATTAGAGCGTTTGTCTCGCGCCTATGCTAAATCCATGAAAGATGTATTTGGTGTTAATCGCGATATTCCTGCTCCTGATATGGGAACAAGCGGACGCGAAATGGCTTGGATTTTAGATGAATTTAATAAAGTAACAGGAGAAGATTCTCCGGGTGTAATTACAGGTAAACCAATTGCTATCGGTGGTTCTTTAGGTCGCGATGCGGCTACAGGACGCGGTGTAATGGTAAATACTTTAGCCGCCTTAAAGAAAATGGGATTAAATCCTAAAAACGTAACGGCGGTTGTTCAAGGTTTTGGTAATGTAGGTTCTCATGCCGCACGTTTATTATCTGAACAAGGATTAAAAATTGTAGGTATCGGTGATCATACCGCTTCATTCTATAACGAAAACGGAATTGATATTAAAGCGGCTTTAGAATACGCTTCAAAAAATAAAAACACATTAAAAGGCTTTACAGGTGCAACCGAAATTCCTTCGAATCAATTATTGATTTCGAAGTGTGATGTATTGGTGCCTGCAGCTTTACAAAATGTAATTACTGAAGAAAACGCAGCTAAAATTCAGGCGAAATTAATCGTGGAAGGCGCAAACGGACCAACTCGTCCGGAAGCTGACGTTATTTTAAACGACAAGAAAATCATCTGCGTTCCGGATATTTTAGCGAACAGTGGTGGTGTTACTGTATCTTATTTTGAGTGGGTACAAAACAAAGCCGGTTACTACTGGACAGAAGATGAAGTAAATACAAAGCATGACCACAAAATGGAAATCGCTTTTGAAAGTGTTTGGAATAATGCAGACCGTTTCAAAACCAGCATGCGTATTGCTGCTTATATTACTGCCCTTCAAAAAATTGAGCAGGCAGTTAAATTAAAAGGTGCTTACTAAGCCTTTAAATGCTTAATAAACAATAAATTAACAAAAAACTGTTTGTATATTAACTTATATAAACAGTTTTTTTATGCCCTTAGCTTAATTTTTAGTTTATTTTTGCTTAACCAAAATTTAAACCCTTGGAAATTCTTTATATAGGTATATTTTTATTTACAGCTTATTTATTAGGCTCTATCCCTACTTCGGTGTGGATTGGCAAGCTGTTCTTTAATATAGATGTACGTGAATTCGGAAGCGGTAATGCCGGAGCCACCAACACTTTCAGAGTATTGGGTAAAAAGGCCGGGATTCCCGTTTTAATCATCGATATCTTAAAAGGAAGTGCAGCCGTTGCTTTATCCTATTCAAGCGGCTTCGATCCGGGTTCTGATTTCTTTATCAATTTTCAAATTGCTTTAGGTGTGGCGTCTTTAATCGGACATATCTTCCCGATTTTTGCCGGCTTCCGCGGCGGTAAAGGTGTTGCTACTTTATTAGGAGTAGTTATCTGTATTCATCCTGTAGCTTGTTCAATAGCTTTATTGGTGTTTTTGGCGGTATTATTTACAACCCGTTATGTTTCATTAAGCTCAATGAGCGCCGGTTTAAGTTTCCCGATTATTTTGAATGTGATCTTTAAAAACGATAACGCGAATCTGATGATTTTTTCAATCCTGGTTGCTGTGGTATTAGTGATTACACACCGTAAGAACATTACCCGTTTATTAAATAAGCAGGAAACCCGCGTGAGACTTTACAATAAAGCGTCTCATTAATCGTTAATAAATCTTATTTATCCATTTAATTGTCTTCAAATTGTATTTTTGGCAATACATTTGATTTATCACGTTTATGCGTTTACATAAAACATATCTTCTTCTGTTCCTTTTACTCGGCTTTAGTGATGCTTATTTGGCGCAAGAAGATGATTATGTAAACGATAATCAATTGCGCTACGAAGATTATATCTACAAACCAAACATTAAAACCGCGCAACTTTACGAATCCACCTGGGAGTTTTCGGCGCCGCTCATTAAATTTAATTCCGGTGAGCAATTGCGTTTGAGTTTTGATGATTTGGATGGCGACCAAAAACAATATTCCCTCAGTGTGATTCATTGCGATGCGAAATGGAATCCCAGTGATCTCATGCAGCAGGAATATTTACAAGGCTTTTACGATTTAAACATCATCAACTTTAGTTTCTCCATCAATACGCTGCAGAAATACACGCACTACTCCATTCTCTTTCCAACGCAAAACATGATTCTCACCAAATCCGGGAACTACATTGTTTACGTTTATAAAGATGGCGATAAGAAAGATTTAGTGCTAAGTCGCCGTTTTATGGTGTACGATGAGAAGGTAACGGTTGTTTCTACCATTCAGCAAGCCATTGGCGATGACGCGCAATACGAAAAGCAGCACATCGATTTTTCCATTATTAATTCGTCGTACGATATCACGAATAACCATGTCGATTTAAAAGTGGTACTTACTCAAAATAACCGTTGGGATAATGCGGTATATGATATCAAACCAACGTTTAATACGCCACAAAAACTAACTTACTCGCTCGATAACACCAGCACCTTTAATGGCGGCAATGAGTTTCGTTATTTCGATACGCGTTCTCTTCGCACTTACACCGAACGCATTCAAAACAGTTATAAAGACGAAAACAATAAGAATCACATTGAACTCACGCCCGAAGAAAATCGTCGTATTAAAAATTATATTTTTTATCCAGATTTCAACGGCTCTTTCTTAATTAAGAATAAAGACATGAACGGTAATCAGGATACGGAAGCGGACTATGCCTACGTGCATTTCTTTTTGCCATATCCGGCTCCTGAAGCAAGCGGTAATTTTTATTTACTCGGAAAAATGAGTAATTGGAAATTGGATAAAGCCAATAAAATGGAGTACGATTATTCCAAGAAAGGTTACAAATGGACGCTCTACTTAAAACAAGGTTATTACAATTACATGTACGCGTTTTTAAGCGACAATACGAAAGCCGGCGATGAAACTATGGTGGAAGGAAATCATTGGGAAACCGAAAACGATTACAGCATTTACGTGTATCACCGTCAGCGCGGCACCTATTACGATCAACTGATTGGCATCAGACGATTAAATTCTAGAAAACCATAACCCCTCTGTCCTTCGGACATCTCCCCTTAGCAGGGGAGAAAGCATTATTACTCTTAAAATTCTTTTTTGAAAACGAAATCTTTCTCCCCCTTTTTTTAAGGGGGAGTCCGCGAAGCGGGAGGGGGTCACGGGCGAGGGGGTTAATCAAACCTCAATGTCCGAATCGGAGTAAGGCGTGTGAGAATTAAAGTGGGGAAAAACATCATCAGCATACAGCTAATAATTATACCCATGTTTAAGAGCACAATGTATCCCACGTTAAAAATCACGGGTACAAAATCAACATAATACGTATCGCTGTTTAATTTGATGAGATGGGTGAAGTATTGAATCAATACCGCTCCTATTCCAATGATGTTTCCTATGATTAATCCTCTGGCGAGTAATTTCACCGACACATAGAAAAATATTTTTCTTACCGACGCATTGCTCATGCCCATGGATTTTACCAGTCCCACCATGTTGGCGCGCTCTAAAATTAAAATCAATAAAGCCGTAATCATATTTACACCCGCCACCAATAACATTAAGGTAATGATGATAACACCATTTACATCCACCATCTCCAGCCAGGAAAACAAACTGCTGAAAATTTCGTTGACAGGCAAAACCTGATAATCGTAACCCGTTAAATCCTGAACAGCTTCCGTGTTCGCTTCCAGTTGCGAAAAATCCTTGATGAATATTTCGTAGCTACCCGTTTGACCTTCGTCCCAGTAATTTAATTTCTGAATGTGTTTTAAATCCACCAGAGCCAAATTATTATCGAAATCAGAAAAGCCGGTATTCACAATGCCACACACGGTAAAAGCTCGCGAGCGTTGTTCAAATTCCACATAATTAGAACCACTGAAAGTTGTATCGTTTAATTTCTTCTTGGTGATAAAATAAGCTATGAGTTTCTGACCAACACTAGCGCTTAATTTATCGGCCAGCTTTTTCGACAATAAAATATCCTTGCTCACTGCTGTATCGCTTAGTTGCGGCAATCGGCCTTCACTCAAATACTGCTTTAAAAACTCAACATCATAATTGGCATCAATGCCTTTTAATAAAACGCCTTCATTTTCGGCTTTGGTTTTAATAATACAGTTTTTGGTGGCTACCGACTGCACATGCTTCACAAAAGGCAGGGCTTTAATCATTTTTAACGTGTCGGGCGATAACCTTACCGGGTCGCGCTCGTTAGAGCTGTTAATGCCCATGCTGTTAATGGTGATATGCGAAGTAATGCCGGTGATTTTTGTGATGATTTCCTGTTTAAAGCCCAATACAATGGAGATAGTCAGAATCATCACACTAATACCCAAAGCAATGCCCGTAATACCAATTTTCACAATGGGTTTAGAAATGTTATTTTTACCTTTGTTAGAAAGGGTGATTCGGTCGGCTATGTATTTTTCGGCGCTCACTCTACACAAAAATACTATTTAATGCATAAAGTCCTTGTTATACTTCTTGTTTTTATCAGCTATTCGCTAAAACCGCAGGCATTAAAAGTACTCAGTGAAAAAGACGTAGTATTAGGTGCGCAGCAATTTAACGCCTATTTACCCCTGCTTGCGAAAAAAAAGGTAGCCATTGTTACCAACGTTACCGGTGTGATTGGAAACACCAGCATTGTTGACACCTTGATTAAATTAAAAGTGAACATTAAAAAAATATTCGGACCGGAACATGGCTTTAGAGGAAATGTGGATGCAGGGGAAAAAGTAAAAAGCAATATCGATAAAAAAACAGGCTTACCCGTTGTTTCCTTATACGGCTCGCACAAAAAACCAACGGCCGAAGATTTAAAAGGCATTGATGTAGTGGTGTATGATATTCAGGATGTAGGTGTACGTTTCTACACCTTCATATCAACTTTGTGTTATGTGATGGAAGCCTGCGCCGAGCAAGGTAAAGAAGTGATTGTATTGGATCGTCCGAACCCCAATGGTTTTTATGTAGACGGACCGGTGATGAAAGACAAATACAAAAGCTTTTTAGGCTTGCATAATGTACCGATTGTTTATGGCATGACCACCGGCGAATACGCACGCATGGCGAATGAAGAAGGCTGGTTAAAAACGAAAGTAAAGACTGTAAAAAAAGACAGCTTTGAATTAAAGACCGTACGTTGTAAGCTCACCGTTATACCCGTAAAAAATTACGAGCACAGCATGACCTACAATTTACCGGTGAAGCCCTCGCCTAACCTACCCAATTTAAACGCCGTATTAATGTACCCCGGCATGGGATTATTTGAAGGCACGGTGATGAGTGTTGGCAGAGGAACTGATATGCCTTTTGAAGTTTTAGGCCATCCGCAATACAGTAAGCAAACCTTTAGCTTTACTCCAAAAGCAACGGTATTGAGTAAAGAACCCAAGTATAAAGACCAAATTTGTTACGGTGTAGATTTACGACAAGAAAACTTTGTAGAAAAACATCCGCGGAAAGTAGAATTAAAATGGCTGCTATTATTTTATGCCGACCTAAAAGTGCCGGAGTTTATGGATAAGAACTTTAACTGGCACAGCGGCAATGATGAATTAAAAGAGCAAATAAAAGCCGGCAAAAGCGAAAATGAAATACGCGCCACGTGGCAAAACGACATCAGCGCCTTTAAAAGCATACGCAAAAAGTATTTATTGTATAAAGATTTTGAGTAAATTAGTATACCTATCGGGATGATTAAATCAGTCCTAAATTGTAGTTAAGCTCAAGTTCATGCCAAGAAAGAGACCAAGAATTAAAGTAAACATCCCTGTCGATGACGGAAGCGAAGACCGAAGAAAAATCTATGCATCAATAATTAGCTTTTTTGCGACATTTATTAATATCTATATTTTTCTTGCAATTGGATGCCAGACACTGATTCCCACCAATTGGCTAATCGCAAGTTATTTTTTATTAGGCATTGTTGGTTTTCTAGTGTTAAAGAAACGAAAAGTTAAACAATCCGCTTTGAAAGCTTATGTAGTTTTTCCTCTTTCAATAAATATTATTCTCTGCTTAAACTACTTTATTAGTTTCAACGAGCAAAAAGAGACTTACAAATTTCACAGAAGCTACTATTGGGCAGCTAGTGGGCGGACAAATTTATCACAGCCTGACAGACAAATGAGCACCCAAATTTCATTCGACAACAACAAGTATGAAGATTTTTGGGGCATTAGGACATTCATCAGTGTTGAAAATATCGGTCCGACTGAAAGAATCACTTACACATTTAAGAGAGGAATTCTCGGATTACGTGTAATGACTGACTATGAATTTTAATGCCGGCGCCTAGCATCTAATATTGGGATGGAGATAAAATTTTTATTTGTATCTTTAAGTATACGTTTCGGTAGCCACAATCATTAACAGGGGCTAGCCGACAGCAGGCATAATCTTCATCTTCCAAACACTCTATTAATCATACAAACTCACCTTAATTTTAATCTCAATTTTTTCCATTATTTTTTATCTTTATTCCATTAATAAATACACAATGAAAGTAACCGTAACAGTCACCATCAATACCAATGCCAAAAAGGCTTGGGAAGCTTATACCCTGCCCCAACATATTACTAAATGGAATTTCGCCAGTGATGATTGGCAATGTCCGAGCGCTGAGAATGATTTGCGTGTAGGCGGAAAATACAAAGCCCGCATGGAAGCCAAAGATGGCAGCTTCGGTTTTGATTTTGAAGCCATCTACGATGAAATTATTCCCCTGCAAAAAATCACTTATACCATGGGCGATGGTCGTAAAACTACCACCACTTTTGTTGAGCAAAACAACAGCACTACCGTAACAACCGTGTTTGATGCTGAAACGGAAAATCCCGTAGACATGCAACAACAAGGCTGGCAGATGATTTTAAATAATTATGCAAAACACGCTCAAACACTTTAAACCCATGATTAAAAAAACCTATTCCGTTCAAATCAAAGCACCGGCTGCTAAAGTTTATGCAACCATGCTTGGTATCGATAACAAAAAAACCTACGAACAATGGACGGCCGAATTCAATCCAACTTCTACTTTCGAAGGCAACTGGAACAAAGATTCGAAGATGTATTTTGTAGGTACAGGTGAAGATGGTAAACGCGGCGGAATGATCTCCATGATTGCAGAACACATTCCCGCTAATTTTGTTTCCATTAAACATATTGGTATGCTGATGGGTGATGATGAAATTACCACCGGTCCGGATGTAGAGAAATGGGCCGGCGGCTGCGAGAACTATACCTATAAAGAAAACAACGGCCTCACCCATTTGAGCGTTGATATTGATGTAATCGAAGAATACGAAGACTATTTTGATGGCACGTATCCTAAGGCTCTACAAAAACTAAAAGAAATAATTGAGAAATAGAAGCTCTAAGCTTTTAATCCGATTACCAATAAATCGTCTACCTGCTCGTAGTTTCCTTTCCAGGAATTGATTTTATCTTTTACCAATTGCTTTTGCTCTTCAACAGACAGATGTTTGATGCCGCGTAAAAAATCTTTCATGTTCTTTGCCATGAATTTTTTTCCGTACTCTCCGCCAAACTGATCAGGATAACCGTCGCTGGTTAAATACACCATGTCGCTCTTCTCTAACACCACCTCACTTAATTCATATTTAAAATTAAATGGCGTGAAGCTGGCAATACTGGCTTTGGTTGGTTTTACTTCTACAAACTCGCCGTTATTTTTAAAAATCCACAACGCACGATTCGCACCTGCATATTGTAATTGCTTTGTTTTATGATTGTATTTAACGAGGGCAATCTCCATACCGTCTTTATTGGTACCATCGGCCGTGGCATCTTGTTTCAATACTTTTTTAATGGCGTTGTTGGCTTCAAATAAAATTTGTGAAGGTTCACTGCTGCGCAAGGCGGCCTCCGTTAGTTTCTCAGAGCAAATCGTACTCATGAAAGCGCCCGGAACACCATGTCCGGTACAATCGGCACAGGCTATTAAAAATTCATTTTCGTTAACTTTGCTGAACCAATAAAAATCGCCACTTACAATATCTTTTGGCTGGAAGAAAACAAAAGTATCTTGATACGCCGCGGTAATCTCAGCGTAAGATGGTAAAATGGATTGCTGAATGCGCTGCGCGTAATTGATACTATCGGTGATTTCTTTCTTCTGTGTTTGAAGTTCGTGCTTTTGTTCTTCCAACATATTCACTTGCTCTTCAATGGTGGCAGTACGTTGTTTAATAACAGCTTCGAGTTTTAAATTTTGTTCCACCAATCGCTTTGAATATAATTTAACGATTAAGGCCACGAATAAAACAAATAAAATCGCGTAAGCTATGTAGGCCCACACCGTACGGTACCATGGCGGCAAGATTTTAAACGGGAAATGTATTTCTAATTCTTTGGTGTTCATGTCGCAGCGGGCTTTGGCATGAAAAATATATTTTCCTTCGGGTAAATTGGTGGTTTTAATGTTATTTTGTGTACTCCACACGCTGTAATTTTCCTCATCGCTGCCTTCAATCCAGTAACTGAATTCAACCGCGTTTTTATTCTCAAAGCAATTATACCCTAAAATAAAACTCAATTGATTATGAGAATAAGTAATATTAAAATCAAAGCCGGAAGCATCATCCCCCGACGCTACGTTATTGATGATGGTATCTTTTTTAGAAATTACGGAGGTTAGAAAGAAGTTGTAAGAGCGTTTTAATTTTTCTTTTTGCTTGTTCACTAAAAACAAACCTTCGTCGGTACAAATAAACGTTGTTTTGTTTAAGCTGTCGTAAGTAATTAAGTTGACTTTGGTGTCTTTTAATTTATTGGTGATTTCGTTGTTGATATAGCTTTTTCCGTTTTCGGAAGTAATATAAATCACTTTGTTTTCAATGCGGTTGAGCTTTCTATTTTCGTACGACTGCGAACAAATTAAATCGCCTTCCAACTCCGCCGCTCTGAATATTTCGGAACTTTTTGTCGCGGTATAAAACTCAGGTGATTTAATACACTCTACTCTATTGTCGGCTCTTTTTCTTACGGCAAACACGCCGCTGTCGGTACCAATTAATAATTTGTTCTTATAAGTAAATACGTAATTCTCGCCTAACATCTGAGGTAATCCTTCTTTCTTTTGAATAGAATCCAATAAGAAGGAACGGTAGTAATTCAAATAATAAATACCGTTACTGGCGCAACCAAAATAAATATTCTTATGAAAATCGGAGGCTAAACTTAATACCGGAATGTTTAACTGATAGGTCTTGATATAGGTGAATTTTTTCTCGATGTAGCTGTACACATCCACACCTTCATCGGTACCTGTATAAATTAATTCCTTTTTATAAGGGTCGGATAAAATGCAAAAACTGCGCGTGTCGTTTCCTTGTCGGATGGTTTTTCCGTCGTAAATAAAAACACCCTTCTCGGTAGAGATAAATAAATCGTTATCAATTTTGGTGAGATTCCAGGTTTGCTTGTTGAAACCTTGCAAAAATTCGAAGACATTATTAACCGGATTAAAAAACTGTACGCCTTTATCGGTTGACACAAATAATTTTCCATCGTAATAGGCTGCACCGGTTACGAGTCCTGATATGCCGGTCTGACGATCGTATTTAAATAATTTGGAGTTTAGCTCTACAAAGGAAACCCCATAGTAAGTGGCTAACCATAAATTATTGTTTCGGTCTTGAAATCCTGACTTAACATTATCCTCATAAATTCCGGTTTTAGAATTTAAGCGTTTAATGATTTCTAAATTTTTATTGATGAGGAAAGCGCCTTTCTTATTGGAAGTAATCACAAAGTTTCCGTCCTTTAATTCGCAACCGTTGTTAAACTCCGACTCCAATAATTCCGCGTCGCTGCTGTTATTCCATTTCTCAAATTTGGTTTTGGTAGGCGTGATGGAATCGTAAGTGACTTTGTAAATCCCGAGATTACGATAACCCATCGCGAAGGTGTTGGCGTTGATGCGGTAATTAAAAAATGCTTTTTCAGAAATTAAACTTTCGGTGTTGGCTACATAATTCATCACCGCATTGTCGAGCACCAGCACATTATTGTCAAGGTCTGTTACAAACAAATGCTTCCCCATGGCAAAAGCACGGATGTGAAAAGCATTTTGCGGTGAATAGGCGCGGTAAGAATTTCCTTTTTTCTCGATGAGTTTATCGGCAGATAAAAAATAGAGATTCCCGTTTAAAGAAAGAATTTGTTTGATGGGTTCTTGCGGCTGCTCGTTGGTGTTAAGATTTCCTTTCAAAGAAACGCTTACATAGCGACCATTCTTGTTTTTTTCAATGGTAAAAAATTCGCCATTATCACCCCCAACGTAAATATTTCCTTCCGAATCATTAATGATACTATAGGCCGGAATCAAATCCGGTAAGGCTATGATTTGCCAGTTGAGTCCGTCGTAAACCAAAACCCCACTTTGGTTAGCCATAAACACACGACCTTCTTTATCTTGCGCTACCCCGTTGTTATTGGCACCCTGGTTGTATTCTTTGGGTAAATAATTATGAATGAAATACTCCCCTTTTTGAGCCCGGATGGTTAAAGCCGCAAAAAGAAACAGAAATAAAGCGTATTTAAGTTTTGTAAACAAGCTTCTAATTTACAAAAAAAGCCCTGAAGTACGAAGACTTCAGGGCTTTATGAATTTTTGAAAAAAAGACCTTTTTACCTTTCAATTACCGCTTTTTTAACGGCAATGATTTTGTCGTTTTGTTTAATCTGCACCATGTAAACGCCGGCAGCAAAACTTTCGGTATTGATTACTAAATGCTGATTTAATGATTTAACTGAATAGACTGTTTGTCCGAGTGTATTTACTAAATCCACCGTCGTTTCAGATTTTGGTAAACTATTTAAATCGATGTTCATGACTGAATTAGCAGGATTCGGATAAATACTGATACGCGATGCTAAAGCGTTTAAATCCGCAATAGAAGTTGCACCGATTTTGTCATTTGATTGATTACTGCGTGTTTTGGTTTTTAAAACCATTGGTGAATTGACACCGTATTTTGCGGTAGCATTACAGTTAAAGCCGCTGGCATCTACAAACCATTTTACACCCAATGGCCAGAAAGATGAATAAAACGGATCGTTCGCTAAATTTCCTACGGTGCTGGCAATTAATGTTTCAGTACCGGTGGCAATCGTTCTGCGTTTTACATTATAAATAGTTACCGGTGGCACGCTTGATTCAATCGCATAACTATTCCAATTGAAATTACCATTCATTTGATCCTGAATAAAAATAGTTTCGTGCCATTTACTCATGGCGCTGTAATTACCGCAAGAATCGCGTAATTGTAATTTATATTTATAATAGGTTAAGTTAGGGTCGCCGTTAGCCGGACCAACACTTCTGTTCGTATCTACGTACATGCTAAATGCAGACTTGTGTACCGATGCAATACGTTTGTAAGTATTTAAGCTTACTTCACGGTAAACGATGAAGCTATCGGCAGATGGATATAAAGTTTTCTCCCAATAGATTTCATTATTAACACTTAAACTGTCAACCGTAACCTGACAAATATCCGGAGTTGGCGGATTAACTAAATTAACTGTAAATGTAGCGGAGTTGCGACAACCGTTAGATCCGGTAGCGCTTACTGTATAAACGGTATTTACTGTTGGTGTAACTGAAATGGTTTGGTTAGCAACTGTACCAGGCGACCAAGTATAAGTGGATGCGCCATTACCCGTTAAAACTTGTGGTTTGTTTAAACACACTAAATTTTTTCCACTGATTGTAACAGTTGGATTATTAATTAGCGCTACGTTAATCGTTCCACTGTTTACGCAGTTATTAGAATTCGTTCCGGTTACAGTGTAAACTTGTGTTGCTGTTGGTGTAAAGGCTACTCCGTTGCTTACTCCGCTACTCCAAGTATACGTTGAGGCACCGGCTCCGTTTAAGGTTAACAAACTTCCTGTACAAACAGCCGTTGGTGAAGCCACACCGGTAACGGTTGGCAATGGATTAACCGTTATACGATTTACACTGGTAGTGGTAGTTCCACAAGCGTTAGTGGCAGTTACGATTACACTAAAAGTATTAGAAGCTGTAAAACTCATTGAGGTATTAGTACCTGTAGTTGGAGAAAAACTAACACCGCTTGCTCCTACTACAGTCCATCCATAATTAGTAAGAGGTTCAGTTGAGGATAAAGTTAAAGGTGATGTTGTAACAGTTCCGGCACATAACGTGTAATTAGATGCCGTTGTAGTTACAGTTGAAGGTAAAGTACAACTTAACTTTTGAATGTAACCATCGGTTTGTCCTACAGCTGTTAAATTCGCAACGCCTGCATCCGGGTTAAAATCAACGGTAGTCCAAAATGTTCCAATTGTATACACATTTCCCTGTGTGTCTAAATCAATGTCGGAAGGATAATCACCAAGGTTATTGCTACCAAATGATTTTGCCCATACAAAATTCCCATTGTTATCCCATTTCAAAACATAACAATCCTGATTAGTACCTTGAGCTTGTAAAGTATAAGTTCCGGCATTAGGGTCAAAGTCTACTACTCCATCAAAGGCGCCGGTTACATAAACATTTCCTCCCGGATCCAATACACATTCGGGAGCACTTTGTGTATTTATACCTCCAATTTGTTTAGCCCATTGATAAGCGAGTGTTGAATTTAATTTCAACACAAAAGCATCCGCACTTCCTAAAGAACCTAATGATTGGTTAAGTGGTCCCGGATCCATGTCACAAGCCGCACTGAATTGTCCGCAAACAAAAACGTTGCTATTAGCATCCAGCGTAATACCAACACCATAATCAGTTCCGGTTCCGCCCATCACAGCGGCAGAGTTAAATCCGCCTCCGCTACAGGTTAATTTTACAACATAAAAATCGCTGCCTCCCTGTGATGTATAGGTTGGACAAGAACATCCCGGAGAAAGAGTAACTGTAGTTCCTGCGAAAATACCTGTACAATAAACGTAATTATTTAAATTATCAACTTTTAGATCATATCCGTAATCAGCTACAGTTCCTCCCATCGATTGAGCCCATACGTAATTTCCATTTACATCATACTTTCCAACAAATATATCTTGTCCGCCACGAATAACTAAGTTATTGGTTGTAGCACTTGGATTAAAATCCGCTGTCCCAATAAAAGTTCCGGTGATATAAACGTTAGCGTTAAGGTTATCAATATCAATGGCGCTTGCCCAGTCGGAACCTGTACCACCCATTTTACGTGCCCAAACAAAATTTCCTAAAGAGTTTAATTTAAACATACACACATCGCTGCTACCTGCAGATGTAAGATTAGTAACACCGGCTCCCGGATCAAAATCTACGGTACCGTTAAAACTACCTACAACATAAATATTGGAAGAAGCATCGCAAATAACATCTGCTGCAACTTCGTCAGTTGTAGTACCCAGGCGACGAGCCCAAACGAAATTTCCTGCAGAAGTTAATTTCATAATAAAAATATCATCACCACCTGCAGTAGCTGTTAAATTATAAACACCTGCACCCGGATCGAAATCGACGGTACCTGAAAATGAACCTACGGCAATAACATTTCCGGCTGCATCTATGGCAGTTGCACGCCAATCGTCGTAAGTAGGACTACCGAACGAACGAGCCCACACATAATTTTGAGATTTTAAAAGATTAGTTGAAGCAACTAAAAATGCGATAAAAAAGAACGAAATAATTTTCTTCATGATATTTAAAAATAATAGATTAAAAGTAACAAAATTCCTGATATAACAAGGTAGAATTATCAACTAATTGCAGCCATTAATAATGCAAAAGAGCCTGAATTTTAACAATTCAGGCTCCTTTCGTTCAATTTACTATCTATTGAATAACTACTTTTTTTATGCTCTCCTGATTACCTTGCTTAACGATTAACATGTATACACCCGATTGAAGTGTAGAAACATTAATCACCATATGTTGATTTAAAGACTGAGTTTGGTAAATACTTTGACCTAACACATTTTTTATCTCCACGGTAATTTCTTCTTTTGATAAAGAAGTCAAATCAACATTAATTAAATCTTTAGCCGGGTTTGGATACACCTGAATATTTTCATTAAAAATAGCAAGTGAATTTATTCCTGTCGGGAATAATTTATCGTTAGATTGGTTACTGCGTGTTTTGGTTTTTTGCACTAACACTTTTGCAGTAGGATTACAGTTAAACCCAACCGCGTCAACAAACCATTTTACCCCTAAAGGCCAGAAGGTATTATAGGCAGGGTCGGTTGCTAAATTTCCTGTGGTACTTGTTACTAATGTTTCTGTACCTGTTGCAGGCGTACGACGTTTTAAGTTATAAATAGAAATTGGTGTTGCCGTTGTAGATTCAATCGCGTAACTATTCCAATTGAAGTTACCATTCAATTGATCCTGAATAAAAATAGTTTCATGCCATAAGCTTAACGGACTCAAGTTTCCGCAACTGTCTTTTATTTGCAATTTGTATCTGTAATAACTGGTGTTTGGATTTCCATTAGCCGGACCAATACTTCTATTGGTATCTACATACATACTAAACGCTGTACGGCTCACTGCGCCAATACGCGTGTAATTATTTAAACTTGTTTCGCGATACACGATAAAACTATCGGCACGCGGATACAAGGTTTTCTCCCAATAAATTTCATTGTCGTTTCCTAAACTATCAACAGTTACCATACAAATATTCGGGGCTTGTGCGCCGGATTGAACGGCAACTGTACTCGATTTAGAACAACCGTTATTTAAATTCACATTTACGGTATAAATGGTTGTTCCAAAATTTCCGGTAACAGATGGTGTTAAAATAGTTGAACTACTTAAGTTGGTGGTTGGCGTCCACGCAACAGAAGTTGCCGCCGGACTGCAAGTAGCATTGATGACCGCTTTTTGTTTACATAATAAGTTTATGTTAGATCCCGCGCTAACACTTGCAGGAAGTAAAGTTATACTGGCACTGGCAGGCGTACCGACACAAGAGCCTGTTGTGCCTGTAGCCGTATATACGGCACTAGCTGTTGGAGAAACAACAATACTGGAACTCGTAGCACCGGTACTCCAAGAATAGGTTGTGGCACCGGTTGCGGTAAGTGTGGCCGAACTGCCTGTACATACCGTAAGTGGCGCAATAATTCCTGTTGTTAAACAACCGATTTTAGCTAAGAAAATATCATAACCACCTACCGACGTTACAGTATTAGTAGAGAATACGCCCATTCCATCAACATAACCGCCCACGTATACATTTCCAATAGCATCTACATCAATTGCCGCAGCCGGTGCTTCATTAGCAGTTCCTGTTGACTTTGCCTGCCATTGATATGTGCCTGATGTGTTATATTTAGCAACAAACAAATCGTAAGTTCCAAGAAATGTATTTGACATGGTAGATGTACCAACAGTACAAGTGCTACCGTCAAAATAACCTAAGAAGTAAGAATTACCTGCAGCATCCACTGTAACGCCACCCGCATAATCATTGTTAGCACCATAAGCTCTTACGGCCCATTGCGGCACACCTGATGAATTATATTTTGCAAGATATCCATCGTAACCACCACTATTCGGTAATGCAAATGATCCGAAATTCATCGCGCCTTGTCCGCTAACTGCAACATACACATTATTGGAACCATCCACATCAATATTGCTTGGAAAATCACTGGAAGTACTTCCTAAATTACGTGCCCATGTGAAGGTTCCGGCAGAAGAATATTTTGCTAACCATAAATCTGTAGAGCCATTACTTGTTAAAACGGTACTCGTACCAATGGTAGTTGTCGCATTTGTGATGGAACCTTGAAACGTTCCAACTACATTCGGATTTCCATTCACGTCAGGTTCTACATCATTTGCATATTCATCACAAGAAGACGAACCCAATACTCTACCCCAATTAACACTCCCATTGCTGTTAAATCGCATTAAAAATCCTTCGGCCTTACCTGTTAAACTTGAATTGTTTAATGTAACAGCACCAATAGATAAAGTTGGATCATAAAAAGTTCCTACAACATATAATCCGGATACAGCATTTGAATATGCACATCCTCCGGGTAACTCCTGACCGGTTCCTCCATAGGTATTAAACCATTGCGGTGTACCCAATGAATTGATACAGGTAACAAACATATCGTTGGTTGGTGAAGCTGTGTTTGAATTGGCAGCTGTGTAGGGTGGGAATGAAATACTCGGACTAATAAAATGCCCTACTACATAAATTCTTCCCGATGCATCGGAAGTTAAACCGGTAACATACTCACTCATGGTTCCTGTGATACGTTGTACCCACTGAACATCGCCTGCCGAATTATACTTAGCAATGAAAATATCTCTTCCCGAAGTACCGCCATTATTAACAGTGATGGTTCCAACGGTAATGGAAACACTTTCAAAACTTCCGGCTACATAAACGTTCCCGGAGGCATCAACAATAGTACGACTTACGAAATCGTTAACAGTTCCACCACCTCTTTTAGCCCAAGCCCAAGCCGTTGCTTGAGAAAATACTGAATTCGATAATACTAATAGAACAGCCAAGAAGGTTATTGCTTTCGTTTTTGAATAACCACTTTTCGTGTTTAATTTCATAGGGTATAGATTTTATTTAATCCATTAAAGATATATAAATTATTTCGATACAAACACCTGATTTTTAGTTAAATTATATGGTTTTTATTAAGTAAAGCGTTAATTCATTAGCACCTAAAAAACTCGGTGTTTTTTAGCTTCTGACTGTTAATTACTTTGCTTATTAGAAATATTACCAACGCAGTGACTTCTTACTTTAGCAATATACAATAACATATGTCGGATATAGCGCATTTTTTCACCCCGGTAAGTTTCAACATGGTAGTTGAAAATAAAGAATTTGTAGAAGGACAATTTGGTCACGACTTTAAAATTTACAAAGAAGGTGATGAGTTTCCTGAATTGGAAAACATAGATATGGCCATTATTGGTGTATGCGAAGACAGAAATGCTGTGAATAATGAAGGTTGCGCATTAGCTCCCGATACAGTAAGAAATTATTTATATAGTTTATATAGCGGTAACTTCAGAGCTAATGTGGTAGACTTAGGAAATATTATGGCGGGTCATAGTGTGGATGATACCTATTATGCTGTAAAAGCAAGCATCGATTTTTTAATTCGTAAAAATATTGTTCCGGTTATCATTGGCGGCAGTCAGGATTTAACCTATGCACAATTTTTAGGTTACAAAGATTTGGAACAAACCATTAATATCGCTTCCATTGATTCTATTTTTGATTTAGGAAATCCGGAAGATGATATCACTAACACTTCTTATTTAGGAAAGATCATTTTACATCAACCGAATTATTTATTTAATTACAGTAATATCGGTTATCAAACGTATTTGGTGAGTCCGGCTTCTACAGCCATGATGACTAAATTATATTTTGATGCTTATCGATTAGGACAAATACGCGATAAAATAGAAGAAGCAGAGCCAATCATTCGTCAGGCCGACATGATTAGTTTTGATATTACTTCCATTAAGCATGCCGATGCTCCTGCTAATCCAAATGCCTCTCCTAACGGTTTGTATGCCGAGGAAGCTTGTCAGATTATGCGTTATGCCGGCATGAGTGATAAATTAACTTCGGTGGGTATCTACGAAATCAATCCGGCATTTGATGCGTACGGAAAAACGTCGCACTTAGCTGCTCAAATGATTTGGTGTTTCATGGACGGATTTTACAATCGTAAAAGTGATTATCCTTCGCGCACCAATCCTGATTACATCCGTTTTAATGTGGTGTTACAGGATGAGAAATATGAAATTAATTTCTATAAGAGTAAAAAAAGCGACCGTTGGTGGATGGAAATCCCCTATCCTCCACACAAAGGATTAAAATTTGAAAGGCATACTTTAATTCCTTGCTCGTATAAGGATTACTCTATGGCAGTAAACAATGAAATCCCTGATCGTTGGTGGCAAACTTATCAGAAACTGGCTTAGATAAATCCCCTTTTTTACGTGAGTAAATGTCATGAATGAAGTTGTAACTTCATTACATGAAAAACAAATTATTTTTAGTCCTGCTTTTTTTATCGGTTCAGGTATTTTCTCAAAAAATACAGAGCGGTAAAGATGTCATTAATGAAATGTATAAAATGTATCATGGAAAATGGTACACCTATTTTACATTTACGCAGGATGCTTTTTTTTATAAGGACGGAAAAGAAGAACGAAAAGAAGTTTGGCATGAAGCGGCCTCCTTCCCGGGAAAATTGGTAATTAAATACGACAGTATGAATAGCGGAAACGGTGTTGTGTTTGCCAACAATACGGTAACCGGAATAAAAGATGGGGTGGCGAAAACACCACGACCGTTTATTCATGATTTGTTATTGGTTGGCTTTGATATTTATTATCTACAGCCTGAACAATCCTGCAAAACATTAGATTCATTAGGTTATAATTTAAATACAGTTCGTGAAGATGTTTTTGATGGCAGAGCTGTTTATGTGGTAGGCGCAGAAAAAGGAAATGACAGTATCCCGCAATTTTGGATAGATAAAGAAAGATTATACATGCATCGAATTATTTATAAAAAGGGAAAACAAATGGATGTTGTATTTTCCGATTACGAAAAGATGCAAGGCTATTGGGTGGCAAAAAAAGTAATTTTTAAAAGCATGGGCGAATTACAAATGATAGAAAAATATTACAATATTCAATTTCCGAAAAATCTAAATGCAACAATTTTTGATCCTAACTTATTCCAACAAGCGAAGTGGTAGTTTTTAAGTGTTAAATTGTTCATTTAATGCTTTAATATTATTTTGAGATATAGTAGTATTTGTTATCTTAGGAAAAATTTTTCAGAGAATTATATGAACCTATTACATTTTAGAAAGTTCCTCTTAGCTCTGTTACTATCTTTTAGCTATTTTGTTAACAAGGCAGCTACCTGTATTTCAACTGGAAACGGTGCATGGAATAACGCGGCAACTTGGTCATGCGGATCTGTTCCGGGATGTGGCGACTCCATTATTATTTTAGCCGCGCATGTTGTTACGATTACTACTCAACAAGATTATTCTGGATGTCCGGCTGGACCAAATCTCGTTATTTATGGTACGCTTCAGTTCGATAATGGAAATAAACTAAGATTGCCTTGTAATTCAAGAATCTATATTATGGCAAGTGGTAGTATAAGACCCGGAACCGGTGGAGGTAACTCTAACTTTATTGAAATATGCGGTGACGTTTTATGGAGTGCAGGTGATGGACCGTTGAATGGCCCTGCTTGTTTACCTGCAACAAGCGTATGGTGTACGGGGGTGGTTTTACCCGTTGAATTAGTTGATTTTAATGCGCAATTAAACAACCATAAAGTAGATGTCATCTGGATGACATCTACTGAAAAAAACAACAGTCATTTTGAAGTACAAAAAAGCACCAACGCACATTCTTTTGAAATTATTGGTACTGTAAAAAGTGCGGGAATTAACGGTAATAGTCAAACTATTTTACAATATGTTTATGAAGATGTATCACCGTTATCCGGTGTGAGTTACTATCGTTTAAAACAAGTTGACAAAGATCTGTCGTATAACTACAGTAAAATTGTTAGTGTTAATTACATTAAAGGAAAAAACATTCGATTTGTCATTTATCCTAATCCTAACAATGGTGAGTTTACCGCTGATGTTTCGGGTATCGAAAATAATCATGAAATTAAAATCAGCCTGAAAGGTGAAAAAGGTGAACACGTATACGAATCCTCTTTTTATATTAATGACCAAACAAACACAAAATTCCGAATTATACCACAACACAAATTAAGTTCCGGTGTTTATGTTTGTACCTTAACCTTAGAAGGTATCGAATATAATGTAAAAGTAGTTGTATCTTAAAAATTAATCGCATGAAAAAATTCATTGCACTTTTCTTAATTATTAGCGCAACAGCAAGCGCTCAATTAAAAGTAACCACCGGCGATGCGGATTTGGATAATTCTTTAATTGCTTTAAATAAAGATGCGAAAAACGCATTAGAAGCATTTAAAAACGATGCCATTGAGAAATTCAATACAACAAAAAGTATTGTCGAAAATTTATTAAACATTCACAAAATGGAGCCATCTGATGTACTGATGACCTTAGAGATTGCCCAAATTACCACCAAGCCTGTTGAAACAGTAGCTACCAGCTTTGATAAAAATAAATCAAAAGGTTGGGGAGAAATTGCAAAAGAAATGGGAATTAAACCAGGCTCCAAAGAATTTCATGCACTCAAAAACGATGCAAAAGGAAAAAGCAAGGGCATGAAGGGAAAAGGTAATGGTAATAGTAATAGTAATGGTAATGGTAATGGTAACGGCAAGGGAAAAGGAAAAGGCAAGAAATAAAATTGAAATGAATACATAATAAAAAAGCCCCCGATTAACGGGGGCTTTTTGTTAGGCTTTATTTTCAGCGCTCTCTGTCTTTTCAGGTTTTGGTAACAAAACCTTACGCGATAATTTATACTTCTTGGTTTTAGGATCATTACCCATAAACTTCACTTGTATCTTATCCCCTTCTTTTAAAACACCTTCTAATGTATCTAAACGTTTCCAGTCTACTTCACTAATGTGCAATAAACCTTCTTTGCCAGGTAAAAATTCAACAAAGGCACCATAAGGCATAATTGTTTTTACTGTAGCGTCGTATACTTCTCCTTCTTCCGGCATTGCTACAATTCCTTTAATGCGCGTTAATGCAGCAGTAATGGATTCAAGGTTCTCACCAAAAATTTCAACTACACCCATTTTCTCTACTTCAGTAATGCTGATAGATGTACCTGTAGCTTTTTGCATCTCCTGAATCACTTTTCCACCAGGACCGATAATTGCGCCAATGAATTCACCCGGCACTTCAATCTTAGTAAAGCGAGGTGCGTGTGCTTTATAATCCGCACGTGGTTCAGTCATGGTTTTCATCATCTCACCCATAATGTGTAAGCGACCTTCTTTTGCCTGGATTAAAGCTTCGCGCATTACTTCATATGGTAATCCGTTTACTTTTAAATCCATTTGCACAGCTGTAATACCATCCTTGGTACCACACACTTTAAAATCCATATCACCTAAATGATCTTCATCACCTAAGATATCCGACAATACAACATAATTGTTTTTATCGTCAGTGATTAATCCCATGGCAATACCAGATACCGGTTTCTTGATTTTTACACCAGCATCCATTAAAGCTAAAGTACCGGCACAAACTGTAGCCATACTACTTGAACCGTTACTCTCTAAAATATCAGAAACTACGCGAATGGTATATCCTGAATCTGTAGGAATCACTTTGCTTAATGCACGTTGTGCTAAGTTACCGTGACCAACTTCACGACGGCCCGGACCACGATTTGGTTTTGCTTCACCGGTTGAAAAACCAGGGAAGTTATAATGCAACATAAAACGTAATTCATCTTGCATAAAAGCGGCATCAATCATTAATGCGTCTTTAGGTGTACCTAATGTTACAGTGGTTAAAGATTGAGTCTCTCCACGTGTAAATACAGCGCTACCGTGAGCTGCAGGTAAATAACCTACTTCACTCCAAATCGGACGAATCTGATTTGTTTTACGACCATCCAAACGAATCTTTGTATCCAATGCAGCCTTACGCACCGCATGGTATTCAACTTCGTGATAATATTTCTCAATTAAAGCTTTTTTCTCTGCTAATTCTTCTTCTGTGAAAGTTGCCTTGAATTCTTCTAATACAGCTTTAAACGCTTCCTTGCGCTTGTTTTTATCAGGATTAGCCATTTTAGCTACGTTATACACTTTGTCGTAAGTAGCGGCCTTTACTTTTTCTTTTAATTCAAGATCGTTTACTTCATGGCAGTATTCACGTTTTGGTTTTAATCCCGCTTTTGCTGCGAATTCATTGATAGCTTTAATTTGTACTTTAATGGCAGTGTGTGCAAACTGAATCGCTTCTAACATTTCGTCTTCGCTAATCTCGCTCATTTCACCTTCCACCATTACAATATCCTTATCAGATGCTGCAATAATCATATCGATGGTAGACTTTTCTAAATCATCCACGTTAGGATTAAGAACTAATTTACCGTCAATTTTTCCTACGCGAACTTCTGAGATAGGTCCGTTGAACGGAATATCAGATACAGCCACTGCAGCAGAAGCAGCTAAACCTACTAATGCATCCGGCATTGTTTTACGATCAGAAGAAATTAAAGACAACATGATTTGAGTATCGGCATGATAATCTTCAGGGAATAAAGGACGCATAGCGCGGTCAACGATACGGCTAATCAATACTTCATAATCTGAAAGTTTAGCTTCACGACGGAAGAAGCCTCCGGGAAATCTTCCGGCAGCTGCAAATTTTTCTTGATAATCTACGGTTAAAGGTAAAAAGTCAACGCCTTCCTTTGCTTCTTTAGAGCTTACTACGGTAGCTAAAATCATGGTATCACCCAATTTTACGACTACAGCGCCATCGGCTTGTTTTGCTAATTTACCTGTTTCTAATGTTACGATTCGGCCATCGCCTAAGTCGAAACTGTGTTGTGTTCCTATTTGTGACATGTTTCTGTTTTTGTGTTCCGGCGTTTCCGGAACGGATTTATATTTATTTTATTCTTTTGCCTATTAATAAGAAAGGCATTCCGAATATCTTCGAAATGCCCCCCTCCAATAAATCATATTCGTAAGATTACTTACGGATATCTAATGTTTTAATAATCGCACGGTAGCGATTGATATCAGTTTTCTTTAAATAGTCTAATAAAGCACGACGCTTACCTACTAAGTTTAAAAGAGAACGTTGAGTTCCGAAATCTTTCTTATTGCTTTTTAAATGACCTGTTAAGTGATCAATACGTTGAGTAAACAACGCGATTTGAGATTCTGCGCTTCCTGTGTTTTTTTCGCTTCCACCGTGTTTTTTAAACACTTGCTTTTTTGCTTCTGATGTAAGATACATATTACTATCCTTTTGTTTTAATTAGAGGGGCAAATATAACACATATATTTAAAGAAATAAAATGTTTTTTAGAGGGATTTTGAATTAAATTAGTGCTTCAAAATTAATTCATCATTTTAATTGATTATTTTAACTAATTGATTTTTATACATTTACATGATTAATTTCAAAGTCATTAAACCTTTAATCAAAATCTCCATCCAATAAAAAACAAAAACCTAAAAAATGAAAACCAACAAAATTATCTACGCTCTTTCCCTGATTGTATTATCAGGTTCATTAGTATTTACTTCTTGTAAGAAGAAAAAAGCTTTTAAAAATGAAGACGGACAGGCTTCTGCCGATAACCGTTCGGTTCAAGGCGAAAACGACGCTGCTATTAGTGACGTGAATAATGTGATCGCTGATAACTCTTTATTACATGGTAAACTGGCAGGCGGACAAAGCGTGAGCAGTGTTTTAGGAACACCTTGCGGCTTAACTGTTGATACCAATGGTTTGTACATGGGACGTGTTACTTTAAACTATAACGGAACTACTTGCAGCAACCGTACACGTACCGGTTCTATTCGTTTAACCATTTTAAATTATGGCAGTGGTGTTAGATGGAAAACAGTTGGTGCTGTTTTACAAGTGGAATATTTAGGGTATAAAGTTACCCGTGCTTCCGATGGAAAAAGCATTGAGTTAAACGGTACTCAAAATGTAACCAATAACTCAGGTGGAACTTGGTTTGATTTGATTTTCTTAGGACAAGCTAACCTTTCTCACCAAGTAACAGGTACTAACTTAAAAGTTACTTTCGACGGTTCAAGCACTGCAACTTATAATATTCACCGTAAGTTCACTTACACTTATTCAAACTTAATTATTACTTGCGTTGGTGAAGGTATCGGTACCCACAATAGCATTAATCAATTAGAAAACTACGGTACAACTCGCGATGGTGATGGTTTTACCAGCCAGGTTGTAACGCCGGTTGTTTGGAACACAACTTGTGGCGCTTGGGCTCCAATTCAAGGTGAAGTAAACATTAAAGTGGATGATAAAGCTTTCGATTTAAAATGCTTATTCGGTGTGGATCAAAACGGAAACTCAGTTACTGTTGGCGCAAATCAATGTCCTTACGGTATGAAAGTTGAATGGACTTACAAAAAGAAAACGAATAAAAAGATTTTCGGTTACCTATAATAATTAAACAACTACTAAGGGAGCCCTCGCAAATGCGGGGGCTTTTTTATTGTATAAACCCTGGGCTTTATTACCTTTGCACTCTATGTTAGCGCACAGCTTATTAAATAAAGCCATTCAGGAAGCTTTAAGTAAAGTTTATTCCATTTCAGTGAATGAATCTGAAATCACACTTCAAAAAACCCGCAAGGAATTTGAAGGCGATTTTACCTTGGTTACTTTCCCCTACATAAAAGCAACTAAGCAAAGTCCGGAACAAGTTGGCGAGGCTCTCGGAAAATTCTTAACCGAAAACAATAAAAATATTACCAAATACAATGTTGTAAAAGGTTTCTTAAACTTAAGTTTGAGTAATGATTTTTGGTTAGGCTTTTTTAACTCTGAAAGTTCAGTATCCAATTATGGTTTTAAAAAAGAAGGCACCAGCGGAAAAACCATTATGCTGGAATATTCTTCTCCCAATACCAATAAGCCATTGCATCTCGGACACATCCGTAATAATCTCTTAGGTTATTCGGTGGCAGAAATTTTAAAAACACAAGGACATAAAGTAATAAAAGCCAATTTGGTGAACGACCGCGGTGTGCATATTTGCAAGAGTATGCTGGCCTGGAAAAAATTTGGTAACGGCGAAACACCACAATCAAGCGGCATGAAGGGCGATCATTTGGTGGGGAAATATTATGTTGCGTTTGACAAAGCTTATAAAAAGGAAATTGAAGAATTAGTTTCCGGCGGTAAAACAAAAGAAGAGGCCGAAAAGCAAGCTCCTTTGATGTTGGAAGTTCAGGAAATGCTCCGCAAATGGGAAGCCGGCGATAAAGAAACAATTGATTTGTGGAAGATGATGAATGGCTGGGTGTACGATGGATTTGCGAAGACCTACTCTACTCTTGGTGTGAATTTCGATAAGATGTATTACGAAAGTAATACCTACGTATTAGGAAAAGAAATCATTCAGGAAGGCTTAGCTAAAAAAGTATTTTACAAAAAAGATAACGGCAGCGTAGCCATTGATTTAAGCGCGGAAGGTTTAGACGAAAAAATTGTTTTGCGCAGCGACGGAACATCAGTGTATATTACCCAGGATATTGGAACTGCCATTGAGCGTTTTAAAGAATTCCCGCAATTAAATCAATTGATTTATACTGTAGGAAACGAACAAGATTATCACTTCAAAGTATTATTTAAAATATTAGAGAAGTTAGGCTACAACTGGGCAAAAGAATGTTATCATTTATCCTATGGTATGGTTGAATTACCCGAAGGAAAAATGAAGAGCCGTGAAGGTACGGTTGTGGATGCTGATGATTTACTGGATGAAATGTTTAGTACCGCCGAGCAAACTACCAAGGAGCTCGGAAAGGTAGAAGGTTTTTCAGATGATGAATTAAAAACTTTATACCATACCATTGGTTCCGGCGCTTTAAAATATTTTATGCTGAAAGTTGATCCGAAAAAGAAAATGCTTTTCGATCCGAAGGAGAGTATCGACTTTAACGGACATACCGGTCCGTTTATTCAGTACACTTATGCGCGTATTCAATCGGTATTATCCAAAGCTGGACAAATTCCTGCGGCAGCGGATGCAAGTGTTACGTTAAACGAATTGGAAAGAGAATTGATAAAACTGATGTACGAATTCCCTTCTGTATTGGAAGAAAGTGCTAAAGCTTATAATCCTTCTTTAATCGCTAATTATGTATACGAATTAACCAAAAGCTTCAATCGTTTTTATCATGATTACAGTATTTTGAAAGAAGAAAATGAAAAGGTAAAGCAAATGCGTGTCATGTTAGCGAAACAATGTTCAGACATAATCAAAAACGGAATGAAATTATTGGGAATTGAAGTACCAAACAGAATGTAAAAACACGATGTCACGTTGTCCCGATAGCTATCGGGAGGAGTCGAGACGCGACATTAAACTATAAACTAATTACTATCAACCATAAACTATAAACTTCCCGTGAAACCAAGCATACCAAGAGGCACCAGAGATTTCGGACCTGCAGAAATGCAGAAGAGAAATTATATTTTTTCGGTGATAAAAAAGAATTTTGAATTGTTCGGCTATCAACCTTTGGAAACACCGGCTATGGAGAATTTATCAACGTTAATGGGAAAATATGGTGACGAAGGAGATAAACTAATTTTTAAAATTCTAGACTCAGGCAATTACTTAGGTAATATTCCCACTGATAATGCCATTGAAATATTCAGAACTCTTTCAAAAGAAGATCAAGAAAAAGTACATTCTGTTTTTGAGCAAGAAGGAAATGATGTTTCTGGGGTTGAGATAAAGAATCTACCTGAAAAATATTCAAATAGCATAATTAAATACATTACAGAAAAGGCCCTTCGTTACGATTTAACAGTTCCTTTTGCGCGTTATGTGGTAATGAATCAGCACAACATTACTTTTCCGTTTAAACGTTATCAAATTCAACCGGTATGGCGCGCCGATAAACCTCAAAAAGGCCGTTACCGCGAATTTTATCAATGCGATGCGGATATTATTGGCAGCGATTCTTTAGTGAATGAATTGGATTTAATTTCTTTGATTGATATTTCATTTTCTCAGTTAAACATTCCGGTTCTTTTAAAATTCAATAACCGTAAAATTTTAACGGCGATTGCAGAAGTAGTAAATGAAAAAGAAAAAATTGTCGACATTACAGTAGCCATTGATAAGTTAGATAAAATTGGTACAGATGGTGTAGTGAAAGAATTACAAGGAAAAGGAATAAATCAAGCTGCCATTGAGAAACTGAGTCCCCTCTTCGATTTTAAAGGCGATAACAACGATAAAGTAAATACGCTTAAGAAATTTGTCGGTGAAAACGAAACCGGAAAAAAAGGAATTGAGGAAATTGAATACTTATTAAAAAATGCAAAGGCGTCTCACGTTAAGATTGAATTAGACATTACCCTTGCGCGCGGATTAAATTATTACACAGGAACTATTTTCGAAGTAAAAGCGAATGCAGGAACCTTTACACCAAGTATTTTGGGTGGTGGTCGCTATGATGATTTAACCGGTATTTTTGGCTTACCGAATATGAGCGGCGTTGGTATTTCATTTGGTATCGATCGTATTTACGATGTGATGGAAGAATTAAACTTGTATCCTGAATCAGTCAGCAAAGTTTCTTCCACCAAATTATTATTCGCACATTTTGATGAAAGTAACCGCGACCATTGCATGCAACTCGCCTCTGAATTAAGAAAAAATTTAGTGAGCTGCGAGGTGTATCCGGATGTAACCAAAAAAGTAGCCAAGCAATTTGATTATGCCAATAAAAAAAGCATTCCGTTTGTGTGTGTGGTAGGAAGCAATGAAATGGAAAAGAAACGCTACAATTTAAAAAACATGGTGAGCGGCACGCAGGAAGAATTAAGTTTAGACGAGATTATTAATAAATTGAAATAATTGTCAGGTCGAGCGAAGTCGAGACCACTAAATGCGGCTTTCACTTCTCGACTACGCTCGAAGTGACATGTTAGTTTTTAAAACTATGAGCACAAATAAATACGATATTATCATTGTTGGCGGGGGCATCGTTGGATTAGCGACTGCTTATAAACTTTCCTTAAAAGTTCCAAATAAAACTATTTTGGTTTTAGAAAAAGAAAAGGAAGTTGCTGCCCATCAAACCGGACATAACTCGGGGGTTATTCACTCAGGTATTTATTACAAACCCGGTTCGTATAAAGCACGTAATTGTGTTTCCGGTCGCCGCGAATTAGTTCAGTTTGTGAAAGAGCACAACATACCACATGATATTTGCGGAAAAATTATTGTCGCTACGCACGAAAGTGAATTGGCACACATGAATAAAGTATTTAATAATGGTGTAGCCAATGATGTGGAAGGGATTGAAATGATAGACACCAAACGCATTAAAGAAATTGAACCGTATTGCGAAGGTATTGCAGGTATTTGGGTTCCATGCACCGGCATTATTGATTACACCGATGTGGCCAGAAAATATGTTGAGTTAATTCACGCAAAAAATAACGGCAGTAAAGTTTTAACCGGACAAGAAGTCATCGGTTTTGAGAAGAAAGGAAATGTAACGGAAGTAAAAACAAAATCGGCAACCTACGAAGGCAGTTATATCATTACAACCGCAGGTTTGCAAGCCGACAGGATGGCGAAGAAAGAAGGTCAGAAAAGTGACGCGGCCATTGTTGGTTTCAGAGGAGATTATTATGATTTAACGGATAAAGGAAGAAATAAAGTAAAGAATTTAATTTATCCGGTACCAAATCCGAAATTCCCATTCTTAGGTGTGCACTTTACACGTATGATTAAAGGTGGCGTTGAATGCGGACCGAACGCCGTGTTTGTTTTTGATCGCGAAGGTTACAGTAAAACAGCATTTAGCTTAAAAGATACGGCAGAAGCATTTGGCTTTAAAGGCACCTGGAAGTTTTTTGGTAAACATTGGAAATTTGGATTGGATGAATACAGAGGTGCATTCAGCAAAACATTTTTCTTGAAGCGTTTGAGAAAATTAATTCCGAGTTTAGAAATGGATGATATTGTTTCGGCGCGTTGCGGAATCAGAGCGATGGCATTAGGTCCGGAAGGAGAAATGCTCGATGATTTTAAAATTGAGAAGCACGGCAATGCCATGCACGTGATAAACTCTCCATCGCCGGCGGCTACTGCATCATTAGCCTACGGAAATGAAATTGCTACCATGGCGGTAGATTATTTCAATTTGAAATAATAATTACAGAACAATTTCTGCATTAGGGTATTTCGCTTTCCAGTTTTTTAATGACTGTTCGTTGCGAACCATAATGATTGTTCTTTTGTCGATACGAAGTTTCACAAGGTACTCTTGTTTTACTTCTTCTTTTTTACGTGTTGTTCTCATAGTCTTAAAGCGTTAAAGGTGCTTCTTATGTATAGAACGCAAAAAGCCCGCAAATGTTTCTAATTGGCAGTGTTATCATATGTTAAATATTAAAAACATTGATAATCAATATTTTAACAAAGCGCATTTCTGCCATAATATTTGTTACAACAGACAATTTGCCGAAAGCTGACAAAGCCGCAGGTTAATTGTCGGTTAATAAAAAACCCCGAACCTGTTGGAACGGGGCTTTTATAAGTTTGTGTTTATTATTTTTTAATTCGCTCTACATAAGCGCCGGTGCGGGTATCTACTTTTACCCAGTCACCTTCATTTAAAAATAAAGGAACCATAATTTCTGTACCTGAATCTATTTTAGCAGGTTTTAATGTGTTAGTAGCTGTATCACCTTTAACTCCGGGTTCAGCATAGGTGATTTGTGCCTCAACAAAAGTTGGAGCTTCCGCAAGAATAACATTCTCACCTTCTTCAAACACAACTTTCACTTCCATACCTTCTTTCAAAAATTTAGCGCCATCACCGAATAACATCATTGGCACGTGAATCTGTTCGTAGGTTTCTGTATCCATTACAACAGCAAAATCACCTTCCGGATAAATGAACTGCATCATTTTATATTCTACACGAACAATATCCACCAACTCTCCGCTACGGAAACGGTTTTCCATTTGCTTACCTGTTTTTAGGTTACGCATTTTAGCCTGATAGAATGCGCGTAAGTTTCCGGGAGTGCGGTGCTGATATTCCATAATCTGCATTAATTCACCATTGAATCTGATTACTGAGCCTACTCCAATATCACCGGTATCTGCCATTTTAATTTAGTTTTTTATGATTAATAATTTTTCGGATTGCAAATATATAAATTTAAGTTTAGTCGAGTTCGTGAACAACTCCCATAGCACCGAATTTTTCGATACGTTGATTGATGCGTTCTTCTGCGCTTATTTTACTTAAATCGTTTAAATGTTTTTTTATTTCCCGCTTAACTGTTTCAAAGGTTGCTTGAGGATCACGATGTGCACCACCAACTGGTTCTTTAATAATACCGTCGATGAGTCCGTGCTTGCTCATATCATCAGCCGTTAACTTTAAAGCTTCAGCGGCACGTTCTTTAAAGTTCCAACTGCGCCATAAAATAGAAGAACATGATTCCGGAGAAATAACCGAATACCAGGTATTTTCCAACATCAATACTTTATCACCAATACCAATTCCTAACGCTCCACCACTTGCTCCTTCTCCAATGATAATACAAATTACAGGAACCTTTAACTGCACCATTTCTAAAAGGTTTTTAGCAATGGCTTCGCCTTGTCCGCGTTCCTCTGCTTCCAAACCCGGATAAGCACCAGGGGTATCAATAAATGTAACGATTGGCTTATTAAATTTTTCCGCCATTTTCATTAGGCGTAAAGCTTTACGGTAACCTTCAGGATTCGCCATACCAAAGCGACGGATCTGACGCATTTTAGTATTGATACCTTTTTGCTGACCAATAAACATTACGGTTTGTCCGTCAATTTCGCCCCAACCGCCAACCATGGCTTTATCATCGGCTACGGTGCGATCGCCATGTAATTCAATAAATGATTTATTAGATACATGCTCAATATAAGCAAGCGTGTATGGTCGCTCAGGGTGACGGCTCACCTGAACGCGTTGCCAGGGAGTTAAATTCGAATACAGTTCAATAATTTTATCTTGAATCTTTTCTTCGAGTTCAGTAACAGATTTTGACAAATCTACTTTGCTTTTTGAAGCCACTTCCTTCAGCTTTTCCAACTCTTTGCTTAGCTCTTCAACGGGCTTTTCAAAATCAAGAAATACCATTTTAAAAGAATATAATTAGGATGCAAATATAACAAAAAACACAGGTTTGAAGCCTGTGTTAATGTTATTTAGTTAATTGATTTTTAATTAATTAGAAAACAAAAAGTGATTAGTTTCCAACAGTTGATTTTTTACGGCATACATCACAATTCCGGCGGTATTATTTACCTCCAGTTTATTCATGATGTTTTTACGATGCGTGTTAACTGTATGCGTACTTAAATTTAATTTATCGGCAATTTGTTTGTTAGACAAACCTTCGGCAATGTATTTAATGATTTCAATCTCGCGCTCTGTAACACTTAATCCTTCGCAAGAGAAGGTTTTAATAAGAGACTTATTGGAAACAATTTCTTCGGCTGAAGTTAAGACAGAAGCTATTTTTCCGCAAAGGAAACGCTCATTATTTAAGGTTGCTACAATTGCTTCAATAATTTCCTCGCGATCACATTCTTTTAATAAATGACTATTTACACCCGATTTAAGTGCGTTATTCATTTCAGCTTTCCCAAGAGGCTCGGTGATGGCAAGCACTTTTAAATTTTTAAATTTAGAAGTAAGCGCTTTCAACTGACTGAAAGAAATATTTAATGAATAATAATCAAGAATTAATAAATCGGGTTTCAAAAACTGTATGGTTTTATTTAAATCCTCCGATTCAGAAACAACCGAAGGCAATAAATCATACCCCTTTAAGCTGCTGATTAAAAGCTCAGCGCCTACTCTTGAGAGGTAATTTTGATCTGCTATCAGTACTTTCGCCATATTCCTTATTTAGAATAATTTTAAACAAAGGTAGGTATCAAAACCGTATTTGCAAACTAAATTTTAATTTTTTTGCCTTCACTTGCTAACAGTAGGTTTTTGAAAAAGGGCTCTGCTTCCGCAATAAAAACGTCGGTATCACCATACCGGGCCGAATAATGCCCTAACATTAATTGTTTCACCTTGGCAGCTGCTGCAATTTTAGCAGCCTGTTCGGCAGTTGAATGGAATGTTTCTTTAGCGCGTTCTGCTTTGTCATTTAAAAAAGTACTCTCGTGATAGAGTAAATCGACCCCACTTATGTGTTTAACCAATTCTACATCATAAATGGTATCGCTGCAATACGCATAACTTCTTGATTCAGCCGGATCGATGGTGAGAAGTTTGTTTTTTATTTTCTTCCCTTCTTCATTTACCACATCTTCACCATTTCTTAATCGCTGAATATCTGCTACCGAAACCTTGTGTTTTTCGAGAGCAGCTTTATCAATTTTTCTTGGCAAAGGTTTTTCTTCAAACAAAAATCCGGTACAAAAAATCCGATGTTTCATGGGGAATGAAAACACCTTTACTTTATCATCTTCAAACAATAAATTCTTTTTATCATCCTTAGTAAAATGCCAGTTTATCGGATAATTCATTCTGGTTTCAGAAACGGTGTTCAGCAAATCCATGATGCCTTTTAGTTCCTGCGGAGCATAAATTGTGATGGCTTGCTTACGGCCTAACAAGTGCATGCTGGATAATAATCCGGGTAAACCAAAAAAATGATCGCCATGCAAATGAGAAATGAAAATATGATCTATTTTCTGAAATTTAGCTTTGTATTTCCTCAATTGAATTTGTGTTGATTCTCCGCAATCAATTAAAAAAAACCGCTCAGCTATATTTAATAACTGAGCGGAAGGATTTCTATGAGTTGTTGGAGCAGCAGAACTACTCCCTAAAACTAAAAGTTCAAAGGCTTGACGTTGCATTAATTTCCGGTAACAATCATGCGTTTGGTTTCAGTAAAGTTTTTGTACTTAATCGTATATAAATACATACCGTTACTTAATTTACTTCCGTCAAATTCAACTTCATTGTTGCCTGCAACTGTATTTACATTGGTTTTATATACCTGAGAACCTAACATATTATAAACACTTAATTCCGCTTCATTAGCTTCAGTTACAAAAAAGCGAATGGTAGTTTTTCCGTTAAACGGATTTGGTACGTTCTCTAAATTAAACTTGTTTTTACCAATCTCGGTTAAGCCGGTAGCAGCATTAATGGTAATGATGTAATAATTAAGATAAGAGGTAGAAACGTTGGTGCCTCCTGTAACATTTGGAGTACTTGGGCAAGATGATAATGCCGGAGTGGCATAGGCATCAACTTTTAAGTATAAGGTGTATGTACCCGGTGTGGTTGGAGTACCGTAAATCGAAGCACAGTTATTAGCATTACCGGGAAATTTTAAAGATGGCGCACCGTTTACCGTTCCGTTTGCAACTATAGGAGTTGATGAGCCAAAATTTAACCCCGGAGGTAAATTATAATTTACTGTACCCGATGGCGTGCTTAAAACAAAGCGATTAAAACAAAAAGTAATTGAAGCTGACACTGTATCCTTTGGAACTTTCACGGTGATATTTTGTACATAAGGAACGCCTACTGTTCCGGAAATAAAATTGGTGGCGCTATCGGGAAAGATCCCCACTTTTGGTGAAGCTATAAATGTTGGATTTAAGGAACAGGTTGGTACCTGCGCGCTCAATTGTGTTATTGCAATTAAAGCAATTGCTAAGCTTAGGTAAATTTTCTTCATAGTGTTTAGTTTAGTTTGAATAAAAATACAAAAAAGCCGTCTCAACTGAAACGGCTTTTACAATAGTTTTAAGCAATTAATTATTAATTACTGCGGCTAAATTATCACTCTGACTAACAAGGTTTTCAGTCAATCAATTCAACCGAACGTTTAATAAAATTAGTTAACTGCTCGCCTTTTAAAAGTCCTTGGGATAATAGTGCCAGGTCGCTGGCCTGTTTAGCAAGTATAGATTTTTTTGCTTCATCCGCCTCATTCTTGATTTTGGTAATAAGCGGGTGATTTGAATTGACAACCAAATTATACATCTCCGGCATATTTCCATAAAAATTCATTCCTCCTCCTAAGGCATTCATATCTTTCATACGACGCATAAATTCCGGACGGGTAATAATCATAGGTGAATCGGTTTCACTCATGTTTTCAAACACCACCATAAATTGTTCTTTTGGCACTACGCCTTCAATAACCGGTTGTAATGATTTGATTTCGTCTTCACTTAATTTACTCGGGATGTTTTCTTCTTTCTTAATTAATTTATCAATTGTGTCTGAATCCACACGAACAAATGAAGTGTCTTTCAGTTTACTTTCTAATTGATTGATGTAATGCGAGTCTATCATGGTGTCCATTAACAACACATCGTATCCCCTCGCCTTTGCCGCGTCAATGTAAGCGTGCTGTTCGTGAACGTTGGTTGAATATAAATACACCACACGTTTATCTTTATCGGTTTGAAGTGTCTTCACATGATTTTCATACTCTTCAAACATGAAGTACTTTCCATCCGTATTTTTAAACAAGGCAAATTTTACGGCTTTCTCATAGAACTTCTCATCGCTAAGCATACCGTATTGTACAAACACCTTTATATCATCCCATTTCTTTTCGAAGTCGGCACGGTCTTTTTTAAATAATTCCTCCAGCTTATCCGCTACTTTTTTGGTGATGTGTGATGAAATTTTCTTTACGTTACCGTCGGCTTGCAAATAACTGCGACTAACGTTTAAAGGAATATCCGGACTATCAATAACCCCTCTTAAAAGCGTGAGGAAGTCAGGAACGATATTCTCAACGTTATCAGTTACAAAAACCTGATTGCTGTAAAGCTGAATTCGGTCTTTAGGCATTTCCAGTTTGTTGGAAAGCTTTGGGAAATATAAAATACCGGTTAAGTTGAATGGATAATCTACATTTAAATGAATATGGAATAAAGGTTCTTCGAACTGCATCGGATACAATTCACGATAGAAACTTTTGTAGTCTTCATCTTTTAAATCGGCCGGTTTTTTAGTCCATGCCGGACTTGGATTATTGATGATGTTATCAACTTCAACTTCTTTCTCTTTATCATTACCGTCTTTATCCTTTTCACCGGTAGGTTCAAACTTTTTACGTGTACCGAATTTTATTTCAACCGGTAAAAACTTACAATACTTCTTAAGGAGACCCTCAATTTTACTTTCTTCCAAATACTCTTCGCAATCATCGGCAATGTGTAAAACGATATTGGTACCGCGTTCAGCTTTGTTCGAAATTTCCTCAATTTGATATTCAGGACTTCCATCACATTCCCATCTTACAGCTTTGCTATTTTCTTTATGGCTTAATGAAAAAATTTCAACTTTTTTAGCGACCATAAAAGCCGAATAGAAGCCAAGTCCGAAATGACCAATTACAACATTCTTATCCACCTTGTCTTTGTATTTATTTACAAATTCTTCCGCGCCACTAAATGCAATTTGTGTAATGTACTTCTCCACTTCATCTTTCGTCATACCAATACCCTTATCCTTGATGGTAATGGTTTTTGATGCTTTATCTACCAACACTTCAATTTTGGTATCCCCCAACTCACCTTTAAACTCTCCTAATGAAGCGAGTGCTTTCAGTTTTTGGGTGGCGTCTACCGCGTTACTTACTAATTCACGCAAGAAAATTTCATTATCACTGTAAAGGAATTTCTTAATGATAGGAAAAATGTTTTCGGTTTGTACTTGTATTTTGCCCATAGTAAATAGTTTTATGCTTGCCATAAAGCAAAGTGTATGCCAATGCTACGCATTGTGCCAAATTGACATTTAAAAAGTGGGAATTAGAATTTAGATCTTAAACGGGTTTTGCCACGTTTTTTCTTGATAAGGTATCCTACTGTTAACTGTAGTGACATATAAGAATCTTTTTGGCGAGAATCGCCACGCATCTGAGCCTCTGCACCGGTAGTTTCATCGGCCCAATTTGTTTGTCCCGGAATAGCACCTTTACTAGGATCAGCGAAGTATGCCGCTTGTGGACCGTAGGCTGCCTGAATAGCTCCTTTATCGTAATAAACTCCACTTACATCATCAATGTAGTCAGTAAATGTTTTACGGAAACTTGCCTCTAAACCAACGCATACTTTACGATTAAAATAAATACGATAAGCAATTCCCATAGGAATACAAAGCGCATAATTTTTATATTGCTTTGGCCCACCAGGCAAACCTTGACCTTCAGTATGCAATGGTTTTAGCTTTACCCAGTTTCCTTTTGGATCGCGTGCTTTTGGGTTAAAATAAAATCCTCCGATACCAACAAAGGCGGTAAAATCCCAAGAGCGGTTTTTCATACGACGGCTTAATGTCCGCTTGATACCATAACGGTGACCAACACGATTTGCCATGTAAACAAACTCTAAGCGACCGGCTAATTCAAAAATATTAGATTTAAAATTGATGTTACGATTATTACGAAATGGCTCTGTTGTTAAACGGTCATCACCTTTAACAATTAAGTAATTAAAGGCAGCACTGACATTAAACCATTTGGCAATTTTGTAACGATATCCCAAACTGAAGGCCGTGCGGGTTTCAACCATCTCCAAGTCAATTGGACTATAATCAGTACCTATTCGGTTCAAACCTCCTAAGTCGCCAAGAAAATTGGCTGCTCCAACACTTCCATACACTTCACGACGGTACTTTTTCCACTCATTGGGGCGCACAAAATTTTGCGAGTGAGCCCAAAATACCGTTAAAAAGAAAAATATTGCTAAGAGTCTGGTCTTCATTTAAGTCTTGCGAATATAGGAATAATTAAATTTTCGACAAAATTAGATTTATGAAGTATCAACAATATTGAGTGAATATCACAAATGTTTAATAAAACATTAATCTAAAATGGTTTTAGATTTACCAAATTTCAACCCTAACGTTCTGCGGCTTGTACATTTTATCGCCTTCCTTCACATTAAATGCCTCATAAAATTCCGGCATATTTGTTAAAGGTGCAAATCCCCTGAATTTTCCGGGTGCGTGAGGGTCGGTTGCCAACAATTGTTTTTCTGCAGCCTCGCGTGCCAGATTTTTCCAACCTTGCGCCCATGCGATAAATAAACGTTGTTCGCCGGTAAAGCCACCCATTACCGGAGATTTCTTTCCGTTTAATGATTTTTTATACGCGTAATAGGCCATGGTTAAACCACCTAAATCAGCAATGTTTTCGCCTTGTGTTAATTCTCCATTCACATGAAGTGTATCTATAGCTACAAATGAATTGAATTGCTCAATGATTAACTTTTTCTTCTCTTTAAAATTTTTGTAATCATCTTCTGTCCACCACATTTTCAAATTTCCATCCGCATCAAATTGTGATCCTTGGTCATCGAAACCATGCGTTAATTCATGTCCGATAATTGCGCCCATAATTCCATAATTAAACGCATCATCCGCCTTTGCATTGAAGAATGGAATTTGCATAATACCGGCAGGAAAAGCTATCTCGTTGGTAGTTGGATTATAATAGGCATTTACCGTTGGAGGAGTCATGCCCCACTCCATTTTATCAACCGGTTTGCCTAATTTATTGATATTACGATTATGCTCATACAAGGAAGCGCTTTTTACATTTTCCCAATAGTTTTTTGTAGAAATAGCCATCGTGCTGTAATCTTTCCAAGTGTCAGGGAAACCAAATTTTTTAATGAGCTTATCCAATTTACGGTTTGCTTCTTTTTTAGTTTCGTCATTCATCCATGTACGAGACGCAATTCGTTCGCGATAAGCAATGATCAAGTTTTCGACCATTTTCGAAACTTTATCTTTTGCTTCCTGATTAAAATAGGATTCAACATAAAGCTTACCTAAAATTTCTCCGATGTTTCTGTTAATTTCATTTTGCACACGTTTCCAACGAGGCTTCATTTCCTTCGCTCCGCTTAATGCTTTACCGTAAAACTCAAAACTTTCAAGTTCTGTTTTAGAATCTAAATAGCCGGAGGCTCTTCTTAGCAATCTCCACTTCATGAATTCTTTCCAATCATTAATCGTGTATTTAGAAACTACTTTATCCAGATTTTTATAGAATGATAAATGTTCAATCACCAAAGTGTCCGGAGTCTTCATTCCAATTCCGGTAAAATATAAATCCCAATTCACTTTCTTAACTGTATCTTGAAGTTGCTTTTTGGAATACGGATTATATAGTTTTTGAATATCACGTTGTGAGGCTCTGTTCATAGCATGCTCAGCTAACGATTTCTCCATATCATAAATTAAGGCTTCTTTCTTTGCAGCATCTGCGTCATTATTCCCAAGAATCACAAACATATTTTTTACATGCTTGTGATACGCTTCACGGTTTTTTTCAAACTGCGGTAAAAAATAATAGTCTCTGTCAGGTAAGCCGTATCCTGTTTGTCCTAGATAAATCAGGTAACGATTACTGTTTTTTAAATCTACTTCAACTCCTCCTGCAATAAAACCCGAAATTCCAATCTTCGCGAATTCTGCCTGCAACTTGATTAAATCATCAAATGTTTTTACTGCATCAATTTTAGCTAACTCACCGGCAATTGGTTTTAACCCCTCTTTATCGGCTTTTACCGAATCCATAGCAGTTAAATAAAAGTCGCGTAACTTTTGCGCGTCACTTCCCGGAGCAGCGTTTTTATCGGCAGCTACTTTTTTAAGAATGTTTTTAATGTTATCGAGATTTCTTTCATTAATTTCATTAAAACTTCCCCAGCGTGAATCACTCTCCGGAATTTTGGTATCCCTTAACCATTTACCATTACAGAATTTATAAAAATCGTTTTGTGGCGTAGCCGAAGAATCGATATAAGATAAATTAATACCGATTTCCTGAGCAAATAGTTTTGAACTGATAAGAGCAGCAATAACTACAACTTTTTTCATAGGATGTTTTATTTAAAATAAAAGCACCCTGAATAATCAGGGTGCTTTATAGGTTTATGTTTTTACTTCACTGTTTCTTTAAACAGAATCTTCATCTCAACCCTTCTGTTCTTCTGACGTCCTGCAGGAGTATCATTAGAATCGATTGGTTGTGTTTGACCAAACCACTCTGTAATGATTCCATCCGCTGATGCGCCTTTCTTCACTAAGTAACGCTTAACGGCATTAGCACGTTTTTCTGATAAATCCATGTTCTTATCAGCATTACCCTGGTTATCGGTGTGACCTGATAATTTCAGAGTCCAATCACCTTTATGCTTAATCATTAGTTTCGCTAATTCATTTAATGAAGGCAATGATTTAGACATAATGACATCCTTACCTGTTGCGAATTCTAAGCTCTTAAACGCGCGTTCGATAATCTTCTGCTCTGCCGCTTTAATTGGAGGCGGTGGAGGACAACCATTTAACTCTTTATTACCAGGAGTTGTAGGACACTTATCGTCTTTATCTAACACACCGTCTTTATCTGTATCCGGCCATGGACAACCTTTGTTTTCAACCGGACCGGCTACATCAGGACAAGCATCATCTTTATCCAACACGGTGTCGCCATCACGATCAGGACAACCTTTGTATTCTTTTGGACCAGGGATATCCACACAAGCATCTAATTTATCCGGAGTACCGTCGCCATCCTTATCAGGACAACCCATGAACTCAGCTAAACCTGCATCATCCGGACACTCATCATCCTTGTCAATAATCTTATCACCGTCGCGATCAGGACAACCTTTGAATTCAACCGGTCCTTTTTCATCCGGACAAGCATCTTCAGAATCGGTAATACCATCACCATCGCGGTCAGGACAACCTTGTAATTCTTTTATACCCGGAGTATCCGGACATTTATCTTCACTGTCTTGTATGTGATCACCATCACGATCAGGACAACCCATAAATTCCCATACACCCGGAACTGTTTTACATTTATCTTTCTTATCAGATACTTTATCTTTATCCTTATCACGTGGACCGTGGTATGGAACAGGAATCTTCAACATCGCATAAAGATCAGCTCCAAAAACATCTTTTTTAGTAGAGAAATATGTTGCTAAGCGATTCGTTCCGAAAATTAGCGGACCAACACGGAAACCGGCACCTACACTAATAGGTTGCCCTGCGTTAGCATAAAACTGATTGTATGAAATTGGAATTGATACGCCAAACCAACGATGATCCCAACGCGGCGTTAAACTTACATTGGTCCATTCATGAACCTTTGCCTCTTTATTTCTAAATTTAAATGCAATATTCGGAGTCAAGTTAATATAAAAGTCTTTCCAAATGTTGTAATCAATTTGAAAGCTTAATGCAGTAGGTAAATACATTTTGTAAGTACCTTTTTCATTGTTGTAAGTAGAAAGTGAATCTAAAACACGGTCGAAGTTATAAATCGGATAATCTTGCCATTTCAATGTATCACCATTTACTACGTCGTAATAATTGTTATCCAATAACTTTCTGAAACGGATGGAATCCCAATCAAGTGTTACGTTGTTACTGTATTTTCCTTTTGCGTATTTAATGTAACCTAAGTCAGTTAAGGATGCGCCAATTTTTAATTTGTATTTGTTTTTGTCTTTTCTCCATAAACCGGTTTCGCCATCCATATCATACTTGTGGCTGGCGTAATCAGGACGGAATTCATAAACAACTCCGAAATCAAAACCCCAACCCGGAAGTGAAGCTAATTTAGGATAACCATTTGCAAATGTACCATTCAAAGTAGGGTCGTTTACGGTTGGATTGGTATTCTTATAATCCCCTTCTAATCCGGAAAATTCAAGATTCTGTGAGTGACCATAATTAATATCAGTATGAAACACACCTAAGATAGTATCATTATTAAACTGATAACTTAAATCCTTAACGTTAAAATAAGCGGAGGCCACACCTTGTAAATACTTAACAGTTGCTCCTGCCTTAAAATAATGCTCATCCTTATCGCGGAATACAAGTCCGTATGTTAAACCATACTCCAACCATGAATTAATATTGGCGCTTAAATAATCAACATTAAACGGCTTCTTGTAAAAATCTTTCACAGGATCTCCTCCTATTCCACGACCAATATCGTAGTAAATTAAACGCGCTAATTCAGGATTCACACCATCCACATTAACATAGGTTCTTGATGAGCTAGTAAAGCCAATGGCATTCTTTCTATTAAGATTTACCAAAAAAGAAGGGCCGTTAACGCGTAAAGCCAAGAATACAGACTTATCTTTATCATTTACTACTTCCGTTAAATAACGATTTTGAAATTGAGGGTCGTCAAATGCTGGATAATATCCGGAAGTCAACTTTCCTGAGCGTGCCAAAGCTGAACGCTTAAGACCAATATAGTTATTTCCTGCCGCCATGTTGAAACCAACTAAAGTCATATCAAACTTCATTCTGCTTTCAACAACATTAGCCGGATTGATAATAACGCCGGTAATTCCGTTATAGTTACTACTTGAATACCCAAGATAATCCTGAGCCTTAAAAGAAAATGCTGATATTAACATCAACACGGATAAGAGAGACTTTTTCATATTTAATCTATAAAACTCAAATATAAACAAAATTTGGTTCCTTCTAGCTATTAACAGCCCGTTTATTTGTTTAAATTTGCCACCTATTTTGAAAGGCTATGCTCGAAAAACTGGAAGAGATTAAACGCAGATATGACGACGTTGAACAAAAACTGTCGGATCCCGCCGTTATTGCTGATATGAAGCAATTTAAGAAGTTAAATATCGAATATAAAGAGCTCCAAAACGTGGTGGAGGTTTACCATGAATATAAAAAAGTTATTGGAAATATTGAACAAGCTAAAGAGGTTTTGGCTAACGAAAAAGATAAAGACTTTTTAGACATGGCGAAAGCCGAGTTGGAAGAAAACCGATTAAAGGAAGAAAAATTAGCAGAAGAAATTCGTTTACTTTTAATACCAAAAGACCCTGAGGATACTAAAAATTGTGTGATGGAATTACGCGCCGGAACCGGTGGCGATGAAGCTTCTATTTTTGCCGGCAACTTATTCGAAATGTACAAGCGTTATTGCGATAAAAAAGGGTTTCAGGTAGAGGTTGTAGATGCAAGTGAAGGAACCATGGGGGGATTTAAAGAGGTAGTGTTTAATGTGAAGGGGCCCGGTGCATACGGAATTTTGAAATTTGAGAGTGGTGTTCACCGCGTTCAGCGTGTACCGGCTACTGAAACACAGGGACGTGTGCACACTTCAGCGGCCACTGTAGTTGTTTTACCCGAAGCTGAAGAATTGGATGTGGAATTAAAAGATGCCGATATTGAGATTGCAACCGCACGAAGTGGTGGTGCCGGCGGACAAAACGTAAATAAGGTAGAGAGTAAAGTAATTTTAACACACAAACCATCCGGCATTGTTGTTACCTGTCAAACTGAACGTAATCAATTGGGGAACCGCGAAAAAGCAATGCAAATGTTGCGCTCTAAACTTTACGACATAGAATATCAAAAACGAATGACGGAAGTTACCAAGCGTAGAAAAACAATGGTAAGTACCGGCGATAGAAGTGCTAAAATCAGAACCTATAATTATCCTCAAAACCGTATTACCGATCATCGCATTAATTTAACGCTGTATAATCTTACTGAATTTGTGAATGGTGATATTCAAGAAATGATTGACGCTTTACAATTTGCTGAAAATGCTGAACGTTTAAAAGAAGGGGGAATTAGCTAACTTATAAATGAATTGAAATGAGTTTTGAAAGTACAGTTGAAAAAATTGAGAATGTAATAGCCGGTTTAGGTATTAACGTCGCAGAAGCGCGCACCGAAAATCCAGGACAATGGAATATTTCAAAAGACAAAAACATACAATTAATGTTGGATGTATGGGAAGAAAATGGCTTTCATTTTTTTCAGGTATTATCCTATGCTTGTCCGGTTGGTGATGAAAACAACGCGCAGTTTTTGAAATTCCTTTTACAAGAAAACCATGGATTCTGCGAGACGGCTTTTACAATTATAGATGAAAATGTTTTTCTTAAATATACTACCGAAGCTGATGAAACACTAACAGAAGAACGCATCTTAAAGAGCTTCACGCGAATTGCCTATTACAATGAAATGTTTCGTGAAAAATTAGGTTAATCATGAGTCGAATATTAGTTGTTTGCCTAGGAAATATTTGCCGTTCACCATTAGCCGAAGGCATATTATTACATCTGAAAGAAAAGCATCAACTAAACATTACCATTGATTCGGCCGGCACTTCCAACTATCATATTGGAGAAGCGCCGGATGCAAGAACTGTTGCTAACGCCAAAAAACATAAAGTTGATTTAAGCCCTTTACGTGCCCGTCAATTTCAACAAAGCGATTTCGATAATTTTGATCGCATTTTTGTGATGGACAAAAGCAATAAGAGAAATGTTTTGAATTTAGCTCGACATGAAAACGATATAGCTAAAGTTGATTTATTTCTAAATTTGCTTCATCCAGGAGAAGATTTGGAAGTTCCCGACCCTTATTATGGCGGGGAAGAAGGATTTGAACACGTTTTTAATTTGGTTTGGAATGCAAGCGAAAAATTAATAGCAGAATTCAAATAGATTTAATACCCGTATTTTTCTTTCCATCTCTGTTTTAAAAAATTGCGCATTTCATTTTCACGCGGATTATTTCCGGGATTATAAAACAAATTTCCTGAAATCGATTCAGGTAAAAATTCAATATTCACAAAATTATTTTCGTGTGCATGCGCATATTGATAATCTTTACCGTAATCTAAATTTTTCATCAATTTGGTAGGCGCATTACGCAAATGTAAAGGAACCGGTAAATCACCTGTAGTTCGCACCTTCGCAATAGCATCATCAATGGCTAAATAAGCTGCGTTACTTTTGGCCGAGCAAGCTAAATAAGTAGCGGTTTGCGAAAGAACAATTCTTCCTTCAGGAATACCAATCACATTCACTGCCTGAAAACAATTATTAGCGATAACTAAGCCAGTTGGATTTGCGTTGCCTATATCTTCACTGGCTAAAATTATCATTCGGCGCGCAATAAACAGAGGGTCTTCTCCACCCTCCAACATTCGGGCTAACCAGTATACAGCCGCGTTAGGGTCACTTCCTCTGATTGATTTTATAAACGCCGAGATAATGTCGTAGTGCTGCTCACCGTTCTTATCATAGAGTGCTAAATTATTTTGAATGCACTTTAAAACAAATTCATTTGTAATTTCAATCTCATCTGAACTCGATGAATTAACTACAATCTCTAAAGCATTTAAAAGTTTACGGGCATCTCCACCAGAAATTCTGAATAAAGCTTCCGTTTCCTTTACGTTTATTTTTTTCTTCTTTAAAACTTCATCTGTTTCAATAGCCTGATTAACTATTTTTAATAAATGACTTTCCTCTAAATGCTTTAAAACATAAATTTGACAGCGTGAAAGCAAGGCCGGAATAACTTCAAAGCTCGGATTTTCGGTAGTGGCGCCAATTAAAGTAACGATACCTTTCTCAACAGCTCCCAATAAAGAATCTTGTTGTGATTTACTGAAACGATGAATCTCATCAATAAAAAGCACAGGTTTATTTTGTGAGAAGAAATTGTTTTGTTGAGCTTTATCAATTACTTCACGCACATCTTTTACACCTGAGTTAATTGCGCTAAGTGAATAAAACGGACGTTTCAACGATTCAGAGATGATTAAGGCTAAGGTTGTTTTTCCAACACCGGGTGGTCCCCAAAAAATAAGTGATGGTAAGAGATTTTGACTAATTGCATTTCTTAACGCGCTGCCTTCGCCAATGATATGCTCCTGGCCGATATAATCGTTAAGATGTTTGGGTCTTACCCGCTCTGCCAAGGGTTGCATGTTAGATTTTTTTAACTTTTAAAGTGAATGTAAAATTATTATATTTACCCTTATATTGATTCACATTATGTCAACAAAGAAACTATTCAAAATATTCGTTCTTGCAGGAGCAGTTCTGTTATTTGCTAACGCTGTACTTAAGGAAAAAGACCCTCTTCATAAAAAAATATACAATACAACTATCATTGAAGTAAAAGACGGACAAAATGCTAAAAAAGGTGTTACCGATGAGCTTGAGTTCAAAGACGGTAAGCTTTTCAGCAATTTCTTAATGGATAAATTTGGGTTCAAATGGCTAAAGTATGATTTATCTAAAGACTCAACTTATATAGATTCAACCGAAAATGAAATCAGATATTTTGAATTCGAATCCAGTTCAACCGATGAAAAAGATCAAACCATGGTTATGAAATGTACGATTGATCAACATGACATTGACGGAGAAATTAAGATAACAAAGAATGATAAGCTTAAGAAAATGTTTGTATTTAACGGAAGAGAGAAATACGTTAAACCAAAGAAAAAAGATAGCGAAGCCAAATAATTAAATGATTATAAAATGTAAATATCTGATAGCTGTAAATTTCTTTACAGCTATTTTTTTTAGCGCTGCTTGCAATCAGGCAAAAAACCAAACTACACAAAATTCTTTTATGGAAACTAATAACACCAATGAGTTAAGAACTACAGGAATTGATACGATTACATTTGGCGCAGGTTGCTTTTGGTGTGTAGAAGCTGTATTTCAACGTTTAGAAGGCGTAATTAGTGTTAAGTCGGGCTATATGGGCGGAAAAATAAAAAACCCTACCTACCGAGAAGTATGTTCAGGTTTAACTGATCATGCTGAGGTTTGTCAAATCACATATGATCCGTCTAAATTAAAAATTAAGGACTTATTGGAAGTGTTTTTTAAAACCCACGACCCTACTACTCTTAATCGTCAGGGTGCAGATGCAGGAACACAATACCGCTCCGCTATTTTTTATCATACTCCTGAACAAAAGGAAATTTCCGAAAAAATAAAGGAAGAATTAAATAAATCCGGCGCTTACTCTAACCCCATTGTGACTGAGATTACTGCTGCTTCTGCTTTTTATATTGCCGAAGATTATCATCAAAATTATTTCAATTTAAATGGTAAAGAACCTTATTGTCAATATGTGATTCAGCCAAAAATAGAAAAGTTCGAAAAAGTATTTAAAGATAAAATGAAAAAGCCCTGATGTTTCAGGGCTTTTTCAATCTTAAATGTGCATCATTATTTATTTGGAAGTACATAATAAATATTCGTTAGCCATTTTGTGGTGTCTTTTTCAGTCATAGGATCCGTAACATATTCTTCTACCACCATTGTTTGCATTGGCAAATTATTTTTCTTCATGTATTCATCCATGGCCATGTGAGCGTTCATTGAATTTTGATACGCACCATAATATTCGATATGCAACACCTTTCCTGTTCCGGAATTAAATTTATCCCAACCTTTGATGTTTGTGTTTTCAGGTACGCACATAACTGCAGCGCACTCTGTCTCGCCTTTTTGTTCATCCCATTTAAAATAAATGGCGCTTGGTGCCATTAGAGGCTCTACTTTTGCTTTTTGAATATCTGCCATAAGTTTAGGATAATTCTCTGCAAAAAACGGTTGAATTTTATCGAATGTAAATGTTCCCTTCTTTCCAATAAACAACTTGTTATCCCAGCTAATATCCTTTACTTCATAAGCTATTGCAGATTCGTTTGAAGGTGCTGGCATGCTTTCTACCTCTGTTTTCAGTTTACTTAATCCTTTTTCAAAATCTGCCCCCATCATTTTATCCATGTTCATGAATAACATCATCCCTCTTCCAAAAAAACCAAACTCCATGTTAATTCCCCACGTCATTTCAGTTGCATCATTTGCTTTGGCCGCCACCAAATAAACACGTGAATCACCCATACCATCAAAATGTAAATTTTGAATTACACTGTCTCCCTCCATTTTTAAAATTTCCAAAGTACCTTTGCCAACATCGCTATTCCCTTCCCAACTATATTTATGTCCCGGCTTTCCTACTTCACCTTCATAAGCCGTTTTCATGTTTGGGTCGCGCTCGGTCCAAGGTGACCATTTTTCCTGGAAAAATTTCAAATCGCCTAAAAGTCCTTTTAAAGTTTCAGGACTCGTTTTAATAGTGATTGATCGTCTTACCTCGCATGTTTTGGGACCAACCAAACACAAAATAAGGTACAGCACCACTATACCTAAAATTACATACAATACTTTTTTCATAGTTTTATTTAAATTTATAGCTAAATATATAAAATTTTAAATTGTGACAAATACACTCATTGAAAAATATAATTTACAAAACCATTTCGGCCGTTTGATTGGAATGGACTTTGCCATCCTTAAAGCCGGTGAAGTAGATTATAATCTAGTTATTTCGGAAAAGCATCTTGCTACACCATTATCTGCACATGGAGGGTTAATATCTTCTTTAGTTGATGCTGCGTTGGGCGTGGCCGGACTTTCGGCTGTATACGAGGAAAACAAAGTAGTGAGTACAATTGAATACAAAATAAATTTCTTAAACCCCGCACTCATAAACGATAAGCTATTAGCCAAGGCCAAAGTTGAACAAAAAGGCAAAAGAATATTAATAATCAGCTGTGATGTGTTTGCTGTGAATAGAAAAAACTTGGTAATAGCAAAAGCACTCGGCACATTTAACAGTTACGATGCCGCTAAAGCCGGCTATTAGCGACTTTATTAACAGTACTGTCTTAATCATTCGTTTTTGAAAGCGGGAAACCAATTCCTCCTATTATTTATTTTAGTCGTATGCAAAAACGTTTTATAATCCTATTAGCCGCTTTTTTATTTATTAGCACCTATAGTCAGGCACAAATACTTTCTCTGGATGAGGTCATCACCGCCCCAACGAAAGAAAGTGATCAGATAGATGAATTGTTGTTAGGTAAAAAGTGGGAAAAGTATAACTATGAAGTTCATTCAGACAGTGGCTTTGTTAAACATATTTGGGTGATAAAAAATAATTACAATGATTTGAAATCATATTTCACTTATCAGCAGTACGATGCTTCTGCTATTGAAAACCATATTACTTATCAATATTCTGACAGAAACTTATATAAATCATTTTTGATTGACTTAAAAAAGAAAGATTATAAAGTACTTACTCTTAAAAAGAAAAAGTCGAAAAAGAAAAAAGACAAATCAAAAGGTAAGGTTGAAGAATATTATTTTCTATCCGAAAAGAACAACTCTTTGGTTGTAGTTAAAGACGTATTTATGCTAGGCTTTAATGTGTTTTTAACCAGTGCCTACAATGCTAATTCTCAAATAGGCAAACGTATCTTAGAAGAAAGAGAAAACGATTAGGCCGGAACTTGTTTCTTACTCTTAACGATATTCTCTACAAACTGATCAAATAAGTAACGGCTATCATAAGGTCCGGGACACGCTTCAGGGTGATATTGTACCGAAAACACTGGTTTGTTTTTTAAGCGAATGCCTTCAATTGTATTATCGTTAAGATTAACATGCGTTGCTTCAATATTAGGATTCGATGTTACATCTTCAGCTTTAATACTAAATCCATGATTTTGAGACGTGATTTCACATTTACCTGAAATCAAATTTTTAACCGGGTGATTGATACCACGATGACCGGCATGCATTTTATATGTTTTAATTCCTTGCGATTCGGCCAATAATTGATGTCCTAAACAAATTCCAAAAACCGGTTTACCCGAATCAACCACTTGTTTTACCAGGTTCATTTCATCTTTCATGACACTAGGGTCGCCGGGACCATTACTTAACATAAAGCCATCCGGATTAAAAGCTTCCATTTCCTTTAATGTTGTTTTCATTGGAAATACTTTTAGGTAGCATCCTCTTTCGGCTAAAGAACGTAATATATTTTTCTTCACCCCGAAATCAATCACGGCTACTTTATGTGCTGATTTTGGATCGCCAAATTCATAAGGCTTTTTTGTACAAACCTTAGAAGACAATTCCAATCCGGCCATACTTGGCACTTTAGCCAGAATTTTCTTAAGGTCTTCGATATTTGTATTCTCAGAAGAAATGACACAATTCATTGCGCCTTTATCGCGAATATAACGTACGATAGCACGCGTATCTACATCGCTGATGGAAACGATACCGTCTTTCTCAAAATATTCCTGTAAGGATTGTTGCGCGCGTTTACGGGAAAAACCATCATTAAACTTTTTGCAAACCATACCCGCAATTTTAATGCTATCGCTTTCCACTTCCGACTCTTCGATACCATAATTACCAACATGAACGTTATTCATCACAACGATTTGTCCGTAATAACTTGGATCTGTAAAGATTTCCTGATAGCCGGTCATACCGGTATTAAAGCAGATTTCCCCTGTAGTAGTTCCTATTTTGCCGGCAGCTTTGCCTTCAAACACTTTTCCGTCTTCTAATAATAGTATGGCTTTGGGGCGAGATTGGTATTTCAATTGCATTTTTTTAGAAGTTATATTCTAAAATGTAAAGGTCTGTATTAATGCCCGAAAAATAAAGGTTTGTTAATAGGTTTTTGAAAAATTAAACCTTGCATTCAAAATCAGCGGATACCAATCTTTGTATCCTTCTTTTTGGGCTTAAATAGCGCCTTTAACTTATATTCGAAGCCTTGTGTTGGCGCGGTAGCGGGTGATTGAGCCAAATTCCCGAACTGGTTAATAAAAAAGAATGCCGGAACCGCCTTTAAATTATACACATCATAAGCAGTTTTACCATCATTTCCTGCTTTATTATACCATATTGGCCAGTTGTATTTTGGATAAGCTTTTAAATAATTCTTGTAATACTTAATACTGTCATCGGTACAAATACTGATGAATGTTACTTTATCGCCATATTTTTTGACCAACTCCGCCATCTTCGGCATTTCCTTTAAACTGTTTACACTTTTCGTAGAAAAGAAATTTAAATAAACATAGCGACCCTTATAATCGCCAAGAGTTACCATTTTTCCGGTGCGATCATAGGCCACAAAATCAGGAGCCTTCATGCCTACATTTAAATTATAGGCCACTTGCAACATGTTATTCAAAATCTTCTTATGCGCCTTAATTTTAGTATCATTGGTCATTTGTTCGATAACAGCTAATACTAATTCGCGGCTGAATTGCGGATTGTAATAATAATCCCACAAACTTTTTATGATCACCAATTCGCGTAAGGTATCGTTACTTAATAGAGGGTCGCTTTTTAAATACGAATTAACCGCCGTATACTGTGTTACTGTATTTATTAAATGATGAATATTTTCTGATTTTTTGGTAGATGAATAAGCCTCAACATATCCTTTAAAGAAAGCGTTAAAGAAAGTCATGTATTCGAAATGCGTGTGCTGAACAGGTTTTCCTGCAATAAAATTACTCGCCAAAAAATTCTTTCCGCGTGATGCGTTTGAGTTAGACTCGGCAATGCTATATTGTACATACGATTTAAAATAATTGTTCCTAATATTCTTGTACCGCCAACTTGCAATTAATTGTATTGTGTCGAGCTTGTTATAAATTCGGTTTTTATTCAGGAATTCGGTGGCAGCATTCTCAAACATTTTGTTATAAACCTTATTGTAATCGATAATAAGTGTATTAAGTTCAGTTGTATCACCAGAAATGACGCCTATTAACACCTGCTCTTCCACATCGCCGCGAATATCCAAATCCTTGTCCTTTTCAGGAAACGTAACACCATAAACATAATTAGGCTGAATGTATAGTTTGCCGAATAAATTTTCGATTTGTAATTCTACCGGTTGGGTGTGTTCGATTTGCAAATCCAATTCAAAATATCCGTCTTTGTCGACAGTATCAATGGCTTCCCTTGTTTTAGTATAGGTTATTAAATCGCTAAAGGCTAATAAACTGATTGGTTTACCAATATGGGAAGCGTGTGCTTTTCCCTTAATCTTTACGTTTTGTCCAAAAGAAAAGAAGGGCGCCACTGCGCACGAAAGAAGAAAGAAAAGAAACAACGGTCTATATTGCATAAATCACTATAATCCAAAATTATCAAAAAGATACAGCATTATTTACTTAAATAAGCATAAATAAAAAAGCCACGAAGAATTCTTCGTGGCCTAATATTGCTAATTTAATTAGTCTTCTGTTACAGGAACAACAAAACCGGTAATTTCTTTCAGCATTTTCACTTTTAAATAGATACCACCTTTAACGGTTCCAGGTGCGGCAATAGCATCATCTACGCCAATTGCATAGAAATAATAATCGCCACGGTAAATATTACTGATTAAAAAGTTTCCGTTATGATCGGCATCAATGTATGTATCATATTTCGAAACATCAGTTCCGGGAAAATCCTTAGCGTTAAATTTGATATAAACACGAGCATGTGGAATGGCCTTATCGTGATGTTCAACTCTACCCTTAATATTAGATTTACCACCTAACTGATTTTTTTTACAACCGAAGAATGCAAGGGCCGTAACCATTAATAAAATGTATTTGAAATTTTTCATAAAATTTAGTTTAAACAAATATACTAAATAAGTCTTCTAAAGACTAATGAATTTCTGAGAAACGCGGGTCTTTTATAAACTCAGCATCGTTCAGGGTATTTAAAAACGCAATCAAATCATTCTTTTCCTGCGTACTTAATGAAATTCCGCTTACCAACAAAGGATCAAGATTAGGTGTATTGGTTACACCTGATGTATAATGATTTAATACGGCCGTTAAACTACTGAACCTTCCATCGTGCATATAAGGCGCGCTATAACCTAAATTACGAAGTGAAGGTACTTTGAACTTATATAAATCATTTGGATCTAAGGTTATTCTATAACGACCACTGTCCTGAAATGCTGTAATAGGCAAACCGTTATTTCTAAATGAATAATCACTAAATAAAGGTTCCGAATGGCAGGAAGCACACTTGGCTTTAAAAACGGTGTAACCACTATTTTCTTGCGCGTTAAACGACTCTTCACCACTCTTTACTTTATCGTATTTACTGCGATACGAAACCATAAGTCCCATAAATTGGGCGAATGATTTCAAAAAGCGCTGTGACGTTACAGTGCTATCGCCATAAGCTTTGTAACATAATGTTTTGTATTTATAGGATGCAGCAATTCGGTTAATAGCATCGTTAAACGACAAGTTCATTTCAATTGGATTAGATATCGGACCGATTGGTTGATTTTCCAAATTACTAATACCTCCATCCCACATAATTTTTTGATGCCAGGTTAAATTAAACATGGCCGGTGAATTGCGCTTCCCTAAAAGATTGTGTACGCCATGACTGGTTGGATGACCGGGACCGTTGGAAAAGGCAAAGATTTGTTGATGACAGCTGCCACAAGAAATGGATGAGTCTTCCGATAACATGGGCTCATAAAACAAATGACGACCCAAAGTAAAAATCTCTTTTGTTACACTATTACCGGTAAAATCATAAACAGGCGACGGCCATCCTGTGGGTACAATTGGCTCATACGATTCACTTAAATCATCCTCGCTGATTGGAATAATTTCCGGATCCTTCTTACAAAAACTAAGAAATAAAATCAGTAAACTTAATATGGTAAGGAGCTTAAATCGCATCTTAATGCTTAATAGCTGAGAATACAAACATATTTGAGTAATTGTTCGCTAACTGCTTTGCAACCGGACCTCCGGTAACGGCAGGACTTACCGAAAAATCGATAACGTTTTGATTTCGGAATGCTTCCAGTAAATTAGCTTTAAGATAAATGGTTGAAACATGGTCTTGATCCACATTTAACGATGTGGAAGTGAAAGGTACATTTGCCCAACGTATTAAATTAAATGGAGGAATAAAACCTCCTATATGGTAAGCTATATTCGGTATTCCCCAATGAGGCGCGCTGCCGGTATAACCTTCACATTTAAAGAAAATATAGCCTTGATTCCAACTCCAAAACATATCATTTAAAGGATCAAGTGCTCCTGTTTGAGCGCCGCTACAATTACGGGTACTGTCAACTCCTACAATAAACTCTATGGCAATGTAATTTTCTACAGGTATATCTTTCAACACAAACTTGCAAGTATTTATTGTATCAGCTGCATTAATGAGAAAATATGTTTCCGGAACAACATAATAAGATCCATTCGGACGTTTTAATTTGATGTTTGAAATGTAATATTTTAAAATACTTACCGAGAAGGTATCGTTATTAGCATTTACATATTTAGGTGTAGAGGCTGTATATGGAACATCCGATGATAATTGAATGATTTGATTGTCGGCCACATTCGTTATGTTTACTACAACATCATTGGTGTTTTCGTGATTGTGCACATGTTCTTCATCAATTGGATTTGGATCCTTTTTACAAGATGAAACAACCAGTCCAATTACTAGCGCTAATGATAAAAGTCTTGCAATTTTCATACTTTAAATATACTAAATAAAAAGGGCGAATGCTAGTAACATCTGTTACAAAACTATAATCCTATTTTACCGGATCATATCCACTACCACCCCATGGTCCGCAGGAAATCAAGCGTTTAAACCCCATCCAACCGCCTTTAAAGATGCCGTATTTGTTAATGGCGTCTATGCTATACTGAGAACAAGTTGGGGTATAGCGACAAGCATTGGGTAATAATGGCGAAATACTGTATTGATAAAACTTAATTAAAAAAATAGGGATTATTTTCAAGGAGAACTTCATTACTTAACATTGAGAGTTAAAAAAGAAACACCATTGATTAATCCTTCCATTTTATCACCTATTTTAACCGGACCAACCCCTTCCGGCGTTCCGGTATAAATTAAATCGCCCTGTTTTAAAGTCACGAATTGTGATACGTAACTTACTACCTTGTCGAAACTGAAAATTAAATCCTTGCTATTTCCTATCTGACGGCTTTCTCCGTTTATTTTCAACTCAAAATTGATGCTATTTAAATCCCCTAATTCTTCTTTTTTTACCATTTTCCCGAGAGGTGCCGAATTATCAAAAGCTTTCGCTTTCTCCCATGGTAATCCTTTTTCTTTACATTTAGCCTGAATGTCTCGTGCCGTGAAATCAATTCCTAAACCAATATCATCATAATACTTGTGCGCAAACTGCTCTTCAATATGCTTTCCTACTTTGCAAATTTTAAGCACCAATTCAATCTCGTGATGCAAATCCTTTGTAAATTCAGGAATATAGAAATCACCCTCTTTAAGCAGAGCTGTATCCGGTTTCATAAAAAAAACCGGTTCGGTTGGAACAGCGCTGTTCATTTCTTTCGCGTGTTCGGCATAATTACGTCCAATGCAAATAATTTTCATGGCTATAAATTTAAGTCTTTATTTATCAAAATGCCATTAAGAATGGTGCATTAAATTTTATAAAATTTAAGTAACAAGTACCTCTCCATAAGCTAAGCTTTGGTATTTTTAAACTTTAATTCGATTCTCCCAATGAAATTCACTATAGATACCAATAAAGCCTTTACTTTAAGCGATATTCGTCAAATTATCTCTAATAATTCTCAAATCGAACTTTCGGCCTCTTCCATTAAAAACATTAATGATTGTCGTGCCTATCTCGATGAGAAAGTTAAAAAGCATTCTGAACCAATTTATGGCATTAACACCGGCTTTGGCTCTTTATGCAATGTGAGTATTGCCGAAAATGAAATTGAAAAGTTACAGGAGAATTTAGTAATGAGTCACGCTTGCGGAATGGGCGAAGAAGTTCCGAAAGAAATAGTAAAATTGATGCTTCTCTTAAAAATCCGCGCTTTGTGTTACGGAAAAAGCGGTGTTCAATTAATTACTGTTGAACGTTTGTTGTTTTTTTACAATCATGATATTCTACCTGTTGTATATCAACTAGGCTCCTTAGGTGCATCAGGTGATTTGTCGCCTTTAGCTCACTTATGTCTGCCCCTATTAGGGATGGGCGAAGTTAACTATGAAGGTAAACGACATAACGCTTCAGATGTTCTGAAAAAATTAAACGTTAGTCCGATTAAATTAAAATCAAAAGAAGGTCTTGCTTTATTAAACGGCACTCAATTTATGAGCGCATATGGCGTTCAATGTTTACTGAAATCAGAAGAACTTAATATTTGGGCGGATACCATTGGTGCTATTTCGCTTGAAGCGTTTGACGGGCGCATCGATCCATTTAAGGAACATTTGCACACGATTCGTCCTCATCGCGGACAATTACAAACCTCCGAATTTTTCAGAAAGATTTTAAGTGGCAGCGAAATTGTAGCTAAAAGTAAACAACAAGTTCAAGACCCCTACTCTTTCCGTTGCATCCCACAGGTTCATGGCGCCACCAAAGACACATACAATTATGTAAAGTCGGTTATTGAAACAGAGATTAATTCTGTGACCGATAATCCAACGGTGTTTCCGGAAAGTGATGAAGTTATTTCCGGCGGTAATTTTCACGGACAACCGTTAGCTCTGGTTTTAGACTTTTTATGTATCGCCATTGCTGAGTTGGCTAATATTTCTGAGAGAAGAACCTACCAACTTATTTCAGGTTTAAGAAACTTACCTGCCTTTTTAGTTGCAAAACCGGGATTGGATTCTGGATTCATGATTCCACAGTATACAGCTGCTTCCATCGTAAGTCAGAACAAACAATTATGTACACCGGCAAGTGCTGATAGTATTGTTTCTTCAAACGGACAAGAAGATCATGTGAGTATGGGAGCGAATGCCGCTACCAAATGTTTTAAAGTTATAGAAAACACACAGCGAGTTTTAGCCATTGAACTCATGAATGCATCACAAGCATTGGAGTTCAGGAGACCATTAAAATCATCTAAGTTCATTGAACAACTCATTTCCGAATACCGAAAAGAAGTTAAGTTTGTTGAGAATGACAGAATCATGTACAAAGAACTGGATGCTTCTTTAAATTTCATCAAGCAAAAAGCACCTTCAATTATCAATTAATGAAAATACGTTCTATAATACTTTTTGTATTTACATGTCTGGTGCTTATAAAACCGACAGAAATAATCGCCTGTCAGTGTCCGCTTACGAACCTCTCGCTTGAAGAATGCAATAAATACGATGTGATTTACAGAGGTAAAATTGTGAGTGTAAATCCCTGCAACAATAATTCATCCGAAGCTATTTTTGAAATCCTTGAATTATATAAAGGTCGGGTGAATGCCAAGTTTAAAGTTTTATTCGATTGTAAAGTAGAGTGTGCACAAGAATTTAATCCGGGTGAAGAATGGATTATTTATTCCAACTACAAGCAGGCCGATAATGCTAAAATGGATTGGTGCAGTCGCAGTCGTAAATTAATTAAAAACGAGAAAGAAGATTTTTACGCTGTTACGTATGGTAATAGTTACGATGAAGAATTAGACTTTCTGCGTAAAAATTTGGGCACATACAAAACCATGCGCGACCGCGAAGAAAATCAAGCGGGAAAACGTAACATCATTCCAAGCCGAACTCAACTTATCATTACCTTATTTATTTCCTTGGCTGTAGTAATCTTGTTTCTTCAACTTTTTAAAAGATTTTTTAAATGAGTAAAAACAACAACAAACAACACCCTTGGCACGGCATTTCACCCGGAAAAAATTGTCCGAACGAAATTACAGCCTTTATTGAAATTGTACCCGGTGATGCTGTTAAATATGAAATTGACAAAGAAAGCGGTTATTTGAAAATTGATCGCCCGCAAAAATTCTCAAATGCTGTTCCTGCTCTATATGGTTTTATTCCAAAAACGTATTGCGGGACATCCATCGCTAACTTCGCTGCATCTCATTCTAAAGAAAAAATAAGTAAAGGGGATGGTGATCCATTGGATATTTGTGTACTGACCGAAAAACAAATTACACACGGTGATATTTTAGTAGACGCTATTCCGATTGGCGGATTAAGGATGATTGACAAAGAAGAAGCTGACGATAAAATTATTGCTGTTTTAAAGCAAGATGAAATCTATGGTAACTGGAAAGATATTAGTGATTGTCCGCAAGCCGTCATCGACCGTATCAAACATTACTTTTTAACTTATAAAAATTTACCCGGCAATCATCAACCCGTGATTATTGATGCCGTTTACGGTGTTGAAGTTGCGAAAACAGTAATTTTAAAGAGCCTTGAAGATTACAAAAACGAAATTGAATAAAATGGAAAAAACAACTGAAGCCGATTCGTACTATAATAATCTTGAAAACATGAGTGTTTTGGAATTACTTCAAAACATGAATAAAGAAGATAAAACGGTGCCATTAGCCATAGAGAAAGTAATTCCTGCGATTGAAAAATTAGTGGAAGTGATTGTGGAGAAAATGAAAATTGGAGGACGTTTATTCTACACCGGCGCGGGCACAAGCGGACGATTAGGCATTGTAGATGCATCTGAATGTCCGCCTACTTACGGTATTGAACACGGCCGAGTTATTGGTTTAATTGCCGGTGGAGATGAAGCAATAAGGAAAGCCGTTGAATTTGCAGAAGACGATGCGAACCAAGGCTGGGAAGATTTAAAAGTTCACCAGATAAATTCCAAGGATGTTGTTATTGGAATTGCAGCTTCCGGAACTACACCTTACGTTGTTGGTGCATTAGAACAATGTAACAAAAACAACATTATCACCGCTTGTATTACCTGTAATGCAGGAAGTCCTATTGCAAAAGTAGCGCAATATCCAATTGAAGTGGTAGTTGGACCGGAGTTTGTAACCGGCTCAACACGGATGAAATCAGGCACGGCGCAAAAACTGGTATTGAATATGATTAGCACCAGTGTGATGATTAAATTAGGAAGAGTGAAGGGAAATAAAATGGTGGATATGCAATTAAGCAATCACAAGCTGGTTGATAGAGGAACGAAGATGGTGATGAAAAATACAGGCTTGGAAGATTACGAAAAAGCGAAAGCACTTTTATTGAAATATGGCAGCGTGAGAAAAGCTACGGAGAATTATAAATTATAGTTTTTAATTTTCTTAAAGAATTTGTAAATTTAATCATGAGAATTTATCTAATATTAATTAAATGCCTTTTAGTAATTAATTATTCTTATTCTCAAGGTAATCTTGTACAAGATCCAAGTTTTGAAGCCTATAGCGTATGTCCTTGGAATATTGGAGATTTTCCATTAACTCAATGGACGTCAGTTGGACAGGGTTATTCAGCAACAAGTTTTAATTGTGGGAGTTTTTCTTCAAACTGTGGAGTCCCAAAAAATCTTTATGGTTTTCAAAACCCTTCCTCAGGGAATGGTTATATTGGAATTAGAACATTCGGAAACAATTCACGCCAATATGCTATTTCACAATTAACTACATCACTTAGTATTGGTCAAAAATACTTTGTTTCTTTTAAAGTTAATGCGGTTAACAATTACCTTCAACAACCTTGTCAAACAAATAGACAAGGCTTGTTGTTTTCTATTAATCCTATCTCCTCTGTGAGTTTTCCGAATTTCGCACATGTTTATTCAAGCAACATTGTGAGCGACACACTAAATTGGACAACGGTTCGAGGTTCTTTTATTGCAGACGCGAATCACAAGTATATCGCTATAGGTAATTTCTTCAATGATGGAGTTACAACTTATACTAACCTAACAGGATCATTTTATCCAACCGGTTTTAATTATTTCGACGATATTTGTGTTTCTACTGATTCATTATACTGTGAAAAGTGGACAGGTATAAATGAAGAGGAAGCCTTAAACAAGATTCAAATATTTCCAAACCCGGTTGAGGATAGGTTCAAAATAAAAACCACAAAGCATATTGAAGATGTGAAGCTTTTTTCATTAAACGGCATTCCTGTAGATATTTCTTCAATTAATACTAAGGAATACACCATACCTTATGTAAATGACGGAATATATATACTTCAATTGAGAATAGAGGGAAAAGTACTGTACAAAAAAATCGTCGTTTATAATAATTCTTACTAAACCAAGTAATTAAAAATGTTATTAGAAATTGATACAATGCATAAAAAAAGCCCGATACATGTATCGGGCTTTTTATTTTGATAAAACTGAGATTATTTTTTCTCTTCAGCTTTTTTCTCTTCAGCTTTTTTCTCGCCACTGCAAGCTTTAGCTCCGTCTTTTTTGCAACAAGCTTTTGCTTCAGCTTTTTTGCAACATTCTTTCTTTCCTTTGTCTTTATCTTTATCGTCGCCGGTGTTAGCAGCAGATAAGCCTCCAACCAATCCGGTGAAAGCTAACATTAATAATACTTTTTTCATTTTTTGTTGGGTTAAATTTTTTATATGAGCAAATATAACCATAAAATCAGCCTTTTGTGATGGCACCCCTTTGTTTTTTGTTAAAAAAGCTAAATGCTAGTCCGTAAACAAACGAAAAATGACAAAAATCAATTTAGTTTTTGCTGATTTCGGGCATCCTTACAAAAAACACATATCCGTTTTTTGAATAAATAGGTTTCACAACACCGGTTTGCATTAAAACCTCGGTATTATTGCTTTTACAAACGAAGATTGCCGGCTTGTCAATTTTGCCGTATAACATCCAATTTGCATAGGCAATGGAATATGATGTGAGTGGATTAAATCCTTTGGCCTCTATATCCAATAAATTTTTCTTTACGTATTCAATACAATCAGAATTCTGATTCTGTTGAGGCTGCTTATTCGTATAAAATAAATAAGCATAACTTTTAAATCCGGAAGTTTCAACATAATAATCCTTCTTCGCTAAAACTTCATAAAATGTAATGGCCGAATTCTGCGTGTACATTTCTATCTTGGGAATAAACACAGCTATAAAAACAAAAATAAAGACGATATAGAATGAATATAACCAATAAATCAAGCGTGTTTTTCCTCTGCTTATAAAACGATAACCGGCATGCGAAACGAGTATGAAAATTAATCCTAAACTCCACTCCCAGCCTTGCCAATTTGCTTCCGCTTTCAAATTTTCAATGGCAAATGGGTCCTTTATTAAGTTGTTGGAAAGTAATAATGGCTTTAAGAAATCAACTGCGCCTAATAATGAAAATGCTATTCCCAATATCAAACTCAAGCCAATGAACAAAGCTGCAAACCACGCTTTAATTTTATATTCACCACTAAATAATTTGTGAATCGAATAAGTTGCTAAATACGTTAGCGGTAAATAACACAAAGACGAATAGTGAACTATCTTTGTTTTTACCAACGTAAAGATTCCTAAAACCACAAAAAACAGAATCACCATTCCAAACTTAACATGTTTTTGAAAAGGTGTATCCATTCCTGATTTCTTCAACGACATGATCATAAACAAAGAAGTTGGAAAACATCCTATCAGCAGAACTACAAAATGATATAATAAAAATCCACCATGGTCAGAATCTTCCGTTTTAAATAAACGAATCTGATAATCAATAAAAGCTTTTATCACTTCCGTATTACCCCGCAAAAGCTCAAATAAAAACCAACTAAAGCCGGTTAAGATTAAACTCAACATAAAAACAGAAATCTGTTTTAATCCACTTACCCTTTTGAATTTCTGGAGGCCCCAAAATGCACCGATGAATCCTCCAACAATTACAATAGCCGCCGGACCTTTCGTTAAAACTGCCAAACCCAAAAACAATCCGGCTAATGCCGCGGTTCGATAACCGTTTTTACCTAAGGGGTCATTAAAATGGAGAATGATTTGATAAAAAGCAGAGAAAATAAATAAATTAAACCAGGGATCGATAATACCGGATTTAAAATAAAAATGTGGCAACAACGTGCCGGCATATACCAGCACCCAGGTTAATCCGAAAGACGAAGAATACACCTTTTTGCCAATAAAAAATATCACACACAAACTAATTATACCACAAACAGCATTCGGAAAACGAGCTGCAAACTCATTCACTCCAAAAACATTCATACTAATTGCCTGCAACCAAATAAAGAAAGGCGGTTTTTCCCAGAAAGGATTATAATTCAATTGTACATTGCTGTAATTACCGGTCACCACCATCTCGCGGGCGCACTCCGCAAAATTTATTTCATCCCAGTCAAACAAATGGCAATTACCTATAAACGGAACAAAAACTAATGATGCTAAAAGAATAATTAATCCAATCGCCCCATACTTAGTATTTAATACAGCTTTCACGATGCCTTCTTGTTAAATAAAGGGTGATTGAATTTTTTTTCGACTTTCTGATTACAATAAAAAACGAAATACAACAAAGTAGCGTAAATAATGCCAATCATTGAACCGGCAGTTACATCCACCAACCAATGTTGAGAAAGATGCATGCGGCTATAAGCTGCATTAAATGCTAATATGATAAATAAGAATTTAAGAAATTGATTTTTCACTATTAAAGACAATGAAGTAAAAAGCGCAAAAGCCGTCGTTGTATGTCCGCTCGGGAAACTATTCTCGCCTAATACCTCCACCCCATCAATTAAATTTAATTTAATATGCTTCTGATAGTACACAAACATATGGTGAGGTCTGGTGTAGTTAATACTGTTTTTAATAATGGCAGCGGTTCCGCCGGCGAGTGCATACGAAAATAAGACAAACAATCCATTACGTACATTCTTAAATAAAAGTATAATCCCAATCAACACAGCCGTTATGCCATCACCTATGTGTGTAAAATATTTATAGAACGAATCTATCCATTTTACACCTACTAATTGGTTAATGGAATGATGTATGGTAACCTTATCGTAATTCAATAAATAGTAAGATACAATTAACACTACCAACAGGTATATACTATAAAAAAGGGCGTTATCTTTTAGAAATGATTTCAAATTACAGTTTTTTTGCTTCGTTCCAATACACATCCATTTCCGCTAAAGTACAATCTCCAATTTGTTTGTTTTGTTCCTTTAATTTTTGCTCCATATAGGTGAAGCGCTTAATAAATTTCTTATTGGTTTTTTCCAGTGCATCTTCAGGATTAACGTTTAGAAAGCGGGCATAATTAATCAAGGAAAATAAAACATCTCCAAACTCATCTTCAATCTTAGTTAGATTGTCCTGCTTTTTCACCTCAGAATTGAGTTCACTTATTTCCTCCTGAACTTTTTCAAATACCTGTTCCGGTTTCTCCCAATCAAAGCCAACGGCTCTGGCTTTTTCCTGAATACGATAAGCCTTCAAAAGTGCGGGCATACTATCCGGTACTCCGCTTAATACAGTTTTATTACCTCCCTTTTCTTTTTGCTTAATCTTCTCCCAATTTTGCTTAACCTCGTTTTCATCCTGAACCTTAACATCACCGTAAATATGCGGGTGTCTGAAAATCAGCTTTTCGCACAAAGCATTCATTACGTCGGCAATATCAAATTCTTTTGTTTCGCTTGCAATACGGGCATAAAACACAATGTGCAACATAATATCACCCAACTCCTTCTTAAGCTCATTCATGTCATTTTTTAATATGGCATCGCTTAATTCGTAAGTTTCCTCAATTGTTAAATGACGGAGGCTCTCGATAGTTTGTTTTTTATCCCACGGACATTTTTCCCGCAGGTCGTCCATTATATTTAAAAGCCGTTCAAAAGCCGCTAATTTTTCGTTCATATTCCACAAATTTAAACAGATTCTAATGATTATATTTGCTATTCTTTATTATTTAAAAAAATTAAGAATTTAAAATACATATTTATTCTTGTTTTTTCGCTTAGTATCCATATTATTTGGGCACAAAACGACTTTCTGCGCTGCAATAAAAAATGGTATATAAAGCCGGGGATTGATTACGGCTATATCATGCAACACCGTGCTACAATCGGTCATTTAATTAAGGGCTATGTACCAATGGTAGAAGTGAATTTAGTGAAACCGAGTGATGGAAGTAAATTGTGGCATCTGGAGAACAATCTGCCGGATGTAGGACTATGTGCTACTTTCATTGATTTTGGTAATCCTTCGCAGCTAGGTCAGTCCATTTCCTTAGCGCCTTTTATTGAAATTCCCTTAAATGTAAAAGTGAGGGCTTCACGTCCAATCTTCAGGATTTCATGGGGACTTGCTTACTTAACCAGACGATTTGATATTAATGAAAACCACAAAAACATTGCCATTGGCAGTCACTGGAATGCCTTTGTTCAATACCGTTTTTTATGGAATATCAATTTAAATGAGAAGCTAAGATTAGAACCCGGACTTGGCATTTCACATGTGAGTAATGGTAGAATGCAGGTTCCGAACTTGGGATTAAATCTAATCTCGGCTCACATGGGATTGACGCTAAAATTATCAGACCCTAAATGCGAGTACACTAAAATCGACTCTTCCACCAAAGCGAAAAGTAATCATGAATTATTAGCCTGGTATGCATTTGGTGTGAATGAAAAAGATCCTCCGGGTGAACCAAAATTACCTGCTCATACATTATCCTTCAACTATTTTTTCAATAAACGTAATACACATAAAATTGGAGGTGGTCTGGATTTATATTACGAAGAGAGTCATGTCAAAGACTTAGAAGTGTTTAATAAACCACATGATACTTTTGTAGATAAAATGCGAGCCGGCGTAAAATTTGCCTACTCCTATAATGTTGGAAGAATTAGTTTCCCTCTGGAATTTGGCTATTATTTTTACAGTCATTACAACGACGATGGTTCGTTTTTCCATCGCTTCGGCATAAGATATACCGGCAATAAAGGCTTGTTTTTACAATTTGGCATGAAGTCGCATTGGGTGGTTGCTTATCATTTTGATTTGGGCATTGGTTACAGACTGCCAATAGGAAAAAGAAAGTGAAAAAATTAATATACATATTTATTTTCGCGTTGACTGTTGTATTAGTCAATTCCTGTAAAAAAGAAAATGCAGGCGATTGTTTCAAGTCTTCAGGTAAAGCTCAAATTTCCGATCGTGCATTAAGCGCATTCTATAAGATTAGAGTTGAGGACAGAATTGATGTATTTATAACCCAAAGTCCGGTTTATAGCGTAAAAGTGGAGGCCGGAAAAAACCTTTTAAGCAATATTAAAACAGAAGTAAAAGATTCAACACTCTACATCAGTAATATCAATAAGTGTAATTTCATACGTCACCCAAAAAACAGCATTGTTAAAGTGTTTGTTACCCTTCCTTATTTAAAGCGATTGAGAAACGGGGGTGTTGGGGTGGTTACGTTCGAAAACCAATTTACTCAGGACTCCATGTATGTGAGCATTGCGAATTCAGGCGATATTCATCTTGATATAAATCTTAAATATTTACACACGAGTACGCATGGTAACGGTGATATTTACGCAAAAGGATTTGTTGATTACGGTAACCATTACACGAATGGCACAAATTATTTAAGATTTCAGGATCTCATTATTAAAAACAGAATTGACCTTAACAGTTACACAATCGGACATTGTTATATTAATGCCCCTACAAATCCCACAGGTGGATTAATGAAGCTAGAAATATGGGAAGCGGGTAATATTTACTACAAAGGAGAACCGGATTCCTTAAATTTAACGCGTAAAGGAAGAGGGGAACTAATCAGAGAGTGATGATTAATATCAAATTTGATTAAAATCAAGCCCCCTATTTACCTTAAAATTACCGATTAATTTATTACTTTTATGAGGAATAAAGTTTATGACTAAACCCTATCTCATAGAATTCAAAAAATTAGGCACCAGCGAAATCGGTTATATTTCAGTTAGTGAAAATAAACAGCAGATTCCTTTTGATTGTGAACGTGTGTTCTGGACTTATTATACTCCTGAAGAGGTTGTGAGAGGCAGACATGCGCATTATAAAACAGAGCAAGTTTTAATTGCATTAGCAGGACGCATTATCGTGAACATTGAAATGCCTGATGGAGAAAAAATGATATTTACGCTTGATAAACCTAATATTGGTTTATACGTACCGCCACATTGCTGGCATACCATGCAATACTCACATTCCTGCGTGCAGTTAGTATTAGCCAGCTCTAAATACGACGAATCGGACTACATCAGGAAATACGAAGATTTTAAAAAACATTATTCAGGAAAATGAGCTCAAATAAAGAATTGACATTCGACGATTTTAAAAAAATGGCAGCCAATCCGAATTTGAGTGGCTCCGAAAAAATCGGCTTTCCGGATACATATCGCAAAGGTTTTTCAAAAGCCATTTTAGAAGATATTTATACTAAACTTCCAATCGATAAAACCCAAAACAAAATCATTATTGATATTGGTTCCGGCTGCGATGAGTTAACACTTGAATTAATTAAGATGTGCGAGAAAAACAGTCACACTTTAGTTTTAATTGATTCTGATGAAATGCTCGCTCATGTTCCAAATTCTAAATGTGTGGTAAAAATCGGTGGCAAGTTTCCTTTCAGCAATAACGAACTCAAAGATTATATTGGCAAATCGGATTTTGTATTATGTTACAGCGTTCTGTTTTACATTTTCGCGAACGATAATATGTATTTGTTTTTACACGAGGCTTTAAATCTGTTGAAACCTAATGGCCGCTTTTTAATCGGAGATATTCCTAACATTGATAAACGCGATCGTTTCTTAGATTCTGAAGAAGGAAAAAAATTCCTGAGCAACAACAATCAAATTAAAGGTTCCACCGCTCATGATAACCGTGATCAAAAAATGGACGACAGCATTGTATTGGCAATCGTTGCGCGTTTACGCCGATTTGGCTGTGAAGCTTACTTAGTTCCTCAAAATGATAATTTACCGATGGCAAACCGCCGCGAAGACATACTTGTAGTTAAACGATAACAATGACGAAAACAAAGAAACTTGTAATTTTTGGCGACAGCGCTTTTGGTGAAGTAGCTTACGAATTATTTACACACGATTCGGAATATGAAGTCGTAGCGTTTACAGTAACCAAAGAATTTTTAAAAAAAGACACTTTATTCGGATTACCTGTAGTGCCATATGAAGATATTGAAAAGCTTTATCCGCCTTCTCAGTACGAAATGCACATTGCTTTAGTATACAACACCCTTAATCGTGCCCGTGCCAAGTTTTACCATGATGCAAAAACGAAAGGTTATAAACTGGCAAATTACATTAGCTCGCGTGCTTTTGTATGGCGCAATGTAACCATGGGTGATAATGTATTTATTTTTGAAGACAATACTGTTCAACCCTTCGTGAAAATGGGGTCTAATATTGTTTTATGGAGCGGTAATCACATTGGTCATCATTCTGTTTTAGGCAGTCATTTATTTATCTCTTCTCATGTTGTAATTAGCGGCTTTTGTACAGTAGGCGACTATACGTTTATGGGTGTCAACTCAACTGTAGGTAATAACATTAACATTGGAAAGGACTGCTTAATTGGTGCAGGTTGTTTAATCGTTAAAGATACCGGCGACGGAAAGTTATATAAGGGTACACCAAACAAAGCCGACGAATTAAGTATTTACGAGAAATTTAATATTCAATAAATATTCACCATAAAAACTGGAAATCATGAGTACAACAAAAGCCCCGGTCATTCACTATGGAGTAACAGAAATGACTCCTTCCGGTGATAATATCGATTTACATAAAGAAGAAATTTTATTAAAAGGTTACACTATTGTACCGAATGTTTTAACACCTGAACAAATTAAAATTGCAAAGGAAAAAATTGAAATCATTTACGCTAAACAGGTTGCTGAAGTTGGTGAGGAAGTAATGGAGAAATTGGGTGACAAAGACATTACACGTTCCCCACTTGTATACGACGATTTCTTCCTGTACAATTTTACAGTTAACCCAACTGTGATTGCCATTTTGAAAAAAATATTTGGCAACAACTTCATCTTACGCGAACAAAATGCCATTATCAACCGTGCTAAATCTCAGAACTACCAGTTACGTTGGCACCGTGATTTAATGTATCAGCACTTTACATATTCAAGACCATTTACTGTAAGTGCTTTATTTTGTTTAGCTGATTTTAACGAGAAAAACGGTGGCACATGGATTTTACCGGCGAGTCATAAAACAGAAGCATTTCCTTCGGAAGAATACATCCGCGCTAATGAAGTGTGCGCTAATGCTCCTGCAGGATCCGCGATTGTTTTTGATGCGATGTTATATCACCGTGCCGGACAAAACGTTTCGGATAACGACCGTATTGGTGTAAATAACATGTACGTTGCCCCTTACATGAAACAGGCTATTTCTTTCCCTAGTCAGTTAAAAGGTAAATACAGCGACGATCCTTTCCTAAGTTTCTTACTCGGTTATGATACAGATACGGATGCAGATGTTAAGTCATGGCGTATGCGCCGTTACAACCGTTCAGCTAAAAAATAAGTTGTGATCATCACCCGCAAAAAATTAATTTATTGTCCGGATGGCAGTTTGCCATGGGCTAAAACCCATGCCATGAATCCAACCATTGATGTGTTAAACAAAGATGTGATTCGTGTTTACTTTGCCTCATTGGATGAAAACAAAACCGGACGTATTGGTTATGTTGATTTAAATGCCAATAATCCTGAGGAAATTCTTGAAGTGTCTAAACGACCTATTCTGGAAACAGGAATAAAGGGCACCTTCGATGATAACGGTATGATCCCCTCCTCCATTGTTACTGTTAATGGCGTAAAATATTTATACTACTTCGGCTTTCAATTGGTAAAACAAGTTCGTTTTATGATGTTTACCGGAGTAGCCATTAGTACAGATGGCGGAAAATCATTTAAACGTCATGCTAATGTGCCGGTATTGGATAGAAACAATACAGACTTGTATATTCGCTCCTTGCCACACGTTATGCAAGATAATGAAACGTATAAAGTTTGGTATTCCGGCGTAAATGAATGGACCGATGTTTTAGGTAAAGAGCTTCCGGTTGGTAACATCAGGTATACTGAATCATCAGACGGCTTGAATTTTAACCGTGATAATTTTATTACATGCCTTGAGCCTCGTCCCGAAGAATTCTCTTTATCAAGAGCATTTGTTTTCAAACACGAGAGTCTTTATAAAATGCTTTTCTCTTGCCGTTTAAGGAGTAACGATATGTATCAATTGGGTTATGCCGAATCATCGGATGGTAAAAAATGGCACCGAAATGATTCAAAAATCCAGGTTAGTACTCCTTCCGGCGAATGGGATAAAGACATGATTTGCTATACTTCCCTGGTACCAATAAATGGTAAAAATTACCTGTTTTACAATGGTAATGGGTTCGGGACCAGTGGTTTTGGTTATGCCGAAGTAAATTTCTAAATTTATACATTAATTAAATTAAAACTTATGGCACAAATTGAATGGACCAGAGCCTCTCAGGACCAATTAGAAGCGCGTAAAGCCTTCAGGGAAATGTATATCAATACTCCCATTCCAATCGAAGATATTTTTGTAAACTTTGGATTATATATGCGTAGTTCTTACTTAGCAAATGTGCTTTGTATGAACGAAATCTATGAAATGATTATTCCAATTCCGGGTGTTATCATGGAGTTTGGAACATGGTGGGGAAGTAATTTATCCTTATTCCACAATTTACGTGGAGTACATGAGCCATATAACTACAGCCGTAAAGTTATCGGTTTTGATACTTTCACCGGATACCCTGATATCTTAAAAGAAGAAGATAAAAATTCACCTTGGTTAAAAACAGGAAACTACGCAGTACCTAAAGACTATAAAACTTACTTAGAGCAAGTATTAGGTTATCATGAAAAGGAAAACCCGCTTCCTCACAAAAAGAAGTTTGATTTAGTACAAGGTGATGTAACAAAAACTTTGCCTCAGTATTTAAAAGATCATCCTGAAACTATTGTTGCTATGGCGTTCCTTGATTTAGGAATTTACGAAGCAACTAAAAAAACATTGGAAACCTTAAAACCTCGTTTGGTTAAAGGAAGTGTTTTGGTTTTTGATGAAATCAACTGTCCTGAAATGCCGGGTGAAACAACTGCATTAATGGAAGTGTTTGGCTTAGACAAATACCGTATTGTGCGTTCAAAGTTTACTCCGGACAGGAATTTCCTAATTATTGAATAATACCTTACCATTTTATGGAATGGATAAAAAAAGGGTTGCTTTATTGTCCTGACAGTAATGTTTGGTGGAGCAAGCAGTATGCGATGTATCCCACTCCTTTTTTTATTCCTGATAAAAACATCATCCGTGTCTTCTTCGGAACGGTAGATGAGAATTTCTATGGTCGTACTTCATATATTGATGTAAATGCAGATGATCCTTCTCAAATAGTTAATAATCCGAAAAATTATATTTTGGATTTAGGAGTTAAAGGAACATTTGATGATTGTGGTGTTACGCCGGCTAGTGCAATTAACATCAACAACAAACTACATTTTTACTATAGCGGATTTTGCCGTTCACATATGTCGCCTTACCATATTTTTTCAGGATTAGCAACGTCAGAAGACGGCGAATCATTTAAAAAATACAGTAAAGTACCCGTGATGGACCGCACAGATTTGGAGTATTTTGACAGAGCTGGACAAAGCGTCATATTTGATGAAGGCATTTACAAATCATGGTATGTATCAGGTGTGAAATGGGAAACTTTAAATACAGCATTATTTAAAAACAAACCAATGCCTGTGCACATCGTCCGTTATGCTACATCAAAAGACGGTATTAACTGGACAGCCCTTGAAAAACCAAGCATTGATTTAGCCAATGAAGAAGAATTCGGATTTGGTCGTCCTTGGGTTTGGAAAGATGGCGAAACCTACCGCATGTGGTACTCCATCCGTTGTAAAAACTCACCTTACCGAATGGGCTATGCTGAATCTAAAAACGGCATTGACTGGACAAGAAAAGATGATGAAGTTGGAATCAAGGTTTCTGAAAGCGGCTGGGACAGTGAAATGGTGTGTTATGGCGCGGTAATTAAAGTAAAAAACAAAACATTCATGTTCTACAACGGCAACAACCATGGCGCAACAGGCTTCGGATTAGCCGTATTAAAATAAAAAAATTGATAGCAGTAAAACCATATACGAACGATTTAAAAGAGGAATGGAATACATTTGTGGCCAATGCCGACAATTCTAATTTTCTGTTCAATCGTAATTTCATGGAGTATCACAGTGATCGCTTTACGGATGTATCCGTATTACTTTATGATGAAGATGCTCTTGTTGGAATTTTTCCGGCTAACAGAAAAGAAAACACAGTGTTTTCCCATCAAGGACTCACTTATGGAGGTTTGGTTTTAAATGAAAGAAGAAATGTAAAAAAGCTCATTGAATATTATCATTCAGTTTTTTCTTATTTCTCATTATTAGGTGTTACTGAAATTGTTTATAAACCAGTTCCCTCCTATTTATGCAAAACGGTGAACGACTTAGAACATTTTGTTTTGAATATTTTAAACGCTCAAGTTAGCAAAGTGGATACAGCGTTTGTGATAGATTATAAAAATGAAATTAAGTTTCAGGAAAGAAGAAGAAGAAGTGTAAAAAAAGGAGAAAAGGTTAACACGGAAATTAAATCTGATAATGATTTCGCGGCTTACTGGAACCATATTTTAGTTCCGAACTTGAGGGATAAATTCGGTTCAGCGCCAGTACACAGCTTGGAAGAAATTACATTATTACATGCGCGCTTTCCGGAACAAATAAAACAAGTGAATGCCTATATCAATAATGAAATTGTTGCCGGCGTAACATTATTTGAGTTTAACGGATGTGTTCATTGTCAATATATTTCCTCAAACGATTACGGCCGCGATTCAGGAGCTATTGATTTACTATTTAATAATTTAATACATTTATATCAGAAAGATAAATTGTTTTTTGGTTTAGGAACTGCCAATAACAATGGGAATGACATTAATATTGGTTTGTGTGAATGGAAAGAAGGTTGGGGCGCTAAAATTCATGCGCAGTTCCACTATCGATTCAAAACCGAAAACATTAACGCATTAGAACGTTTTTTTAAGAGCCATGCCTAAAATAAGTATCATAACACCATGCTATTTTAACGGCGATAACATTCCCGTTACTTTTCCGGTATTATTGGAGAATGAAAAAAACTTTCCGGCAGGTACAGAAATTGAATATGTTTTTGTAGATGACGGTTCAAAAGACAACACTTGGGAACAATTAAAGAAAGTTCACCAAGCGCATCCTGATAAAGTGAAAATCATAAAACTGGCCCGTAACTTCGGTGCAAATAATGCAAGTTTTACCGGTATTTGTCATGCAACCGGCGATTGTTGTGTGATTCTATCAGCCGATTTACAAGACCCGCCTGAACTCATTCCTCAATTATATGCACATTGGCAAAAAGGATATAAGTTAGTGTTAGCGCAAAAAGCAAACCGTGAAGATTCCTTTTTAACGAAACTATTCTCTAATACATATCACAACCTGGTTAGAAAATGGATTTTAAAAAATGCGCCAAAGGGTGGCTTTGATTTATGGTTATTCGATAGAGCACTCCGTGATCAGATTGTAAAGATGAATGAGAAGAACTTCCACCTTCCTACTCTTTTCATGTGGATGGGTTTTGAATACGTTAGTATTCCGTATACACGCCGTAAACGCGAAATTGGAAAATCAGGATGGACCTTCTCTAAAAAGATGAAAACCTTCATTGACAGTTTTGTGGCATTTACCTATTTACCATTAAGAATGATTAGTGTTGTTGGGTTTGTTTTAGGTTTTTTAGCTTTGGTTTATGCTGCATCCATTATCATCAACCGCTTTGTCAATGGTATTAATGTGGAAGGATGGAGTTCCTTAATGCTTGTATTATTATTCGTTTCTTCTTTCATTATGATTTCATTAGGAATCATCGGTGAATATTTATACCGCACATTCGATGCCGCGCGTAACAGACCAAATTTTGTAATTGATGAGAAATTTGGTTTTGAAAAGGACAATGCTTCTCCGAATAATTAGTATTGAATAACTACATAACCTGTAACGGGTTTATGTTCTCCATCCGGAAACTCTGCAACATAAAAGTATGTTCCCTGAGGTAACTTCCCCTCACCAAACTTGAAAGATGAAACATTCGGTATTCCATCCCATGTATTATCATACTCATCTTTTTGATATACTTTGTTTCCCCACCTATTAAACACTGATAAATTTACTTTTGTGTTATATAATCCCTTAATCACAAATAAATCATTAACACCATCCGAATTAGGAGAAAAACCTGTAGGTATCTCCAATGTATATTCTTCTAAACATATCTCAGTTACAATATTATCATCGAGTGCACTTCCATCCCCGTCTTCGTCCCAGATAAAACCGTTATTAGAACTATCTGCAAGAGATAATATATTGTAATAAGTACCATTGCCAATTACAGTATTTTTAAATGGACAAAACACACCATTTGCTGTTACCTGCATCTTGAACACTATAGTATCCCTTGCAAATGCAAAGAGAGTACTGGATGATGCTTTAGTTATTTGTATATCACTTGTTCCATTAAAAGAGGGATTTATAGCAAGCCCGCTACTTATCGGAGTCAATGTTGGCGTCCCCACAAGGGAAAAGGTAGTTGGTAATGGGAAAGCAGAACTAAGGTTTTCATTCAGTGCTATATTTGTGATATTTACGCTACTTGCATTAACTGCAGTTAAAGTAAATGTTATGTCATAAATACCGTTCTTATATTGCGGCGTGCCGGCAGCTTTAGTTATACCGAAAACTTTGTTACAATCCACTGATGTAACCGATACTGTAGTGGAAGAATAACAATCACCAACACCACCTATAACCGTAAATTGCTGTGAAGAAGAAATAGGCACACTAATTACACTACCACTTAAGCTTCCCGGCATCCAAGTATAGGTATTAGCCTCATTAGCAGTTAATGTAATTGGTAGCGATGAACCTTCACAAACAACGGTTTGATTAGTAACTGCAACAACGGTTGGTACAGGTGATGCGGTTATAGAAACCGAAGTGACACCTAAGCAACCCTCAACGCTAACACCTTGCACTGTATACACTGTTGATACCAAAGGCGTCACAGTTATCACAGAACCTGTTAAAAATCCTGGCGTCCAAGTATAAGTATTTGCCCCGCTAGCTGCCAATGATGCTGTTTGTCCTACGCAAAGTACAGACGGGCTTGATGTTGTTGAGATTACTGGAATTGGATTAACCGTTAATGAAATTGTTTTTGTATCTGAGCAAATACCATTTAATCCGGTAACAGTATAAACAATTGAGCCGGAAGGCGAAACAACTAATACACTGCCTGTTGTTATTCCCGGATTCCAGACATAGGAAGGAGCTCCAAAAGAAGTAAGCGTAACTGTTGTACCGGCACACATGGTATTTTGTGTTGCAGATAAATTCAATGATGGAGTTTGTGTAACTAATACACTAATTGTTTTTGTATTAATACAACCATTAATATTCATTCCGGTAACTGTAAAAACTGTTGATGAAACCGGGTTGGCAGTAACTGTTGATCCTATTAATGAACCCGGACTCCATGTATAATTATTTGCCCCACTAGCTGTTAATATTACAGTGTTACTTGAACTGCAAATATTACCAGAACTGCTTAAAGGAATAACAGTTGGATTAGGAAAAACACCTAACTGCACTGTGTTTGTATTTGTACAGTTAAATGAATTAACCCCGGTTACAGTATAAATAATAGTTGCTGTAGGAGTTACAATAACGCTTGAACCGCTCAAAGAGCCAGGCATCCATGTATAAATAGTTGCATTTCCCGAAGATGTTAATGTTGCACTATTACCCTCACAAACAGACGCAGTATTAGAAAAGGCTGTAACAATTGGCCGAGGATTTACAGTTAAGGAAATTGTTTTTGTGTCCGAACAAACACCCAGTGTACCACTTAATGTGTAGGTAGTAGATATAGTTGGTGTAACGGCCACCGTTGAACCAATGAGTCCACCTGGATTCCAAGTATATGTCGAAGCACCGCTACCTGTTAAAGTAACAGTTGTTGCAGAACAAAACATCAAAGCACTTGAAGATGTATTTAATGTAGGAGTTGGCGATACAAAAATTGATACGTTATTAGTACTCTTGCATCCAAAAACATTTTCACCGGTAACTGTATAATTAGTTGTTGAAGTAGGACTCACAACAACAGTTGAACCTGTTAAACCTCCCGGATTCCATGTATACGTATTACCACCTCCTCCTGTTAATATTACCGATGAATTAGATGCGCTACAAATGTTAGTAGTACTTGCACTAGCTGTTATAGAAGGTACAGGATTTACATTTAATGATACCGTTTCAGTACTTGTACAAAGTCCGTTAGCTCCAAGCAAAGTATACGTTGTTGTAGTTGTTGGAGAAACAACAATTACACTATTTGAATATGGGCCCGGAGTCCACGTATAATTAGCTGCTCCGTTTGCAGTCAAGGTCGCAGAGCCACCGGTACAAATAGCTGCATGACTTGCGAGTACATTTAAAGTAGGAGTTGGTATAATTAAAACACTAACGGTTTCTGTACCTGTGCATCCAAAAGCGTTAGTTCCTGTAACTGAATAAATGGTTGTGGATGTTGGATTAACTACAAGATTATTTCCGTTTAAATTTCCAGGATTCCAAGTATAAGAAGTAGCACCGGATGCTGTTAAGGTAACCGATGAAACGGAATTGCTACACAAAGAGGCAGTGCTAACAGCGACCGAGAGTGTTGGTACAGGGTTCGTTAAAACCGGTATTGTAGAGGATGTGCTACATGCCTCATTAGTTGCAAGTACGGTATAAGTAGTAGTGGTACTTGGTGTAACGACAATTGGATTACCGCTAATATTACCCGGCATCCATGTGTAATTTAAGGCTCCTGTGGCTGTTAATGTATACGGACTACTAGCACATGCTACGCTTGGTGAATACGCTAAACTAATACTTGGTGTATTAAAAACGTTAACAGCAATTGTATTAGTTGATACACATGCTCCACTTGTACCTGTAACTGTATATGTAGTGCTTACTGTTGGTGAAATAACTAGTGAATTTCCCGTAAACGCTCCCCCATTCCATGTATAACTGCTTGCACCAATGCCGGTAAGTGTTGCATTAAAGCCGGCACACACAGATGTTGGGGAAAGTACCGCACTAACGTTTATATTTTCCGACATAAAGTTAGGCAAGCCCCTGGTTAATAGCACACCCGGATTAACATTAACGGCATTAAATGAAAATGAGCATGCTGCTCCGGCGGCATTAGGATTATTTACAACGTCAAGAAATTTATTTGAACTTCCAGTCCTTGTAGCATAAATTTTATTGTCAGGACCAAGAGCCAGGGTGAAATAAAAATAACTGCTATTCAAAACATTTACTACATATTGGGAAGATAAAATTGCCGCCTTATTCCATAAGGAAACATCCAATTGAATTAAACTTGACTTTTGAAGCGTAATATTTTCATCTGTATGCGTAACATATAACTTCGAGTTGTCGGGCGAAAAAATTAAGCCGTAAGGTTGAAATTTGGTCATACCTAAGTCAGCTGTGCTAATTGAAATTGAATTAGTGATAACACCAGTAACACGATTAAAATCGAAAAGTTCCAGCAAATTTGTAAAGTCGTAAATTGAAACCGCCAACTTGTTACCATCGTTTGAAGCCGCCATACATCCTACAGTTTCATACGAGAATGTTGAACCGTTATTGTGAAATGAGCCTATATTACTAATTACCGGCATCCCAACACCAGTGATTGTGATTGGAAAAGCGTAAAAAGCATTTGAATTAAACTTATGCGTTATTACCCATGAATCAGTTCCATTACATGACCTAACAGCAACAATTTTCTCTGTAACCGGAGCGGACAAAAGCAAGGTGTTCTTTATTGTTACAGCTCCCAAACCTCCATTTAGCGTCATGTCAACTACTGAATAATAAGCGCCAATATTAGGACCTGCATATCCCCCCTGATCGGTAGTGAAAATATAATACTTATTCGTATCATTCGGAAAGGGTACAATGACAGCCGATTGGGTAGAAGAATTATCACCATTCAATCCGGTTCCGTTTAACATAACAGTATTGTTCCTTGTCCATACAGTTGCTCCGTCTGTATAAAACAATAATTGACCCGTTGTTGAACTACTAATTGAAGCGCCTCCCTCAAAAGCATTAATCATACTCGAATAACCAATCGGAACACCAGTACTAAAACTTAAAGCACATGAATTGCCAAATTGCCAATTCCACTTATCTTTCCTTAAATTAATTTGGGAAAAAGTGACCTGAACAAAAAAAAGTAAAAATAAAAGCTGTAATTTTCTCATTTAAGAAACTGAAAATCAAATATATTAAAAAGCTTCTAATTCATAAAATTTCACTCTCTAAATAACAGATTAATTAATAGACATTTACAGTATATAAATTCAGCTATTTACGTGCAAATATAATTAACGCTATCACCTCCTCTCTGCCGATAATAACATCAATGATTTATCATTTTGTTTAAATCATCCTTTTATTAAAAAATAATTGAGCTTATATTTGATTACAATTGTTCTAAACATGCAAATACCTTTTTTATCTTTTAAAAAAATGCACGATCAGGTAAAACCTGACATGATGAAAGCATTTGAAAAAGTTTACGACAGCCATTGGTATATTATGGGCAATAGCCTAACTACCTTCGAAAAAAATTATGCTGCTTATTCTAAAACAAAATATGCTGCGGGTGTTGCCAATGGACTGGATGCAATTATCATTTCTTTAAAAGCTTTAGGCGTGGGGCCGGGCGACGAGGTAATCGTACCATCGAATACTTACATTGCCACTTGGCTGGCCGCGTCTTATGTTGGAGCAACACCTGTACCGGTTGAACCGAATCCTAAAACCTATAACATCAATCCTGATTTAATAGAAAAAGCCATTACTAAAAAAACAAAAGCCATTATTCCTGTTCATTTATATGGTCAGGTATGCGAAATGGATAAAATAATGGCAATTGCAAAAAAACATAATCTTTATGTAATTGAAGATAATGCGCAAGCTCAAGGTACTTATTGCAATGAAAAAATCTCAGGAAGCTTTGGTGATATTAATGCTACCAGTTTTTATCCGGGGAAAAATTTAGGCGCCATTGGTGATGCCGGTGCCATTACAACAGATAATGAAGCATTGTACAAAAAAGCATGCGTAATTCGCAACTACGGCTCACAAAAAAAATATTATAACGAAATTAAAGGTATCAATTCACGATTAGACGAATTACAAGCTGCTTTATTGGATGTTAAACTTCCGGTAATGGATAGTTGGAATAAAGAAAGAAATGACATCGCAGAAAAGTTTTCTACACAATTAAAGGGTGTTGGTGATTTAATTTTACCTTATTTAGCTGAAAAATGCACAAGCAATTTTCATCTCTATGTTATCCGCACAAAAAAACGTAACGAATTACAAGAGCATTTAACTAAAAACGGAATCGGCACATTAATCCACTACCCTGTTCCACCACACTTACAGGAAGCTTACAAAGAAATGAATTTTAAAAAGGGAGATTTCCCATTAGCTGAAGAAATCGCGGAAACCTGCTTAAGCCTGCCAATGTATCCGGGATTAAAAGATGAAGAAATTAATTACATTGTTCAAACTATTAAATCTTTCTATTAATCATTATCCGTACAAATAAAAAAGGCTTCCAGTTGGAAGCCTTTTTTATTTTCTAGTTGATTCTAGTACTGTAATACTACATAGCCTGTCACAGGCTCTGTTTCTCCATCCAGGAATTCTACAATATAGAAGTAAGTCGCCTGCGGTAATTTTTCGTTACCAAACTTCACGGAAGAAATATTCACAGTTCCATTCCAAGTATTATCATACTCAGGATTCTCATAAACTTTATTTCCCCAACGGTTAAACACAGTTAACTTTACTTTACGTCCGTTTAATCCTTTAATCACAAATAAATCGTTCACACCATCCGCATTTGGCGAGAAGCCGGTTGGAATTTCCAAAGTATACTCCTCAAAACAAACGACAGTCATAGTATCATTATTAGTTGGGTCGCCATCTCCATCCGGATCCCAAATGAATCCATTGTTAGAACTATCCGCCACCACTACACTGCCGAATTGAGTCGCAAATCCAATAACTGTATTCTTAAAAGGACAAAATACTTTATTCGGCGTTACTTTCACTTTAAATACAATGGTGTCTTTCCATAATGGTAACAATGTACTTGTTGATGGTGTTGTTAAACTAATATCGGTTGAACCATTAAACAATGGATTGATGGTTAAACTGCTTCCCATCGATGTAACAGAAGGCGTTCCAACCAAAGTATAAGTAGTTGGTAAAGGGAAGGTATTATTTAAATTCTCGTTAAGCGTGATGTTTGTTAAACTTACCGTCGACGCGTTCACAGCAGTTACTGTATAGGTCACTTCATAATCTCCGTTCACAAATACAGGTGTTCCGGCAGCTTTCGTTAATCCGAATACCGTGTTGTTACAGTTAATCACTAACACGCCAACCGTTGCCGTAACATTACAAGCGCCATTATTGCCGGTAACAGTATATACAGTTGATGTTGTAGGCGAAACAACCGCAACCGAACCCGTAATCGCTCCCGGCGTCCATGAATAATTCGTCGCGCCGGTTGCTGTTAAGGTTACGCTGGTTAATGATGATGTACACATTAATGTTGGTGTTCCGCTAACTGAAATAACAGGCACGGCTGAAACATTGACATTGATGGTACTTGCACCAATACATCCGTTAGCGTTGGTTCCTAACACTGTGTAAGTTGTTGTGGTGCCCGGACTCACCGTAATAACTGTTCCTGTTATTGCACCCGGATTCCAGGTATATGTTAGTGCACCGCTTACGGTTAATGTGGTTGTATCTGCAATACAAATTGCACTTGGTGTCGCAACCGTAGTTAAACTTGGTAATGCATTCACACCAATCGACGTGGTTGCTGTGCTTACACATCCTGAGGCATTACTGCCAATAACAGTATAAGTTGTACTAACGGTCGGACTCACTACCACACTCGTTCCTGTAAGTGCTCCCGGATTCCAGGTGTATGTTATCCCGCCTCCTGCTGTTAAAGTAGCGCTACTTCCCGAACAAACAACCGAATTACTACTTGCTACTGTTATCGTTGGATTAGGATTTACAATTAAGTTTAATGTTTGAGTAGATGTACAAATTCCGTTAGCACCCGTTACAGTGTAAGTTGTGCTTACAGTTGGAGAAACAACAACATTAGTTCCGGTGCTTACACCTGGATTCCAAGTATAACCGGTAGCTCCACTTGCTGTTAACGTTGCAGATCCACCAACACATAATACGGTTGGTGAACTTGTAATTGTTAATGTAGGAGTTGGTGTGACTAAAACACTGACAGTTCTGTTACTGATACAACCTACAGAGCTTGTTCCAACAACTGTATAAACTGTTGTAGAAGTTGGAGTAACGGTTGTTGTACTGCCACTCATACCTCCAGGCAACCACAAATAAGATACAGCTCCGGTAGCTGTTAATGTTACTGTTGTAAGTGAAGCACTACAGATATTCGTAGGACTTGCTGTTGCTGTAAGTGTTGGATTTTGATTCACCACTAAGGTTACTGTTCTGGTGTTTCTGCAACCTGTAGCATTTGCTCCCGTTAAGGTATATGTGGTCGTTATTGTTGGTGACACCACAGCATTACTTCCTGTTAAGGAGCCCGGCATCCAGGTATATGTTAAAGCTCCGCCTCCAGTTAAAGTAGCACTGCTGCCGGAACATATCGCTGTAGGACTTACCACTGCTGTTACCGTTGGATTTGGATTTACGATTAAGGTGATGGTTCTGGTACTTGAACAAGCTCCTGTGGCTCCTCTCACTGTATAAGTTGTACTTGTAGTTGGTGTTACAACGATACTCGATGTTGTTGAACCACCCGGATTCCAGGTATAGCTGGTTGCTCCGGTTGCACTTAATGTAGCACTGCTTCCAACACATATCGCGGTCGGACTAGCCGTTACGTTTAATGTTGGGGTTGGAGTTACCTGTACAGTAACGGTTCTCGTACTGCGGCAGCCTGATGCGTTTGCACCGGTTACTGTATAAATTGTGGTTGTTCCAGGTGTTACTACAGTTGTCGCTCCTGTTAATGCACCAGGCATCCAGGTATATGTTACCGCTCCGCTTGCCGTTAATGTTGTGCTGTTGCCTGAACATATAGCGGTTGGTGAGGCACTCGCTGTTAAAGTTGGATTTGGATTTACGATTAATGTAATTGTTCTGGTACTTGTACAAGCACCATTTGCTCCCGTTACAGTATAGGTGGTTGTTACCGTTGGTGACACAACCGTTGAACTACCTGTTAATGCGCCAGGATTCCATGTATATGTTGTAGCACCCGTTGATGTTAAGGTAGCTGAACTTCCTGCACAAATTGCTGTTGGGTTGCTTGTTGCTGTTAAGGTTGGTGTTGGTGTTACCTGAACAGTAACGGTTCGCGTACTGCGGCAGCCTGATGCGTTGGCACCGGTTACTGTATAAACTGTTGTTGAACTTGGACTCACCGTTGTTGTAGCTCCTGTAGCTCCACCAGGATTCCAGGTATAGCTCACTGCTCCTGTTGATGTTAAGGTAACTGTCGTTCCTGCTCCACTACAAATGTTTGTCGGACTTGCTGTTGCTGTAAATGTTGGATTTGGATTCACAACCAAGGTTACTGTTCTTGTGTTTCTGCAACCTGTAGCATTTGCTCCTGTTAAGGTATAGGTTGTGGTAATTGTTGGTGACACCACTGCGTTACTTCCTGTTAAGGAACCAGGCATCCAGGTGTATGTTAAAGCTCCACCTCCGGTTAAAGTAGCACTGCTACCGGAACATATCGCAGTCGGACTTACCACTGCTGTTACTGTTGGATTTGGATTTACGATTAAGGTGATGGTTCTGGTACTTGAACAAGTTCCTGTAGCACCTCTCACTGTATAAGTTGTACTTGTAGTTGGTGTTACAACGATACTCGATGTTGTTGAACCGCCCGGATTCCAGGTATAGCTGGTTGCACCGGTTGCACTTAATGTTGCACTGCTTCCAACACAGATCGCAGTCGGACTAGCCGTTACGTTAACTGTTGGGGTTGGAGTTACTGATACAGTAACGGTTCTCGTACTACGGCAACCTGAAGCGTTTGCACCGGTTACTGTATAAATTGTGGTTGTTCCGGGTGTTACTACAGTTGTCGCTCCTGTCAATGCGCCAGGCATCCAGGTATAAGTTACCGCTCCACTTGCCGTTAATGTTGTGCTGTTACCTGAACATATAGCGGTTGGTGATGCACTCGCTGTTAAAGTTGGATTTGGATTTACGATTAAAGTAACGGTTCTCGTACTTGTACAAGCACCGTTTGCACCTGTTACGGTATAGGTGGTTGTTACTGTTGGTGACACCACCGTTGAACTACCTGTTAATGCACCAGGGTTCCATGTATATGTTGTAGCTCCCGTTGATGTTAAAGTCGCTGAACTTCCTGCACAGATTGCTGTTGGGTTGCTCACTGCCGTTAATGTCGGAGTTGGTGTTACCTGAACAGTAACGGTTCGCGTACTGCGGCATCCTGATGCGTTGGCACCGGTTACTGTATAAACTGTTGTTGAACTCGGACTCACAGTTGTTGTTGCTCCCGTTGCTCCACCAGGATTCCAGGTATAGCTCACTGCTCCCGTTGATGTTAATGTCACAGTTGTTCCTGCTCCACCACAAATGTTTGTCGGACTTGCTGTAGCAGTCAAAGTTGGATTTGGATTCACAACCAAGGTTACTGTTCTGGTGTTTCTGCAACCGGTAGCATTTGCTCCCGTTAAGGTATATGTGGTCGTTATTGTTGGTGACACCACAGCATTACTTCCTGTTAAGGAGCCCGGCATCCAGGTATATGTTAAAGCTCCGCCTCCGGTTAAAGTAGCACTGCTACCGGAACATATCGCAGTCGGACTTACCACTGCTGTTACTGTTGGATTTGGATTTACGATTAAGGTGATGGTTCTGGTACTTGAACAAGTTCCTGTAGCACCTCTCACTGTATAAGTTGTACTTGTAGTTGGTGTTACAACGATACTCGATGTTGTTGAACCGCCCGGATTCCAGGTATAGCTGGTTGCACCGGTTGCACTTAATGTTGCACTGCTTCCAACACAGATCGCAGTCGGACTAGCCGTTACGTTAACTGTTGGGGTTGGAGTTACTGATACAGTAACGGTTCTCGTACTACGGCAACCTGAAGCGTTTGCACCGGTTACTGTATAAATTGTGGTTGTTCCGGGTGTTACTACAGTTGTCGCTCCTGTCAATGCGCCAGGCATCCAGGTATAAGTTACCGCTCCACTTGCCGTTAATGTTGTGCTGTTACCTGAACATATAGCGGTTGGTGATGCACTCGCTGTTAAAGTTGGATTTGGATTTACGATTAAAGTAACGGTTCTCGTACTTGTACAAGCACCGTTTGCACCTGTTACGGTATAGGTGGTTGTTACTGTTGGTGACACCACCGTTGAACTACCTGTTAATGCACCAGGGTTCCATGTATATGTTGTAGCTCCCGTTGATGTTAAAGTCGCTGAACTTCCTGCACAGATTGCTGTTGGGTTGCTCACTGCCGTTAATGTCGGAGTTGGTGTTACCTGAACAGTAACGGTTCGCGTACTGCGGCATCCTGATGCGTTGGCACCGGTTACTGTATAAACTGTTGTTGAACTCGGACTCACTGTTGTTGTTGCTCCCGTTGCTCCACCAGGATTCCAGGTATAGCTCACTGCACCCGTTGATGTTAATGTCACAGTCGTTCCCGCTCCACTACAGATATTCGTCGGACTTGCGGTGGCGGTAAGTGTTGGGCCTGGATTTACAACAAGTGTTACCGTTCTCGTATTACTACAGGTTGCATTAGCACCCGTTACAGTATAAGTTGTTGTAATAGTTGGAGTCACCACTACGTTAGCCCCGGTTAATCCACCGGGATTCCATGTATAAGTAGTAGCTCCCGTGGCACTTAAAGTAGCCGGAGAACCTGCACAAACTGATGTTGGAGTAGCGCTCGCATTAACGGTTGGTGAAGGTATTACAGACACTGTTATTACCGTACTGCCAGTACAAACTCCAGTCACTCCCCTAACGGTATAAGTGGTGGTAACGGTTGGGTTTGCGATAACAGAAGTTCCCACTGAAGAGGATAAAGTAGCAGAAGGCGTCCACGTATAATTCGTGGCACCGCTTGCGGTTAAAGTAACTCCGGGACCTGCAGAACATTTTACAGGGTTAGCAGGTGAAACACTAATTGTAAGAGGAGCTATTGAACTGGTTACACTGATTGTGCCGGTGCCAAGACATCCCGTAACCGGATTTCTAACTATAACGGTATACACACCTGCGGCATTTACAATTGCGGTGGATAAGTTATTTGGCCCAACAACACCCGGACCTGTCCAAGTGTAAGTATGGGGTGCTGTATTAGGTAAAACAGATAAAGTAGCGGCTGGACTTGTACAAGTTAAATTTCCTGATTTAGTTACTGTAGGAGTGATAACTGAACCGGCATTAATAACAGTATAAGTTATGCTAGCTGATTTTGTAGGACAACCCGGACTTGTCATGTTACACGTATAAACACCGGATGCAGTTACATTCACGCTAGCATTATTCACTGATGTTATAATTCCGGGACCTGACCAAGTATAAGTTACAGGTGTTATGGAAGCAGGAACTGTTGTGGTTAGCGTTACCATTGTATTTGTACAACTAATGGAAGCGTTTGGCGTAGCAGTAATCGTAGCAGGGAAATCAGTACGTAAATAACAAGAACCGAAATCGCCGGGAGCCGGATAAGTAGAAGGTGTTAAAGTAAAGTTGACAGTTGTGCCTGAAATTACACCAACATAATAACCGGTACCGTTGTTGGCAGTCACTGTATTTCCAACGATTGCAAAACCTCCACCGGCTCCTGCCGTAGCAATACCTGTTACAGCGTAAGAACAAGTTAGAACTCCCAATGAGTTGTAAACATGTAATCCTTGAGGGTTTTGTGTACGTAAATAATAAAAATTATCCTGATCATCACCCACCAAGTCAAAAGGTCCGCCCGCGGCTAGTGCAGGAATTGTAGCCAATAAAACTGCCGGGCCTGTTCCATTCCATCTCCAAACTTGTCCGCTACCTCCAACAATATTATATAAGAAATTTTTACTTGCGCCAGGATTTACAGCTGCGGCCACCCCCGCAGATTGTCCGGTGTTAACCCAAATTGCACCATTATGGTACCAATAGTTTCCGGCAGAGGTTGTCCAATATGTTGGATTTGGCGCAGGAAAACCGAAATTAGGACCAATTGCTAAACCTGCTCCCGGAACGTTAATCGCAGATAAAGTCGATGTATTAGGAATGCCTGTTGAACTCTCATACATCGTAGTTCCGGGCATTGCATAATAATTATTACAGTTTGGTAATTGTGCAAATGAAACAAATGCGGCAATTGAAAAAAGTAGCAGATAAATTTTCTTCATATTCTTAATGTCGTTTCGTTAACCGGGGGAGACAGTTAAAGAGTATCCAAAATTAAAAAAATGCAGGAAACCAGCAAGGCTATTCACTCATTTAACAAGAAGTTAACTTGCTGATTTCCAAAGCATAGTAATAGACACTAAAAAGCATTACTTTAATATTCGTTTTTAGCAGAAGATTATTGAATCACAATTTTGGCTCGACCAATTTTACCACTCGCTGACTTTTTGATCAACAAATAAATGCCCGGAGGTGGAGTAGCAAGTTGTAAGGTATAATAAGACGACTCCATTAATTGATAATCAGTTTTTACGATTTGCTTTCCGGTAAAATCATAAAGCATAAATTGTGCAAATTCAAATCCTCCTGTTTCATTCGAAATATTGATGTAATCAGAAGAAGGATTAGGAAATACAGTCAAATTATAAAGTCCTTTGTCTTCAATAGAACAGGTTTTATCCCAGCCTTTCAGTTGATCTACCACCCACTCTCTTTGCATTTCGATGAATGGAAAAATACCGGGATATCGTATTCTTAAAACAAAAGAAGATTTAGTTAATGAAACTTCATCTTTATTTTCTTCCGTTAAAGCATATTTAAAATCTTCATAAGAATTATATCTATACGGATCGGTTTTATAGGAAGAATCAATGAGGGCATGGCGCTTTACGGCGTACTTTCCCAAATGATTTAAGGTGAAGTTATTTTGAATCAACCGGCAACTGAAATCCAAATATTCGTTCTTATAATCATCATAATCGAAAATACGTTTGATTAATGGTCGGTCATTAATCTGTGGGGTTGGGATTAAATATCCGTTTAACAAGGATGTTCCGCTTATGATTTTAATATCCTGAAATGTTTCGTTCATGTCCCAAGGAATCCATCTTATTTTTCCATCGGGATGATCGTAGAGATAAAAATTATTTCCTCCACCCCAATAACTGTCCCAACTCCTCACACACTTCTCTATTGCCAAAACTTTTAAATATGTATGTATATCGAAGCGTGCCTCTAATTTTTGTCTGAAATCGGACGAATAATCGTTATTTATTAAATCAACAAAATTGATAAAGCCGGTCCAGTCGTCGGCTGTTTCATTGGTGTTGAGTTTAAACTTTTTGTCTTTATACGCCTGTTTGTCATTACCCAACCATTGCAAAAACATCTGCGCTCCCCTATCCGTTTTGTACAAGTTCCCATCATTAAAGGCACTTCCGTAATGCATTTTCAAAAAGGTTTTATCTACATTTTCTATTATAATATACAAACCAATATACTCTTCATTCACAAACAAGCGAGCAAAGGAAGTACGCGGTGCAGGAATTCCTTCATCTCTGAATAATTTATTACATAAAGCATCATGCATTAAAGAAGGATCGTTAGTAAAATTATTCAGGTTAATTTTCTTTAAACCATCAAATGTTTGATTGTTGTTAAACTCATCGAAGGCTATTTTGTAAGGTTTCTTTTTACCAAAATTAGCAATGGAATTAGAGGCATTTCCTTTTTCTCGAAAGCCACAGTTCATAATGGAAACTCCATCGAAAGTCACATTACTTTTGCGGTACACCTCAGGATACAAATCAGGATTGGCAAAATTCAAATCAAAATCATTCTCTAAAGTATCAAACCAATGTTCGAGGTCAATTGTCACTTTTATGACGTGAACAACGGTATCGTTAAACACATTACTTCCAATCTGAGCAAAGGAGCTCAGATTGAAACACACAAACAGGTATATGATTAACCTCTTCATTTACGTGGTAAACGATGATTGTTATTTAATGAAGTATAGTACTTCTTGTAATTCTTCTTTAAGAAATGTAACCCAACGCTGAAATTTACGCCGCTTTGATTGTTCTTATTCGCGAGATTAAACTGCATGCCAAGCTTTACATGTAAACGTAGCTGTTCGTTCAATTTGCGTTCAAATCCGCTGTATGGTTCAAAGGTAAATTGTAATCCGTTATTATAACGAATGGCCATGGCATTCAAATCGGAACCTACAAAAAAGCAATTCCTCTTGGTTGTGTAATTTCCATAAACATAGCGCTGAAATCCTAATCCAAACTTCTTTACATTATAAGGTGATGCAGAATTATAGGAATAATGAAAATAATACATTTTTGTTCCGCGTAAGCCCCATCCCAACTTCAACTGCATGCCCGCACCACTACCCGGATACGATTCATTTCTGAACACTGAAAAATATGGCGAGTTATAAATACCGGTATTAAAGCCTAAAAAGAATGTACTGAACTTTTTTCCAATAATGGTGTCTACATCACTCCACTTAACAATCGTGGTTGACTCATCAATACGTTTTAATTTAAGTTTAGTTGAATCGGTATAAAATACAGTTCCTGTAACTGAATTACTATCATTTAAAACAACCTCTTCCTTGATTAAACGCTTGTGGTTAATGCAAGATTGAGACAAGCAAATGACAATCGCAGTAATGGCCGATAAGTTGAATTTGGATAACATACGTTTAACACGGTGATTTCCGTGCTATAACGAAGATACAATTAAAATAGAAGTATTAAAAGCTGCTTAATTACTTTTGCTTGGCCTTTTGCATCGGATTCTCACCTGTGCTTTGTCCGCGTATGACAGCTTTGTTTTTAAACACATCAAATTTAGCGGGTTCTCCTGCTATATTCCAGTTGTTATTTTTCTCATTGATATCACAGGTCTCTCTATACGGGTCTAATTGAATTGACACCACTTTATTTGGCTTCATGAATGTTTTGGTGACTTCGTTTTCATTTTTGCGCCATATGTAAGCGTTAATTCTATCAATTTCCGTTGTCCCATCTTCATAATTCCACTTAATAATAATAGGCATCACAGTTCCGCCTTTATTACTGAATTTTAATTCGTAAACGTAATTATTCTTGATCTTATTAAACTGACTATCTGGCATTAATTCCAAATTTTCGAAACGATTTTTCACTTCTTTCGTTACTGTTTGTTCAGGTTTGTAGTAATAATAAAAATCGCGTAAAGTAGTATCCACATCAATTAAAAACTTCATGCCAGACTCACGGTTACGGATTTTTGTAATGTGCTCAAATTGCTTTGGTGCAGGGTAATGTTTTATTGTATCCATTTTCATCGGAATTTGTTTTCCATTTTCCAAGCGATAAGCCTTTACTGTATCTAAGGCAATATCTACCGGTGTAATATCGTAAAACCAAGCTCTCCAAAACCAATCTAAATCAACGGCTGAGGCATCTTCCATGCTACGGAAAAAATCTGCCGGCGTTGGATGCTTAAATGCCCAGCGCGTACAATAGGTTTTAAAAGCGAAGTCAAATAATTCGCGGCCCATTACGGTTTCACGTAATATGTTTAAAGCTGTTGCGGGTTTACCATAGGCATTCGGACCAAAATGAATGATGTTCTCGCTATTCGTCATGATGGGCTCCAATTGATTTTTAGGTAAACGCATATAATCAACCATTTTGTGCGCAGGTCCACGTTGTGAATTAAAATTCGGATCAAACTCCTGCTCTGTCAAAAATTGAACAAAAGTATTTAATCCTTCATCCAACCAGCTCCACTGACGTTCATCGCTATTAATTATCATTGGGAAAAAGTTATGCCCCACCTCATGGATAATTACGAGTAACATTCCGTTTTTAGTTCCTTCGGTGTAAGTACCATCTTTCTCCGCTCTTCCGAAATTGAAACAAATCATTGGGTATTCCATACCATTTGCTGCTTCTATACTTTGTGCAACAGGATACGGATAATCGATGGTGTATTTAGAATATGTTTTAATGGTATGTGCTACCGTTTTAGTTGAGTACTTACGGTATAAAGGATACGCTTCCTTTCCATAAAAACTCATACACATGGTTTTATGCTTCCCAACAAAAGCAGGCATAGCGTCCCACACAAATTTTCTTGACGATCCCCAAGCGAAATCACGAACGCTATCCGCTTTGAAAATCCAGGTTTTGGTTGCCGTTGATTTATTCTTTTCTGCTGATTTTGCCTCCTCTAATGTTACCACTTCAATCACGTCTGTTGATGTTTGCGCTTTTTGCCAGCGTTGCATTTGTGTTGCATTTAAAACCTGTGCAGCATTTTGAATTTCGCCGGTAGAACAAACCACGTGATCGGCAGGAACTGTCATTTTCACTTTGAAATTTCCGAAAGCCAATGCAAACTCACCACGACCTGTAAACTGTTTGTGTTGCCAACCTTGAAAATCGCTATACACACACATGCGCGGATACCATTGGGTTAACGTAAAAATATGATTGCCGTCTTCAGGAAAAAACTCATAACCACCGCGACCACCTGTTTCCATACGGTTGCTCATTTTATATTTCCATTTTACTTTGAACTTAACTTTTGCGCCTGCATTCAATGCTTTTGGTAAATCAACACGCATCATGGTTTGATTGATTGTGTACTTGAGCGGTTTTCCCAACTCATCTGTTACTTCCAAAATTTTATCTCCCAAGCCAAGCTCCACTAAAGTTTGTTTGCGGGTAAGTCCCTTTAACTCATCTTTCGTCACCGGTTGATCAATTTTGTTTTCGTCAAAATAATTAGCATCCACATTTGGGTCGTGTTGATTTTCATCGAGCTGTAACCAAAGGTATTCGAGTTTATCGGGTGATTGATTATAATATGTAATCCACTCGCTACCCAACACAGTAAGATTTTTCTCATCCAAAGTTACATCGATATCGTAATCCGCTTTCTGTTGCCAGTATTTTGTTCCCGGTGCACCGGAAGCAGTACGGTATTCGTTCGGACTTTGCAAAATAGTACCAAGCTGTTCGAATTTATTGCCGTGATTAGAAGTTGGATTGTTCTGAATGTTTTGCGATTGCGAAAACAAAAAAGCAAATGCGGCCAAAGCCGTTGTTATTTTTTTCATTCCTGAAGGATATTTAGAAAACGTGAGTAACATAAAATTAAAGCGACAACGAAAATAAGTGATGTAAGTCCGGTTTTAAAGTACATTTCGACAGAGCTCAGTTTTTTATTCATTAGAAAGAACAAACCAAATAATACTGCCACAAAAATGACCTGACCGACTTCCAATCCTAAATTAAACATCAGCAAAGGCATAACGATAGATTGTTGGTGCCCCAGCATGGATTTAAGCAGGAAAGAAAAACCCATTCCGTGTACTAAACCAAAGCAACAAATTATCACGTAAATTACCGTCCCCCTATTTGGGGTATTTTTGTTTTTCAGGAGTACAAATAAGGCTGTAACAGCGATAGTAAGTACAATCAGAAACTCAATGAGAGATTGGTTAACATGAATAAGGTTGGTAACGCTAAGTGCTAAAGTTAAAGAATGACCGAGGGTGAATGCGGTAATTAAGCCCAAAAGTTTTTTCCATTGAGTTGTAGGGTATGAGAGTGCTAATAAGGCCATAAACAACATATGATCGTAACCATGCCAATCTAAAATATGCTCGAAGCCCGTGCTAAACCAAATGGAGTTGTTAATCATTTTGCTAAATTTACAATGTATAACAGTAAATAAAAAATGGCTCTTATAAAAAGTATTTTTTTATACTATTGGATGTTGATGCATCCGTACTATTTAAGTGTAACTGAATTAAAATACAATACAGCCGAAAAAAGTATGGCTATTTCCTGCAAAATGTTTACCAATGATTTGGAAGATGCCATTAAAAGAAGTTCAGGAAAAACTACCGACCTATTAAACCCAAAAGATAAAAAAGAAGTTGACAAACAATTAGCGGAATATATTAGTAAGAGGCTTAAAATTTCAATCGATGGTAAAGCTTGTAGCCTAAAATATTTAGGTTATGAAAAAGAAGAAGACTGCATTTGGACGTATTTGGAAATTGAAAAAATCGCTAAACCGAAAAATTTGAAAATTGAAACCACTTTATTGTATGATTTTCTGAAAGAGCAGATAAATATTGTTCATGTTGAAGTAGACAATTATAAAGAAAGCAGTAAAGTGAGCAATCCGGACAGTAAAATGGAGTTTAAACTTCCGTAAAATTATTTTGTGCTTATAGTTGAAAACAAAAGGTTCTCCAGGAATACTATCAGTTTTTTATCCTCCTTTTCATTTGGAAAATCTGTTAAAGCAGGCAGATTATTTTTAAAGAATTTTTGCGCGTGAGCCATTTCCACCACCGTACTGGCTAATGAATGCGGGAATTTGTATTTAGGACTGTAACTTAAAATCAAATCTGACAGACGTGCGCACAAATCTTTATAAGGTTTAAACAATCGGTCTTTATTATCGCTGCTTACGTGTCGGGTTAAGTACGCTTTAGAGCCTTCCCACATAACAAGTTGTTGCAATCTTTTTACGCTTAAATAGTCAGGCACTTCCGCATCATCCCCTTCAATCACCAATAATTCGATGGCTTTCTTTAATTTTTTCTCAGGAGAAGTGAGATTATTGATGGAGAAAACAATCTTATATTCGAGATAACTCCAATAAAAAGTCATTAAATAAATCAGGAGGCGGTGTTTATTTTCAAAATAACGGTAGATACCGGCCTCTGTTGTATTAATGGCAACCGCCAGTTTTTTAAAGGTAAACTCTTCGAACCCAAGCTTATTAATAAGCTCGAGACCATGCTTAAGTATTTTACGGCCCAGTTCCGATTGTTCGGGGTCGCGTAAAAATAACTTTTCATTCATTTTTATATGAACAGAGAACTCCATAATATTGTTATGATGGTACAAATGTATAAAAAATCTTAAATAATACTACTTTATATGATAGTAATACTATCTTTTTAACAATTATTACTATCTTTGATGCATAAATTATGAAAATGAAGCCGATTCAATTAATATATAAATGGTTCTTTAATGAAAGGGAAACACTGTACCGAATTTACCTTTTAGCCACGCTGCAGGGTGCTATGTATCTCATCATCCCCTTGGGTATTCAAGGTATTATTACTTACACAATGGCGGGACAATTCTCAGCCTCATTAATATTATTAGCAGGCATTACCATTTTGGCTGTTCTTTTTGCCGGATTATTTCAATTATGGCAAATGCGTATTAACGAAACCCTTCATGAAAAGATCTTTGCTTCCTTATCCGAAAAAATCACCCATTTGCTTGGCGAAAAAGAAAGAGGTACACATATTACAAGTAAGATTAATCAATTCTTCGAGGTGGTAACACTTCAAAAAGGAATCAGTAAAATATTACTTGAGTTTTCATTTGCAGTTATAAGTATTTTATTCGGTTTAATTATTTTACCTGCTTACAGCTCTTGGTTCCTCATTTTTAGTTTCATCATGACTATTTCTTTCTATCTTATTTTGAAAAATTACGGACAGAAAGCGGTAGATACGAGTATTAAAACATCTAAAAACAAATATAACCTGGGAAATCAATTTGCAAGTTATTGTCAATCCATAGTGTCTCCGGAAAATCAAATTAAAGCGCAGCAGGAGTTAGACGAATACCTTGTTAACAGACAATTACATTACAAAGTATTAGAAACTCAATACAAAGTTATCTTAACATTTAAAACCATTTTCGTGAGCATTCTTTTATTCGTTGGTGCATTTTTGGTTCAAACAGGCGAATTGAATATCGGACAATTTGTAGCCTCCGAAATCATTGTGTTGCTTGTGATAAATTCGGTTGAGAAACTGGTGACCAACTTAAGCACCGTATATGATTTAATTACCGCGCTTTATAAAGTGGAAGAAATTTTTGAAGCACAACCCTCCTCTTCTTTTTTAAATAATGCCCGCATCAGCGAACCCGTATTTCAAAAAATATACCGCCATAAATATTCGAAAGCAATTAAAGCGCTTTCTTATACGGTTTTATTTACTGCGCTTGGTTTATTGTTTTTTCCGTGGACACAAAACATTGAAGCAAACGGAAAAGTAACAACATTGAATCCGGAAAACAGACCGCAAACAATTAATTCACGCATTGCTGGTCGAATTGAAAAATGGTTTGTAAATGAAGGTGATTATGTAAAGCAAAACGATACCATTGCCTTCATTTCAGAAGTAAAAGATGAGTATTTCGATCCGCAACTCATTAGTCGTTCCGAAAGTCAAATTAAAGCCAAAGAATCATCGATTGTGTCCTATGAACAGAAAATTAACGCCATCGATTTACAGGTTGACGCCTTAACTTCTAATCTAAAACTAAAAACAGAACAGATTAAAAATAAATTCTTACAAGGAAAAAATAAATTAGCCAGCGACAGTGCCGAAATGATTAGCAGCGCTAATAACTATAAGGTTGCCGAAGAACAATTTAAACGCTATGAGGATTTATTAAACAAAGGAGTAATTTCAAAAACAGATCTTGAAAACAGAAAAGTAAAAGTACAGGATGCCTTAGCTAAAAAAATTGACAGCGAAAACAAATTCATTAACAGTAAAAACGAATTATTAAACATTGAACTTGAACTTAATTCGGTAAGACAAGATTACAATGAAAAATTAATGAAAGCCGAGTCGGATAAATTTTCGAGTATGTCTGCTTTATACGATGCGGAAGCGACCTTAACCAAAATGCAAGGACAATTAGCGAATTATTCGGTGAGACAAACTTATTACTACGTATTAGCGCCACAAACCGGATTTATTACAAAAACTTTTTCGCAAGGAGTTGGAGAAGTTATTAAAGAAGGTTCACCTATATGCAGTATTGTTCCGGAGAGCAAAGAACAAAGCATTGAATTATATGTCGATCCAATTGATTTACCGTTAATGCGTAAAGGACAAAATGTACAAGTGATATTTGACGGTTGGCCGGCATTTGTATTTAGCGGATGGCCGGGTGTTAGTTTTGGAACTTTTAGCGCAGAAGTAACAGCAATTGATAAAACCATTAGTGATAATGGAAAATTCAGAGTTCTTGCCGTAAATAAAAAGGGAGAGAAATGGCCTGACGCTATTCAAATTGGTGGTGGTGTAAAAGGCTTTGCTTTATTAAAGGATGTTCCGCTTATCTATGAATTATGGCGAAAGGTGAATGGTTTTCCGCCTGAGTTTTATCAAGAAACAAAAACAGCTAAAAATTCAAAAGGAACTAAATAAAATGGCAAACCTAAAACACATAACTCTTCTACTAGTATTTTGCCATGGTTTAATAATGGGACAGAGTTCGATGATGCCATCAGGCTTAAGCCTTAAACAATACATTAGTAATATAGAAGAGAATTATCCTCTGGTACAGCGTGCCGACAATCTCATCCATCAGGCTAAATTAAATTTAAAAGCGCAAAGAGGTCAGTATGATCCGTTTATTAAAGCCGATTACAACAATAAATATTTTGATGGAAATAACTACTATTCGGTTTTAAATTCAGAAATAAAACAACCACTTTTTACTTCACAATATTTAAAAGCGGGTTATGAGTTTGGTGATGGTATTTATTTAAATCCGGAATCAAAAACCAGTTCGTATGGTTTACCATTTGTTGGCTTTGAGGCGGCACTCTTGCAAGGTATGTTTTTTGATAAACGACGTGCCGGCGTATTAAAAGCACGTGAATACATCGATTATGGTAAAGCGGAGAGAAATGAAATTGTGAATGATGTTTTATTTAACGCGATTAATGCGTACAGTGAATTAAGTTTTGTGAATAAACAACTTACCATCTACAGGTATTTTATTCAACTCGCTCAAATCAGAAATAACGGTATTAGCGCCTTGGCGCAAATTGGCGAAAAACCATTTATTGACACGGTTGAAGCGTCTATCATTTATCAAAGTCGCGTTCTTGAATTACAAGCCCTTGAAATCGAAAACAGAAAGAAAAAAGCATCGGTGAATTCATTTAACTGGTTTCAAAACGGTAATACCGATTTACAATTTGATTTCACACCCGACTCTCTCGATCAATTATTTGAAGTATATAAAAACATCATGGTGCGTGAATTGAATATTGATAGTATTAACAACCCCATCATTCAACAATATAAAATCAAGCAAAATATTTTAAAAATAGATAAACGTTTAAAAGCCGAGATGATAAAACCACAATTAGACGTTAAATACAATTTTCTCACAAACGATAACGGTGCCTTTAATCCCCAATTAACAAGCAATAATTACAGATGGGGCGCTACCCTTTCCTTTCCGCTTTTTTTAAGAACACCAAGAAACGAATATAAAATAGCCGGCTTAGATGTTTTAAATGCCAAATTGGAAACGGAGACAAAAAGCAATGAGCTCAACAATAAAATTAATTTTACTGTTAAAGCACTCACAGTTATTACGGAGCAAATTAATAACGCGGCCAAAAATGTGGCGCTCAGCAAACGACTTTTGGAAGCTGAAAAATTAAAATTTGATAATGGAGAAAGCTCCTTGTTTCTATTGAATATGCGTGAAAATAAATGGCTGGAAACTGAGCTTAAGTTAGCGGAATACAAACTTAAATTCATTGAAACGGTGTTACAACTTGTACACCTGAAAGGTAACTTAAACTATAAAGCCTAATTGATATGATTTTATTAAATGTAATTACAAAAGACGAAAAGGTTCTAGATACCATCATTCAACAAGTGCTGGAACACAGGTTCAGTAAGAGTGTGCAATTGGATCATGAAGTGAATTTCTATCTCCATGGTTCCGAGATACGCGAAATAAAAACTCCAAAAGTAAGTTTCATAACTAAAGCTTTACTGTATAAAGAAATTGAGGAAATGCTTTTTGGTATAGCAGGCAGTCACAATATTACAATATATTCTATACCAATCGGACAAATGAATGAGGCTTACGCCAATGAAATACGAAATTATTTGAAGGCTGTTTAATGAAGTGGTGTTCTTTCATAGCATTATTCATACTTATAAATTTTAAAATCAAAGGTCAATCATACGACCTTGGCACCAAAGTTATCTATCTTGGTTCATCTGCTGCCATTCGTCATCTCGATCAAAATATCACGAACTCGCAAACAACCGATTATTACAAAACACCCATTATTGCAATAGGTTTAGATTATTGTTTTAGCCGAATAAGAGAGGTAAGTAATTCACGACTTGGCATTGGTCCGTACTTTTCTACTTGGTCGGCCAAACGAATTTACACCGATGATAAAAACAATCAATGGGAAAAAAGCTGGAGTGATTTTGCTTTTGGGGCTAGGTTTACACATCACTTAACCTACTTTATTCGCGAAAAATTAGATGTATGCAGCGGAGTTATCTTTGGAGCTCGTTACCGCCATTATCATTTTATTGAGAAAGAACAGGCAGGTTTACCGGTAAATTATCGCGATAAACAATGGTTGCCAATGGCAGGAATCACTGCTACGATTAAGTACTACTTTTATAAGGATATAGGCTTATTTGCGGAAGGAACTTTAGGTTACAAAACCGATTCGTTCTTATTCGGTTTATGCTATAAAATCAATTAATCTTAACGCCAATTACCAACACATCATCAGTTTGCTCCATATTCCCTTTCCAATCATAAAACGCTTTCATTAAAGTGTCTTTTTGTAGTTGAAATTTTTTTGTGTGATTAGTCAGAATAATCTCTTCAAATTGCTTATAACGAAACTTCTTTCCTTTTGGTCCTCCAAACTGATCGGCGTAACCATCCGTGAACGTATAAACAATATCACCCTTTTCTAATTGAAATTTTTGCGTTGTAAATGGTTTTGGGTCATGAAAAAATCCGCAAGGTTGCTTGTCGGCTTTCATATCCATAATTTCATTGTTACGCACTACATAAAATGAATTATTGGCCGCTGCATACTGCAATTCGTTTGTTTTAGTATTTATACCACACAAAACAATATCCATACCGTCTTTATTCTCCTCTGTACTGGCTCCCTGCTTTAGTGTATTAATGATTTTATCTCGCAAAAGGTTTAATATTTCTGCCGGATCTATTGATTTTCTGGTATCAATGATTTCTTCCAAAAAAGACAAGCCCAACATCGTCATAAATCCGCCGGGCACACCATGTCCGGTACAATCTCCGGTTGCATAGTAAATAAAATCATCCTTTTTCCTTACCCAATAAAAATCACCGCTTACAATATCCTTCGGTTGAAACAAAACGAAACTATCGGCGAAGTGTTTATTAAAATCAATTTCGGTAGGAATGAAAGCGCGTTGAATTCTTTTCGCGTAATTAATGCTATCTGTAATTTCCTTCTTTTGCTCTACTACGGTGTTTCTCTCCTCCTCTATCACTTCCTTTGATTTGGCCAATTCAAGTCGACTCCTGATTTCATTTAAGGTTAAACGATAACGTGTACGAATCAGAAAGGCGCTAAACAGAGCTACAGTAAGCACCAATAAACCTCCGCTGATAACAAACTGATCAACACTTAAATTACTGTTTGCGGCGTAAAAAGCAATGTTGCAAATAACAGTGATGATGAGTAGAATGATAGAATAAATAAAATCCCAGTACACCAACATACCCACACCAATAAACAACACCATGTAGGCAAAAGCGTGCTTCTGTAAATGTTCCAAATCCATTACGCTCCACATATATGCGTTTTGTATGGAGATACCCAACACCAAAACGAAAAGCGTCATGTATATGTTAAGCTTATGGAATTTTTTGGAAAGCAGTATAAGTGCTGTAATTCCGGATACAGATGCTCTGAATAATAAAAACGGAATCCAATAATCAGGAATGATAAAATAATCGCTGATGAACCATACCAAATTCAGCACAACCCCTACCCAACAGGTAATTACCTGAAAACGTTCGGTGGAACGATAAAATTCATTTTCTACCTCCTGCTTGGAAACGGATATGTCAGTCGCAATCATATTAGATGCAATTTAGAAAATAAAACGTAAAATCAAAACACTAAATAATTAGTGTTGCTTTTTAGTAACCGTTTTAAGGTTTAAAAGGTTCATTGGATTGGTAGATAAGCCTTCTATGTTGTGGCTAACCAAGCGGATAATTTGGTCGTAGTATAATGGAATAACCGGAGCGTCGTCCATAACCATTTGATCCATTTTTTGATACAATACCGTTTTTATACTATCATTTGTCTCATGAATGGCGTTTTCAAATAAGATATCAAAATCAGGATTTTTGTAATGTGAAAAATTAAAGCCTGCCGGACAGAAATTTTTGCTGTAGAACATGCTCATGTAGTTTTCTTCATCGGCATAATCTGCCACCCATGATTTTTTATACATGTTATATTCGCATGAAGCAACCGCCTGACGTAAAACAGAAGGCTTATCAACACTGATTTTCATTTTCACATTGATTTCAGCTAATTGCGATTGAATAAACTCAACTTGCTCTTTGTAATTATCTGTAGTATGTAAAGTAATTTCAGGCAAGCCCTTTCCACCCGGGAAACCGGCTTCAGTCAGTAACTGACGTGCCTTATCCTGATTGAAAACGTAGCCCTTAATTTTAGTGGTATCGTATGCCTTTAATCCTTTCGGAATAAATCCGGCAGTAGCCGCAACACCCACATTATTTCTTAAATAAGTAATTAATTTTTGGCGGTCGAAACCATAATTAATTGCTTGGCGTACCTTTTTTAATCGTAAAGGAGAGTTTTTTACAATGTCGATGTTCTCATCTATTAAAATACCAACATAATCGGTTTTAAGGAAGGTTTGTTTTTGAAGTATAAACTTCTTAGCGTAAACATCGCGAAGTTCTCCGCTTTTATCTAACACCTCGTTAATATTAAAGGCATCAGCGCCACTTAACATATCAAACTTTCCGTTTAATAATTCCATAAAGGCAGTTTCACGGTCTTTTACAAACGAAACAGATACAGCATCTAAATAAGGTAACTTATTTCCTTTCTCATCAGTCTCAAAATAATTCGGATTTTTAATCATGTTAAGTTTCGTTCCTTCTTCCCACATTTTAAGAACAAAGGGACCGGTGCCTACGGGATTTCTTCTAAAATCCTGTTTGTATAAATCAACAGCTTCATGAGGTACCACTGAAAAATATTTCATGGTTAAAATATTCAAGAACGCACTGAATGGTTCTTTTAGATAAATCTCAAAAACAGAATCATTGATAGCGGCAAAACCACTGTAATTTGTTTTTTCGCTTCGGTCGATATTATTTAAAAGTGATAAAGCGCTGCTCACTTTTGCATCAAACAAGCGGTTGTATGAGAACACAAAATCTTTTGCCGTTACCTTACGGCCCTTTCCGTTTTCGAAAGCAGGGTTATCGTGAAAGTATACGTCGCTGCGTAAATAAAACGTGTACTTTAATCCATCATTACTCACTGAAAATTTTTGGGCAATACACGGAATAACATTTAACTTATCATCCGTTTGAACCAAACCATTAAATAATTGATTAACGGCCCAAATATTTTCGAGATTACTCGAAGCGGCAGGATCTAATGAGGTGATTCCTGCCATTTCATTATAGTTAAATACCGTTTTGGTAGATGTTTCTTTTTTTTCGTCGCCGCAAGAGAAAGCCAATAGCGCGCTTGCTGCTATAAGTAATAGGGATTTACGCATATTACAAATATTGCAAATCGACGGGTGCTTTAGGGGGAAGCCGGCTTGCTTTTATGCACAGCGTATTGTGAAAAGGAAAATTAGTTATTTGAGATCTTCAAATACTTCGTGGTGTTAGCCGGGTCGACCAACATAAGCTTTTCTACGGCTTTTGATTTTTCTTCAGGCAAGCCTTTAGAAAATACATTCACCAATTCATCGCCCTTGGCATTAAAGAAAATTTGCATGTTAAAGGAAGCAGGACGATTGTTGTAAACCGGAATCAATAAATCAAGGGAACTTAAAATGTTAGCACGACCTTGATCTACCTTATCACTCATAATGTCCAATCCTTCGCGGTGATATTTGTAGTTACAATCGCGGATGCCCTGAAATACGGGTTGCAATTGATTCTCGATTAACCAATAGCGGTTTTTTGTTCCTTCAGATGATTTCCAACCTTTTTCGGAAGTGGTTTGAGCATTGTTAACGATGGTTTGCGCCATTTGCCAATATTGAGTTCCGCCTAATGGCGAATAACTGTCGTAATCCATGGCGATTACTACATAAGCATAAAATGCAAGAACGGAAGTTAAGTTGTTTTGGAAAGTGTTTAAGTTAAATTCAAGCTGCGTAAACTGCTGAAATCTGAATTGAAAATTTTCATCAATATAATTGAAAAGCGGGGAATAATATGAGCTTTTGTAAACCGGTCTGCGACTTTGTATCTGTATGGTTCCCAGATATTCATCCGTACTTAACTTCTGTGTTACGTTAATTAAAATGGAGCAATCTATACGTTCTTGTTGGGTGTATAAATCTTTAGTCCATTTGGTATTATTCATGAACTCAAAAACGATTTTTTGCATTTGTTCGAACACTTGCTTTTCAACGGTACCTTGCACTTGTTGCGAAACAATACTTACCTGACAATTTAATTCTTGCGCCGAAATCTGTAATCCCGCAAAAACAAAAAAGAGTGCTATAAAAATCCTTTTGAACATTATTTAATAGTTAGAAAATGAGCTTTAATGTGGTTAATGACATCAACGGCTATTTCTTGTTTACTTTTAAACTCAAAATTAACCAAATTATTGTGTTTATCAATGATAGTAACGGTGTTAAAGTCGGCACCAAAAGCCGGATTTTTTTCAGAAGTGGTATTAGCTACAACCATATCCAGGTTTTTTACTTCCAGCTTTTTGCGGGCATAATCCAAAGTATCATTCGTTTCAAGCGCAAAACCCACCAATATCTGTTTTTTCTTTTTACGGCCTAATTCGGCAAGGATATCATTTGTTTTTGTGAGCTCTAAGCTCATTTCATTATCCTTCTTTTTAATTTTTATATCACTCGCAGCAGAAGGTTTATAATCCGCCACAGCGGCCGTTAAAATAGCCACATCACATTGGTCATAAACTTTTGTGCAAGCCTCATACATTTCTTGCGCCGACTCTACGCGCTTGAGATTAACATTTTTGTTTTTTGGCGAATAAGCCGAAGGTCCTAATACCAAAGTAACCGCAGCACCTTGCGCAGCCAGTTCGTCAGCAATTGCAATTCCGGTTTTACCTGAACTTCGGTTACCGATAAATCTTACCGGATCGATAGCTTCATAAGTAGGCCCTGCATTCACCAAAAACTGTTTACCTGCCAAAGGCATAGTACTTAATAAATCACTTTCAATAAACTTAATAATATTCTCAGGCTCAGCCATTCTACCCTCGCCGCTTAAACCACTGGCTAACTCACCGCTCTCGGCAGGAATAATGATATTTCCATTGTTTTTTAAAGTCTCCAAATTTGATTTAGTACTTGGATGCTGATACATATCCAAATCCATGGCGGGTGCAATATAAACCTTAGAACGGGCCGATAAATACACCGCGCAAAGCAAATTATCGCAAATTCCTTGAGCCATTTTTGCCATGGTGTTTGCCGTGGCCGGAGCTATTAAAATCAAATCGGCCCATTCGGCTAATTGTACATGGTTATTCCAATTAGAACGGATATCAAAAAAATCAATCAGTACTTCATTTTTACTGAGAACAGAAAGAGTTCCGGGCGTAACAAATTCTTTAGCGCTTGGCGTCATCACCACCTTAACCTGAGCACCGGCTTTCACAAAAAGTCGAACCAGATGAGCGCATTTATAAGCAGCAATTCCTCCGCTAATACCTAAAACAATATTTTTATTCTGAAGCACCATAAAAACAAAAGGCAGTAAGCGTAAAGCCGACTGCCTTTAATATAATTAAGATAAAATCTTATTCACTTTTGTTTGGGTTACGGTAATAGATTTTGTCTTCTAAAAATTCTTGAACAGAAATTAAGCTTGGTTTAGGAAGCTTTTCGTAGAATTTTGAAATTTCGATTTGCTCACGGTTTTCAAAAATCTCTTCTAAATTATCAGAATGACTTGAAAATTCCTGTAATTTTGCCGATAACTCTTCCTTCATTTCAGAGCTGATTTGGTTAGCACGTTTGCTCATGATAGCCACCGCTTCATAAATATTTCCGGTAACTCCATCAAATTTGCGGATATCACGAGTTACAGTAGTTAATTCGGCATTAGTCTTTTTAAAATCCATTTTATTGCGCTTTAATTAAATTCTCTTTTACTTGTTTGCTGCTTGTATAAACAGCTTCTACTTTTTCCAAAAATTTACTTTGGGGATACAAATCTACGAATTTTAAGTAATTATCAATAGCTCCATCCAATCTTTCGAGTTTTTTTGAAGGAATACTGTTAATGGCCAGCAAATAGTAAGAGTCAATCATCAAATAATAGCTCTCTTCCACATGTTTTGAGTCAGGAAACTCCTTTATAAAATTCTTACTGGCGGTAATCGTAGCCTTGTAATCACTCAGCTTAAAATACTGTTTCATAATGTCATAATCCTTATTTTCAAGCTTTTGGCGTAATTTATCGATTAAAACATTGCAAGTGTCAATACGGCTGCTTTCGGGAAAATTATCCACAAACGTTTGGAATTCCTTTATCGCGTTTTTTGTATCCGTTTGATCGAGGGTGTAGTATGGTGAATTTAAATAATAGCAATACGCGTTCATGAAATAACACTCTTCGGCATGTTTACTGGAAGGAAATTGACGCACAAAATTCTTAAAGTGGTACTGCGAAAGAGCGTAATCACCTTGGTAATAATTACAATAAGTGTAATAATAATATACCTCTTCAGCCTTTTCGCTACCCTTATAAATAGGAATTAATTCGTCGTAAAGCTGAATAGCTTTCACGTAATTTTCCTTTTTATAATATTCGGCTGCCTTTGCCAGTTTTTTCTCGTAATCTGAACTTTTTGTTAAACGGCTAAAGCGCCAGGCTTCGCATGAAGCAAAAAGGATAATGATACTAAAAACGAAAAGGTATTTGGTGATTTTTTTCAATGCTTTGCAAAAATAGGTATTTGATACTTAGCAAAAAAGCTTTTAAAGTATTCAAAACAAAAAAGCCCCGGAAAACCGGGGCTTTTTAAATTAATTTAAGAAATTAATTATTTGTTTAAGATTAATTTCTTGGTGATAGTGTTGTTACCAGAAGTTACATTAACGAAATAAACACCACTGTTGTACTCAGTTAAATTAAGTTCATTAACAGCTGCACCATTAATACCTTTTTTGCTAATGATAACCTGACCTAATGAGTTTGTTACATTCACATCATAAGTTAAGTTAGACAAAGTAGATACTAAAGTGAAGATACCATTAGATGGATTTGGAACAACTTGGAAGAAGTTTGCTAATTCATTCTCAGTTAAACCTGTGATTGAAGAACAACCTAAAATAGGCCAAATACCTAATTCGAAGTTGATAGTTCCACCCCAGTTAGTTTTCATATCAAACCAAGCACCGGTAGCATCTTTTTCCCAACCACTTGTAGTTGGAGCCTGGAACATTTGGTAAATTACAGCAGTATCTCCTAATATAGTTGGTAATTCAACTGAAGCGAAGAAACCTGAACCTGAAATAGCAACAGGAGTTGTAAATGCAAATGGAACAACACCAATAGAGCTGGTTGAAGTAAATGCAGTTAATACCTGACCCATTGTAGCTGAAGTACCACCGATAGCAGTAGTTGGTGATGGACCACCGGCCATTGAACCATTATAAATATTAATTCCCATAGTATTAGTTGGAGCACCTTTAGTACCGCGACCAGTAGTTGGGTTTTTGTACATTACTACGAAACATCCTGTAACAGACGGAGAAGTTAATGCGCTATAAGCTGAACCTGCGTAATAAGTAGCTTTTGCAGCATCACCATAACAGTTGTTACCTGCTACGAATCCACCGTAACCAGGGATTGTAGATGAAGGTGAACAAGCTGAACCTGGAATAGTGTAAATAGTCACAGTTGTAGTTGGAGCAAATGCGTTAAAGTTGTAAAGTGTATCACACTGTAATGGCATTGCGCTGGTTTTTGCATAACCTGTGTTAGAACTTAATGTCTCGCGAACACCGATATCAACAACTTGTTTACCGCTTTGAGCGAAAGAGAATGCTGCAGCGAAAACTGCAACTCCAGAAAGTAATTTTTTAATCATTTTGGTTTTTTTTATTGGTTAGGTTGCAAAGTTAATCAAAAAGTTTTGGATTATTGGACTTTTAACAATTAACAAAGCACCGATAAAAACTAATTTTTTCGCCAAAAAAAAATTGTGAAAAAAATTGGTAAATAGCATCTTATATATAGCTTAAATGCTAATTTTGACTAAAATTCTGTATCATATCAATTCATTTGTCCGTATAAACGGTATGTTTTCCAAAACCCGGGTTTTCTTTATTGGATTTATTCTTATTAATTTACTGCTATCCAGTAACTTAAATGCGCAGCAATTTAAAAACGAACAGGAATTAAGAAAAGAGGCCGACAAACTTTTTGATGATGATGACTTTACAAAAGCCTACAATCTTTACGCGCAATTAGTGGCGCTTTACCCAAAAGATCCGGAGTTGAATTACAAATTAGGAGTTTGTATGTTGTATTCGGAAGCAGATAAGAAAAAATGTTTTTCATACTTAAAATTTGCAGCCACTCACCCTTCAGATGCCCCAAAAGACGCTAAGTTTTATTATGCAAAGGCTTTCCACATCAATTACCTGTTTGATGAGGCAATTTATTTTTACAAAGAGTATAAAAAAGTGGGCAGCCCCTCACAACAAAAGAAACTTCAGGTCGATAAAGAGATTACTTCCTGCGTTAATGGTAAACGTTTGTTAGCATCCCTTTCCGAATTGGTGGTGATGAATAAAAAACAACTGAATGAAACCGATTATTTCAGAAGTTACGACTTAAGTACCATCGGCGGAAAGCTCCTAGTAAAACCGGATCAATTCCGCACTTCTTACGATAAAAAGAAAAAAGAGAAATCAGTTGTTTACATTCCGAAATCAGGTGATAAAATTTATTTCTCCAGTTTTGGTGAAGATGGCAGTACAGGAAGAGACATTTATTACGCCGTGAAAGTTTCTCCCGATAAATTCTCAAAACCAGTTAAACTTCCAACCATTAATACTGAGTTTGATGAGGATTATCCTTTCCTCCATCCTGATGGTCGTACTTTATACTTCAGTTCAAAAGGCTTTAACAGCATGGGTGGATATGATGTTTTCAAATCTACTTATGATGATGCAACAGGAACCTGGTCTTCTCCTGTTAATTTAGAATTCCCAATAAACTCACCGGATGATGATTATTTATTCGTTACCGATTCATCCGAAAAATACGCTTACTTCTCCACCGGTCGTCAAAGTCCACCGGGTAAAATTGATGTATTAAAAGTAAAAACAGAACGCGTTCCTATGACTGTTGCCTTTATTAAGGGAACCGTTTTAAAAGAAGATGCGCGTCAAAGTTTACTTTCTAAAATTACCGTAAAGGATATGGAAACCGGTAAAGTAGTTGGCGTGTTTCAGGCAAAAGATAATGGCGATTATTCGATGGAAGTTCCAAACGGCGGTAAATTATTATACACTGTAGAAACTCCGGGATTGCCTGTACAATCCGATAAAGTAATTCTTCCAATGGCCACTTCATTTGCGCCATTTAAGCAATCTATTTCTTACGATAATAAAGTGTTGAAGATTATCAATTACTTCGATTCACCACCGGATGACAACAGCTATTTACAATACTTAGAGTTAATTGAAAAGAAAGCGAAACTTGAGGTTAATGAAAACGACGTCAAAGCTGCCACTGTAAGTCAACCGTTAGCTACTAACGAAAAAGATCCTAAAGCCGTTACCACAACGAACCCGACTGTAACGCCACCGGTTACAGATACAAAAAAACCGAATGAGGATGTAAAAGTTAACGCAGCCAATACAAATTCTACCACGGCTGTAAAACCGACTTACAGTAACGACCAATTAGTAAACATTGCTAAAGAAGATGCACAAGAAGCTTATACCGAAGCTAACAAGATTAACCAGGATGCAAGTGATGCGAAAGAATTAGCTGAACAAAAGAAAATAGAAGCGGATAAATTAAAAACTCAAGCGGATGAAGCGGCTACTTATGCCATTTCTGTAACAGATCCTATTAAAAAGGAAGAAGCAGTAAAAGAAGCTGAGAAGATTAAATCGGATGCAGAATCGGCCGCAAAGGTGGCTGAAACGCTAAACGAATTAGCGAAAAGTTTAGAGAAGGATGCCCTTGCCAAGAAAAACGAAGCTGATTTAAACAATCAATACGCCATGCAACTGGAAAGCGTTGCAAAAAACAAGAACAATAAAGAAGCGGCCAACAAACTGAATGAATTACAGCAACAAGTATCAGCTATTGGAGAACCTAAAAAAGAATCGGATGCCGTTTATGAGAAAATAAAATCAAACGCCGAGCAAAAACAAACGGAGATAGCCAAAGCGGAAGCTAAATCCAATGAAATTAAAAATGAAATTATTGATATCAATAAAGAGATTAATCTGAATGAAACCGAAATTAAAAACACGAAAGATAAATCTCTTAAGAAAAGTTTAACGGCTCAAGTTAATGAATTAAAAGTTGATTTAGAAAAGAAAAACACTGAATTAGCTGCTAATGAAAAGAAAGTAGAAGATTTAAAAACTGCCGCTAAAACAAATGAAACAGAACTTTACTTAGCGAATCAAATCAAAACAACCGATTCCAAAACCGCGGTGGCTACTCCTATTCTTCCGTCTGCAACAACTACCACCACTTCTTCAACTCCGGTTACGGCCAAAGTTACACCTGAAAGTGTAGCGGCGAAGTATAACGAGAAACTCAATCCGATTGCCGGAAACGAAAGCAAGGAAAATCTTCAAAGCTCAAATATTATTTTATCCGATTATAATAAAGAGTTAACTTCTTTAATCGTTGCCGACAATAATAAATTAAAGTCTGCCAAAACAGAAGCTGAAAAAACAGCACTTAAAAATGAAATTGCAGCTTATCAAAAACAAAAAGATGCTAACGTAAAGCAGATAGCGGCTAATACGAATAAAATAAACGGACAAGAACCGGCGGTGGCGATTACCAATTCGCCAACTGCTACATCCGATAAAACAACGGCCATTACGTCGAATACAACATCGGCATCAACAGCCAACACCATTGCCTTTGATGGTAAAGACGATTTAAATAAATTAACGGCGCTTAAAGCCAATGTAAATACTTCTAACAATCCGGCCTTTGCGTATAATGATTATAAAGATGCGAATGCGATTAACTTAAAGAAAGAAGCAGAAACTAAATTAAAATCAACCGAAACAACCAAAGCTGAATTAGATAAGGCCATTAGCAAAGCGGAAGAATCCATTAAAACGAATACAGCAACTAGTGCGGGTGGAAATAAGGAGGCATTATTAGCGCAAGGTGATGCTCTATCGTCAAAAGCTAAAGAAACGCGCGCGACTGCTAACACTAAATCCGGCGATGAAAAAGAAAAGTTATTAGCTGAGGCTAAACAATTGGATACAGATGCGAATAAAAAATATTTAGAAGCGGCGGACTTAACTAAAAAACAAAACAAGTTTAACTTCGATTTAAATAACCAAAATATTACTGAGCTAGTTAATCAGGCTACTTATTTAAACAAAAACACACCTGAAAACACCGCCAATTTAAATGAAGCCAATAAATTAAATACGGAGGCTAACAATTATTTGAAACAGGCTATTGCGATGCGCGACGAGGCTAACGGACTCGGCAGTGATGCCGCTAAGTTAGGTACCATCAGTAATGCAGAAGAAAAAGAAGCGGAAGCTTTAGCAAAACAACAAGAAGCCATCAAAATATTATTAAAATCAAATCCGGGTTACGAACTTAAAAAAGCTGAATTTAATGAAAACCCGAATGCAGGCGTGTTAAGTCAGGTTAATCAGAAATACAACCAGTTGAACAAAGAAAAACTGGATGCGTATATGACCTTAAGTAAAGCCAATCAAAACGAATTTAAAGCGCAAAACACCAAGTTATCGCAAAACCCTGCCATTAAAAACAATAGCAATGCGGAAGCCGTTAGTTTAAAGAAACAAGCCGAGGTAGCCAATACACAAGCGGTGGGATTAATCAGCAAAGCTTTAACCGAAAACAACAGCGAAGCAAAACAGAACTTATTATTAGAAGCAAATAAAAAAGAAGTTGAAGCCTTGGCGCTCTTAACTAAAGCGAATGAACAATTACAAAGCGGTGCGATTGCTTCCAATGAAAAACCAATTACAGAAACAAAAGAACCTGTTACTGAAACTAAAGAGCCTGTTACCACCAATACTGTTGCTGTAACGGAAACCAAAGAACCTGTAACGACGAATACAGTAGCGGTTACTGAAACGAAAACGCCTGTTACCGAAACTAAAGAACCTGTAACAACAAATACAGTAGCAGTTACTGAAACTAAAACACCTGTGAAGGAAACAAAAGAACCTGTTACCAGCGGTACAGTTGCCGTAAACGAAACAAAAACACCTGTTAAAGAAACGAAAGAACCTGTGGTGAAGGAAACAAAAGAACCGGCTGTAAAAGAAACCAAGGAACCGGTTGCAACCGTAACGCCTACAAAAACTTCTACACCTAAAACAACTACTTCTGTTGCCGCAAATACACCAACCATCAATCCTGAATATAAAGTGGTGAAGGATGAATCGGTTAAATCAACGATTGGCTTTATCGATCAGAATCCTGTGGCACATAAAAACAGTGAAGCCTCTTCTGTGAAAACCAATGCCATCACTAACCTTATTGCTTTAGGTAACGAATACGGTGCTATCGAAGATGAGATTAAGAAAACACCGGGAAGTCAGATGGGTATCGAAGCAACCAAAGCGAACATTGATAAATTAAATAACGAAGCGGATACTTACGACAAACAAGCTTCTGATAAACGTAAAGAAGCTGCTGAGAAAACAGGTGAAGAGAAAGATCAGTTGGTGAAAGAAATCACAGAACTTGAAAACAAATCGTTTATTACAAAAACAAATAGCGCCGACTTACAAAAACAATTGAACGAGGCGCAATTGAAATACAACGACGCGGCCATTGCTAATTACATAGAAAAAGCAAAAACCGCAGAAGCGCCTGAATTAGCGGAAATACAAGATGCCCTTACACAAATTAATAATTCCAAAAAGCAAGCAAGTAATTTAAGAGATGAAGCCAACAGCATAACCAATTCTTCGGCTAAATTAGGTGCTTACAGTAACGCGGAAGAAAAAGAAGCGGAAGTTCTAAATAAACAAGCTGAAATCATCCGTTCATTACGTAAATACGATTTAACTTACTCTCCTGCTCCATTGGTAATCAATACCAACGCGGAAGATAATATCAGTCCGGAGTTAAAGATGAAGAAAGACGCCGTGTTGCAAAAACAAAATACCGAACTTGAAAATCTGAACCGTGCTAATGTGATGGAGTATGAAACGCTTAACGAGCAATTGCCTGTTGTATTAAATGAAAAACAAAAACAGAATAAAGCGGATGCTGAAAATTTAATTACATCTAGCAAACAATTGAACGATAAAGCTAACCAAACATCGGATGCTAAATTAAAGAAGGATTACTTAAGCCAGGCGGCTAAAAAGAGTCAGGAAGCTGTGGTTGCTTTAAACAAAGCGTACGAGAAAGACCTTATTGCTAAAAACACGAAACCAACCAAAACAACTACTAAACCTGTAAAAGAAAAACCTGTAACCGAAACTTCTGAGCCGGTGGCAACCACTAAACCGATGAAAGAAAAGCTGGTGAAGACAGTAAAAGAGAAACCTGTAAAAGAAACGTCTGAACCTGTTGCAACTACTAATACTTCAAAAGAAACAACAAGCGCCGGAACGAATCAGGTTACTTTAAATGTAAAAGGTTTAGAAATTAAAACCGGTAATGTTTACAGCGCTTCTAATCCAATTCCTGTGGATCAAAAAATCCCGGATGGACTTGTCTTCCGCGTACAGGTTGGTGCGTTTAAATCACCTATTCCTAATAATACATTCAAAGGTTTAACGCCTGTTAATGCGCAAACAACGCCTAACGGTTTCTTACGTTATACCGTGGGTAATTTTGAGAAGTTTGAAGAAGCAACCGGCGTTAAAAATGATTTACGTAAAATGGGCTACAACGATGCATTTGTAGTTGTGTTCTATAACGGTCAGCGTATTACGGTTAATGAGGCGATTAATATTTTACAGAAAGAGGGTAAAGAAGTTATTGCTACCAACAATACCAGTGCAGGTATTCCTAACAACGCCAACATTGCCAAGAACATCGCGCCTGCTGTGCCTAAAAATGAATTTGTAGTAGTAACGAAAGAATTAGAAAAATCAAACGGTCTCTTATTTACCGTTCAGATTGGTGTTTACTCGCGTGAAATCACCCGCTCTCAATTATGGAAACTGGAACCAATTTATACTGAAAAATTGCCTAGCGGATTATACCGTTATACAGCCGGTATCTATAACGACGATGTAAAAGTAGTGAGTGATAAACGCAAAGTGGTTGACTTAGGTATTAAAGACGCGTTTGTTTCTGCTTATTATAATGGTAAACGTGTTCCGTTCACAGAAGGACAAAAAATAAAATCGGAAAATCAGAATTTAAAGATGGAAGCTGAGAATCCGATTGTATTCCCAAGTGAAAATACAGGCGGTTTACCTCCTAAAGCAACTGCGGGCACTGAAGAACCTACACCAACGGTTGCGCCGTTTAAAAACAATGTTACCTCTGCTCCTGCTCCAACACCTGAAAATGGTGTGAAAGTTGGCGATGAAGGTGTAAGCTTTAAGGTACAAATAGGCGCTTACCGTAATCAGGTGCCAAATGAAGTGGCTTCTAAATTCTTAAACATCAAAACCTGGCCGGTAGATGCTAAGTTTGTAAACGGATTATATATTTACACGGTTGGTAATTTTACCGATGCTAAATTTGCGAAACAATTACGTGATGAAGTAATTGGATTAGGAATTACCGATGCATTCATCTCAGTGTACCAAAACGGCAAAAAACTCTACGGACAAGAAGCAAGTAATTACTTGAATAGATAAAAGAATTTAGTTTTAATGAACGTTCCCCATTACCACAAATTGGTGAGCAATGCATGATTTTGTTAGCATCTATTGAACTTACAGGTAATATGTCGACTCTCGGTAGATAAATTATTTCGGACGGACAGAAACATCAATTATCCAATTTGCAGACAATTTATTGCCTTAAACGTAAAAATAAGTTAATTAACGTATTATTAAGTTGTATAACTGAAATATAAGTTATAGTTTTGCTTAAAATCGTAAACCCATGACAAACATCCTTGTTATTTACCTACTTGAGAGTTCATTATGCCTATTACTCTTTGTAGCAACATACAGACTTTTGATATGTAATCTTACACACTTCTCATGGATGAGATTTTATCTTATTTGTAGTCTGACTTTAAGTTTAGTATTACCATTAATCATTATTCCAATTCAATGGGATACTCATATATTCACAAAAGAGTCAATATCAAATGTACTTCAATTGCCAACAAAGACATCAGACACATATATTAACAATCCTACTCAGACCAATTTAGTAAATACAACTCCGCAATTTACAACCCAAATAATACTGTTATATTTCGTCCTAATCATTTACACTACAGGAGTTGCTTTTAAATTATATTCATTTTTAAAGAATTTGAATAACATCCTTAGCTTCATAAGGAAAAATCCTAAAGTTAAAGAAGCGAATTATTGGATAGTTAATTTAAAAAATGAAGTGCCTGCTTTTTCCTTCTTTAATTATATTTTTATTAATAGTAATTACAAAAGTCTTTCTGCTCTAGAATTGCTGCTTATTAAAAATCATGAGATAGTGCATATTAAACAATATCATACACTTGATCTTATCTTTTTTGAATTAGCAGGCATAGTCTTTTGGTTCAACCCATTAATGGGTTATTTAAAAAAATCCATACAAGAAATTCATGAATATATAGTTGATGAAAGGATTGCAGGTCATGGAGAAAACAAAAAAGTTTATGCCCGTTTACTATTAAACTTAGCATCAGACGGTAAAGTGTTTGATCTATCCACAAATTTTACTGGTGAACATATTAAACGCAGGATTTTGATGATAGCAAAGCAGAGGACTTCTGCAAAACATAAGCTTTTATTCACTGTTCTTATTCCAATTACATCAATTCTGCTATTATCTTTCTCTTATCTTGAAAGATCTAAGTCGCTTACTCATAGAAATACCCAATCAAAAACGTCGTCGGCTAATCATTTAGAATTAATAAAATACTGTGGCGTTTATCTTCCATCCAAACCTGGTCCCGTTAACTTAGAAATAAAAATTAAGAACAACTCATTAGTGACTTACTTGGTTTTGGTGGAGCTTGAAAAAAAATCGATTGCCGGAATTCCATGGACGCAAGATCCGGCAAGTTGGACAAAAGAACTACAATATGTCTCAGACCACAAATTTGCTGACTCTACCCTTTATAAAAACGCCAACACTATCGAGTTTGTTCTAGATAATAAAAATGATGTAACAGGATGCCTTTTTACCCATCGAGAAGGCCTTAATTTTGTAACTCACGAATTTAAAAAGAAAAATTAGTATCTCAATACGATCAAAAAAACACCAATAACTATGGAAGAACTAACAAAAGCGGAAGAACGGGTCATGCTAATAATTTGGAAACTGCAAAAAGCGTTTGTAAAAGATATACTAGCTGATATTGATGACGAACCAAAACCTCCATATAATACAATCTCGTCCGTAGCAAGAATTTTGGCTAGTAAAGGTTATCTCAAGTATAATAGTTACGGAAAAACATATGAATATTATCCGGCAATTTCTAAATCCGAATACAGGAAATTGAAAGTAAAAAAAATGCTATCTGGTTATTTTAGTGACTCTCCATCGACACTTCTATCCTTTATGATTAATGAAGAAAAACTCAATAAGAAGGAAATTGAGAAAATGAAAGAGATAATAAAACAAATAAAATAAACCAGAAATATGTGTGGTAAATTTTTTTGTGCCACACAAACCAATAAAAGTAGTCTGGTGCCATTGGGCGGACACGGGTTATCGCTTCAGCCGCAAAGCCTGCTGCGCAGACAGAAATATTTGTTGCGGCTTTCGCTAAAAAACATTTATCTTTAAATATAGTTTTTCGGGTATAGACTGTTGACGGCAATAAGCCGCACATCGTAAATCCGGGGAACGTTATAGCCAATGCAGCGGCACGAAGACTAGATTCTAACAGAATCAACAAGTTTTCAACATTTTAAGGGTATTCAAATCACTGACAATCAATTTGTTTACATTTGCTTACCTTATTGACAAGGTGAGCAACTAACAACTTATTAACAAAAGTTAAAATGAAAGATTTGACAGTATCGCCTATAGACAGGCAAAATATTTTAAATAATCCTGAGGCTGTTACAAATATACAAAAATATTTAGGAGTAGCCGGAATGCTATTCCAAGGTGAATATAGATTTACTAAAGAACAAATCGCAGAATTCTATGGTGTCGACACTAGCACAATAGACTCATATTTGACAAAATATGAAAATGAATTGCGACATAATGGATACGAACTATTCAAAGGAACAAGCTTAAAAGACTTCAAAAAAGAATTTGGCGGAATACTTAACCTGCCAGCTAAAACTACTCAACTGGGCGTCTTCAATTTTCGTGCTTTTCTCAATTTCGGAATGTTGCTGGTTGAAAGCGAAATGGCGAAAGCAATTCGTAGCAAAATGTTAGACATTGTTCTAGATACACTAAATCAAAAGTTAGGCGGCTCAACTAAGTACATTAATCAACGAGATGAGGACTTTTTTCATAGCATGTTAAAAGAGCCGCATTATCGAAAAGAATTCACCACAGCATTACATCAATATATTGAAATGGGCAATTATAAATACGCCTATTTCACTGATGAAATATACAAGTGCATATTCCTTGAAAATGCAAAAGAATACAAACAAATACTCATGCTCGAAGAAAGCGAAAATGTTAGAGACACAATGTATTCTGAAATTCTTAATCTAATTGCTTCTTTTGAAACTGGTCTTGCACATGAAATGGAACTCAGGTATAAAGAGCTTGGGAGAAAACTTTCCAAACATGAAATGGATGAATTGTTGAAGAAGTTCTCTGATCATCCACTACACAAACCACATATTGAAAACGCTCGAACAAAAATGGCCACTCGTGATTATGGGTTCAGACAAGCCCTTCATGATAATTTAAAAAATTATATCAGCAGTATAGACCTCTCGGACTATCAAAGATTCCTTGGAGAAAAAAGCAAAACACTCAATGAAAGAATTGACGAGAATATTGATGTGTTTAAAAGATTAAAAGATAGATAGCATGGTATATTTCGATACAAACCATGCGGTCCAGGTGCATGATGACATAATTGAAAAATCAGGAGGAAATTCTGGCGCTTTGAATATCGGACTTTTGGATAGCGTTTTGGAACATATACAAAATGACGATTACTATCCAAATATAGAAGACAAAATCACACATCTATTTTACTCAATAAATAAAAATCATGCTTTTAATGACGGCAATAAAAGATCATCAATTGCATTATCAGCATATTTCATGGAAATTAACGGTCTAGGTTTTGAAGTAAATAGATTTTTGATTGAAATGGAAAACATTGCGGTAGACGTGGCCGACAATAGAATTGATAAAGGCTTGCTAGCTGAAATTGTTTATTCCATAATCTACGAAAGCGACTTTAGCGAAGAATTAAAACTTAAATTAATCTCTGCTAAAACTACTTGACTTATAAATACACTGGATATAACATCAGCTAGGCGATAAACCCTAAAATAATAATACAATAAAATCTTACCATGAGCTTCTTCGATAAAATATATGACCTTATTTCATGGATTAAAATCTTTTTATCTCCCTTTATTAGTTTTTAGGTAATATCAATAGTGCAAAACAATGACACAAAAAACCATAGACCTTGGTGGCATTAAATCAAGTTTAGACTTTCATAATAAACTATCTGCAGAATTAAATTTCCCATCGTATTATGGTAAAAATTGGGATGCATTTTGGGACATGATTTCAAATTCAGTTGACCTACCAAATGTTATTAGATTTACAAATTGTGGGCATGCCAAAAAGGTGTTACCTAAAGATTGGTTAAAATTTCAACAATGCTTTTACGATTTAAAAAATCAATACCCAAATATCAAATGCGATGCAGTCTTTGTTGCAGGCAACGGTAATAAAAATCCATTAGATGATGTTTTTGAGGTTATAAATTGGTTAAAAATATTTGCTTCACCTGTAATTATTGGAGTAATAATATCAACTTTAATTTGGTTCAATTCCGAGTCTATTTACGTCAGGTTAATGAGCGTACTTATTTTAGTACTAAGCATTGTTATCGGTATATACTTTGCTGAATCAATACGAAGAACAGAAGGCACACAGGAATTCATGGCCACCATTTACCGCACACCTGAATTGGATAAGGAAGAGGGAATTAAATAAGTCTATCGCTCAAAAAATATATTTGGACATTTAGATTTTATGTAATAACTTTGTAATTACATTCATATACATCTAATGGACGTTTCATTAATATCTATAGGTAATTCAAAAGGCATTCGCCTTTCTAAGACCATTCTTGAAAAATATAACATTCAAGATACAATTGAATTGGTTCTTGAAAAAGGTTATATCATTCTGAAACCAAAAACAAAAGCAAGAAAAGGCTGGGATAAGGCTTTTAAAAAAATGCATGAGAACGGTGATGATAAGCTAATTATTTCTGATGTATTTAAAGACGAAGATTTCGAAGAATGGAGTTAAAACAATATCAAATTGTGTTGGTTAATCTCGATCCCACAATTGGCAGTGAAATGAAAAAAACTCGCCCTTGTATCATTATCTCACCGGATGAAATGAATAAATACCTTCAGACAATTGTTATTGCGCCAATGACAAGTAATTCGAAAAGCTATCCGACAAGAGTTCCGGTTAAACATAATAAAACAAAAGGCTGGGTGGTTCTTGATCAAATAAGGACTATCGACCGACAACGTATTGTAAAAGTTCTGGACAAGCTTTCAGAAAAAGAAATTTACGAGGTTAAGACCACTATTCACGAGACCTACGTTGCATAAAACAAGAGACTCGCAACAAGACACAAAAAAAATCACTTAAAATTAAATAATTCTCTTGATGACTCTTAACATGTGAGAGTACTTTTTATTTTCTGAATGAAAAATGCCGTAATGATCAAATCTGTCAATTCTTACTTGTCCCGATGCGTGAATGATGCGTTGATTGTCGAGTAATATTCCCACGTGGATGATTTTTCCTTCCTCATTATCGAAGAAAGCTAAATCACCGGCTTCCGCTTCTTCCACAAAACTTAAAGGATGTCCTAATTCAGCTTGTTGGTAGGCGTCTCTCGGTAATTTATACCCATTGAGTTTGTACACCAATTGTGTGAAGCCCGAGCAATCAATGCCAAATACACTTCTTCCACCCCATAAATAAGGCGCGTTTAAAAATAAGTGTGCGCTTGCAAGAATATCTTTGGCTTCTTTTTTATAAGATGAATTGGTAGAGCTCCCGTCAAACGAAAAAACTGTATTCTCCACTTTGCATTCTCCATTTAAAAACGAAGGCAAGGTAGCGCCGATGGGAATCGGAAAAGTGAGTCCCGAATTTTTATTGGTAATTAACTGCATTAACTCGGTGGTCACAATCGGCGTTTGCAAATCGAGTAATTTGAAAGTTGCTTCAGAAATTTTGGTGTGTTGCTTTTTATTAATCCAGCATTCGTATTTATCGTAAGCGGTAACAATCTGCACCCAATCTTCGGTTTGTTCCTTTACGCTGTAATGTTCCCCAAATAAAAGCTGCGTTACCATTTCGCTGGTATTAGAAGCTTCCTTACGGCAAGGCACCACACTTAATAAACAAACACCGAAATACATGGTACTAAGATAAGTTTTTAGATAAAGATTTCAAATTAAAGGGTTAGCCACTGATTACACGGATTTTCACGTATGTTGTTTGAGGAAATATTAGCCACTAATGACACGAATCAAACTAATCTGTGTTAGTTAGTAAATCCAATAATTAACTTCTGTGAAAATCTGCGTTATCCGCGGGAAAATAAAGAACAGATTCCTCCCTTCGGTCGGAAAGACAAATCACAGCGAATGTCATGTCGTCCCGATAACTATCGGTAGTAGTCGAGACATCTTATTAGCCACGAATTTCACGGATGGACACAAAACTATACGCATAATTTAGCGGTTATATAAATTGACTTCTGCGAAAATCTGCGTTATCCGCGGGAAATATAAAACAAAAAGACCTGCAGAATTACTCCACAGGCCTTTTCTCGTTGTTTGTGTTTGTTTGTGTTTATTATTGTAAGTTCTCGATGACAACTGCTGAAGCACCGCCTCCACCGTTACAAATTCCGGCAGCGCCATACTTCGCTTTGTTTTGTTTTAATACGTTAATTAAAGTCACAATGATACGGCATCCTGAAGAACCTAATGGATGTCCTAATGATACTGCTCCACCGTTTACGTTAACTTTAGAAGGATCGAGCTTCATGATTTCCATATTCGCTAAACCAACTACAGCAAATGCTTCGTTTAATTCGTAATAAGAAATATCACTCATTTTTAATCCTGCTTTCTCAACTGCACGTGGTACCGCGATACTTGGCGTAGTTGTAAACCAATCCGGATTTTGTTCAGCATCCGCGTATCCTTTAATTTTTGCCAAAGGTTTAATTCCTAAAGCATCTGCTTTTTCTTTGCTCATTAAAATAACAGCAGAAGCGCCATCATTCATGGTAGAAGCATTCGCAGCAGTTACAGTTCCGTCTTTAACGAACACCGGTTTTAAAGCCGCAATTTTTTCGAAGTTTACATTTTTGTATTCTTCATCTTCCGCAAAAAGAACATCTCCCTTTTTTGTTTTAACGGTTAAAGGAATGATCTCATCATTAAATTTTCCTGCCGACCAAGCTGCTGCTGAACGCTTGTAAGATTCAATTGCAAAAGCATCTTGTTGTTCGCGGGTAATGCTTTTTTCCTTCGCGCAGATTTCAGCGCAATTTCCCATTGGGTAATTACCATATACATCTGTTAAACCATCTTTCGCTAAACCATCGATGATTTGTCCGTGACCATATTTTGCGCCCCAACGGTTGTTCTCTAAATAATAGGGAACCTGGCTCATGCTTTCCATTCCACCTGCTACAACAACATCGTTATCGCCCAACATAATACTTTGCGCGCCTAACATAATTGCTTTCATACCTGAAGCACATACTTTATTTACAGTTGTACAATGAACAGTATCAGGTAAGCCTGCAAATTTCGCGGCTTGACGAGCAGGAGCTTGTCCTAAATTCGCCTGCATAACAGAGCCCATGAATACTTCCGTAACATGTTTCGGATCTAAGTTAATGCGCTCTAATGCACCTTTAATGGCTGCTGCGCCTAATTTTGTTGCAGGTACACCTGCTAATGTTCCGCCAAACGAACCCATTGGAGTACGAACGGCTGCTACTATATAAACTTCTTTCATAATTCTAATATTTAAACCCTTTTAAAAAGAGCGCACTAATGTAAGGTTTTACTTTAGATATGGTAAAACCCTTAGACGAATTTTGATTAACAAATAAGGGATTTATTAACACCATGAGATATTTTAATAACCAGGGAATATTCGTACATTAGATTGCGACAGGCCTTTCAAAATGTTAAAAAATATTCATTTAAAAGTAAGTGCACTTATTCTGTTTGTTTTGTTTTTAGGATGTAAAAAATATCCTGAAAATGAAATGATAAACTTACGTACCGCTAAACAAAGACTCTGTAATAAAGGCTGGTATTTAAATAAATATACTATTAATGGCGATGATCATACTCTGGATGAAGTTACTGTGACATGGGGGGGATTAGGAAGTATGGCGTCTGCAACATGTATACGTAAAAATACAGGATTTGGTTTTGAAACAAGTAAAGACACCTATGACAATAACATGTATGCATTCAAGGCTAAATTTAATTGTGAAGAAGGATGGTTTGGTGACAGATGGATATTTTCAAAAAAGAAAAGTCATATAAATCTACAAACCAATTTCTTCCCGAAAATGGCTAGCTACGATTGGATGATTGTAAAATTAACCGATAAAGAATTAATAATTGAAAACACAGACTTAAACAATCGAAAATACAGAGCTGAATTGAGTCATACGAAGAATTAACAAAAATCTGTAGAGAAATCTATTTGCTAATTAAATACGAAATCCAATTAAAACCATATCATCGGTTTGTTCATTTTTTCCCTGCCAGTTTTTTAACTTAGTTTCAAAATGTTCTTTTTGCTTTTTGACATCATTTGTATAGATGAGAGCAAGGTCATTGAAAATTTCTTTCTTGATTTTTTTATTCGCGGGTCCGCCAAACTGATCGGTAATGCCATCAGAGAATAAATAAATCATATCGCCGTTTTGAACATTTAAAGTATGTGTAACAGGTGCATTTTTAACGTGAGGCTGAAAACTTCCAACAGTACATTTATCGCCGCTTAAGGTTTGTACTCCATTTTTAGAAACCCACATCATGCTTCGTGTGGCTCCGGCAAATTCAACGATGCCTTTGCTCTTATTAATATGAACGATGCCCACTTCCATTCCATCGCGCAATGCTTCTTCATTATTTTGTTTGAGGGTTGCTTTCACTAATGAATTCATCTTATCCATGATTTCAGATGGATTCTTTAATTTTTCATCCATCACCGCGCGTTGCAATGCAGTTTGTCCGACTAAAGATAAAAACGCACCGGGAACGCCATGTCCGGTACAATCTACAACAGCTAAAATAACACAATCACCGGTATGACAGGCGTAATAGAAATCACCGCTCACAATGTCTTTTGGCTTGTACAACACAAAATGTTCTCCAATAGATTGCATGGTTTTGCTGTCGGGTAATATGGTGTTTTGAATATGCTTCGCGTAATTGATGCTATCGGTGATGTCTTTGTTTTTTTGCGTCAACAACTCTGCATTTAAGCGGTGAAGTTTTGCGTTTTTTGAACGGTTGTATAAGAAGAGTGAAAGAAAAACGATAGAGGCTACTGATAATAAAATAATATTGTTCAGTAACATTTTATGGTCTTTGGGGTAGCATACCATGTAAGCATCTTCACTTCCAAAAAAAACATCTTTGAAACTCAAATGCTCTTTAAATTTTGAAGTGTCTTTTGGTAATCCCGCAAAACAAGTAACACCAAGCGCGAGGAATAAAATAGCTGAGAATAATTTGAATTTCATCGATTAAACTTAAGAAAATTATATCGGAATCAAAACAGAACGACTTTATACTTTTGCGCCATTTTTTGAATTTGTTCATCGCTGATAGCGTGAATATTTTTGCTGTGATGTCTGTTCTCAACCGTTAAAACATGAATGTGATAATTATACTGTTGTGCTAATTTAAAATAAGGTTCCATCTCCCACTCTAGCGTAAATGCATTATCTAAAAAAATCTTCTTGCTTCCCTGCTCCATGGCTTTTTGCGTATTCAATTCGCAGTGTTTATAGGCTAAATGATTTTCATCGAATTTAAAATTATAAACGCCATTCTCATTTGTAAAATAATCATCCACCGAAAACACCGGATATTTTCCCGCTTCACTCAGGAGTTTAGCCAAGGTAGATTTACCACTCCCGGGGAGTCCACGTAAAATAATGAGTGATTTCATATAGTTATTCCTTAGGAGCTTTTACGCCGGCTTCAACTTTCAGTTTTAAAAAATTCTCTTTTGGAGGAATGGGACAAGAATACTTGTGATTGTAAGCGCAATACGGATTGTACGCTTTATTAAAATCAATAATGATGCGCTTAGCATCTGTAGCATTCAAATCAATATACCGTCCGCCGCCATAAGAGGTAGAACCACTGGTTAAATCTTTAAAGGGCAAGAACAAATAATCTTTGTACTCCGGTTTGTTCAGCAAATCCATGCTTTGATAAACATTTAGTTTATATTTTTTGCGCTTTACTTTAAAAGTAATCTCACCGTACTTCACATATTTAGGTTTTCGTTCGGTGGTGGTTGGCATTTCAAAAATTTCTTGTCCCGGCGTTACTTTTAAATTTGCAACAACTACTAAATTCATATTGATGGGATAAAAATCGTGCCCCTTAAATTTTAATCGATCTTCTTTCGTTAATGGTGAGTGGGTAGAATCGGCATATTCATTATTCATGTCGTTTTGAAAAACATCAATGGTTTGCAGAATGCTGTCTTTCTTAATTTGCGCGTGATACTTTGCAGTTAACAATAAGAAGAGGATAACTAGTATGTTACTGGCTTTCATTTATCGATTAATTATGTGAATTTTAGAAATTAGGATAAATATAATTCAATTCCGCGTGAACAAATAAACTTGTTTGTTGTTTTATGGAAAACATGACCGGAAAATATAACATTAAGGACCTTGAAGTGCTATCCGGCATTAAGGCACACACACTGCGCATTTGGGAGCAGCGCTACGGTATTTTACATCCACAAAGAACCGATACAAACATTCGTTTATACAGTAACGAAGATTTAAAACGCATCTTAAACGTAAGTACCCTAAATAAAAGCGGTATTAAAATATCCAAAATCGCACAATTACAGGAAGCGGAAATAAATGAGGCGGTAAAAAAACTGATTGTAACGGCCGATGATAAAGATGGATTAATTGATGGGCTCATAGTAGCGATGGTGGATTTAAATGAAGAAATGTTCAATCGGATTTTTTCAATTAACACAGTAAAAGAAGGCTTTGAGAAGACTGTTATAGAAGTGATATTTCCGTTTCTAAAAAAAACGGGCGTGATGTGGCAAACCGATTCGATTAATCCGGCCCAAGAACATTTTGTTACAAATTTAATCCGCCAAAAATTAATCGCTGCCATCGACAATGTTAATGGTTATCATAGCGAAACCTCAAAAAAAATCACCTTCTTTTTACCGGAAGGCGAATTACATGAAATTTCTCTTTTGTTGTATAATTACATGGCCAAAACCCGTGGCTACAATACCGTGTATTTAGGGCAATCAGTACCGTTTAATGATTTAATTAAAGTCAATAGTATTAGTGCCAGTGATTATTTTGTTTGCGTAATTACTCAAGCATTAAAAGAAATTGAAATATCTGACTATTTACAGCGACTATCAGAAGCTCTACCTACCCAAAAAATATTCGTTTCGGGCTATCAAGCCGTTCAAAATCCAATAAAGTCACCAAAAAACGTAACAGTTTTCAAAACACCGGGCGACTTTATCCAATTACTTTAACAACTTTAATCTGTTCAATTACAAGTATTTAAGACACAAATGCTCTCTTTTTACATTTTTTTGTTTAATATTTTATTGTTATTATTAAACAATATATTACATTTGTTTAATAATATTATTAAATCATTAAACAATGACAACGATAGAATTCAATACCTTATTAGTTGAGCAATCCAAATCCTTAAAGGGGTTTGCGCTTAATCTAACCCGTGATTCGGAAGCTGCCGCCGATTTATTGCAAGATACTATTGTTAAAGCCATCCAGTATCGTGATAAATTTGTGCGATCCACGAATTTCAAAGCCTGGATGCTAACCATCATGAAAAACACATTTATTAATAATTATAGAAGAAATAAACTTCGTGAAAATTCATTTAAAGAAATAATTTATACCAGCGATACGAAGTACAACTCTACCGAAAATATAATTAACACTAAGGAATTACAAAAGAGAATCAACGAATTAAGTGATGAATATAAATATCCGCTTGAACAATTTATTAACGGTTATAAATATCAAGAAATAGCAGAACAAATGAATTTGCCAATTGGTACGGTAAAAAGTCGTATCTTTTTTGCTCGAAATAAAGTTATTAAATCATACCAAAACAATTAATCTTTAGATGAAAGAGCTATTCGATACAGTAAGCGTAAAATGCAGTAAGCTAACAACCACAAGCTACAGTACTTCATTTTCACTTGGTATTAAACTATTAGATAAACAATTCAGAGAGCCTATATATTCCATTTATGGCTTTGTTCGCTTTGCCGATGAAATCGTTGACACATTTCACGATTACGATAAGCAATATTTACTCGATAAATTCAGAAAAGATACGATGGAGGCCATCGAACAAAAAATAAGCCTAAATCCCATTCTTAACAGCTTTCAAAAAGTGGTACATCAATTTGATATTGATATGCAACTTATCACTACTTTTTTGGATAGCATGGAAATGGACTTAAATAAAAAGGAATACGACAAAGCCCTTTACGATAAATATATTTTAGGTTCGGCTGAAGTGGTTGGTTTAATGTGTCTGAAAATTTTCACAAACGGTAACCGCGATTTATATAATCAGCTTGAATACTACGCCATGAAGTTGGGTGCAGCCTTTCAAAAAATCAATTTCCTTCGTGATTTACAGGCCGATTACCACGTCATGGGGCGCACTTATTTCCCGGGCATCAATTTCGAAACGTTTAACGAAACTGAAAAAGTAAAAATAGAACGTGATATAGAAGCAGATTTCTCAATGGGATATGAAGGCATTAAGCAATTACCTAAAAATTCTCGTTTTGGTGTATATATCGCTTACGTTTATTATTACGCGCTTTTCAAAAAAATAAAAAACACACCGGCTCATCGTATCATGAATGAACGTATACGTGTGCCGGATAATGAAAAATACTCTCTGCTTTTACGCTCCTACGTGAAGCATAGTTTAAATATGATATAATGATTGCAGCTTATGTTATAATAACCATCGTTTCTTTTTGTGCCATGGAATTCGTTGCATGGTTTACACACAAATACATTATGCATGGTTTATTATGGGTATTACATAAGGATCATCACACCGGACATAAGCACGCATTTGAACGTAATGACGCTTTTTTTGTCATCTTTGCCCTACCCGGTGCTTCTTTAATCATTGCCGGTACTATGAACGGATTTAATGAGTTGTTTTTTGCCGGACTTGGAATTACACTTTATGGCGCTGCTTATTTTTTAGTGCACGATGTGTTTATTCATCAACGTTTCAAGCTATTCAGAAACTCCACAAACCCATATTTACTTGCCATACGCCGCGCACATAAAGTGCATCATAAGAAAACTGAAAAAAATGGCGGCGAATGTTTCGGTATGCTTATTGTTCCGATGAAATACTTTCGCAATGAAATTGGAACTCTCGCTAAACAAAGCTGATTCTAAACTCTAATTCCCATTACTAAAACATCATCCAATTGCTCGAAAGCACCTTTCCAGTCATTGAAAGTTTTACTTAATTGTTCCTTTTGCTCGGATAATGATTGGGTACTTATTTGAACAAATTTTTCTTCGAGCTGCTTGAATTTAAATTTCTTGCCTTTAGGTCCGCCAAACTGATCCGGATATCCGTCGGAGGTTAAATAAAACATATCTCCCTTCTCAATCGTGATATTAATGTTTGTAAAATCACGATGCATTTCCGTATAAGAAGCCCCAATCGGATGTTTGTCGCCACGATGTGTAATCAATTCACCGTTTCTTACCTGATACATGATATGATTGGCGCCGGCAAAAACAAATTCATTTTTCTTTTTATTCCATTTGCACAAAGTAATTTCCATTCCGTCTCTAATCACACTCTCCTCCTCTGTTTGCTTTACCGTTGCCTCGAGGCCGATATTAATCTGATTTAATATTTGCGCGGGAGAAGTAAGCTTACTTTCAAACAATGCCTGATTCAATAAATTAACGCCCACAATACTCATAAACGCACCGGGAACTCCATGTCCTGTACAATCCACCAAAGCAAAATACACATCATCGCCAATGTGTTCTACCCAATAAAAATCACCACTCACAATATCCTTTGGCTGAAAAAACACGAACGAGTCAGGCAAACAGCGTTGCATTTTTTCCTTAGTCGGAAAAATAGCTTGTTGAATACGCTTTGCGTATCGAATACTATCTGTAATATTCTTATTAAACTCGGCTAATTCAGCATAAGCTTTATCAATAATAAGTTTTTGTGATTCGATGGCTGTGTTTTTTTTCTCTAACTCTTCGGCTACTTTTTGTTTATCTTTAAATCGTTTAAATATTAAAGTAGATACCAGCAAAAAGGAAATTCCGCTTACAACCAAAATAATGATGAGTGAATTTTTCTTACGATTACTGATTTCATTTTCTTGCTCCTTTAATTTTTGTTGAAGTTTTATTTCTCCTAACTCCGCTTCTTGTTCCTTGTTTTTAAATCGAGCTTCCATCTCCGCAATATGATTCATATTTTCGATATTGCGTATGCTATCTTTTAAACCCATTAATTGCTTTTGAATTTGATAGGCCGACTTAATATCACCTTTCATTTCATAGGCATCTCGCAAATTAAACAAGGCATACTTAACATCTTCTTTTGCCTGAAATCTTCGTGCTATACCTAAAACCTGATTCGAAACTTCAATGGCCTTATCCGGATTCTTTTGTTTGATATAAATAGTTCCGAGATTCTCCATGCTGGCCATTATTCCCATGGTGTCCGCAATATTTTTTCTAATCTCATAACCTTTGCCATGAAATTCCAACGCGCTTTTAAAATCTCCCTTTTGCAAATAAATAAGTGACATGTTATCATAACAAGAACCTAATTGCATCTGATTATTATCCTTCTGATAAATTGCCAATGCCTTTTTATAATAAGCCAATGAACTGTCTAATCTACCCAACTCATCAAATATAATAGCGAGATTTCCATAACTGGCAGCCATTCCTTCTTCATCACCCAGCTCCTTACTTAACCGAATATTCTTATAAAAATAATCCTGCGCCTGATTGTACATTCCCTGATACCAGTAGATAACTCCCATACTGGTATAACATTTAGCTAAGCCTGCCTTGTGCTTATTTTTTGTAAAGAGATTTGCTGCTAATAAATTATACTTTAAGGCAGCACGGAAATTACTTTTGTATTCTTCACAAAACGCGAACTGCAAAGCTGCTTCGGCCTGCAGGATTTCATTTTTTATATCGATGGCTTCCTCATACGCCACACGAATCCATTTTTGTGCCGAATCAACATTTACATTCTTGAATTCAAAAGTAAACGCCAATAAACTGGAAACACTTTTTGGTCTGCTCTCCGCGTTTTTATAAACGTTAAACAAACTATCTAAGCCATCAGCTGATAATTTATTTAACGCCATGGTTAAAAACGCGAATATGTAAAGTACTTTCTTGATACAGCAATACCTTACATATTTCTTCTATACTGTCCGCCTACTTCAAATAATGAATTGGTGATTTGTCCGAGTGAACAATATTTCACCACTTCCATTAATTCCGCAAAAATATTTTGGTTTTGAATGGCGGTGTGTTGCAACTTAGATAAAACCTCAGCCGATTTCTCTTTATGAGATTTATGTAATTCCTGCAACATGGCAATTTGATATTCTTTTTCTTCCTTGGTTGAGCGAATTACTTCCTGTGGTATAATGGTTGGAGAACCTTTAGAACTTAAGAAGGTATTTACACCTACAATCGGATATTCTCCTGTATGTTTCAACATTTCATAATACAAGCTTTCTTCCTGTATTTTTCCGCGTTGATACATGGTTTCCATAGCACCTAACACGCCACCACGCTCTGTTATCTTATCAAACTCACTTAATACAGCTTCTTCTACTAAGTCGGTTAATTCTTCAATGATAAATGAACCTTGTAAAGGATTTTCATTCTTCGCTAAGCCTAATTCGCGATTAATGATTAACTGAATGGCCATAGCTCTACGCACCGATTCTTCGGTTGGAGTTGTGATGGCTTCATCATACGCGTTTGTATGTAATGAGTTACAGTTATCATAGATTGCATACAAGGCTTGTAAGGTGGTGCGAATATCATTGAAATCAATTTCCTGTGCATGTAACGAACGTCCTGATGTTTGAATATGATACTTCAACATTTGACTTCTTTCATTACCACCGTATTTTAATTTCATGGCTTTGGCCCAAATTCTTCTGGCAACGCGACCAATTACGCTATACTCAGGATCAATACCATTACTGAAGAAGAAAGATAAGTTAGGTGCGAAATCATCAATGTGCATTCCGCGACTTAAATAATATTCCACAAATGTAAATCCGTTTGCAATGGTAAATGCCAATTGAGAAATTGGATTCGCGCCTGCTTCCGCAATGTGATAACCCGAAATAGAAACAGAGTAAAAGTTTCTTACTTTGTTATCGATGAAATACTGCTGTACATCTCCCATCACACGTAAGCTAAACTCCGTACTGAATATACACGTATTTTGCGCCTGATCTTCTTTCAAAATATCCGCCTGTACAGTACCTCGTACTTGCGATAACGTACTGGCTTTGATTTTTTCATAAACATCTTTTGGTAAAACCTGATCACCGGTTACACCTAATAACATTAAGCCCAATCCGTCGTTTCCATCAGGTAATGCTCCCTGGTATTGCGGACGCTTGGTTCCTTTGGTTTTATAGATGGCTTCGATTTTCTTATTAACCTCTGCCTCCAGACCGTTAGCCTTAATGTACAATTCGCACTGTTGATCGATGGCTGCATTCATGAAAAATGCGGCCATGGTTGGAGCCGGACCGTTAATAGTCATGGATACTGAAGTTTTAGGATCCGCCAAATTAAATCCACTGTAAAGCTTCTTGGCATCATCCAAACAACAAATACTTACACCGCTGTTTCCGATTTTCCCGTAAATATCCGGACGGTAATCAGGGTCGTTACCATAAAGTGTTACACTGTCAAAAGCTGTACTTAAACGTGCAGCAGGTAAACCTTTACTTACATAATGGAAACGTTTGTTGGTACGTTCCGGTCCGCCCTCTCCGGCAAACATACGTGTTGGATCTTCACCTTCACGTTTAAACGGATAAATTCCCGAGGTATATGGAAATTCTCCCGGAAAATTTTCCTGGAGATTCCATTGCAGAATATCGCCCCAAGCCGTGTATTTCGGTGAAGCAATTTTCGGAACCTGTGTATGAGATAGAGACTCGTAATGTGTTTTAATCTTTAATTCTTTGTCGCGCACTTTGAAAACATAAAACTCATCGCTATATAATTTCTTCTTCGCTTCCCAGCCTTCAATTAATTTTAAGTTATGCGGATCTAAATCCAGTTTTATTTTCTCGAATGCTTCTTGCAATCCTTTAATCAATCTGTCTTTATCGTCAACTGATGACGCTTTCAAAGTTTCGATGGATTTTTGTAAGCTGTAAAGTCGCTGAGCAATTTCAGATTGTTGTTTTGCTCTTTTATCGTAATTGCGATTATTCTCGCTGATTTCACTTAAGTAACGTGTTTTTGATGGTGGAATGATGTAAATCTTCTCACTCATTTCGTTCGTAATAACGAAATTGGATTTTAACTTTTGGTTACCTGTTTTCTCTACCATTTTATCCATCACGGCACGATACAAACGATTCATGCCGGGATCATTAAATTGAGAGGCAATAGTACCGTGTACAGGTAATGTTTCATCATCCGCTTCAAACAAATTATGATTGCGCTTGTATTGTTTCTTTACATCACGTAAAGCATCAAGTGCGCCGCGCTTATCAAATTTATTCACCGCAATAATATCCGCGAAATCCAGCATATCAATTTTTTCTAATTGTGATGCTGCTCCGTACTCCGGTGTCATCACATATAAACTCATATTGCTATGCTCGATGATTTCTGTATCGCTTTGTCCGATTCCACTGGTTTCGAGAATCACTAAATCAAATCCGGCAGCTTTACAAATATCAACTGAATCCTGAACGTGTTTGCTTAATGCCAAATTACTCTGACGCGTAGCTAAGGAACGCATGTAAACTCTGTCGTTCTTGATAGCGTTCATTCGAATACGGTCGCCTAACAATGCACCGCCTGTTTTGCGTTTACTAGGATCAACTGAAATAATCGCTACCTGTTTATCTTTAAAATCAATTAAGAAACGACGAACCAATTCATCCACCAAACTCGATTTACCCGAACCACCGGTACCGGTAATACCAAGCACAGGAGTGGTAGAAACTTTTGCTTTCTCACGAACTTTATTCAGCATAGCGGTACTTTCTTCATTAAAGTTTTCAGCTGCTGAAATTAGTTTTGCGATTGATTTATGATCGCGCTCGATTAAATGAGCGACCTCACCATTTAAATTTTTTCCTGTTGGGAAATCACACTTCTGTAATAAGTCATTAATCATTCCCTGCAATCCCATCGCACGTCCGTCATCGGGAGAATAGATACGAGTGATGCCATAATTATGTAATTCTTCAATTTCTGTAGGAAGAATAACACCGCCACCGCCGCCAAATAATTTAATATGACTGCATCCCTTCTCTTTTAATAAGTCGTACATGTATTTGAAATATTCCACGTGACCTCCTTGGTAGGAAGTTACTGCAATCGCGTTTGCATCTTCTTGAATCGCACAGTTTACAACTTCTTGCGCGCTTCTGTCGTGACCAAGATGTATGACCTCAGCTCCGCTTGATTGAATAATACGACGCATGATATTGATAGCGGCATCATGTCCATCGAACAAAGCAGCGGCTGTTACAATGCGAATTTTATTTTTTGATTGGTAAGGGGTTGTTTCCATAGTCTAAGTACAAAATATCCAACCAAATTTAAGTTTCTGAGTGGATTTTTACAAATTAATACAATAACTAATAAGAATAAAATCATTTGTTAATCAATTACTTAATTAAGCATTTCCTGCTTCAGAACAAATCATATTTTTTAGCTACTATTTAATGTTACAACATGTCATTTTCGTGACTTAAGTCATAAATAGGACTGTCTCAAGTCAATTTCTCTAAATGTTTTAGCAGATAGTTTTGCTGCTGAACTAAAAAAAACCCGCAATGAAAAAAACAATTAAGAACTCCTTGCAATCATTAAAATTATTTGCACTAGGAGTTATTGCGCTAACAGGAACTTTCAACACAACACGTGCTCAAAGTCCTTGCATGCCAACAGTTCCTTCTTTCACAATTAACCTTACCGGTAATCCTGATAGTGTATGGTATTCGCCAAACATTTCTCGTAATGACCAATGTTGTTCGGCAACATCACCTGCTCAATGTATTTATTTTAACCTGACACTAGATCCAAACGTCGCGGGTATTCAAATCGACATGGTTGGTGCTGATCCGGCAGGTTCATTGTTTTATGATATCGGTTGTACAGGAAGTTATCCAGGTGGAACAATTAAGTGTATTAGTGGGGTTGGTCCTCATCAAATCACTTTTTGTAAGCCCGGTGGAAATAAAAACGTTTACATCATTACTTCTGTATCTAAACCTTTATTCCCAAAGGACGATACTGTAAGGATTGGTTGTAAGAAAAAATTAAATTCTTATGGAATTTTAAAAGGTACTGCTGTTTGGGCAGCCATCTCAGGTACATCTGCAGCACAGAACGCCTACTTTAATACATTCCTAGATTCAGTAAATATTGCAAGTCCGACTTATAGTCCGGCTGCAAATGCACCAGCGTATATTGATTATAAAGTGTGTGGTTATCCAACGGCTTCGGCTTGCGGATTCAGCTTAACAGTATGCGATACAGTTCGCATCTACAACTTTCCAACTCTAACAGGAACAGTAACACCTAATCCTGCTACCTTTTGTAATATTGGCCCAGGGAGTGGTGTTAACTTAACAGGTCTTGCGAGCGGCGGATTGGCGCCATATTCCTATGCATGGATTAATACGTCGAGTGTTGTTGTTGGTACAGGAACATCCTACTTCGCTAATACGGCGGGTTCATATCAATTAAGAATTAACGATGCGTTATCTAATCCAGGTACTTGTCCGGCTTATTTTGCGCCTGTATCAGTAAGTCAGGGCACTTTACCAATAGTAAATGCCGGACCTAGCCAAAAAGTGTGTGCCAATACTCCTACAGCCACTTTAACCGGAACGGTTCAATATGCAAGCGGAGGTGTATGGTCAGGAGGTTCAGGTTCTTTCAATCCGGGCAATACATTTTTAAACACAAATTATACAGCGAGTCCGGCTGAAATTGCTGCCGGGTTTGTAAAGTTATACTTGACAAGTTCTGGTTCAGGTGGAGGTTGTTCTAACACGAAAGATTCCACTATAATTTATTTCTCGCCTTCAATGACCGTGGGAATTAATTCTGGAACACTAGCTTGTTATAATAGTACAACAACATTAAATGCAACCTTCAGCGGTGGAACTGCACCATATACTTATTTATGGTCGACTGGTGCAGTTACAAGTTCGATAACAGGTGGGCAAGGAAATTATGGAGTAACCGTTACAGACAGTGTGGGATGTAGCGCTACAACAATTCCATATATCAATGTAATTGCACCTCCTGCATTAGCATTAACATTTAATGTAAGTAACGTAACAGTTAATGGCGGAAATAACGGATCTGCAACTGTAAACGTTACAGGCGGTACACCTGTTTACTCTGTAACATGGACACCTGGTGGAGCGAATACCTTTTCCATTGGCGGATTAACTTACGGTATCTACACTGCTACAATTAAAGACGCAAATGGTTGCGATATTTCCGGTAGCACTGTAGTGAACGAACCAAGATGTTTAGCCTTTACCGCCAATGCAACCTCAACTAATGTTTTATGTTATGGTGATGCGAATGGAATTGCTACAGTAACAGTTTCAGGCGGAGTACCGGCTTATACATATACCTGGAATTCCTCACCTCAGCAAACTACACAAACCGCTACAGGTTTACCTGCCGGTGTGTATTCTGTTTTAATTAAAGATTCAAATGTACCGGCCTGTTTTCAAACGGCTAATGTAGTTATCTCTGAGCCATCACAACTTTTAAATGTAATGACACACACCAATGTTTCTACGGTAGGTGGAAATAATGGTGCTGCTGCTTCGAATCCATTTAACGGAACCACTCCGTACACATACTTATGGAGTACTGCAGCTACAACTTCTTTGATTACGAATTTAACTGCGGGATCTTATTCAGTAAACATTACGGATAAGAACGGATGTACAAAAGCGGATAGCGTGCGCATTACACAACCTCCTTGTAATGGATTAACTTTAAATGTTCTTACCAATAATATTTTATGTTATGGAGGAAATAACGGTTCGGCCCTTGCGGTTGTTGGTGGTGCGAGCGGAAGTTACACGGTGAATTGGAGTACCGGAGCAACCGGATTATCAATTAACGGATTATCTGCAGGCAACTACTCTGTTACCGTAAACACAAAAGAATGTTACGAGAATTTCAATTTTACAATTACACAACCACCACTTTTATCTGTTGGTTTATTACCAACTAATGTAAGTTGTGCGGGTGCAGGCGATGGTTCTATCAACTTAACTGTTTCAGGCGGAACATTCCCATATAATTTTGTTTGGAATACAGGCTTAGGTTCTGAAGACTTGACATGGTTGAGTCCGGGAACCTACTCTGTTCAAATCACCGACGCGAATGGTTGTACTGCTATAGCTTCAGCTGTAATTACTGAACCAAACACATTAACTATTACCGCTGTAACATCAAGTAGTGTTTCATGTGTAAACGGAACCAATGGTTCTGCATCCATCAACGTAAGTGGTGGTACTGCACCATATACTTATACTTGGTCGACCGGAGCAACCACTTCTACCGTTTCTAATTTAGCAGGTGGTGGATATACAGTTGTAGTAAAAGATGCTAATAATTGTATCGCTACTCCATCTGTTGTTGTAATCGGTATTCAGTCTCCTGACTCAGTGAAAGTAGGAACATTCAGTGTTTCATGTTCTGTACCGGGTTCAGGATTAACTCAAGTTTATACAACTCCAACCGGAGGCGTTGGATCTTATTCTGTTTCTTATAACGGAGGATCTTATATCGCTGCTGGAACACCTACCCTATTAGCGAATGGCACAACATACACTGTTTTAGCCAAAGACTTAAACGGATGTATATCTCCATTATCTCAAACTTTAAGCATCTTGAATGAAGTTAAAATCGACAGTGTTCGCTTCGCAAAATGTTATACTGTAGGTACAACTTCTACTATGGTAACAGCCTACCCTAGCGGTGGAGCATCCGGCAGTTACTCTGTATCCTTCAATAATGGCACCAGCTACCTTGCTGCAGGAACTTACACAAGTAATTTACCAGTAGGTGCTTCTTATACGGTTGTAGTAAAAGATTCCAGAGGTTGTATTTCAGGGTCTCAGGTTATCACTCTTCCAACAGTATTAAACGGCACTGCAACAGTAACTTCTAATTACAATGGTCAAAACATTAGCTGCTTTGGATTAACTGATGGTAGCGCTTTGGCTACTGCAAGCGGTGGTACAGGTGCGTATACTTATACTTGGTCTACCAGTCCTGTACAAAACACAGCAGCAGCATCCAATTTAGGCGCTGCAACCTATAGCGTAATTATCAAGGATGGCAACTCTTGTTCAATTACAAGAACCGTAACCTTAACACAACCGGTAGCAGTTACTGCAACAGCGGTAGCTACATCTAATTACAACGGACAAAACATCAGCTGTTTTGGATTCAGCAACGGTACAGCAAGTGTGTCTGCCGGCGGCGGAACATCTCCATTTACCTATGCATGGAACTCCATTCCTTCTCAAACAACAGCTAGCGCGAGCGGATTAAGCGCAGGTACTTATTCAGTTGTTGTGAAAGACGCTAATAATTGCAGCATAACAAAAACAGTTACATTAACTCAGCCTGCTTCTATTACTTCAACAGTATCTGTAACTTCTAACTTTAACGGTCAGCAAGTATCTTGCTTTGGCGCAACTAACGGTTCGATTACCGCTCTTGCATCCAATGGAACTGCTCCATTCACTTATACTTGGTCTACTACTCCTGTACAAACAGGAACCATTGCAACTGGTGTTGGCGCCGGCACATACAGTGTGGTAATTACCGATGTAAATGGCTGTAGCCACACTAAAACCATCACGGTTACAGAGCCTCCGGTTATTGCTGCAAGCACTTCTATTACGTCTAACTACAACGGACAAAACGTAAGCTGCTTCGGATCAACCAATGGTTCTGCAAGTGTTACAACTACCGGCGGAACCACTCCGTATACTTATACATGGACCACAACTCCTGCACAAACTACAGCATCAGCGACTAACTTAGGTGCAGGTGTATATAGTGTAACAGTTACCGACGTAAACGGATGTGCAACTGTAAAAACAGTAACATTAACTCAGCCAACCGCTGTTGCTTCTACCATGTCAATTACATCTAACTACAATGGACAAAACATCAGTTGTTTCGGATTAAGCGACGGTTCTGCTTTAGCAACAGCTACAGGCGGTACCGGTACTTATTCATATACATGGACAACTGTCCCTGTTCAAAATACAGCTGCAGCATCTAACTTAAGTGCCGGCACATATACAGTGACTATTAAAGACATCAACAACTGTACAATTACCAATACAGTTATATTGACTCAACCAACTGCGGTTACATCAACTGCTGCAGTTACATCTAACTATAACGGTCAAAACATCAGCTGTAATGGTTACAGCGATGGTACGGCTACAGTAACAGCCAATGGCGGAACAAGTCCATATACTTACCAATGGAACTCTATTCCAACACAAACCACAGCCTTAGCCACAGGTTTAAGTGCAGGCACCTACTCAGTAGTAATAAAAGACGTGAATAACTGTTCAATTACAACAACAGTTAACTTAACCCAGCCTGCTGCAATTACTTCTACCTTAGCTGTGATTTCTAATTACAACGGTCAAAACGTAAGTTGCTTCGGAGCAACAGACGGTTCAATCACTGCTGTAGCTTCTAATGGTATTGCACCGTTTACTTATACATGGTCAACCACTCCTGTTCAAACCGGAACTTTAGCAACAAGTGTTGGCGCAGGAACATACAGTGTGATCATTACAGACGCTAACGGTTGTAATTACACTCGCACCATTTCAGTATCTCAGCCTCCTGCAATAGCAGCTACAACTTCAATCACTTCAAACTATAACGGACAAAACGTAAGCTGTTTTGGTTCTACGAATGGATCTGCAAGTGTGACGACAACAGGCGGTACTGCTCCATTCACTTACTCTTGGACAACTGTTCCTAGTCAAACTACGGCAGCAGCCAACAATATCGGAGCCGGTACATATAGTATTACCGTAACCGACGTAAATGGTTGTAATATTACAAGTACTGTTACATTAACTCAACCAACTGTAGTAAATGCGCAGATCTTTGACTTAAGTAACTACGCAGGTTATAACATCAGCTGTTTTGGTGCATCTAACGGATATATCGATATAACAGTTAATGGCGGAACAGGTGCATATACTTACACTTGGTCGAATGCTGCAACAACCCAAGACTTAAACGGGTTAACAGCCGGTAATTACTCTGTAGTTGTGACTGATATAAATGGTTGTAAAGACACATTAAATGTACCATTAACAGAACCAACACAATTAGTTGTTACCATAGATTCTTTGAGTAATTACAATGGATACAACATTAGTTGTTACGGCGGAAATAATGGATTTGCTTATGTAAGTGTTATTGGTGGCGTAACTAACTACACCTACACTTGGAGCAACACCAGCACTAATCAAAACTTATCCAATGTAACTGCAGGCACTTACTCTTTATTGGTAACTGACCAAAACAGATGTAATGCAACTATCGACACTACATTAACACAGCCTCCTGCAATTACCTTTAGCGCTGCGGTAACATCTCCATTGTGTAATGGCGTGCCTACCGGATCTATCAACGCAACATTAGGCGGCGGTGTAACACCTTTCACTTACACTTGGTCAACAACAGCAACAACTGAAGACTTGATCAACATCGGTGCAGGAACTTACACATTAGTTTATTCTGACAATAATGGTTGTAAGGATACAGTTAGTGTAAGCGTTACTCAACCCGACTCGATTAAGATTGACGACAGAGTTGATAATTTAAAATGTAATGGCGATACTATTGGTAACATCTTTATCAACCCGGTTGGAGGTACTGCTCCTTATACTTATAGCTGGTCGACTGGGGATACTACTCAGAACTTACTGAACATTAACAGCGGTACTTATGTACTGGTTATTACAGATGCTAATGGCTGTACTTTCACTGACACCACAAAGATCACTGAACCGGATTCATTGAAGCTAACCTTAACGAGTCCGATACAGTTCAGCGGTTATAACATCAGTGGCTATAGTGGTAATGATGGTTCAATTAACCTGAATGTAACAGGCGGTACTACTCCTTACACCTACTTATGGTCGAACGGAAGTACCTCTCAAAACCCAAGCAACCTGACTGCCGGAAATTACTTTGTAACTGTTACCGACACTAACGGTTGCAGAATTTCAGGAGACATCACCTTAACTCAGCCTTTAATTCTTGAAATGCCACAAGGTTTCTCACCAAACAACGATGGTAAAAATGATTTCTTCGTTGTGCACGGTATTGAAGCTTATCCTGACAATAAGTTAACTATCTACAACCGTTGGGGCAACATTGTTTACAGCAAGGAAGGTTATCTCAACGAATGGGATGGACACAGTAACAACGGACAGGAATTGCCAAACGCGACTTACTTCGCCATTCTTGAAGTAAACAAAGGAGAAATTGTATTAAAAGGATTTGTTGAATTAAGAAAATAAAACCATAAACATTAATAGATATTAATCATGAAAAAAATAAGTTTAATAATCATCTGCGTACTTTCTTTATCGAAGGCCTTTGCTCAGCAAGATCCTATGATAAGCCAGTACATGTTTAATGGCTTGTTCCTAAACCCTGCATATTCAGGTAGCCACAAGTATTATACATCCAGTTTATTGCACAGAACCCAATGGGTTAATTTTCCCGGAGCACCAAAAACCCTATTGTTCGCCGTTGACGGATTAGCACCAACAAAATCAGAAAACATGGGTGTTGGGTTAATAGTTTCCCACGACCGAATCGGTGCCGTTGAGCAAACCGACATCTATGCTAACTATGCCTATCAGTTAAAACTTAAAAAAGGAAAATTAGCATTTGGCTTAAAAGCCGGTGTCTCGAATTATGTTTTTAAGAGCGATGGTTTAGTTATTTGGGATCAAGGTGACGAAATGTTTACAGGAAGAAGAAATGCCTGGTTACCTAAATTTGGTTTCGGCGCTTATTACTTTGCCGACAATTGGTATGCAGGACTCTCCATCCCTACTTTAGTTGCCTATGACGCGAGAAAAGATTTCAGTTTTGACGTGAACAAAGGTTCATTCTTACACCGGCACTATTATGCTTATGGCGGATATGTATTCAAGCTTAACGATAAGTTTAAATTAAAGCCAAGCGCATTAATTAAATACTTACCGGCTGCACCGATAGAAGCAGACATAAACATGAATTTATTGTATAATGATCAATTCTGGATTGGATGCTCTTACCGCTCTATGGATGCCGTAGTATTTATGGTAGAATATCAAACCAATGCCCGCTTCAGAGTTGGCTATGCATTTGATTTAACCACTACTAAGATCCGTAAGTACTCTGCAGGAACCCATGAAATCATGATCGGTTACGATTTTGGTAAAGACATCATTAAAGAAAAAACACCACGTTACTTCTAAATAAGTTTTATGAAAAAGATTATAATAACATCCCTAGCTATCTCCATATTTATTTCCAGCTGTACAAATGGCTTGTATAAAAAAGGGGTAAAAAATTACGACAAACTGGCCTACCACAAAGCCATCGAGAACTTTGAAAAGTACTTAACAAAGAAGGATGAGCCAATTGACGCTAAAGTAAAATTAGCCAACGCCTATCGCCTGGTAAATGATTACCCGAATGCCGAAAAATGGTATTCGCGCGTAGTGAATTCAGCCGATATTGATCCAAGTAATTATTTCTACTATGGTAAAATATTAATGAATGCGGGTAAATACGATGAGGCTAAAATCTGGTTAACAAAGTATTTAGAAAAAGTACCGGATGATTTTGTAGCGGAAATGCTATTGGTGTCTTGCAAATCAATTGACACCTTTAAAAAAGACACAACCCTTTATTCAGTAAAAGAAGCTGAAATTCCTGAAATCGCCACTGCATTTGGGGAAACGCCATACGGCAAAGGCATCATGTTTACTGCCGACAAAGTAACTTTCAAAAATTCGAATACCTCCACCTGGACCGGACGTTCGTACCTGGATATTTACTTTACAGCCAAAGATGAAAACGGAAAATGGTTAAGTCCGATGTTATTGAAAGGTGATGTGAACGGAAGATATCATGAAGGTCCTGCTTGTTTTAGCAAAGACGGGAAAGTTGTGTACTTCACCAGAAGTAATTACATTAAAAAGAAACGTGCTAAAAGCTCAAAGGATGAAAACAACCTTAAGATATTCAGAGCTGAATTAGTTGGCGATAAATGGACTAATGTTACCGAATGTTCATTTAACAGTGATGAATATTCCTGTGGTCACCCTACAATGGCGGATGACGGAAAAACATTGTACTTTATTTCTGACATGCCGGGTGGATTAGGCGGAACAGATATTTATAAAACTGTTTGCGATGGAGCATCATGTACTAAACCTGAAAACCTTGGAACAGCTGTTAATACCAATGGAAACGAAATGTTCCCCTATATGCATAGCGATGGTACGCTTTATTTTTCATCGGACGCGCATAATAACTTAGGCGGACTGGATGTATTTATGACCTCTTATGATGAAAGAAATAAAAAATGGTTGCAGGTAGAAAACTTAAACTATCCTTTAAATACCAATAAGGATGATTTCGCTTTTGTTTTAAACGAAGACAATAAAACCGGTTATGTTTCTTCAAACAGAGGAGAAAGTGACAAGATATATGAAATCACGAAGAATGATCCGACCTTTATTTTATCTGGGTATGTAAATCAGAAAGGGAAGCCCGGTTTGGCGATTGATTCTGCTATCATTGAAATCCATAATCTAACTACAAAAACAAAGGAAATGATTTTAACGAACAAAGCCGGAACTTATAAGATTAAGTTAAATGCTAAGTGCGAGTACATGGTTAAATCTTGGAAACCGATGTATTTTACAATTACCCCTCCAAAAAGTTTTTGTATGATTGGTAAAAAAATATCTGAAAACTTTACTGCTAATTTTGAGTTGGATCAGATTATCATTGAAAAACCAATTGTTTTGGAAAACATTTACTATGATTTAGACAAATGGTTTATCAGACCTGATGCGGCCAAGGAACTCGATCGTTTGGTGCAAGTGATGATGGACAATCCTAAATTAACTATTGAATTAAGCTCTCATACAGATTCTCGTGCCGGTGACCAATATAACCTTGTTTTATCGGATAAGCGTGCAAAAGCAGCCGTTGAATACATTGTTTCAAAAGGAGTAGATGCAAAACGTATGCGTTGGAAGGGTTATGGAGAAAGTAAATTAGTAAATCAGTGTAAAAACAACATTGATTGCTCCGAAGAACTACACCAGCAAAACAGGAGAACCGAATTTAAGGCTATTAAACTTTCTAAGTAGAACTGATTTTAACAAATACCGGCATTATTTAATAAAAAACCGCCCTTTTGGCGGTTTTTTTATATTAACAATTTGATTTATAAATTAAGTTTTCATTAATTTTATATTCAAATCTATTAAACCAATTAAATAATGAAAAAATCTACTCTAATTTTTGGATTGATGGCGGTAGCTACCCTTGGCTTTAGTCAAGCCACCATGATGGTAACTGCTCCACCATTTAATAACGCAACTACGCAAGTAAGAGCCCCTAACGGCACAGCTACATCAGCTTATATGCGCGGTGCAGCAATTGTTCAAGCATCCGAGTTAACAGGTATTGCTGCCTCTACAACATTAACTTCTTTTGGTTACACAACCACTGTAGGTGCTGATGCGGCGGTTACAGGTACAATTGTTGTTTATTTGCAAAACACGGGTGATGCAACTTATAACAAAGGTACTAACTGGGGAACTATCACAACCGGTATGACTACAGTTTATACAGGAACGATCACCTTACCAACAACGGCAACTACCTTTGACCTTCCGTTAACCACACCGTTTGTTTACACGGGTGGGGCTATGTATGTTGCTTATGATTTCTATTCGGCCGGACCTTACGCTACAGTTCCGGTAACATATGCCGCTAACAATGGAATGGCTGCAAGTTGTGTTTCTGGTTCTAGTGGTTCTGCTGCACCAACTACACTTTCTTCAACTGCATTCCGTCCTTGTTTCCGTTTTGGATTTGCTAATCCTTTAACTAACGACATGTCGGTGGAATCTATTAGTTCATTAGGAAATATTCCTAATAACATTTTCACCAACCATGCTGTAACTGCTGTTGTTAGAAATAACAGTAATACAACTTTAACCAATGTTGGTGTAGGATTAAACGTTACAGGTGTAAACACATTTACAAATGCTCAGTTTATTCCATCTATTGGTGCCGGTAACACTGCAACTGTTACTTTTGCGCCATATACTTTAACAAGTATTGGAACAAATACTATTTCTGTTGGGGTATTACCTGATCAAAACAACGCAAATAACCAACAAAATTTTAACCAAACAATTTCTTGTAATACTTGGGGCTTCGGTCAAAATCCAATGACTTATACAGGATCGGTTGGTTTCAATACAGGTGAAGGTATGATTTTAAGTCGCTTCAATGTACCTACAGCACAAACTGTAGTTGGAGCAAACTTAGCCATATCTACTAATACTGCTAACGCCGGTAACCCTCTTTATGCAGCTTTAGTTGATAACAGCGGAAATATTTTAGCAACAAGTAACACTATCACTATTATGCCGCCGATGTATGGTACTTGGCAGAGCTTTACTTTCACTCCGGGTGTAGCTATTACCGGCGCTACTGATTACCATATCGGATTAGTTCAGACTGCAAATACAGCATTAGGTTACTTCCCAATGGGTACATACCCTGTTTCGAGTGTTCCTGCAACTTTATACAGTACACGTACATTGACCGCTTCAGCATTAACTCCATTAACTACCAACTTAGGTATCATGGGTATTGAAGCGAATTTTGCCGGAGCTTGTATTACAGGTATTAATAATGTTGAAAAAGTAGAAGGTAATGTTAGCGTTTACCCTAACCCTGCTTCAACTTTTGTAAACGTTAAGTTACAAAGCCAATCAGGTGACGCAACTGTTGCAGTTTATAACGCAATCGGTCAAATGGTTATTGAGCCATCAGTTATTTCTACTGATAACAGCAAAATCAACGTAAGCAACCTTCCAAAAGGTGTTTACATCGTAAAAGTTGTGAATGGAACAGAAACCAGCAATACTAAAATTGTAATTGAGCGCTAATCAGCTCAAGCACTTACAAAAAACCGCAGGAAATCCTGCGGTTTTTTTTTTGTTGCAAAAATTTGCAATTGTAAAAAAATTACTATTTTTGCACTCCATTTAAACAAAATGGCCCGTTCGTCTAGGGGTTAGGACGCGTCCCTTTCACGGACGAAACACGGGTTCGATTCCCGTACGGGCTACCAAACAAAAGACCACTCGAAAGTGGTCTTTTTTATTTAAATGCGGTTCACATCTTCGTTTTAAGCGTCTTTCGCCAGCCGGCCAATAATTCATCCTTTTCTTCATTAACTTTGCGTTAAAACGAAATAAAACACCGATTACGAGGAATTCAAAAATAAGATGAAAAGATAGCAGCTTTAAATCTTCCGGACTTTAATAACAAATTTCCATAGGTCTAGTTTAAACGCTAAAATCATACGGTATATAAAATAAAAAGGGATGGAGAAAAAAGAATGTGATCTACTATGACAGAAGCACAACAAATGACGCTCTTGATCCCCTTCCCAAGCGTTTATAATATTTAACCATAATAAATAACACTTTTGTTCTCGCATATAGATTCACGATTTATAACGAAGGAATGATTTTACCTGTATAAACAGGCATGACTATCCCCATAACACAATATAATTATATAATATATCAAACGAGAGAAGCCATTAAAAGTGAATTTCTCCAATAGAAAACCGATAAAAAGAGAGTTGAATATGTTTAATTACCAATGAAAACAGCAATTCCCTCTATAAGAACTACAAACTACCCTAAGTAATCAACAGATAAAATTGCAATTGTTAACAACTGAAATGCTTTTTTCAGAGATCATTTTTGAGAGTAAAAAAATGAATTTCTCCAATGAAAAATTGAAAATCACGCATTAAAAAAACAAATGTTATTTTGATTTTCAGAGGAGAAAAATACATTTCCCCTCGGAGGATTGTTATTATTTTGTTAATACTATTTTTTACTTTCCCTCTGAAAAATTTTTGCGGAATGAAGTTTATATATACATTTGACTCATAATAAAAACAAAAACTATTAATCATGGCAAAAAAAGCAACTAAGAAAAAAGCAGCTCCAAAGAAAAAAGCTGCTGCAAAAAAGAAGGCTGCTCCTAAAAAGAAAGTAGCTAAGAAGAAATCAGCAAGAAAGCCTAACGCAGCTTTCATGAAAGCATTAGCTCCAAGCGCTACATTAGCTAACGTAATCGGTGCTAATTCACTTCCAAGAACAGAAGCAGTTAAGAAAATCTGGGGTTATATCAAGAAGAATGGTCTTCAAGATAAGAAAAACCGTCGCATGATCAATGCTGATGCTAAATTAAACGCTTTATTTGGTGGCAAAAACCAAGTTAGCATGTTTGACTTAGCTAAAATCTTATCTAAGCACTTAAAATAATCTATTTAATAGATAAAGATAAAAATCCCTCTGTCGATGACAGGGGGATTTTTTTTATTGTAACCTACTCGAAAAATTGTATCTTAGTTATATAAATGGTAGCCGAGTCAAAAATATCACTCGAAAAAGCAGATGTTTTTCTAATAGAAGATGGTATTCTCGAAAATCATGTGAAAGCCATGAGTCATATTGAGGAAAGTGATATTTGGGCAATAAAAAAATCAAACCTTTCACTTACGAGTGGAAAACCATATTGCATCTTAGTAACAGCCGGTCATTTGTCAAGCATCAGCAAAGAAGCAAAAGAAGTTACAGCCAGTAAAGATTTTGCACAGAACACTATTGCTAAAGCCATACTGGTTGATTCACTCGGACATAAAATAGTTGGCAATTTATATGTCAAACTCAACAAACCTTACATAAAAACCAAAGTATTTACAAGCCGCGATTTGGCTATAGCCTGGCTTCAAGCACAAATAAGAAATAAGCCCGATTAAAAAATCCCCTCATTATTTGTAAATTTACCCTATTGTGCCGATGAAGAGGGATTCTTTAATATTCATATTTATTTTCTTTATAGCTAAAGGTATTTTTTCTCAAGTACCTTTACAGGCCAATGCTGGTCCCGATTTTACAGCTTGTCCAGGTACAACAGTAGTCCTTGGAACGTCTAATGTGGCTAATGGCGGAACTCCACCCTACTTCTATACCTGGAGTCCGGCTACGGGCTTAAATTCCACTTCGGTCGCTAATCCAACACTTACACCTACGAACTCCGGAAATTATTTCTTAATGGTAAGTGATGCGAATGATACAAAAGCCTACGATACTGTTTTTGTTTTTGTTCCTAACCTTAATCAATTTAAAGCAGGAAAAGATACCGCCTATTGCGCAGGAACAGCCTCTAATATCATTCTTGGAAGCGCTAATAATGCCACTGCCATTTCAGGTTATAGTTTTAATTGGAGTCCTTCTGCCGGTTTAAATAATGCGAGTGCTCCAAATCCAATCGCTAATCCAACTACATCAACGGTATATTCTTTAACTGTAAGCTACGGACCTTGCTCCTCTCTTACAGGAACAGTAGACATTTCTATTATCGGCTTAAATATATATACCACTTTTCATGATACAACAATCTTGGAAGGAAGAACCATCTCCCTTTATGCCGTTTCTCCAGCTACATCCTATACATGGTCGCCAAACTATTTTTTGCAATATGGTAATACCAATAAAGCCGACGTGTCGCCTTTAGTCACTACTACCTACAGTGTTTTTGCCATTAACGAAAATAACGGTTGTGTTGGAATGGATACCGTATTAGTGCGTGTTACGCCTGATGATGAATTAATTTTTTACAGCGCATTTACGCCGAACGGTGATGGCGATAACGACTACTTCTATATTGGCAACATATTCAAATATCCTAATAATGTATTGAAGGTATACAATCGTTATGGACAAGTCATCTTTACATCGGCAGGATACAAAAACGACTGGGATGGTTCGTATCAAGGAAATAAAGTTCCAACAGGTACTTACTTTTACATTCTTGAAAGTGGTACTGATAAAGGAAATTACACCGGTTCAGTTACGATTTTAAGGTAATTCCCCCCTTACCCCCCTCATTTTTCAACCATTTTTCCAAAAAAGTTGATATTTTTTTGATACACCCCCCTAAAAAAGCATACATTTGTGCCAAATTATTGAAATTTTACATTAACCCCCTATAAAAATGAGCACAAGAAGAATTTTAGCAATGCAGGACGTCGTTAAACGCGTACCTGTAAGAATTGAGAAATCCGACAAACCGGTTTCTCAATATTATGGTTCGGATGTATTTGGATTAGATGCCATGCGCGAATTTCTTTCCGAAGAAGCTTTCGAAAGTATTCAGCAATCCATGAACCAAGGTACTATTGTTGATCGTAAAATGGCCGATCAGGTAGCAGCCTGTATGAAAGCCTGGGCACAAAGCAAAGGCGTTACACATTTCACACACTGGTTCCAACCACTTTCAGGTGCTACTGCTGAAAAACATGATGGTTTCTTTGAACCTATTGCAGGCGGACGTGCCATTGAACGTTTTAGCGGAAATGCTTTAGTGCAACAAGAACCTGATGCGTCTTCTTTCCCTAACGGTGGAATCCGTAACACGTTTGAAGCGCGCGGATATACTGCATGGGATCCTACTTCACCTGCGTTTATCTGGGGACAAACATTATGTATTCCAACCATCTTTATTTCGTATACAGGTGAATCTTTAGATTTTAAAACTCCATTATTAAAATCATTGCATGCAATTGATAAAGCTGCTACCGATGTTTGTCAGTACTTTGACAAAAACGTAACTAAAGTGGTTGCTACATTAGGTTGGGAACAAGAATATTTCCTAATTGATTCGGCACTTTACAATATACGCTTTGATTTACAACAAACCGGACGTACATTATTCGGACATGCACCTGCAAAAGGACAACAATTAGAAGATCATTATTGGGGTTCGATTCCTGAGAGAGTTTCAGCATTCATGCGCGATTTCGAATACGAATCGCATTTATTAGGTATTCCTGTTCGCACACGCCATAATGAAGTAGCGCCTGCTCAATTTGAATGTGCTCCTGTATTCGAAGAAGCAAACTTAGCAGTTGATCACAATCAATTATTAATGGATGTGATGGAGAAGGTTGCTATTCGTCACAACTTCCGTGTATTATTACACGAGAAACCATATGCAGGCGTAAATGGTAGCGGTAAACATAATAACTGGAGTTTAGCGACAAATACAGGAAAGAACTTATTATCGCCCGGTAAAACTCCAAAAACCAATTTACAGTTCTTAACTTTCTTCGTAAATACAGTAATGGCGGTGTACGAACATGCTGATTTATTACGTGCATCCATTGCATCTGCTAATAACGATCATCGTTTAGGAGCGAATGAAGCGCCACCTGCAATTATGAGTGTATTCTTAGGTGAGCAATTATCAAAAGTATTGGATGATTTAGAGAAATCCGTACACAGCGGGAAAATGAGTCCGGAGCAAAAAACAGCTTTAAAATTAAACATCGGAAAAATTCCTGATATTTTATTAGACAATACCGATCGTAACCGTACCTCTCCATTCGCTTTCACCGGCAATAAATTTGAATTCCGCGCTGTTGGTTCTTCAGCCAATTGCGGAGGTCCGATGACCGTATTAAATGCAATTGTTGCCGAGCAATTAATAAAATTCAAAAAAGAAGTAGATACTCTAATTGATAAAAAAGTTGAGAAAGACGAAGCTATTTTCCAGGTATTAAAGAAATACATCATTGCCAGCAAAAAAATCCGTTTTGAAGGGAACGGTTACGGTGATGCATGGAAAGCAGAAGCAAAAAAACGCGGATTAAACAATATCCCTACAACTCCGGGAGCATTGGAAGCTATGATTTCAAAAAAATCACTAGACATGTTTGAGTCATTGGGAATTTTAACTCACCGTGAGCAAGAAGCCCGTTACGAAATCAACTTAGAAACTTACACCAAGAAAATTCAAATTGAGTCGAGAATTATTGCTGACATGGTAGATAATCAAATCATCCCAGCAGCCTTAACCTATCAGCGTGTGTTAATTGATAATGTAAACGGATTGAAAAACATTTTAAGCGGGGCAGATTACAAGAAAGCGAGTGATACACAAATTGCTTTAATTAAGGAAATCAGCGAGCGCGTTTCTATTATCAAAAAGGCGGCGGATGATATGACGGAAGAACGTAAGAAAGCCAACAACTTAGATTCGGCTAAAAAACAAGCCCACGCTTATTGCGATAAAGTAAAACCATTTTTTGATACCATTCGTTACAATGTAGATAAATTAGAAAACATTGTAGACGATGCTACTTGGCCATTGCCAAAATACCGCGAAATGCTTTATTTACGCTAGTCAATAAACTACCACAAATAAAAAAAGCCCCGAGTGTAAACCTCGGGGCTTTTTTATTTTCTAACTATTACAATTAACCTTTAATCTTTACCATGCCTTGTGCCATTTTAACGGCTTCGTATAAGTTTACCACACCACCAGACTTTGTCAATTCTTCGAACTCGACTAATTCATCTTTAGTACCGGGCTTAATCACCTTGGTATCTTTAAATTCTTTACGGCTTGAAGTCACAATGATTTTTTTGATTTGTTGCGGTGTTAAGGTCGGGAAATATGATTTTAATACAGCAGAAACGCCGGCAACAACCGGTGCAGCCATACTCGTTCCGCTTGCATCTTTATATTTTCCTTCCGGTGCCGTAGAATAAATATCTACTCCCGGTGAAAACAAATCCGCGGTACGTTTACCGTAATTACTAAATGGTGCCGCGATTTTTTCATTCTTCTCCCAGTTTAAAGCAGCTACATCTACAAAATTACTTGCTTCTTTTTTACTGCCTTCAAATTTCTTGCAAGGATAATGCGCTGTTTCATCAATATTAATTCCATCATTTCCTGTTGCATGAATTAAAAGCACGCCTTTCTTCTCAGCATATTTCACAGCTTCATCTACTGCTTTCTTATCCCAGCTGTATTTCTTTCCAAAGCTCATGTTAATAATACTTGCGCCGTTATCTACTGCATAACGAATTGCATTAGCAACATCCTTATCGCGTTCATCGCCGTTAGGCACACAACGAACACTCATGATTCGAACATTATCAGCAATACCATCCATCCCTACTCCGTTTTTACGTGATGCCGCAATGATACCGGCTACGTGAGTTCCGTGAAAACTAAACGGACCTTTACAATCATTATTCCCATAAAAACGCTCGCTGCTGTTATTGTAATCATCACCAACAATGGGACGCGGATCAAAATCAAGATTTAAAGAATAGTTTAATAAATTATCAAACTGATCAAATCCTTCATTAATATTTTCCATCACATCATCCATGCTGGCACCGGAAGCGCGACCTAACATATTTGTCGCAAAAAATTTAGCTTGTTTACCTTTAGAATCTTTTGGCTCGTATTTTTTCACAGCCTCTAAATCAATCTTCTCTACTCCTTGCTCCTTCAGCTCTTTAATCATTACTTCAAAAGCATCCTTTAAAAATTTGATTTGATTATAAGTGGCTTGGTACTCTGCTTTCTGACCTTCGTAATCTTTGCTTAACTGCAAGTAGGTTTGATATTCTTGCTTCTCTTGTTTAGTCTTTAAATCTTTTTCCGTTTTACCGTCATACTTTGGTTTATATAAACGGTATAGACGAGTTAATTCCAAATTATCTCTCTCTACATTTTTTCCATCTTTACCTCCAATAAAATTCCAACCGTGAATATCATCCACGTATCCGTTTTTATCATCATCAATGCCATTTCCTGCAATTTCGCCGGGATTGGTCCACATCACATCTTTTAAATCTTCGTGTAAATAATCTACACCGCTATCTAAAACGCCCACAATAATAGTGGTTGACTTTTTACCTTTAAGTAGTTCTTCATAGGTGCGCTCTGTACTAACACCGTTCACATTATCTTTAGAAGGATCGAGATTAAACCAATTATCCGGACGCTTAGCTTCCTGTGCATAGCTTAATGAAAAAGCTAAAAATCCTATGGCTATAAATATTTTTTTCATCTGTGTTTCTTTTTAGTTATATAAAGTAAATCAAATAATAATGGCTTTGCAATGCCTTTAGCATGCTTTAACCATTTTAGATATCAAAATACCGTAATGTGGGGGAGGTTATTTTAGTCCGCTTAAGATGTTACTGGCTTCATGAATGTAAACATCTTTAGCCACATTCTTTGCCCAACGTGATTCGCGTCCTAAACGTGCAGTATCGGCACTTAATTTCGTTTTATCCTGTTCTAACAAATCAGCCGTGAAGTCCTTTATATCTTTACGTAAATCTTCGTACTTTTTGTTTTGTTCGCGCCATAATTTTTGTTCAGCTCTGTACTTCTCCAACGCTAAATTATATTTTGAATCATCGCGTTTATCTTTAAATTCTTTAGCTTCTGTTTCAATTAATTTAAATGCAGCGCTCTTTTTAATACGCTCTTCACTTGCTTTTTTCACTTTAGCAATATCAATATTATTAAAGGCTAAATAATTTGCTGGCTCAATTTCATCCCATACCATCGGGTAATCCATTTCCTTCTCACCTGTTTCTATAAACTCATATGGATCCGGTAAAATCACATCCGGTGTAACACCCTTTAATTGTGTGGCGCCACCATTGATACGATAGAATTTCTGCATCGTGATTTTCACTTCACCAATTGGCTTAATAGTATCAAATTGAGGTAAAATAAACTGATCTAAATTTAAAAAGGATTGAACAGTTCCTTTGCCAAACGTTGGTGTTCCAACAATAACGGCACGTTTATAATCCTGCATGGCCGCCGCTAAAATTTCCGAAGCGCTCGCGCTATTGTGATTCACCATAATAGTTAATGGTCCGCCCCAGGTTACATCACTGTTGTAATCTTCCATAATATTCGTCATGTTGTTTTTACCTTTCACCTGCACAACAGGTCCCTTAGGAATAAACAAACCGGCCATTTCCACAACTTCCTGTAATGAACCTCCGCCATTATCACGTAAATCCACAATTAAACCTTCGATGCCTTGCGTTTTTAGTTTTTCAATTTCTTTACGCATATCTGTTGCGCATTTACGAGCGCCGGTTCGTGTGAAATCGGTATAGAAAGTAGGCAGATAAACGTAACCCATTTTTTTACCGCTATTGTTTAATAAAACTGATTTTGCATAGGTTTCTTCAATAGGAATAACATCGCGGATAATTGGAATCACTTTAAAACTTCCATCCGGTTTCTTTACCGTTAAACGAACTTCAGTTCCCTTCTTACCTTTAATTAAAAGAATAGCTTCATCCATGTCCATGGTTGTTACATCCACCGGCTCTCCTGCGCCTTGGGCCACCTTATGAATTTCATCACCCGCTTTTAATTCACCCTGTTTGTAACTCGGACTATTAAAAATAATTTCAGAAACCTTAATGATTCCGTCCTCCTTAGGCTGTAAACGTGCGCCAATTCCTTCGAACTGTCCGCTCATGGTTTCATCAAACGACTTTTTTTCCTTTGGAGCAAAGTATTCGGTGTGCGGATCGTAAATATTGGTGATGGTGCTTAAATAATTCGCGAAGCGATCTTTATCCGTAATTTTATACAAACGCTTAAACCAAGCCTCATTTGCTTTTAAAGTTTTGCGGCGGGCATCAACCTCAATGCTATCCCAAATTCTGATTTTTACGGTGGTGTCATTTTTTTCTTTCGCTTTCTCCTGACGATTTAAAACATCATCAATACGAGAGATAACCTGATACTTAATCATCTTCTCCCACTCCTTCTTTAAATCTTCGGGTGAAGAAGCATATTTAGCTTTCTCGCCATTGGTTTCATACACATCCTCCGCGTTATAATTTAATGGCTTAGCCAGAATTTCTTTATACCAACTTTCCTTTTCTTTGATACGCTTATTGATAAGCTCTACAGAGAGTTTGTAAAATGTAAAATCACCCTCGTTGATTTGATTGTCTAATTCACGACGGTATTTTGCTAATTGATCCACATCACCTTGCAATAAAAACTTCTTGTTGTAATCAATGCGTTTCATATACAAAGTGTATACCTTTTCACTGAAAGCGTCATCAATCTTGGTTGGACTGTAATGCATCTGAGAGAGACCTTCCAATAAGATTCCCATTAAAACCTGATAACGGGAGAAAGTGAATTTATATATAGTAAATGAAGACAGGAGCAATACCCCTGCAATCAAAATAGCGTAACGTTTCATAAAAAGTGCTGTTTTGTGCATATAACAAATTTAATATATGTAACGTAAAAACCGCTCTTTTAGATACTTTAATTTGGCCGCTTATCATTTTATTTTGTTTAAATTTTGTTAAAAGCCTTTAAGGTGATAAGCTTACATTTAGTGTTTAAGAAACAAGGATTATGATAGATTTTTCGAGAGCACAACTCACTCACTTCATTATACATTACACCGGTAACAAAAGCTTAGGTGAAGAATTAACCTTAAGCGAAACCTGCTTTGAGTTTAAAGATGATTTTGTAAAAGATACCGTTCTCAGGTATTTTCAATCACCTTTTAAAACGGATGTCTATCATCAGTTTAAAAACAAAAGCGATTTTGACATTAAAGACATAAAAGCTATCAGTGAAAAAATTTTCAACTCACGTAAAAATTTTGTTGAACAAACCAAACATATAGCTGAGCATTTATACAATCAAAGCATGCACCCAAAAATTAAGGGTGGTGAATTTTACGTTTGCTTCTTTAAGGATGTAATTGTAGACGGTGAATTATGTGACACTATTGGGTTATTTAAAACAGAAAATAAAGAAACTTATCTGAAGGTATATCAGCATGTGGATAATTTTGACATGGATTGCGATACAGGTATTAACATTAATAAGCTGGACAAAGGCTGTTTGATTTTTAATACAGAACAAGAAAAAGGATATAAACTCAGCATCATCGATAATAACAATAAAGTAGCTGAATGTGCTACGTATTGGGAGGTTGATTTCTTAAATGCAACGCTTAAAGAAAACGGCTATTATCACACCAGTAACTTCATTGAAACCTGTCGCGGATTTTGTGAAGAAATCTTAACGGAAGACAATAACGTTAAGAAAGAAGACCAAATGATGATGTTGAATAAAAGCACTGCTTATTTCAAAGAAAAAGACAAATTCAACATTAAAGAATTCGAGAAAGACGTAATGGTACAACCCGAATTAATTAAAGCGTTTAAAGATTACCGTAAAGATTTTAGCGAGCGCTTGGATTTAAACACAATAGATGAGTTTGATATATCTTCTACCGCCGTTAAAAAAAACCAGAAATACATGCGCAGTGTGGTGAAGCTGGATAAAAACTTTCACATTTATATTCATGGGCGACACGATTATGTTGAGCGCGGTTACGATGAAGCGATGGGACTAAAATATTACAAGCTTTACTACGTAAACGAAGAATAATGGAAGTAAAACATCTTATTGAAACGCTGGGATTACTGCCTCATCCAGAAGGAGGCTATTATAAGGAAACTTATCGCAGTTCCGAACAAAGTAATTTTCCGGGATTTGAAGGAAAAAGAAACTATTGCACAGGAATCTACTTTCTGATTGAGAAAAACAATTTTTCGGCATTACACCGCATTAAATCGGATGAGATGTGGCATTTTTATGGCGGTGATCCCTTGGAGGTAATTGAAATCACTTTAAGCGGAGAATTAAAAATAACGCGAATTGGCAACACTATTTTAGAAGGAGAAGTGCCACAATACCTTGTTCCAAAATATCACTGGTTTGGATCAAGAGTAAAAAAAGGAGGAAAGTTCAGTTTCGTAGGCTGCACCGTTGCTCCCGGTTTTGATTTTAATGATTTTGAAATGGCAGATAGAAAAACACTTCGTACTGAATTTCCTCAGCACGCTGCCATCATCGAAGAATTAACGCGCTAATTAAGCTTTCGCTGTTACGGCAAACATCTCTTTTAACTTCTTCACCACACTATCAATCTCTTCTTTCGTGTTGTATTTACTGAAGCTGAAACGAACGGAAGGGCGACTCATATCAATACCGATACCACGCAACACATGAGAACCTTGATTGCTGCCGCTGCTACAGGCACTTCCTCCACTCGCTGCAATACCTGCAATGTCCAAATTAAATAATAACATTTCAGCATCCGGATGATGAGGAAAACGACAGTTAAGCACGGTATAAAGTCCGTTCTCGCCTGTTTCACCGTTAAAATCCATGCCTTCTATATTGTTTTCCAATTGCCCCTTCATATAGGCTTTTAAGCCTTTTATATGGCTCTGGTGTTCGTCCATGTGCTCATTCGCTAATTCAAAGGCTTTGGCTAATCCCACAATACCGTATACATTCTCGGTTCCACCGCGCATGTTACGCTCTTGAGCACCACCATTAATGAAAGGTTTAATTTTCACATTATGATTAATATAAAGAAACCCTACACCTTTTGGTCCGTGAAATTTATGTGCCGCACAGGTCACAAAATGAACTTTTACATTTTGTAAATCCAGTTTATAATGTCCCATGGTTTGAACCGTATCGCTATGAAAAAGGGCGTTATATTTTTCGCATAACTCACCCACTTTCACGATAGGAAGTAAAGTTCCAATTTCATTATTGGCATGCATCAGTGAAACCAAACTGCGCTCATTATTTTTCAATAATTCTTCGAGGTGATTTAAATCTACATTTCCATTTGTATCTACATTCACCCAACTCACTTTTACCTTACCTTCTTTTTCAAGAGTTGCTAAAGTGTGTTCAACTGCATGGTGTTCGATTTTACTGGAGATGGCATGTTTTATGCCGTATGTCTCAATCGCTTCAATAATCGCCATGTTATCGGCTTCGGTTCCACCGGATGTGAAGAAAATTTCTGCAGGCGTAACATTTAAATATTTAGCAACTGATTTACGCGCACCTTCAATGGCAGTGCGTGTTTTTCGTCCAAATGAATGAATAGAAGAAGGATTTCCAAACTCCTCTTTCATAAAAGGCAACATGGCGTTAAACACTTCCTCATCTAACTTGGTGGTAGCAGCGTTGTCTAAATAAATTTTACTCATTGTTCAAAATAATTAAGTATGCAAATATCCGATATTTTTTTGAGCTGTCAGATTTAAAAAAAGTCCTATTATAGGACTTTTAAACTTATTGTTTTATGATTTCCTTGATATCACTGATGATTTTTTTAGCCAATGTATCAGCTGTAGCCAATGATTCGCTTTCCGAATAAATACGGATAATAGGTTCGGTATTAGACTTTCTTAAATGCACCCATTCTTTATCAAATTCTATCTTCACACCATCTACCGTGTTAATCGGTTGTTTTTGATATTTTGTTTTTACACTTTCTAAAACCTTATCCACATTAATCTCAGGTGTTAACTCAATTTTATTCTTAGAAATAAAATAGTTTGGATAAGATTTACGAAGCATCGAAACAGGTTTTCCGAATTTCGCTAAATGACTTAAGAAAATAGCGATGCCAACTAATGCATCACGACCATAATGTAATTCAGGAAGTATAACACCACCATTTCCTTCACCTCCGATAACAGCATTGGTTTCTTTCATCATTTTCACCACATTTACTTCTCCTACCGCTGATGCTGAATATTTCCCTCCCATTTTTTCAGTTACGTCGCGTAAAGCGCGTGTGGAAGATAAATTGGATACGGTATTTCCGCCTTTGTGATGCGATAACACACAATCTGCTACCGCTACAAGAGTATATTCTTCGCCAAACATTTCTCCGTCTTCACACACTAAAGCCAAACGATCCACATCCGGATCAACGCTAATACCGAAATGAGATTTTGTTTTTACAACTAAAGCCGACAAATCAGCCAAGTGTTCAGGCAATGGTTCAGGATTATGCGCAAAATGTCCATCAGGCTCACAATATAATTTGTGAATATTCTTCACACCCAAAGCTTCCAATAAAGCCGGTACTGCAAATCCCCCACTCGAGTTTACGGCATCCACTGAAACCGTGAAGTTTGCCGCTGCAATCGCTTTTGTATCCACATACGGTAACTTCAAAATTTTATCGATGTGCATTTTGAGCATGTCGGCAGGTTGTGTAATTTTTCCTAACACGTTTACATCCGCGTACGTGTAATTATCATTTTGCGCCAACGATAAAATCATTTTACCTTCTTCTTCGCTTATGAACTCCCCTTTTTCATTGAGAAGTTTTAAAGCATTCCACTGTTTTGGATTGTGAGAAGCGGTTAAAATTATTCCACCCTGAGCTTTTAATTCGGTCACCGCCATTTCAACGGTTGGCGTTGTACTCAAACCTAAATCATACACATTAATTCCCATACCAGTTAAAGTGCCGCATACAATGCTGCTCACCATAGGTCCGGATAAACGGGCATCGCGTCCAACCACCACACTTGGTGTAGTTCCTGAATGATTTTTTAAAATCAATGAAGCGTACGCTGATGTGAATTTTACAATATCCAAAGGAGTTAATCCATCATCCGGTTTTCCGCCAATGGTTCCTCTTATTCCTGAAATACTCTTGATTAAAGTCACTTTATAAAAATTTTGTGTAAAGTTAGCATGATGCTGTTGGCAGGTGATTTTTTGAGGCTTTTTTTATTGACATAAATTAAGAAAATTCTGTTAAAAACATAATAAGCAAATGCGAAAAAATAGCTTAACTTTGTATTAATTACAAGGGTCATTTATGAGCGAATTTGACGGAGATGATTTTGAAGGTCAAGACTTTGAAGAAGTTCTGAAGCGTTTTGAAGACATGATTAACAATGGTAATCATAGTTTTTTCGACGTGGATGAGCTGGAAGATATAATTGAATACTATTTTCAATGGTTGAATTACGATTTAGTAAAAAAAGCCATTGATTTCGGATTGAAACAATACCCTTACTCCAGTATTCTTAAAATTAAACAAGCCCAATACTTAAGCAGTCAGCATTTTACGCAGGAAGCCCTCGCTTTGCTGAATGAAGTAGAACAAACCGAAAGCAACAACTTTGAGTTATACATGGCCAGAGGTTATATCTATAGCCAAATGGGATTGGGCGAGCAAGCGATTGAGAATTACAAGAAAGCATTACCCCTGGCCGAGTATAAAGACGAAGTTTATTTGTCATTAGGTGTTGAGTTCTTAAATGAAGATAAGCCGGATGATGCCATCTATTACTTAAAAAAAGCATTAAAGATAAATCCACGTAACGAAGTAGCCTTAAATGAACTTTCCTTGTGTTATGATTTAACCGGAAAATCAGAAGAAGCTATTTCTTTCTTTTTAGATTACATTGATGAATTCCCTTACAGTTATTACGCTTGGTTTAATTTAGGCTTGGCTTATAACAGATTTGGTTTATACGAAAAAGGAATTGAAGCTTACGATTACGCCATTGCTATCAACGAAAAATTCAGCTCTGCCTATTTCAACAAAGCTAATTCCTTAGCGCAATTGGAAATGTACCGTGAGGCGATTGAAGTTTATAAAGAAACCTTCAAACATGAAAACAAAGAGGCTTCTACCTATTATTACATTGGTGAATGCCACGAAAATTTAAATGAATTTGAAGAGGCAATTGTCAATTACAATCGCTGTGTAAAGATCGATGCGGCTTATGCTGATGCCTGGTTAGGTATTGGGGTGTGTTTGGATGCCCTCAATCGTTTAACAGAAGGAATTCATTACATCAAGAAAGCCATCGAAATTAATCCGAATGATGCCGAGTATTGGTATGTATTTGCAGAAATACAACAAAAATTGGGCTTTCAGGAAGAAGCAGCCCTGGCTTATCAACGCGTTATAGAGTTAGATTATCCTGAGTTTGATGTGTGGTTAGATTATGCGCGTTTACTGGATGAAGCCGGCTACTACAAAGATGTGATTGAAACATTAACCGAAGGAATCAAATACTTTCCGGAAGCTGCCGAACTTTATTACCGCTTAGGTGTTATTCTACTTGAAACCGGTAAACGATTGGAAGGTATGGAAGCATTTGCAAGAGCCCTTGAACTAAACTTTAATAAATACACCGATATTTTTGAATATGCCCCGGCTTTAAAAGACGATGCTCAAGTATTGGAATTAATAAACTCTTTTAAAAACTAATTATGCCGTATAACGTTAATCTCCCGTTTTTACCTGAACGCACTCAAAAACCGCGTAAAACCGGCATGACCATGGTAATGGATAAAGGCATCAGTTTACGTCAGGCTGAGGACTTAATGGAAACCGGTGCTGATTACATTGACTTTATCAAATTGGGATTTGGCACTTCTGTTATTTCAAAAAACGTAAAGGAAAAAGTAAAACTTTATCAGAAAAACAACATCAAAGTGTATGTAGGCGGAACATTGTTTGAAGCCTTTATCATCAGAGATAAGTTTGAAGACTATATTAAGTTCGTAAACGAAATGGGATTAGATTCTGCTGAAGTATCTGATGGCAGCATCACCATTGAGCACGAGAAAAAATGCGAATACATCAATAAGCTGGCGAAAAACTACACCGTTCTTTCAGAGGTAGGTTCCAAAGAGGAAGGTGTGATTATTCATCCGGCGCGTTGGATTAAAATGATGCAAAACGAATTGGATGCCGGCTCAACCAAAGTAATTGCCGAAGCTCGCGAAAGCGGAACGGTTGGTATCTTTCACAAAAACGGAAGCGCGCATACTTTACTGATTAATCGCATCGTTAATAAAATAAAATTAGAAAACATCATTTGGGAAACACCACAAAAATCTCAACAAGTATATTTCTTAAAATTATTCGGGTCAGATGTAAACGTTGGAAATATTGCCGTGGATGATATCATTCCTTTAGAAACTTTACGTATTGGTTTAAGAGGAGATACCTTTTTTACATTCTTACCTGAAAAATTCAAACAAACAACCTAAGAAAAAACACAATGAAGGAAATTACTGCACAAGAGTTAAAAACCTTAATCGACAGCAAAGCGAATTTTCAGTTAATTGATGTTCGCGAACCGCATGAATTCGATGAAGTAAACATTAACGGCGAATTAATCCCAATGGGCGACGTAATGGATAATCTCGATAAAATCAATAAGGATAAACAAGTTGTGGTGCATTGCCGCAGTGGCAAAAGAAGCGCGGCTGTTATTCAGGCTTTGGAAGCAGAAGGTTATAACAATCTCTATAATTTAAAAGGCGGAATCCTGGCCTACATGGAAGAAGTAGGCATTTAATTTATTTTTACCGTCTTTATGATTGAACTATTCAAACACATTATTCACCTCGATTTCGATTGGTTATTCGCTAACTATGGTACTGCCGTTTATGTGGTACTTTTCCTTGTAATTTTCGTTGAAACCGGATTGGTGGCGATGCCTTTTTTACCCGGCGATTCTTTATTATTTACAGCAGGATTATTCGCAAGTTCAGGTCACCTTAACATGTTTTACCTTGTTATCCTATTGTTTATAGCCGCTGTGTTAGGAGATAATTGCAATTATTGGATTGGACGAAAAATAGGTTTAAAAGTATTTCATTTAAAGTTTCGAGGTAAGCCACTGGTGAAGCAGGAATATCTTGATAAAACACATGCGTTTTTTGAGAAGCATGGTACAAAGGCTATCATCATGGCACGCTTTGTTCCCTTTGTTAGAACCTTCGCTCCATTTGCAGCGGGTGTTGGAGAAATGAATTACAAAAAATATTTAAGTTTTGATGTACTTGGTGGTGCATTATGGATTGGTAGTTTAACCACCGCCGGTTATTTATTAGGCGGCGTTGAATGGATTCGTAAACATATCGATTTAGTATGTTTAGGAATTATTGGCGTTTCAGTTCTGCCAATTATCTTCTCTTACTTTAAGGCTAAGACGTCAAACAAACAGTAAAAAATACGTATAAATACGTATTTTTTCAGGGTGGTGCTTTATGTATGTTTACATAAACCTAAAAACAACACCTATGAAAAAAATCTTTACTCTCGTATTTATAATTGTCGTAAATGCTGTATTTGCACAGCCGGTGATTCAATATACTAATATGCCTAATCCGTCGGCCGGAATCACTGCAACAATTTTAATTGGACCAAAACCTGTTTCTCCAGGACCTTCAGGTGCCGGGGTAACATGGAACTTCTCCTCTATTTCATTTACAGCTGCAGGTACTGCATCAATAGTTGTTCCAGCGTCTACTCCATATGGAGCTTCATTTCCAAACGCTACAATGGCAGCAATAGTAGCGTTGCCTACCGGAACAGTTTATACGTATGATAATGTACAACCAACATTTAAAGATCAATTAGGAGATGCTATTACAGCAACAGGAGGCGCTACCTATACTCCTGATCCTAAACGTCATTTGGTTTTCCCTTTTAATTATGGTAATTCGTATACTGATTCCTACCAATGTGTGTCGTGTTCGCCAAGCAGTTTTACAATTTCTTACGACGCATATGGTACTTTAATTGTTAATGGGAAAACTTATAACAACGTTGCCCGAGTTACCAATATGTTCGGTAATCCGTACTATAACTATTACTCAACCAATCCGGTTTATTCTATTTTTGCTTATGATGCCAGCCCTTCAAGTAGTCCTTATGCTACTCTGGTTGAAATAGCCGGCGTTGGTGTTAGTGTAACAGAAAATTATGTAACAGAAAACGTAAAAGTTTTTCCAAATCCTGCAAATGATGTATTTACCATAAGTAACCAAAGCTTCATGAAAATAAACTTTGCTTTGATTGATGTATTGGGAAAAGAAGTCAGACCCATGGAGGAGCTTATCCAGGGAGGGAACACACAAGTTGACATAAGTACTTTCCCTTCCGGATTATACTTTATTAAATACCATGATGAATTTGGAAATGATTCGTACGGAAAACTAATAGTAGAATAATAAATTCCTTTTAAAGCCTCGTTACTCATAAATTAAGTGAGAATAACGAGGCTTTTATTTTAATAACTTTCGTTAAATACAATCTGATATTCTTCCAATTCTTTTAATAGCGGTTCATAAATTTCTTTTACAATCGGAATTTGTACACCACTTAATTTGAATTGTCCGGTTAGGAAATTTTTTACGGTAATCGCCAGAGGCAATCCAACGGTTTTTGCCATCGCCGTATGATCTTCATCGTCGCCAATAACCACCAATGAAGAGTTTAACTGATGAGTTTTTCCATTCAAGGTATATTCAAACAAATGTTGCATAACAATCATGTCCTTATCGCCATTCTTCAACTTCCATTTTTCTTCCAATAAACTTTGCAGCAATTGTGCCGGCGTACCTTCATTTAATTTAATTTTCTTGTTGTTGAATAACTCAAGATATTCCATTTTTTCTTCGATATCCTTACTCCAGCCAAAACCAACAAACTGCTTTAAGCGTTCCTTCACCGAACCGCTTCCTTGTGGTAAAAATGAACTCAGCAAATCAGTATACGTCATATTCGAAGTATTGTGAATCTTAGAAGTGTCATCCGTTAATCCCAATTTCACAAACACATTCCAAGCTTTACAATAACCTTCTTCACGCAAAGTTCCGCGTAACAAAGTTTTTACGTTGTTTAATCCGTATGGTTCTTTATATCCAATACTATCACGATTTGCATAGGCATCAAACTTCCCGAATCCATCCACTTCTATCGTCTCAATTTGATTGAATAAACGGTTATACGGAATAAATTTAATTTCCCCGTTATGCAAATACTGCGCTGTACTTTGTCCCGCTAAAACAACATTCCTCGGATTCCAGCTGAATTTATAACCCCACGGATTATCGTTGCTCTCAGGAGCTACCAATCCGCCACAATACGATTTAAATGAAGTAATAGTAGCGCCTTTTGCCTTTAAATCATGAATGATTTTCATGGCCGAAGCATGATCGATGCCGGGATCTAATCCGATTTCATTCAACAATAATAAACCTTTTGCACGCGCTTCTGCATCCAGCTCCCGCATATCGTTACTTACATAGCTGGCTGTTGCGATATGCCGACCTAAACGCACACAATCGCGAGCTACATCGCCATGCATATTGGCTGGCAACATGGAAATAACAAAATCATTCGCTTTAATGAAAGCTTCACGTTCGACGGCATTACTCACATCAAAAGTAACAGCTTCGGCATGCGAATAATTTTTAACGCGTTCTTGTGCCAATGACAAATTACTATCGGCTACCGTTACCTGCCAATTATAAGCAGGCGCTTTTTTCAATAAATATCCAATTAAACTGGAAGTAGAGCGACCGGCGCCAATTACTAATATTTTAACCATAACACTGAATTGAACACAAAATTAAACTTAAATTTGCTCTTATCAAGTAATGAGCATTATTCGTATTTATATTATCTGCTTTGTATTAGGCCTTTGTTCTTTTTCACTGGCGCAGCAAATTAATGCCAATCTGGTTGTTATAAATCCCTACGGTAAAGTTTTCACCCTCTACGTGAACGATGAAATTGTAAATAAAGAACCACAAGCTATCGTTAAGGCGTTTAATGTGCATGAGGGTTGGCTTAAATTAAGGGTGGAAATTGAAGGCGTTGCCGGTAAAATAACCGACTCCATTCATTTAAAAAGCATTGAAAAATACAACAACAAAGAAATCACACTCAGTTTGAAAGAACGCATTACGGAAGGAAAAAACAATTACAAATTTGAGTTTATTTCCATAGGAGAATTGTCAGGTCCGGCAACGCCCATTGTGCCTGATTTACCTGTTAATTTGAGTGTTTTAGACGAGAATAAGAAATTCGGAAATATTTATGAGATGCACCTTAGAAAACCCATTTACATAAAAAATTATGACAGTGCGAGTGCAAAATGTTTGGTTGATTTAGATGATAAAGACATAGAATACCATTTGTTTTTATTGAAAAACACCAATGATTACTCAGAGCGCATTAAATACACACGCCGTGCCATTCTTTTTAATTGTTACACCGCCGAACGCTTGGTAAAACTTCTCAATACCTTCGATACAGAGATAGAAAAATTAAAATACGCTAAACTTGCCTTTCCGCATCTGACTGATAAGTCCAATGCTAAAACCATAGAGAATGCTTTTTTGTTTAAATCGGTTTCGGAGGAATATGAAATTTTTCTAAAAAACATAGCCGCCGAGAATTATCAGAAATCATTAAACTGTAAACAAGCTGTTGCCGATAATGAATACAATGAGATTTACGTATCGGTAGTTAAAGGTAAATACGATCACGACAAAATTGCCATTGCAAAAAAGGCGGTCCAAAAACATTGCTTCAGCAGCGCGCAGGTCAAAAAATTAATGGACATATTTACACACGACCGCGAAAAACTAGACCTTGCCAAAGCGGCTTATAACAGCATTGTCGATAAAGAGAATTACAAAATGGCCGCCGAGAGTTTTATGTTTGGCGAGAACAGAAAAGATTTTTTAAATTTTATTTCTAACTAATGGATAAACGCAAATTATTAACCATCGGAATATTGGGCGCTTTAGCTGTGGCCTTAGGAGCCATGGGAGCTCACTTCTTAAAAAGTAAAGTGCAGGCCGGAATCATGACTAGCGATCAGCTCGACGGATTTGAAAAAGGCGTTAAATACCATATGTATCACACGATAGGCATGTTGCTTTTAATTATCCTTAATAAGCTAGAAGAAAATAAATACTTTATGTGGGCCTACGCTTTCTTCTTTTGGGGAATTGCGATGTTCTCAGGTTCACTCTATTTCTTAACCACCCGAAACTTAATGGGTATGGATTGGCTCAAGTTTTTAGGGCCGGTAACGCCAATTGGTGGGGTTTGTTTTATCATCGGCTGGATTTGTCTAGGACTTTCTCTGTTAAAAAGTGATAAAAACAAATAACTTATATCATGTGGCACCAAACTTGCCTTTCCTAAAATAATTAGCATATTTACAACGTAAAAAGAAACACTTATGAAAAACATTGCAATCGTACTTTTCGGCAGTCTTGCTTTGATATTAGCAAGCTGTAAAGCAAAATCGAGTACAAAAACTGCCTCAAATACTTCAGTCACTCAACCTATGGTAACCAACGGAGAACAAACTATTAAATACCGCCTCGTCGTATCCTTTACAAGCCATGCTTCCGGTATTGATGCCGCGAAATATGATTTGATTTTAAACTATATTAAAGGGCATGCTAAAAAACCGGCTTATGATGAATTGCCAATGGGGCGTGAGGGCGAACGTGATGTTTGTATGCTACTAAAAGAAATGAACAGCTCAGAGCAAAAGACCTTCATTGAGGAGATCAAAAAACTTGCTCAAGGCTCTGACAGAGTGGTTGTTAACGAAAATTTAGAAAGAACAAAACGCGCACAATAATTGTGGAAAAACGGGCCTCTAAAAGCCCGTTTTTTTATTACCTTTGCACATCTTAAATCTCTTATTAAAATGAACGAAATCGGATTAAAAGCTGAGAATTTTTCTGTAGCTGATCTCGGCCTTTCTAATGTTGAAATGGCTTACTGGAATCTTCACCCAAGTGAATTAGTTGAAGACACAATTTCGCGCGGACAAGGCGTGTTAACAGATGTAGGGGCTTTGGCCATCGATACCGGAGAGTTTACCGGACGTTCTCCAAAAGATAAATACGCCGTTGTAGATTACAATACCAAAGATTCTGTTTGGTGGGGTGATGTAAACAACCGTTTTGAAGAAGATAAATTCGATAAATTACACCACCGCATGTTGGCTTACCTTGGCGGGAAGGAAATTTGGGTACGCGATGCTTACGCTTGTGCTGATCCTAAATACCGTATTAATATTCGTGTTGTAAACGAGCATTCTTGGAGTAATTTATTTTCATACAACTTATTCTTACGTCCAACTCGTGAAGAAATTAAACACTTCAAACATGATTGGTTAATTTTAAACGCACCGGGCTTTAAAGCAGATCCTAAAATCGACGGAACCCGTCAGCACAATTTCGCTATTATCAACTTCACCAAAAAAATCATTTTAATTGGTGGTACAGGTTATACCGGCGAGATTAAAAAATCAATTTTCACTGTATTAAACTACGTATTACCACACGAGCAAAAAGTATTATCTATGCACTGCTCTGCCAATATTGGTAAAGATGGTGATACTGCTATTTTCTTCGGTTTATCAGGAACAGGTAAAACTACCTTATCAGCTGATCCGAACCGTAAGTTAATTGGTGACGATGAACATGGATGGTCAGATACAGGTGTATTTAATTTCGAAGGTGGTTGTTATGCAAAATGCGTTGACTTAACCGCTGAGAAAGAGCCACAAATTTTCAATGCCATTAAGTTTGGCTCTTTATTGGAAAACATCAATTTTTACGATGATACAACCACAGTTGACTATGGCAACATCAGTAAAACAGAAAACACACGTGTAAGCTATCCTGCAAATTATATTGATAATGCAGTTACTCCTGCTGTAGGAGATATGCCTAAAAATATCTTCTTCTTAACAGCCGATGCATTTGGTGTTTTACCTCCAATTTCAAAATTAACGACGGCACAAGCTATGTATAATTTCATTAGCGGTTATACAGCTAAAGTTGCGGGAACTGAAATGGGAATCACCGAACCAACAACAACCTTCTCGGCTTGTTTTGGTAAAGCTTTCTTGCCATTACACCCAACAAAATATGCCGAATTATTAGGTGAAAAATTAAAGAAACATCCAAATGTAAATGTTTGGTTAGTAAACACAGGATGGGTAGGCGGTTCTTACGGTGTAGGAAGTCGTATTAAATTATCATATACTCGTTCATTAATCACAGCAGCATTAACCGGCAAATTGGATAACGTTGAATATGGTACAACCAAATTCTTCGGATTAAAATTCCCTAAGGTTTGTCCGGATGTTCCTACTGAAATCTTAGATCCACGCAACAGCTGGAAGGATAAAGATGCGTATGATGCAAAAGCGAAAAATTTAGCTGAACAATTCATTAAGAATTTTAGTCAGTATGCTTCTGCCGCTAACGAAGAAATCTTATCTGCAGCTCCAAAAGTTGAAGTGGTTGCTTAATTTTATTCTATAACAAAACGAAAAGCCATTCCTAACACGAATGGCTTTTTTGTTTTTAAATATTATATTTGTTTAAGGCATGGAAACGTATAAAATATATTGTGGAGGTGAATTTATCACAACAAACGAATCGCTTTCGGTAATTAATCCTTACACGAACGAAGCATTTGCACAAACCTTCCTTGCCAATGAAAGCACGCTTGAAATTGCGATTAATTTAGCGCTCTCTGCCAAAGAAAAAATGAAGGAACTTCCTTCTTACAAAAAATCGGAAGCACTTCAACAAATCGCATTCGAAATAAAAACGAACCGTCAACACCTTGCGGAAGTTTTATCGAAAGAATCTGCCAAACCAATAAAATACGCGCTAAGCGAAATTGACCGTGCCGCTCAAACTTTTGTGGTGGCTTCGGAAGAATGTAAACGCTTACCAAAAGAATATATATCACTTGACTGGACGCCGAACGGAGAAAAAAGGGAAGGATTGGTCAATTATTTTCCTGTTGGAGTTGTAGCCGGCATTGCGCCCTTCAATTTTCCGATGAATTTAGCAGTACATAAAATTGCACCGGCCATTGCTGCGGGTTGTCCCATAATTTTAAAACCGGCTTCCTCTACTCCCCTTTCCACTTTAGAACTCGCAAAAATTATAGATAAAACAAGTTTGCCGAAAGGCGCTGTTTCTATTCTTCCCATGACGCGACAAACCGGAAACTTACTGGTAACTGATACTCGAATAAATCTCCTGAGTTTTACCGGCTCACCTGAAGTTGGATGGCCTATGAAAGCCCAATGCGGCAAAAAGAAAGTGGTACTCGAATTAGGCGGCAATGCCGGCGTCATCGTAACAGAAAGCGGATTGAATGAAAACACTGTTGCCAAGTGTGTGATGGGAGCTTTTGCTTACAGCGGACAAATATGCATTCATGCGCAACGGATTTTTGTTCACGAAAAAATATTTAATGCCTTTATAAAAGAATTCTTACAGAAAACTTCCGCCCTGAAATTTGGCAATCCCTTATTGCAGGATACAGATGTGAGTGATATGATTGATGAAGGCAATGCTCAACGTATTGAAAGCTGGATAATGGAAGCCGTGACAAAAGGTGCTAAAATATTAGTTGGGGGGAAACGTACCGGAAAGTATGTTGAGCCAACCATTCTCACCAATTGTAACAATACAATGAAAATTTATTGTGAGGAAGCCTTTGGTCCAATAGTATGTGTTGAAACATATAACGGTAAGATTACCGAGGCTGTTAATAAGGTGAATGACAGTAAATTTGGATTACAATGCGGTGTTTTCACCAATGATATTTCTGAATTAAATGAATGTTATAAGCATTTAGAAGTAGGTGGAGTTATCCATAATGATGTGCCAACCTTAAGATTTGATCACATGCCTTACGGCGGAATTAAAGAAAGTGGTCTTGGACGTGAAGGGGTAAAATACGCCATTATGGACATGCTGGAGCCTAGAATTCTGGTGAAATAATTTTTATTTTTCTTTAAATATGCTATCATTGTGAACGAACTTTCGGTTACTATGATACTAACGGCTATACCCCTCCTCTTCAAAACTTACATTAATTCATTTATTTCCATATGATCTCTCATTGTTATATCCATGGCCTGAGTGTGTATCATAAAGGCGATATCAAGAAAAAAGCGGTTATTTTCATTCATGGCAATTCATTAAGTTCAAAAACATTCCAATCTCAACTTGAGAATCTTCCATTTCCGGTATTGACATTTGATTTACCGGGACACGGATTGTCGGATAGACACAGCGATTATGAAAGCATTTATTGTTTGCCGGGATATATTACGGCGTTAAAAAACATTATCACTGAATTAGAAATGAGTGATTATATTTTGGCAGGTCATTCTTTAGGAGGACATATTGCTATTGAAGCTACAGAGGAATTACCTCAAACAAAAGGCTTATTCGTATTCGGCACTCCGCCAATTGGTATTCCGCCTCAAATGGACAAAATGTTTTTACCGAATCCAAACATTGCGCATTTATTTAGTAAAGATATTTCTGAATCGGATGCTATGACAGTTGGCACGGAATTTGTATTCAATAACCAAACCCTTGCAGCTGATTTGAAAGCTATGATATTAAATACTGACGGTAATACACGATTAAATTTGGGCGTTTCCATCGGCAAAGGTCAATTTAAAAACGAAAAAGGATTTGTGTCTAAAACCAATTTACCAATCTGTTTAGCACATGGCAATAAAGACACATTAGTGAATTTAGAATACATTAAAGAATTATCTATTCCTAACTTATGGAATAATAAAATTAATATTCTTGAAAATGTGGGACATATTCCTCAAATGGAAAATGCCGAAAAATTCAACTCACTTACTATCGATTTTTACAAATCCGTCTTTTCATAATGGAAGCGAATAAAAGTAAGATATCCGAATACCTTGATTCTTTACAAGCTAAACTATCCAACAGGAAAGTAATTACCAAGCCGGTTAGTTATATTAGTAATTATCCGATTGCCTTAGGTCAATGTTTTTATGTATTAGATTTCAAAAGTAAAAAAGTAAGTTTTCAAAAAGGCATAAAGGAATTTTTAGGATATGAACCGCATGAATTTACATTTGAATTAGCCTCCAGTTATTTTCATCCGGATGATTTTGACATGGTAGAAAGATTAATGCGCGCCACACTAATGTTTGCCAGCGAAAACAATGTAAGCAAAGATGTCGCCTTTTTTCTGACGTATCGCATTCGAAAAAAGGATAATACCTATGTAAAAGTACTTCGACAATCTACCACTTATGACTTAGACGAGGAAGGAAAAATAATCAGTAACCTCTCTATGATATCCGACATTTCTTTCTTAAACACAGCTAACAAAGTGGAATGGAAATTTGATGCGCCCGGTTTAGATAAAGAAGAATTCCGAAAATATGTAACCAAAGAATATAAAGGTTTTTTCTCCGATCGGGAAACAGAAATTATTTTATTGGTAGATAAGGGATGGTCGAGTAAACAAATTGCTGAGAAATTATTTTTAAGTAAACATACTGTTGACACACACAGAAGGAAAATACTTAATAAAGCGCACTGCAAAAATGCCGTAGAACTCATTAACTTCTGTAAACACAACGGAATAATCTGATTTATCACATTCCTTAATCCATTAATCGGGTTTATTCATCTGTTAAGCGATTTTAGCTTTCTTATCGTTTAATTATGTAGACCTTTGCAGTCTAATTATGAATAACATCATCATTGAGGCTACAAAACGTACGCCTAAAATTGAATTTAACACAAATGGAAATTTACTGATCAGTGGAACTTCCATATCTGAGAATGCCATTGCCTTTTATCACCCGCTGATGAATTGGGTAAAAGAGTTTGTACTAACAAACCCTTCAAAAATAACTTTGATAATTAACTTAGACTATATTAATACATCAAGCAACACCTGTTTGCTAAAAATGCTGAGTGAAATTAAGGCGGGAATTAGCATTGCAGAACAACTCACCATCATTTGGAATTTCGATAAAGAAGATGAAGATGCGCAAGAACACGGAGAAATAATTCAGAAGTTAATCAAACATCCACTCAAGTTCATCCCTATTGATTACGAAAATAACTAATCGGGTTTCTCTCATTTCAATAACTTAACAAAAAGGCAATACCATCCGCAGGGTATTTAATCATTTCTTAATGATGAAATCCGCCTTGTATTCATCTACTTTACTCATCTTTGAGTATTGATTGAAAATTATGAATACAGTTATTTGCAGCCAGATAAAAATGGCTAATCTTTACATCGAAAAAACAAAGAAAACACCGGAAATTACCTTCCTAAAAAATGGTGATCTTAATTTTATTGGATGTTGCATACCGGAAGATGCCAACGCCTTTTTTCACCCTTTGATGTTATGGCTAGAAGATTTTACTAATAATCCATCCGATAGCGTTAATCTGCTGATCGATTTAGAGTACATTAATACATCGAGCACTACACACATACTTAAGTTTCTTAAAAGAACCATTGAAATAGGTATTGAGAAGTCAATGATCAAAATAGTTTGGAAGTATGATCCGGAAGATGAAGACGCCTATGAACAAGGCGAAATGTTGCAAAAAATCTTAAAGCATCCTATTCTACTGGTTTCTAATCAAATTAAAGGCTGATTCACACGCCCCTCTCCTTTCTTTTTAAGTAAAATACCAATACCTTTAAAGGTATAAATTTTGCTATGGAATACAGAAGACTAGGAAAATCAGGCTTACAGGTAAGCGCACTCAGCTTTGGTACCTGGATTACTTTCGGAAAACAAATTGATGATAAAACAGCTGATGCTTTATTAAGCACTGCTTATGATGCCGGTGTTAACTTTTTTGATAACGCTGAAATTTATGCGGCGGGTAAATCAGAATTAGTAATGGGTAAAATTTTAAAATCCAAAAACTGGGCACGCAGTTCTTATTGCGTTTCCAGTAAAGTGTTTTTTGGATATGAAGACAAATTGCCTAATCAGGTTGGTTTATCTCGCAAACATGTGATAGAAGGCTGTCACGCAGCTTTAAAACGCTTACAGGTTGATTATATTGATTTGTTCTATTGTCACCGCCCCGATAAAAACACACCCATTGAAGAAACTGTTTTGGCCATGAATACGCTGATTCAGCAAGGCAAAATTTTATATTGGGGAACCAGCGAATGGGCGAATGATGAAATCATGGCGGCCATTGCTGTAGCCAAGGATTTTAAAATAATCGGACCAACCATGGAGCAGCCGCAATACAACATGTTTGAACGTACCAAAATGGAAAAAGATTATTTACTGTTGTTCCGCGATTACGGCTTGGGAACTACCATTTGGAGTCCGTTATCCAGCGGATTGCTTACCGAGAAATACATCAATATGTCGAATGAAAAAACGCGATTAGACATAGATGGTATGGAATGGCTGAAGGAAAGAACATTGGGCGATGCAACGCGTTTAGAGAAAGTAAAAAAGCTCAATGAATTAGCTAAATCCATCGGAACTACATTACCTAAATTAGGAATTGCCTGGACAGTAAAAAACCCGCATGTAAGTACAACTATTCTAGGTGCAAGTCGTGTTGAACAATTAAAAGAAACTTTAACGTCATTAGAAGTGCTTCCGTTATTAACCAATGAAGTGATGGAAAAAATTGAAAGCATTTTAAATAATAAACCCGTATTGGCTCAGTATTAATCAATTCGTCATTGCGAGCGCTAGCGAAGCAATCTCAAATTAAAATGAAATGAAAAGAGGCGGTGCCGTATATATGTTGACTAATAAGAATAACACCACTATTTATACCGGTGTAACATCAGATTTACTGAAAAGACTCTATGAACACAGAACAGGAAAATTCAAATATAGTTTTTCAAACAGATATAATTTATATAAGTTAGTGTATTATGAAGGCTTTAACAGGATTGAAGAAGCTATTGCAAGGGAAAAACAAATAAAAGGTGGTAGCAGAGCAAAAAAGGAAATTCTTATAAATTCAATGAATCCTGATTGGAGAGATTTATCTTATGATTTAGGTTATGAAGATTAAATAACGCTATGATGTTTAATTTCGTCATTGCGAGCGCTAGCGAAGCAATCCTTAATAGAATAACTTCAAATAAAGGATTGCTTCGGTCGTACCTCCTCGCAATGACGGGTCGCCCGTTTAAAAATAAATTCTTAATTTAGCCATAAGTAGGGATTGCTTCGGTCGTACCTCCCTCGCAATGACGATTCTACATGAATAACATCTTTTCCAACTTAAAGGTAATTGAATTAGCCGGTGTGCTTGCCGGACCAAGCGTTGGTGTTTTTTTCAGTGAGTTGGGTGCAAAAGTCATAAAGGTTGAAAATAAAAAAACGCAAGGTGATGTTACCCGTACTTGGAAAATTTCAGCCGAAGAAAAAGGAAATGCACCAGGTGCTTATTACTGGAGTGTAAATACAGGGAAAGAAGTTTTATTCTTAGATATTACACAACAAGAAGAGTTAAATAAATTATACGCGCTTATTAAGGAGGCAGATATTGTAATTACCAATTACAAAAAAGGTGATGATGAAAAATTAAAAGTCGCCTACTCCCATCTCAAAACTATAAACCCTAAACTCATTTACGCTTCTGTCAATGGATTTGGACATGAAAGTTCAAGAACCGCTTACGATTTAATTTTACAAGCCGAGAGCGGATTTATGCAGATGAACGGTGAGAAAAATACATTACCTGTAAAAATGCCGGTTGCTCTCATTGATGTTTTAGCAGGACATCAAATGAAGGAAGCTATACTGATTGCATTATTAAAGCGTGAACAAACCGGAAAAGGTTCGCACATCTCTGTTTCACTATTCGATAGTGCATTAGCCTCCTTAGTTAATCAAGCTACCAATTGGTTGATCGCACATCATTTGCCGCAAGCGAGTGGCTCTTTGCATCCAAATATTGCACCATACGGAGAAATATTTAAAACCTCCGATAATCATTTAATCACATTTGCCATTGGAAGTGATAAACAATTTAAACAACTCTGTGAGTTATGCGAATTAACTCATTTATCTGAGCAAGAGAAATTCAGTACCAATCAAAACCGTGTGATTAATCGTTCCGAATTATTTGAATTACTGAAATTGAAAATAGAAACGAAATCATTCGAGACTATTTACAATTATTGTTTGCAGCATGATGTACCAATAGGTAAAATCAGAAACCTAAAAGAAGTTTTTGAATTACCGGAAGCACAAAACATGCTGAAGCATTTCAATGATAATGGCAACTCAAAAACAGTGGTACAATCCATCGCCTTTAAATTTTTAGATTAATGTTTACTGTTAAAGAAGCTCAGAATCCACAGGAAGTAGAACGCATTTTACAATTGCGCTATAAAGTGTTGCGCGCACCATGGAATCAACCCATCGATACCGCTACCGACACGATTGAAGAAAAATGCATCAATGCTTACATCGAAGATAACAAGGGTGAAGTTATTGCATGCGGACGATTACAGGAAAATGAAAATAAAATCGGGCAGATACGCTTTATGGCGGTGAGCGACGATTACCAGGGAAAAGGATTAGGAAAATTAATTGTGCAGCATTTGGAAAAGCGCGGACACGATTTGAAATTAAAATCCATTGAATTGCAAGCCCGTGAAAATGCTGTGAATTTTTACAAAAGCTGCGGTTATACTATCAAAGAAAAATCATTTCTGCTATGGGGAATTATTCAGCATTATTTGATGGAGAAAGTTATTTAGTCATAAAAAGTATACTCATAAGTATCTATTCCCAACTCACTTTCTCTTGACTTAAGTAATCCATTTTCGTAAAATGTATTTTTCGTTGATTCACCGTAACCAGGATAATAAGATTTAGGTTCACTTACAATAAGCTTACTATTCTTGTACGTATTCTTAAATCTGATGATTTCCTCATCTGATGAGTCAAAATACTTATTTACCCTATTTATATTTGTACAATATCCAAATTCATCATAATTTATAATCCATGATCTCAAATCCTTATGATTTTGAGTGTAGTAAAAATTAACTGAAATAATCTTACCATTCTTGAATTTTGTTATACTTTCTGCTTCAATACTATCTTTAAACCCAAAATCATAATTGCATTTAACTTTTATAGTAGTTGAATTTGGGTAGGTTATTTCCTTATATAAAAGTCCATTTCTAAACACTTTATTTAGCTTATCTCCCTTGTATATATATTTATACAAAACTTGTTTTTCATCAATAAGCATTGAATCGTTCAAAGCATTTTTCATAACAAGACAGTCTTCATTATTGATAAAATACATTATTCTGCCTTTAATATAAGCTCTCTTTGTATTAATGCTGTTTTTGTACAACTCACTAACTATATGGGTATCACCTTTTACTATAAATTCAATCCTAAAGTTTTGATTATAATTAATACTATCTTCTTTAGTAAATAATTTCGTCATTGGATAAATTCCATAGTAGGTACAGTAACCAAGATCATTATATCTGAAAACCCTAGTAAAGGAATAATCCATATGATGAAGCGCTAAAGGTTCTTTAATAAGAAAATCGAAATAAGGTCTGTCTACAGAATAAATACTGTCCAACTTGTATTTTCTAAAAGAATCGATTTTTATTGACTTGATTTTTCTACCTTTAATATCCTCTTTGAAATTTAAATTTGTTATTTCCTTATCTGGTATAACTTCTTCCATAAAAGCTAAATCAAATTCACAAGCCGAAATATCATTTTGAGCTTTTGTAATAAAAGAAAAAAATAAACAAATAAATATCCATATAAATTTCCCCATCAAGTATATAATGAATTCTTAAACCAAAGTTACTATAAAAACAAAAAATCCGGGACACACAACCCGGATTTTTTATTATTCAAGAACTCAATTAAAACTAAATAAACACTTCGCTCTTGCTCTCTTCTATCATTTTTTTCAAATTAATTAAGGCATAACGCATACGTCCTAATGAAGTATTGATACTTACATTACAGAAATCTGCAATTTCCTTAAAGCTCATATCATAATACATACGCATAATCACCACTTCCTTTTGTTCATCCGGTAAATTATTTACCATGGTGCGTATTTTGCGTTTAAAGCCGATAAATTCTTCATTCGATTTAAATCCGTCATCATCACTCGGAATTGTAGCAAACACATCTACTTCTTCTCCATCTTCGTTCACATACACCGGAACCGTAGGTAGTTTTTTGTTCTTACGGAAATGATCAATGATCAAATTGCGCGCAATGCGTAATACCCATGGTAAGAATTTTCCTTCTTCCGAATATTGATTTCGTTTTAAAGTTTGTATCACTTTAAAAAATGTATCCTGAAACAAATCTTCCGCCAAAGCTTTGTCGCGCACTACTAATAAAATCGAAGAAAAAATCCTGCGCTTGTGACGGTGCAATAAAACTGCTAGTGATTCTTCGTTGCCGTTGATGTAAAGCTGTACAAGCTCGTTATCTTCTAAACGTTGAATTGACATAATTATCCCTTTTTAAATAAGTAAAGTATAGGGTGTAAATGTCTATTCTATGGCAACGTTTTTAAGTGGTTATTAAAACAAATATAGAACTTAACTGTTAAATACAAAAACTTTACATTCGGCTTTGAGTGAATTGTAGATATGAATGAGTAAACGATTATTTTCAAAGATTGAAGCGAAAAAGGAAATAGATATTATTAACATGTTAATTATCAATATTTTAAATCTTAATAACAATACTATTCCATGCCTCAAACAAAGCGTAATTTTACGGCAATGAGTAATTCTTCCGACTTCAGCACCCTCAATCCCAAACAATTTATACTTATTAAGGGAGCCCGCATGCACAACCTGAAAAACATGGATGTGGCCATACCCCGAAATAAATTTGTGGTAATAACCGGCTTATCCGGTTCCGGCAAATCATCACTTGCTTTTGATACGCTTTATGCAGAAGGACAACGTCGTTATGTTGAAAGTTTATCCGCTTATGCGCGTCAGTTTTTAGGCCGCTTAGAAAAACCTCAGGTGGATTATATCAAAGGAATTTCTCCGGCTATTGCTATCGAACAAAAAGTAATTTCAAGAAATCCGAGAAGTACGGTTGGAACCATCACAGAAATTTACGATTACTTTAAATTATTATTCGCCCGTGTTGGAAAAACATTTAGTCCTGTTAGCGGGAAACAAGTTAAACGACACAACATTAGTGATGTAGTTGATTTTATAAACGGACTAAAAAACGAAAGCAAAACACTCATCCTTTCAAAAATTCATGTACCAAAAGGAAGAACCCTTGCGCAAACTATTGATCTTCTATCGCAGCAAGGCTTCACCCGTGTATTCATGAATAATACTATCCAAAAAATCGCGGATACTGATTTTAAAAAAATTAAAAATACAGAAGATTTGTTTTTACTTATCGACCGATTAGTTGTAAGTAATAATGATGAAGATTTTTTGAATCGTGTTGCGGATAGTGTTCAGACAGCTTTCTCAGAAGGCAACGGTGAGTGTTTTGTTTATGTGGAGAAGAGTGAAAATAAATACGAATCCTTTTTATTCTCCAACCTTTTCGAAGCAGATGGCATGAAATTCGAAGAACCGGATGTCAACTTTTTTACTTTCAACAATCCGATTGGCGCCTGCAAAACCTGTGAAGGCTTTGGAAGCATCATTGGCATCGATCCGGATTTAGTGATGCCCAATAAAAGTTTATCCGTTTACGACAGCGCTGTTGCGTGTTGGAATGGAGAAACCATGAGCTATTACAAAAAACAATTACTAAAGAACGCACATAAATTTAATTTCCCTGTACACAAACCGGTAGCCGAATTAACGAAAGCACAATTAGATTTATTATGGAAGGGCAACGAACACTTTGAAGGTATTAACGATTTCTTCAAAATGCTGGAGAAAGAAAGTTATAAAATTCAATACCGCGTTATGTTAGCGCGTTACAGAGGTAAAACAACCTGTCCGGATTGCCGAGGCACTCGCTTACGCAAAGATGCGAACTATGTAAAAATTGCAGATAAAAATATTTCCGATTTAATTTTAATGCCGGTGGCTGATTTGCTTCCATTCTTTAAAGATTTAAAATTGAATGAGCACGATACTAAAATCGCGAAACGTTTATTAACAGAAATCACCAATCGCTTACAATATCTGTCGGATGTTGGCTTAGATTACTTAACATTAAATCGTGTTGCGAATACGCTGAGCGGTGGCGAAAGTCAACGTATAAATTTAGCGACTTCATTGGGCAGCAGTTTAGTTGGAAGTTTATACATTTTGGATGAGCCTAGCATTGGTTTACATTCACGCGATACCGAACGCTTGATTAAAGTATTAAAGTCGCTTCAGCAACAAGGTAACACAGTGATCATTGTGGAACATGACGAAGAAATTATGCTCGCAGCCGATGAACTCATTGATATTGGTCCGGAAGCCGGCAGCGGAGGCGGAACTTTAGTTTTTCAAGGCACACACAAAGAATTACTCAAAGACAGTAAAAGTTACACAGCAAAATATCTTACCAATAAACTCAAAATTGAAACGCCATTTAACCGCCGTAAATGGAAAGAGTTTATTGAAATCAGAAATGTGAGTGACAATAACTTGAAAAATGTTACCGTTAAATTTCCTTTGAATGCTTTAACCTGTGTAACGGGTGTAAGCGGCTCCGGAAAATCTACATTGGTAAAAAAAGCGCTCGTGCCAACTTTACAACGTTACTTAGAGGGCTTTTTTGAAAATGTGAGTCACGATCATTTAATTGGCGGAAGTCTCAAACAAATTAAACAATTGGAGTTTGTTGATCAAAATCCCATCGGAAAATCATCGCGCAGTAATCCTGTAACGTATATAAAAGCTTACGATGACATACGGAATCTATTTGCCGATCAGGGTTTAGCTAAACAACGCGGATACAAACCTTCACACTTTTCATTTAATGTAGATGGAGGACGCTGCGAAGTGTGCGAAGGGGAAGGTCTGATAACAGTTGAGATGCAATTTATGGCCGACATACAATTGCAATGCGACACCTGCAAAGGACAACGTTTTAAGGCGGAAACTTTAGAAATTAATTACAAAGGAAAAAACATTTCCGATGTATTAAACATGACAGTGAGTGATGCTGTTCAGTTTTTCGGACAGGACAAAGAAAATCGTACCGCACAAAAAATAATTGAAAAACTGGAGGCGCTTGAGAGGGTTGGATTGGGTTATGTTCAACTCGGACAAAGCAGCAGCACTTTATCAGGTGGAGAAGCACAACGTATTAAACTGGCTTCTTTCCTAATTTATTTAAACAACACTTCTCCTACTCTTTTTGTGTTTGATGAACCAACCACAGGTTTACATTTTCATGATGTAGCCAAGCTTTTAAAATCATTCGAAGCATTGATTAATAAAGGACACAGCATTGTAGTAATAGAACATAATTTAGATGTTATTAAGTGTGCCGACTGGATTATAGATTTAGGTCCGGAAGGCGGAGAAAACGGCGGTACTGTTGTTTTTGAAGGCACACCGGAAGGTTTAGTGAACTGTAAGAATTCACATACCGGAAAATATCTGAAAGGGAAATTGAATAATTAAATATTTCCCGAACTATTCAGGAAATCTGAAAAAGAAATACAGGCCGCGAAAACTCTTGTCATAGCTGCATCCGATTTGATTGCTATTAATTCACGTTTCATGTTTTTCAGTTTTTCGAAACTCTTTTCCTTTGTACTTTTCTCTTTAGTTTTTGTTGTTCTCATAAAGCAAGTAATTTACTTGAAGCATCAATGCTGCTTCTGTTAATAATTCATAGAGGGATTTTAATTCGTCAGTATTAAAGGCAATCACCATGTTTTCGCATTCAGTTTTAAAATAAATTTTATCTCCGCTTAATAGCATTTCAGCATAATTACTATCGTAAGTATTTTGAACCTTTTTTACAAAGCGTAAAAATTCCTTCGCATTATATGCGACAAGCAAATTACCGAACCCTAAATGAAGATGATCGCATCCACTACATACCACAACACAACCAAACGAATTACTATTAATGATTTTAAAATTACACATGGTGTTTTATATACACCAAAATTCAGTTTTAAACAAAGCAGTTACAATACCGCAAACAGGTTAATAAACGGCAGGCTTAATAACAAAAAGCTGTTAGTATAGAATTATGATACCTTATTTATGGTAGAAAAAATGAGTGATTTAAAAAATCAGACCTCCATTTTGGATTTAATAGCCACAAGTAGATTAGTAATCTCATGCATTATGATTAAGCCTTTATCTTTGGCATACCATAAGTGTAAATTCTTTTCAAAATCTTCCCATGAAATAGTATCCTGATTTGCCTTCCAATGAAGCATGATTTCCTGAGCAGGTTTTGGGCGTGGTCCCCAAGTAGCAATTACATCAAAGTGATTTTTTTTCATGATTAACAACTTTGGTACCGACTTAGCCCCATTGGTTGAGTAAGCTTCCATTAAATCGGGAAAAGTATCACGTGAAATTATTTTATAATTAAGTTTTCCTTCTGATGATTCTACTATTTTCTGAATGACCGGAATAATCTGAGCACAATCACCACACCAGGCATCTCCTATTAACAACAAATCATAAGAAATATCTAAGTCTATTAATTGTTGCTTTAATTCTTCAGGAATTTGAACCGTTTTGTCAATTCGGTTCATGCGTTGTATATTGAGTTTAGTAAAATCAACCAACATTTTATCCTGATTGTTCCCGGTTGTTTTTCCTTGTGAAAGGAGTTCATCAACTAGTTGACGATATTCAGTGTATGATTTCCCCGTATTAAAAATGTGATTTAAATTCATAAAATAATGTTACTTTCTTTTAAAGGTCAAATTCGATTTACTTCACCTTCACCACTTTCTCTCCCAACTCCACAAACTGCCAGCTGTTATGAAAACCCACGGCGTTTTGAATCAATTCACCGCTCGGTTTAAAATACAGCAAGGTTGGATAATGTGTGATGCCCCATGGAGCAGAATATTTTAATCCTTCACCCTTTTCCATATCCATCGCTACATTAATGAAATTCTTATTATAAAACTCAATCACTTTTTTATCGGTGAAGGTCTGACTCTTCATCATTTTACACGGACCACACCAAGTTGCATATGCGTCCACAAAAACCAATTTATTTTCCTCTTTCGCTTTCACCAAGGCCTCCTGAAAAGTACCGGTGAAGAATTGCATTTCGGGGGAAACGACCTGTTCTTGTGCTTTGCTAAAAATTGAAATAAACAGCGCAATTATCAGAGTAAAAACATTCTTTTTCATAGTAATAAAGGTAAACAATCTTTTATTCAATTATCATTAGAGCCTCTTATAACCTCCGTTTATTATCTTAAAAAATCAAAAAAATCCCGTAAATTCAGGCTTTATTTTATGGCGGGTTCATTTAGCATAAAACTGGGAAATTTCTTATACAAAAATGCATATCCTTTGTATAAGTCTATGTACTCTGTTTTTAAAAACAAACAGGATGCGTTTGAGATTGCCATGCTTAAAAAACACATTAAACCCGGCGATACCATTGTGGATATTGGTGCCAACATTGGTTTCTACGCTAAAATCCTTTCTCAACTTACCGGACCTAACGGAAAGGTTCATTGCTTTGAGCCGGATGCTACCAACTTCCAGCACTTAAAGGTTGAAACGACCGGACTCACTAATATTGTTATCAATAACAAAGCGGTTGGACCAAAAACGGAAAAAATAAAAATCTACACATCAAAAAACCTGAATGTGGATCACCGCACTTATAAACCGGAAGAATACGACCGGGAAATAGAAATTGATGCCATTAGCATGGAAGATTATTTTGATGTGAATGTAAAAGTAGATTTCATCAAAATCGATATTCAAGGATTTGAAATGGAAGCGATGAAAGGTATGCATACATTATTGAAGGCTAACCATCATATTAAAATGATTTCTGAATTTTGGCCTTATGGTTTACGTAAAGCCGGAAGTTCAGTGAGCGATTATTACAATTTTTTGAAAAACATGAATTTCAATATTGAGTTATTGAAAGAAGATAAATTAGAACCTTTAAGCTTAGAGAAAGTTCAACAACTGGAACCTCTGGGCGAAGAACATTACTTTAATATTTTTGTATACCGTAATGTTTAAAAAATACGACATAGGTTTTAGTCTGGATGACCCCCGCACCACCCTGGCGCATCGTGAAATTATTCTGAATAAACCCTTTTTGAAACGTTTATATCAAGACTGGTATAAAGAATTTATGAGCGTTGCCAAATCGGTAAACAATGGAAAGTATTTAGAAATTGGATCCGGTGGCGGTTTTCTGAAAGAAGAATTCCCTGAAGTTATTACCTCCGACATATTGGATTTACCGGTAGTAGATAAAGTATTCAGTGCCGAGCAATTGCCTTACGGTGAAAATGAATTGGGCTGCATTATGATGCTGAATGTTTTTCATCACATTCCTAAACCCTATTTGTTTTTACAGGAAGCAGAACGCACTTTGGTAAAAGGCGGAAAAGTGGTGATGGTAGAACCCGCTAATTCGGCATTGGGAAGATTTATTTATAAGCGCTTCCATCATGAACCCTTTGTGGAGGATGGTCCGCGCGAAATTGAACCCGGTAACCCATTAAGTAACTCAAATCAGGCCTTACCTTACATTTATTTCGAGCGAGATTTGGAGAAATTCAGGAAGGATTTTCCTAAATTAAAAATCGTGAGTATTAAGTACCATTCGCCCTTTATGTACGTTTTGAGTGGCGGAGTATCCCGCAGTGCCATGATGCCTTATTTTATGTATGGATTTTTTAAAGGATTAGAAAAATTATTATCACCTTTGAACCGTCAAATCGGACTGTTTTGTACGGTTGTATTAGAAAAGCAATAAACGTTGAGCGACAAGAAAACATATTTTGATACATTGGCTAAGGCGCGTAAAAAACGCGGCATTAGCGCATACTACTGGAAAGAAATTACCAATTACAGCAAATACTTCTCGCATGAAGACAGCAGTGTATTGGAAATAGGTTGCGGCAGCGGTGATTTGTTGGCAGGCATTGATGGCAAACGTAAAGTGGGAATAGATTTCAGTGAAGAAATGATTGCCTGGGCGAAAGAAAAACAAAGCGATAAGACTATTGAATTTATGGTAATGGATGCCAATAACATTACCTTGAATGAAAAATTTGACTTAGTCATCATCAGTAATCTCATTGGGTTTGTTGACGATATTCAGAATGTATTTGAACAGGTAAAAAAAGTTTGTCACCCTAACACCAAAGTGATTGTACAATTTTACAATTCATTGTGGGAACCGGTGATAAAATTTGCGGAGTTGATTGGTTTGAAAAAGAAAACGCCTTTACAGAACTGGTTAAATTCGCGCGATATTAATAATTTATTATTCGTATCGGGATTTGATGTGTATCGTAATTCAAAGCGACTCATTTTCCCGGTCTTCTTCCCTATTCTGTCTTTTATATTAAATAAATACTTAGCGAAATTTCCATTCTTCCGTTTCTTTAGCTTAAACATTTACAGTTTTGCTAAACCATTACCGGAGAATGATGAAAACGTTTACAGTCAAAAATATTCTACAACCGTAGTTATTCCGGCACGCAATGAAAGCGGCAACATTGAAAATGCGATTACACGTTTACCTAAATTCGGAAAGCATGTAGAGATTATTTTCATTGAAGGTAACAGTACCGACGATACCTGGGAGAAAATTCAGGAGATTCAAAAGAAATACGCGGCCACTCACGATATAAAAATCGGTCAGCAAAAAGGTAAAGGAAAAGCAGATGCGGTGCGTGAAGGCTATAAAATAGCGACCGGAGATATTTTAATGATTCTGGATGCCGACTTAACTGTACCGCCCGAAGACATTCCTAAATTTTACAATGCCATCGCGAGTGGTAAAGGAGATTTTATTAACGGAACACGATTAGTTTATCCGATGGATAAAGAAGCCATGCGCTTTTTAAATTATCTGGGTAATCATTTCTTTAGCTGGGCCTTTACCTGGTTATTGGAACAACGTTTTAAAGATACTTTATGTGGCACTAAAGTAATGTTCCGAACCGATTACAATAAACTCACTAAAAACCGTAAATACTTTGGAGAGTTTGATCCTTTTGGAGATTTTGATTTGCTATTTGGCGCGCACAAGCTCAATTTAAAAATTGTAGAAGTTCCGATTCGATATCGCGAGCGTACGTATGGTACTACCAACATTTCCCGCTTCAAACATGGCGTGATTTTATTGCGCATGTGTGCCTTTGCCAGTAGGAAATGTAAATTTATTTAGTATCTTACCATTATATTTCATTGAGAAAAAAACTAACATATTTATTATGTGTGTTCACTTTTTGCTTAAGCTCTCAAAATAGGCAGATTGACTCACTCGTTTTATTGCTTAAAATTGATAAACCTGATACAACCAAGGTGAGTCATTTAAACTCACTCGCGTTTTTAATTTATACTCTAAATCCCGATTCTACTATTCATCTGGCAAAAGAAGCTATCACCCTTACCCGTAATTTATACAAATCAACGAAAAACACGGGATACCATGCTCTGAAAAAAAGAGAAGCCGAGTCGTACGGTAACATGGGTATAGGATATTGGTCTAAAGGCGAGTACTCTTTAGCGTTGCAAAACTATAATGAAGCCTTAAAAATTGAAGAAGAACTAAATAATAAATCAGGAATAGCAAAATGCTTGGGCAGAATTGGTGTAATATATCAGAATCAATCCGATTACACGGTAGCCTTGGAATACTACGCAAAAGCACTTAATATAGATGAAACAATTAATAACAAAACCGGTGTTGAACGACACCTCGGTAACATTGGAATAGTTTATCATAGACAAGGCGATTATCCGAAAGCGCTCGAATATTATTTAAGGGCGTTAAAAATAAACGAACAACTCGGTAACAAAAGTGGTATAGCCCGACATTTGGGAAACATTGCTACAATGTATGCCGACCAGGGAGATTTTGAAAAAGCACTTCAGTTTTACAATAAAACATTGAAAATAGATGAGGAGATTGGAAATAAACATGGAATCTCAACTCACCTGGGAAGTATAGGAATCATTTATACCGATCAGGCTGAACTTAGCACCAATGTAACAGACAAATCTGAGCTTTATAAAAAATCTCTTGATTATTATTTTAAATCATTAGCCATTGCTGAAGAACTTGGAGCAAAGAATTTAATTTCGATTTGGTTGGCTAACATTGGTATTGTATACGATAATCAAGCTGAAATTGCCTCCAACCCGTCTGAAAAAGAAGACTTGAATAAAAAGGCATTAGACTATTATCTTAAAGCCTTAGAGATTGACAAAGAACTTGGCAACAAAAGCGGAATGGCTATACGGCTTGGCAATATAGGCTCGTTATATACTGATATAAAAAAATATAATGAAGCTGAATTTTATTTATTAGAAGCATTAAAGCTTGATAAAGAAATAGGCGACATAAACATTGAAAGACAAGTCGAAGAATTACTTACCGAACTATACTCCAAAACTAACCGTCACCAACTTGCGTTTGAACATTACAAAAAAGCTGTGTTGCTAAAAGACAGTATTTTTAATGAAGAAAAAAACAACGAGCTCACACGTAAAGAAATGACTTATGAATTTGAAAAAAAGGAAGAAGCCGCAAAACGTGAACAGGAAATAAAAGATACCATAAAACAGGAAGAGATAAAGCGCGAAAGATTAATTTACTGGTCGGCTAGCGGAATTGTTTCACTCAGTTTAATTTCATCGCTTTTGCTGTTTAATCGCAAACGACTTAAGGAAAAGAATAAGTTTCAGCAGCAACTTAACAAACAGCAAAAAGAGCAGGCAGTGGCAGTGATGGAAACACAGGAAATGGAAAGAAAACGGATAGCGGAGGATCTGCATGACAGCTTAGGTCATTTATTATCTACAGCGAAATTAAACCTGCAAACATTACCTCAGGAAAAGCAAGTTCAGAACTCATTAACACTTCTTAACCAGGCTTCCGACGAGATAAGAAATATAACTTTTAATCTTATGCCGCATACCTTAGAAGAAGGCGGATTAATTCCCGCGCTGGAGGAACTTGCTAATAAGGTAAACAATTCAGGTACTGTTCTGGTAAACCTTCAAATCCACAATATGGAAAAGTTTAACTTAGAAAAACAATCGCAGTTTAATATTTACAGAATTGTACAGGAAGCGGTAAACAACATTCTCAAACACGCAGGAGCATCTGAAATAAGCATTCAGGTTATCGGACAAGAAGATCACATTACCATTATGATTGAAGACGACGGAAAAGGATTTAATCCCCAAACAAATAAAACCGGTAGAGGATTAAAAAACATTGTTACCCGATCGTTATGGTTAAAAGGTAATATTAATATCGATTCTACTCCCGGAAAGGGAACTACAATAACCACAGAATTTCCAGCATAAATGAAAAAAATTACTATAATAATCGCCGATGATCACCGTGTTTTTATTGATGGCATGAAAGCTTTATTAAAAGAGGTAAACGAATTGGAAGTTGTTGCTGATGCTGAAAATGGTTCTCAACTAATTGAACAAGCTATAAAGTACAAACCCGATATTATCTTAACAGACATACAAATGCCCGGTAAAGATGGTATTGAAGCCACTAAAGAAATACAGAAACTTCATAGAGATATTAAAATAATAGCATTAACTATGCTCAATGAAACTTTGTTTATCAAGAAAATGCTTGATGCCGGCGCTTCCGGTTATATTCTGAAAACAACTGATAAACACGAATTGATAGAAGCTATTAAAAAAGTTGCTGCCGGAGAAAAATACTTTAGCACAGAGGTAACTTCACGGTTAATGAATAATTACTCGGAAAAATCTTCAAACCCTAATGATCTGCTCACCAAAAGAGAAAAAGAAATCTTAAAATATATAGCAAAGGGATTAACTGATAAAGAAATAGCCGAAATTGTTTTCTTAAGCCCTCTTACTATTACCACTCACCGAAAAAACATACTCAGTAAACTTGGACTTAAAAACAAAGTTGAATTGACACGATTTGCAATTGAACATAACCTTCTCGATTAAACCCGTTTTTCCGGCACTACCCCTTTTGGGGTATTTTCAAATATCCCCCTTACAGGCGATGCAATCCGTTTAAAAGAATAACACCTTTGTGTTATAAATTTTAAATGATGAAAAACATTACTACAACACGGTTAATTTTAATATTCATTGCTATTCTTAATACAAGCCTAAAATCTCAGGATTTAATTATCAAAACCAATGGCGACTCGATTAAAGCCAAGATTACTGAAGTAGGAACGATAGGTATATCATTTAAAAAAACTGATTTTCCTGATGGTCCCACATTTGTTGTAAGTAAATCCGAAATCCTGATGGTTAAATACAGTAACGGTAAAACAGAACAATTTAATGCTGCAATAACTACAAATACAATGTCTGCGGGTAGCTTTACAAATGGTATCAACTCAGGTACAAATTCGGTAATAACAAATTCTAATTCCGCGATACCAGGCACTCTTTCTGGCAACCAACAAACCGACAGTAAAACAAAAATTGAAATGATCGATTCGAAAAAATTTACAATAAATGGACAAAAAGCCAGCAGAAAGGAAGTAGACAAACTATTAGGTAAATCTAAAAATCCCGCTATTTTGGTTCCGTTGAAAGCTGCAAAAATGACAAAAACCGCACAAAAAATCGTAAAACTCACTTCCATTCCTACTTCTATAGGAGGCGGGTTTAGTACGTTAGTAACCGGCATAGATATGTACAATGATATAAGACGAAGAAGAGACAATACTCAAACCTATACAAACGCGCTAATGAGCCTTGTAGGTACTTTAACTTTACCTATTACAAATAAAATACTTAAAAACAAAAGTGATAAGATGTATGAAAAACTGATTGACATGTACAATTTAACGAACTAACAACGTATAAGAAAATGAAAAAACTTTTATTTACATTATTAATTATTGCGGCACTCGCGTCATGCATTAAAAAGAAAGCATTGAATTACGATCCTGAACTTGTCGGAACCTGGGTTAGCAATCAGGATAGCGTAAACACATGGCTTGTAATTTTACAAGATGGGCAGGGCAGCTACTCCACCTACGGTAATGATGAAGCTGATGCCTCAGGTGAGGTAAAATATAGTTTGTTTGAGAAAAAAATGTGGGTGGGTAAAAAGAAATTTAAAGTCACCATGTGGCTAACCGGAAAAACAGATGGCGTGAGTAGCATTACAACCAAAGAAAAAGGTACACTAAAAGACACCACTTACTACATTGACATGAAAATGATTCTAAAAAGTACAGGCGTTATTAACGGCCGATCAATCACTTTCTATAGAATTAAAACAAATTAAACTCTTTCACAAAAACACTATTATTTGTTGTAAATTTATTCCATGGAATTCAAATTACGCCCATGGAATAAGTCGGATTTGGAAAGTTTGGTAAAACACGCCAACAACCCAAATGTTGCCAAATTCATGACCAATGGCTTTCCGTATCCTTACACTAAGGCGCATGGCGAAAAATGGCTGGAAATAGCAACGACAACTCACGCTTCCAATTTTATGTGCATTGAAATTAATGGCGAAGCTGCGGGTGGTGCCGGCATACATTTACAGCAAGACATCATGTGTAAAAACGCTGAATTAGGTTATTGGCTCAGCGAAGAATACTGGGGAAATGGTATTATTCCAAAAGTAGTTTTACAAGTTGTTGACTATGGTTTTAAAAACTTTGATATCACTCGCATTTATGCCCGTCCGTTTGGTAATAACCAAGCCTCACAACGCGTGTTGGAAAAATGCGGTTTTAAATTAGAAGCCAGAATTGAAAAAAGTATTTTCAAGAATGGTGAATTTTTGGATGAACTAATTTACGCTGTCAGAAAATCATGAAACAGATAGGACTTGCTCTTTCAGGTGGTGGCGCTCGTGGTTTTGCTCACCTTGGTGTATTGAAGGTAATTGATGAACTCAATATAAAAATCAGCGCTATTTCGGGCACGAGTGCAGGCGCTTTATTTGGCTCTATGTACGCGGCCGGTTATAAACCCGATGAAATACTAAAAATCGGAAAAGCGGCCAAACTATTTAATTTTCCTAATATTCTATTCGGAAAATCGGGTTTCTTTAACACACAAGGATTTGAAGAAACCATTACGCGTTACATACCCGATAATTCTTTTGAGAAATTAAAAATTCCTTTCACTGCTGTTGCAACGGATATAGTAAACAATAAAACAGTGTATTTGAATTCAGGTGAGCTGGCCAAAAGTGTAGCAGCATCGGCTTGTATTCCTCTCATATTTGAACCAATCCATTTAAACGAAACATACTTACTCGACGGTGGTATTTTAAATCAATTGCCAATTGAGCCTTTATTGGAAAACGACAACCATATTATAGGTGTTCATGTAAATTCAATGAGTAACAAAATTGAGGATTTACATATGAAGGATATGCTGGATCGCAGTTTTCATTGTGCATTAGGGCAATCCGTTTATTCTAAAACTCATGCTTGTGATGTTTTTATTGAGCCACCTGATATGAGTCGCTTTGGTATGTTTGATTTCAATAAAGCGGACGATATTTTTGATTATGCCTACAACTATGCCTCTTCAATCCGCGCAGAAATCGAAGGCATCAAGTTTGTTTAATTCTTTTCGAGTTGAAAATATCCGGTTATTGGATAGTGGTCAGTGAATGTTTCATCACACACTTCAAAAGCATTACATTTAATTTCTTTATCGTGTAAAATGTAATCAATTCTGAATTTTGGGAATTTACCCTCATATGTTCTTCCAAATCCACTCCCCTTCTCTACAAAAGCATCTTTTAATTCCTTACTGATTATCCGATAAGCATATGAAGCCGGCGTATCATTGAAATCCCCGCAAACGATAACTTTATAAGGACAATTTTTAATGCTGTATGCTACCTTTTCGGCTTGCTCAGCGCGTTTCACAAAAGCGCGTTTTAATCGCCTTAAAATACTTTTTGAATTCTCCAGTTCATCCTGTGCATCATCTGAATCTAAAGCATCATCAATAAATTTATAATCTTGTTTACTAAAACTTATCGATTGCAGATGCATATTATAAACACGAACGGTGTCTTTATTAATTAAAAGATCACTATAAATACATATATTATTAGACTTCGTATTAAAAACGATAGTTCCTTTATTGATAATCGGATACTTTGAAAAAGTAGCTAAACCGAAATGATTATGTCCGTACGCAATGGATGTATACTCAACATGATGATACTTTGTATTGAGTGCGTTTACAACAGTATCTATATTATGTAATCCGTCTTCACGGTTTGAATTATAAAATTCCTGCAAACACAAAACATCCGGATTAATTTCCTGTAATGAATTAATAATATGCTGCCGCGATTTTTTATTTTTACTCCAATTGTACAAATCGAAGAGCATACTATTGTAAGAGGTTACCTTTATATCACTATTGGATCCTTTATTGGTAATTGTAATTTGAAAATATTTGTTGAATGTAAAAAAGGTAACCAAGATGCCAAAAGCGGAAATTAAGGCAAGGCGGCGAAATTGCATGAGCCAAAATATACTAAACAATATATTTATGATAACTACATAGGGATAAGCCAATCCCATAAAAGCAATTAACCAAAATAGTTGAGGAGAAATGTATTTTGCAATTGCCCCCGTTAACAGGGCAAGCACTGCAAAGTAATTAAGCCATAAAACAATCTTATTAAAGCGAGATAATTTTCGTTGTTTACGCACCTGCGCCATTTGCCTTAATTCGGCCAGTGATATGTTTCGTAACGAAATAATGGCGTTTAAAATTTTAATTTATTTTTTTGCCAAAGCTTCCTCCACATAAGCAAAAGTGGAAAGTATCTCAGGTTTACCGTCAATGATAGCTACGTCATGCTCAAAATGAGCACTCGGCAGTCCGTCGGCTGTTATGATGGTCCAGCCATCGTTTAATTGCGTAATGTTTTTCTTACCCAAATTAATCATCGGTTCAATCGCAATCACCATTCCGTCTTTTAATTTCGGACCGTCTCCACGCTTACCATAATTTGGCACTTCCGGTTCTTCGTGCAAGCTTTTTCCTAAACCATGTCCTACTAACTCACGCACTACACCGTAACCATGACTCTCTGCATGATGTTGTATGGCGTAACTGATATCCCCAATACGGTTTCCGGCACGGGTTTGCTCAATACCTTTGTACAAAGCTTCTAAAGTCACATCCAATAATTTTCTGTGTTCAGGTTTTATCTCACCAATCCCAAAAGTATATGCATGATCGCCATAAAATCCATTTTTCTTTACACCGCAATCCACCGATACAATATCTCCGTCTTTGAGTGGTTTATTGGTTGGGATACCATGTACAACTGCCTCATTAATGGAAATACACAAAGTAGCCGGAAATGGAGGATTTCCTCTGTAACCTTTAAACGCGGGAACGCCACCGTTATCACGAATATATTCCTCGGCAATTTTATCCAGAAAAACAGGTTCTACACCCGGTTTAATGTGCTCTGCTACTAAACCCAAGGTACGCGATACCATGAGGGCTGATTCGCGCATCAATTCAATCTCTTCTCTTGTTTTAATATAAATCATTTTCTTCCTAAGAACCTTTTAAAAAATGAAACTTCTTCTTTTTTATAATTGTTATGTGCATCCGGATTCACCACTACATGAAAAAAATCCCCGCCATCAGGATGTAACATTTGCCATACTTCACTCCAACCTCTGAATCCGCCAATGTTTCTATCGTCAATAAAAATATCGGCGTTTAATTTACGTGCCACCTTTTCCGAAACTTCTTCCTCCGGAAAATTACGATTCACCGCATAAAACTCAACACCGTTCTTCCTGCAATATTCAACAGCTTCATGCAATAAATCACCATGACGATACGTCCATAAAATCAATTTATGTCCCTTTGCCTGCAATGCTTTTAACGTTGCAAAAGCAAATAACATTTCTTTACCAATTCCGGGATAGGCATGTTCTACTATCGTACCGTCGAAATCAACAGCAATGACTTTACTATCCGGACTTATAAAATGGTTCGACATATTATAAATTTTTAGCTGCAGTTACATTCATGTTAGTATCCAATTCATATAAACGAGGCTCAGCCGTTCCAATCTCGAATTGTAAAATTTGCTCAGGTGTCATTTTTTCCAAATACATGATTAGGGCACGCAAACTATTTCCATGTGCTGCAATCACAATGTTTTTTCCGGCTTTCAACTTCGGAACAATTTCCTTTTCGAAATAAGGAATAACACGTGCTGCAGTATCCTTTAAACTTTCACCATTAGGAGGCGCGATATCGAAACTGCGGCGCCATATTTTTACTTGTTCGTCACCGTATTTCGCTGCTGTATCAGCCTTATTTAAACCTTGTAAATCGCCATACATTCGCTCATTTAAAGCAGCATCATAAATTGGTGTTATTGGTGAATGCCCTGCTGTTTCAAGCGCCAGACTCAATGTTTTTTGTGCCCGTTGCAATGAAGACGAATAAGCATAATCAAATTTGTATCCCTTCAATTTTAAACCTGCATTCTTTGCTTCCTGAATGCCCTTTTCCGTTAAATCCACATCTACCCATCCGGTAAATTTGTTTTCTAAATTCCAAACACTTTGTCCGTGACGAAAAATTACTAATTGTGACATAAAATATACTCTGAGTTCGTTTTAAAAATTAAAGTATAAATATACGAACAAAAAAGCTATTTTTTAATTAGCTGAATAGTAGTAAAGTATGTAGTTTTTACGCCAGGTTTGATTGGCAAGAGCGTTGTATTTCTCTAACAACGGTTTAGCATCGGTATTGATTAAATCACACGATTCTACGGCTTCCTGAATTTCATATTTTTTAACGTCAGGCGACTTAAGAGATGCAAAAATCAAAATATTTCTTTCGTCTTCTTTACCTGATGCCGCAACCATTTTACAATTAAATCCTGCACTTTTTAAGGTGTTCAATAAAATAGAAGTTCCTAAGCCACGCTCGCCTTTTAGATAACCATGCCAGTTAATAATCAAACTTGCGTTCTCTTGCAAATTCTGCTTTAAACGCTGTAAACTCTCTGAGGTAATAACATGTACAGGTTGCTCTTCGGCTTTAAACACGTCAATTAAAACGAGATCATATTTCTCATTGCAATTATTCATAAATCGACGTGCATCATCAGCAATAGCTAGTGTGGATTTATGGAGATGAAAATAATTTTTCGCCACTTCAACAATCCTTTCATCCAATTCAACGCCTGTTACCTTATATCCCTTTTCAGCGAGTAAATTGGAGGTGAGTCCGCCCCCCATACCTAGAACTAATGCGTTTTTATTTTGCGTTAAAGACAGGTTAGAATCCAGTAAAGCTATGTATTGAGAAACAGATTTGCCGGTTTGGATATTCATCTCCGATTGAACTGTGTTATTCACTAACAATTTTCTTACAACTAAATTTTCAATCGTATCTTCAATGACGTTTATTTTCCCGAGCATTCCATCACTTTGATAAATACAATTTTTAAGAGGAGTTTTCGAAGTAAATCCGCTCACTAAAAACATTAACAATAAAACCGCTGCTTTAAAACCGTTAGATTTATGAAGAAGAATTAATGATAATGCCAGCAACGAGGCAAATACAAATAAAGTGGTGCTAATTCCAAATGAAGGAATAAACAAAAAACCACATAAGAAAGTGGAAATAATTCCTCCCAAAGTAGAAATCGAATAAACGAGTCCGCTTACCCTACCCGATTCATTTGAATTTTGTGTTTGAATGGAAATAATAAGCGGAGAGGCTGCGCCCATTAACAACATCGGCACACTTAATAATAAAAGTGCAGAAATAGTAACTGAAAACAATAATCCAAACCGAAGAGCAATGGGTCCGAATAAATTGGCTATGAAAGGCATTGCGCCCATATACAAAGCGGAAATGAATAAAACCAATGATAGTTTTTTTACCCTGTCATTTTTCTCGCTTAATTTTCCCCCGTAAAAGTAACCGGCTGCTAAACTTCCCAGTGTAATCGCGATAACTGCCGCCCACACATATAAGCTACTGCCAAAATAAGGAGCAATTAATTTAGAACCGCACAATTCGGTAGCCATCACCGCTGCGCCTTCGAAAAAGCTGACAATATAAATGCTTCTATTTGATTTAGTCTGCAAGAATTAATTTCCGTTGTTCTGACGGCGCTCTAAAGTATAAACGTATTGATGCGCTAATTTAGTTCCGTAATCCGAATACGATTTACGTGCCCACTTTAACGCTTCGTTTAAATCACCCTTTACTTCATAAGCAATAGCGATGTTATAACACGAACGGCCCGCGGTTTTTCTATTATCCGATTTAGCTGTTTCTTTCCATATTTCAATCGCTCCATCCCAATCGTTCACGTAGGCTCTTCTTACGCCAACCGAAAACTGTGCGCTTTTTCCTTTTTTATAATAATCACGGTGTACCCAGTAAAAAGAAGAGCAAAACTTGGAAGCTTCGCGTTCACCAATAACCGCAGCTGTATTTTTTACTGCCTGAGTCGGTAAAGGTGATAAAATAGGAACGCCTGTTGCGATTTCGTGTACGACTTCATCACTATAATGAATAATCTGTTTCGTTAAGGTATCATACAATATCCAACCATACATCACATGATAGCGAATATCTTTTACGCCATTCACATTCCCGTTTAATACTTGCATGCCGGTATTGATAGCACTTACCGCAGCATCCGAATTAGTATCGAATTTCTCTAACGACATTAAAGCATTGGATTTGTTTTCGCGACACACCTTTGTAACAACTTCCCATTTTAAAGGGTCGCTCTTAAACGGACCAACATTCCCTCTTAATCGATGTTTTTCAGGAATAACGGTAGTAACCGGACCGTAAGAATTAATATAACGCGAAAAACTGAAGAGCGCGTCTTCAGGTCCAACCTTATCTCCAAATACAGATTCGCCTGTAATTACAGACTCAAAAATGTTTTGTTGTTTTTTAGAACTATCGATTATGGTGCGATTTACCAAAGCGATTTGTTTAACATGCTCCGGTAATTGCACCAATGGTGGATTGTATAACTTAAATCGTAAATCAACTGTTTTACAACTGCTGAGCACAAGAGCCGCAAAAATGACGATAAGATACTTTAATTTTTTCATGTTACTTTTTATAAGCATTCATACGTAAAAAATGATCGGCCAACACTAATGCGGCCATGCTTTCTACAATTGGCACGGCGCGTGGTAATACACAAGGATCATGACGGCCTTTCGCTTCAAGATTTACTTCTTCTCCTTTTACATTAACACTTTTTTGCACTTGCATAATGGTTGCAACCGGTTTAAAAGCCACTTTAAAGTAAATATCTTCGCCATTGCTGATGCCACCCTGCACACCACCACTGTTATTTGTTGTAGTGTGTATAGCACCTTTTTCATTGGAAAAAATATCGTTTAATTGTGACCCCATGTAGTTAACAGAATCAAAGCCCGTGCCAAACTCAAAGCCTTTAACAGCATTTATGCTTAACATCGCTTTACCGATATCCGCATGCAATTTATCAAACACAGGTTCTCCTAATCCGACAGGTGTTCCTTTGATGACGCATGAAATAATTCCGCCAACAGTATCTCCTTTTTTACGCACCTCCTCAATCAAAGCAATCATTTTATCAGCTATATCGGCATCGGGACAACGAATAATATTTTCTTCCGTTTTAGATAAATCAAGTTCCGAATACTTTTTGCTGAGTGTGATGGAATGTACGGTGCTTACATAAGCCTGAATGCTTATGCCAAACTGTTTTAAAAATAATTTTGCAATGGCACCGGCTACAATACGACAAGCCGTTTCGCGTGCCGACGACCTTCCTCCTCCTCTGTAATCGCGAATGCCATACTTCTTTTCATAGGTATAATCGGCATGTGAGGGACGAAAGTTATCTTTCAGATGTTCGTAATCTTTACTCTTTTGGTTTTCGTTTTCAATAATAAAACCAATGGGCGTACCGGTAGTTTTACCTTCAAATACACCCGACAGAAATTTTACCGTATCACTTTCTTTACGCTGAGTTGTAATGTGCGATTGGCCGGGTTTACGGCGATCCAATTCGTTTTGAATGAACTCAAAATCGAGCGTTATTTGAGGTGGACAACCATCCAAAATTCCGCCAATCGCTTCACCATGGCTTTCGCCAAAAGTTGTGAGTGTAAAAAGCTTGCCAAAAGTATTACCTGCCATATAAGCAAAGGTAATAAATAAGCGCTAAAACCTATAACAAATAGAAAGGTCGGAGAATAAAGTACCATCGAAATCAAAGTTGGTGGATCTAAACTCATTTAACTTACCCGTCTTATTTTCTGTAATTCTATCTCGGTTAAACGAGACACTCATGGTAGGTCCGAATGTTGCAGATACAAGCCAGTGCTTACTTATTGGTAAACGTACATTGTAGAACGCCTGAAGACCAATCCCAATTCCATCCGTAACTTTAACATTTCCCATTGTATCAACCCTCTGCTTAACAACATTAAATATCGAATTCTGCTCTTCAAGAGGTGTTGATTTTCCGGTCCACAGGTACACATCTTCTAACCTTTTATGCTGATAATTTAGAAAAACATAAGCTCCAACAGATTGACAAAGTTTACGGTTTCTTATCACTCTTTCATAGCCCAAATTCAATTGCGTTTTAGGTGTTTGTCGGTATTGGAGGTTGTAATAAATCAAATTTGTATCATTCACCGAATGTAATGTTACAAATCCGTTTTTACTTTGAACATTATAATCAGCATACGGGAATAATGCTAATGAAACGCGCATGTAGTTTTTAGTACCGAACATTCTCCTGTAGTTTAATGATAAACGGGCATTTTGTAGAGGAATTGAACCGCTTAACACATTTACCAGAGGCAATGTATTAACACCAATTTCATTTCTATAAAATTTAACCGAATCCTTCTTTTGCGCTTTAAGATTTATACCTAAACCAAAGAAAGCAATTATTAAAACTATCTGTTTCATACCTTAATAACGTCGTTAGAATATTTTTTATTGTATGCGGCATTTATTTAACTTTACGCAAGGATGAAACTTCTTATCAAAAACATAAAAACACTTGTTCAGGTTAGAGATAACGTGATTGAAAAAGTAAGCGGAAAAGCAATGTCTGACCTTCCTTGTATCGAAGATGCTTGGTTGGCTATCGACAACGGACTCATTGCAGACTATGGCACAATGGAAGATTTTCCGGGAATTATCGACTGGAAAGATTTAGAAGTGATTGATGCGACAGGAAAAATAGTCATGCCATGTTATGCCGATAGTCACACGCACATTGTATACGCAGGTAATCGTGAAGGCGAATTTGTTGACCGCATTAATGGTTTAACGTACGAAGAAATTGCTAAACGTGGCGGTGGTATTTTAAATTCAGCGCAAAAATTACGTGAGGTAAGTGAAGATGATTTATTCGAACAATCTTTGATCCGTTTTTTTGAAGTAATCAAACAAGGAACCGGTGCCATTGAAATTAAAAGCGGTTATGGCTTAAACACAGAAGCAGAATTGAAAATGCTTCGGGTTATTAAACGTCTGAAAGATTTAAATATCATTCCCGTAAAAGCTACGTTTTTAGGCGCGCATGCCATTCCTGCCGAATACAAAGGGAATAAAGAAGGCTACATTCAATTAATAATTAATGAAATGTTACCGGCAATCGCAAAAGAAAAGTTAGCAGATTATATTGATGTATTTTGCGAAAACGGATATTTCAGTGCTGAAGAAACAAAACTAATTTTAGAGGCGGGATTAAAGCACGGACTTATTCCAAAAGTACATGCCGAGCAATTGAGCCACAGCAACGGAATACAAACAGCAGTAGCGTGTCAGGCTATTAGTGTTGATCACTTGGAGTTTTGTAACGATAAAGACATAGAAGTTTTAAAAAACAGTAAAACCATGCCAACTGTTTTACCCGGCGCTGCCTTCTTTCTCTCATTACCTTTACCTCCGGCCCGTAAAATGATTGATGCAGGATTAGCTGTCGCATTCGCGAGTGATTATAATCCCGGAAGTTCGCCAAGCGGTAATATGAATTTCATGATGAGCCTCGGCTGTATTCAATATAAATTAAATCCTGCTGAAACAATTAACGCTTGTACCATTAACTCTGCTTACGCGATGGGTTTAAGTCATGAAGTTGGCAGTATTACTCCCGGTAAACGTGCCAATATTTTTATTACACATCCAATCAGCTCTTACAATTACATTCCGTATGCATTTGGAAGTAATTTAATTGAAACCGTATTGATTAACGGAGAAAAGATTAAGCATTAATCAACCACCGTTTGATTGACTTTCTTCTGTAGGTGTTTGTGATTTGGATTTACCTCCTACCGATTTAATTTTCTTGAGATAACGCTTAAATAAATCGTCAAACGATTCAAATTCTTCCCTGTAAAATGCACCTACTCCTTGTGTGAATGGTCCACCTGAAGTAGTGATTTGCGTGTTATCATTACTTCGGTTAAAGCCCTTCACACGATAACGCCCGTCTTCGGTTAATTTGTATTCTATATTCACATCACCGATTAATCCGGTTGAGTTAGTAGACGTTTGTGAGTTACTGTTGTAACCCAAGTTACCATCAACAGACAAACGATTATTTAATAATTGCTTGGAGAGAGCTATATCTAATTCATCGCTGCTAGTTTCACTACCCGGACGGTAATTTACACCAATATCCACATCCTTAGTTAAGTTATTGAGCCAACCACTTAAACGATTCGACAACATCTCCGTTCCGTTAGCTGCAATGGCAGAACCCGCGGAAATACCTCCACCTTGTGAGTATTGAAGCGGTGTAACAAAACTTTTTAATAAGAGTAAAGAAAATACCTGACGATTTAATTCTTGTTCATCAATCAATAAGCTTTTTACTTTCGATAATGTATTTTCATCAATGGTAGGTAAATCAACGCCGAACGAAATATTTGGTGTAAGAAGCGTTTCTTTCATGTACAACTTACAATCAACCGGATAGCGACGTTTGTATACGCCTGTTGAGTCATATGGAAACAATGGAGCAATGGATGCTCTTTGTTTGTAATTGGCGGTTATATTAATTTCCGCGTCGTACGGACTACCACTCCAATTTATTGTACTTCCCTTTTGAATATCGAATTTCTTGGTGATAAAATTTTCCAATGTAAACATGTAATCTCCGGTGGTAATGACATATTCTCCAAACATATCAAACTTTCCAAGATTATTAATTTTTAATCGTAAATCACCTTTTCCTCTCGCCTTAATGATATCACCGCTTTTCTCATCAAAAATAATTTGTGCTTCCGCGTCAGGTGTTGCCGTTAATTGCATGTCTAAAGTAAAGCCGGATTTCATTAACACATCCGCTTTTTTAATGGTATCTTTCTTTACGAATTTAATAAATCCTGTTTCTGAAACTTCAGATGGATTATCAAGTGGTATAGTAAATATGGTTCCCTTTTCGGTTTTCGCGTTCGTGATTTGAATTTCCACATTATTAATAAAACCATAAATACCAACGTTACCACTCGCATAAGCCTTGCCATAGAACGGTTCCGTTTCGTTTCGCGGTTTATTTAGCACCAACATGTTTTTGAAATTCAAATCGTAGTCGATTCGCATGTTCTTAAAATTGTCGTGGAAAATATTTCCGTTTAAGGTTCCGTTAAAAACGGTTTTCTTGGTTACATCATCGCCTATCTTTAAATCCTCAAAGCGAATCTGATCCGGCATCACCTCCACATTCCCGATAACATTATAGGTCACATTCAGATAATCTACTTTCATTTCACAAAGAATGATTTTGAAATTTCCGTTGATAGCAGGCTTTGCCGGTGTACCGGTAATTTTCGCGCTTCCGGCGATTAAACAAGGTTTAAATGATAAAATACCTTCAAGGTAACGATTCAATATTTTCAAGTTCGCCGGATTTGCGTTAAAACCAATATCCAAACTTTCTTCTTTTCTATCGGTATAATAGTAACCGTTAAAGCTTATGTTTTTGATAACATCACCATTAAAATTGGTAAAACCAAGCGTTGTAAATCCATCCAGATAAATGTATTTATAGGCATTAAAGTACTCGGCATTTAATTCTCCTTGCCCCAAATTATTATCATTAATATCGAGTTTATTAAAATTAAGTTTACTGCTGAATACAAGATTACCGGAGTGCTTTTGTAAGGAGAAGCCGCCATCCACAATACCTTTTACTTTTAAGGCGTCGCCAATAAACGGACTTAACTGAGTTAAATCGAAATTAGCCAATTGGAAAACCAATTTATCCTTTGGTGCGTTCGATAAGGTACCATTGATACTTAACTTTTGAATGCCATTGGCAAAAACCAGAGGATTAATCGTAAGAGCTCCGGATGAATCAACAACCGTGTTACCACTTGTAATCATGTTCCATGTACTGTCTCTTACAGTTAAAAAGAATTGTTCGTAGCTGATATTAGCAGTGTTGTTTTCAAATATCATACGACCAAAAAGCTTACCTGCATTATTCGGAACCGTTTTATTATTCCATTCGAGATTGTATTTCGTGTTTTTATCGTTCGACACTAAATACATAAAGTAATTATTAATGGAAATACTATCCGTTAAATTTATTTTGTCGGATTTTAATACCAGATTGACTTTATTATTTTTTGAATAAGACTCTATTCGATTATTGGAAAAACGAACTCCTTTATATCTGATAGAATCCGATTTCATGTTAAGGTTAAATATATTTTTTGAAGCATCGAAATCACCATCAAAAACAGAATTAGGACTCACCGATAAATCATTTATGAATAAATCGCGAATGGTATTAAATTTTTTAACGGTAATTTTATATTTAAAATAATCCGTGTATACGTTTTTACCCTTTGGTTTACTCACAAAGGCAGGATAATACGAATAGAGAAGAGTGTGGAATGCACCCTCCAGGTTTGATAATTTAAATGGTCCGTTAACACTGAAATTAAAAACATTTGAATTCAGACGAATGTTTTTCTCAACAGCTTGCTGCTCCAGATGTAAATCGAAGGTGCTTACTTTGTGTTCCTTTTCCTCTGTTTTATATATCGTGTTATCAAAATTGATTAATCCGGAAAGATTATCAATATTGTCGCCTTGTAAATCCATAATGATTTGTGATGATATATATCCATCCTCTTTCGAATTAATAAAACCAAGGCGCTTAAGATTTAATTTATTAATTGTTGAGATAAAATCGATGTCGGGAACTTTGCCTGTAAAATCTACGCTACCATTAAAATCAAAATCAGCATTGGCATCCTTACTTATTAAATTTCCTTTAAATATTCTCTTTTGAATAGTACCGTCGATGTTTATGTTTTGATAAACGTAATTGTTATAACTGAAAGCAGCAATCTTACCATTCAGCTCCGCATTCAAATCCTTTAAAGTTATTCCGGAACCTTTAATTTTTGAATTTACCGTTAAGGCGCCCAGATTAGGGATATTTAATAATTTTCCCAAATGAAAACTTTCCGATACCAATAAGCCTTGATATTTTACTTTTTGCTTGGCGGTATCAATTTGCAAAGCTAAGTCGGTGTATGCTTTACCAAGTGCTGTTCGAAAGGTTCCTTTGGAAATAAAGTCATAATAATAGCCTTTTAACTCTCCGCTGTAATCCACCGTTCCTAGTCTGGCAACCTCAGATGGCAAACTTAGATTTTCTCCTTTCGTAAATGGGAATAATGGAATTTTTTCAAGATCACTTTTGGATGTAGAAAGATGTTGTGCCTTAAAATCAAAAAACGTATTATTAATATCCGGCAATCCTTTTATAGCTAAATCACCCGCGAAAATGGTATGATCACCAAAAGCCAGATACAAACTTTGCGTTTTGAAATCCTTCACATAGCCTTCAAAATTTCCGTTCACCTTCAATGATTTGTTCAATCCTTTCAGCTCTTTAGCAAAATAAGCGATATCATTAAAATGAACCAATGTTCCATCTACCAACATTCCGCTAATCTTTACACTATCAATAAACTCTTGGTAAGCCCGCCAGTTTTTATATTGAAAAGCTAAACTTCCTTGCACTTTACTATTCGGCGTTTCGAGGGTCAGCGCCTTACAAATTAAACTTTGCGGACCTACTTTAGCTTGAGTCGTTAGATTCTTCAACACTACACCGGAATGCTCTTCAGCATACAAACCTTTTATGTTTGCGAAAAAAGTTTCATCTATAATTTTAATTTCGCTGAATTCGCCCGACACATGCTTAACATGAATATTATTGTAATTCATATAGTCTTTTACCTCTGTATTATGACGTTCGTTACGATAGGTGAAATCCACATTATCTACGATTAGTGTTCCATATTTTATTTTCCAAGGTGAAGTACCGGATTTGGTAGTATCCGTGGAAGCAAAATAATCCGCTAAATGCTCGAAATTAAATTTGTCGGTTGATTTGTAACGAACAATCTTTACCGTTGTGTTCTTAACCAGAACACGATCAATATTTAAAGTTTTCTTTTCATAATCGAAATTACTTAAATCAACTTTTAAAGTAGATGCATAAACCAACGTATCGTGATTGTTGTCTTCAACAAACACATCCTTTAATTCCGCAGTTTTAATAAAATGAAGATGAACCGCTCCTACTTCAACACGTGTACCTAATTCAGAAGACAAATATGCAGTGGCTCTTTGTCCGAGCCAGGTTTGAACGCTATCTGTATTTACGGCAATAATCAGAAATACGAGCAAAAGAATAACCAGAACAAACAGATATTTGAGTGTTTTCAGTAATATTCTTGTAATTTTGCCCACTACGGCCATAAGCTATAAAGTTACAAATATTTGGCAGGATGAAAAATGACGAAGTATACATATTAGCAATAGAATCGAGCTGCGATGATACTTCGTGCGCTGTCTTAAAAAACGATGCGGTATTAGCAAATGTTACAGCCAATCAGAAAATTCATGAGCAATATGGCGGTGTAATTCCCGAATTAGCAAGCCGCGACCATCAAAAAAACATTGTTCCTGTGGTGGATGCAGCCATTCAAAAAGCCGGTGTTAAAATATCACAAATATCTGCGATTGCCTTTACGAAAGGTCCCGGTTTAATGGGCAGTTTATTGGTTGGGGCGAGCTTTGCCAAATCAATGGCAATGGCTTTACAAATTCCGCTGATTGAAGTGAATCACATGCAGGCACATATTTTAGCGCATTTTATTAGAGAAAATAGGTCGGAGTTGGGAGTTGGGAGTCCGGAGAATGTTACCAAAACTACAAACTACGAACTACGAACTCCCAACTTCCCCTTCCTGTGTCTAACGGTGAGCGGGGGTCATACACAAATCGTGAAAATTCATTCGCATTTGGATTTTGAATTGTTAGGCGAAACCATTGATGATGCGGTTGGCGAAGCTTTTGATAAAGCGGCAAAAATAATCGGACTACCATATCCCGGCGGACCAATGGTAGATAAGCTGGCACAAAGTGGAAATCCAAATAAATTCACGTTTTCTACACCACATGTCAATGATTTGAATTACAGTTTCAGTGGTATTAAAACTTCGTTTTTATACTTTATTCAGAATAATGTAAAAACGAATCCTGATTTTATAAAGGAAAACATCAATGACATTTGCGCCTCGTATCAAAATCATTTAATAAAAGTGCTCTTACATAATATCGAAATAGCGGCGAAACGTCATCATATAAACGACATTGCGATTTCAGGCGGTGTTTCTGCCAATAGTGAATTAAGAAAACAATTAATGGCGCTTGGAGAAAAAAACAAGTGGACTGTATTCATTCCACCATTCGAGTATTGTACCGATAATGCCGCCATGATTGGAATTACTGCTTACTATAAATATTTGAAACAAGATTTTTGCGGATTAGATGAAGTACCGCAGGCAAGGTTTGGGTTATAATTTCCTGTCAGTTCGAGCGTTTCCTGTCAGTTCGTCCCGATAGTTATCGGGAGTAGTCGAGAACTAAACAACTATCATTACAACGTCTCGCTCCGGCTCGACATGACATTCGTTTTAATTTGTCATTCCGACCGCAGGGAGGGATCTGTTCTTTTTCTTTTCCCGCGGATAGCGCAGATTTTCGCGGAATCTAATTCGTGTTTATTCGTGTAATTCGTGGCTAAAAAGATGTCTCGACTTCGCTCGACATGACACTCGTTGCAATTTGTCATTCCGACCGCAGGGAGGAATCTGTTCTTTTTCTTTTCCCGCGGATAGCGCAGATTTTCGCGGAATTTAATTCGTGTTTATTCGTGTAATTCATGGCTAAAAAGATGTCTCGACTTCGCTCGACATGACACTCGTTGTAATTTGTCATTCCGACCGTAGGGAGGAATCTTTTTTTTCTTTTCCCGCGGATAGCGCAGACCTGTGCATCGAAGCGATGTGTAGATGCTTTTTCGCGGAATCTAATTCGGGGCTCTTTTTTCATTTATTATTTTGTGTTATATGTCGCGAGGCACAGCTCGCGATGGAGAACATTACCTCTTCATTAAACATTAAACGCATAACATATAATAAGAAATGTTTAAGTTTTGTAGGCCATAAATAATATCCTTGGCCTCTCAGACTCTGCATCTCTGTGTTGAAATAAAGATGTCTCGACTGCGCTCGACATGACAGTTTAAATCCATTCGTCATTCCGACCGTAGGGAGGAATCTTTTTTTCTTTTTCCGTCATTGCAAGGTCGAGCTTTTCGCCTCGACCGAAGCAATCTCTACAAATAAGGATTGCTTCGTCGTCCCTCCTCGCAATGACGAAGACATGATGGTTCTCTGCTAATAATCCTCTGATTTCAAACAAATTGCAATACCAAATTAATTTCTGAATTTATAACATTTCAAGAATTTAAATCTTAAATTAGCACTTTACAAAATCAAATTATGAACTACGATGTTATTGTTATAGGAAGCGGTCCGGGCGGTTATGTTACTGCCATTCGCGCTTCACAATTAGGTTTTAAAACCGCCATTATTGAAAAAGAAAATTTAGGTGGTATTTGTTTAAACTGGGGATGTATTCCAACGAAAGCATTATTAAAAAGTGCTCAGGTATTTGAATATTTAAATCACGCAAAAGATTACGGAATTAGTGCAGATAATATCAAAGCTGATTTTGGTGCCGTTATTAAACGTAGCCGCGATGTGGCCGACGGAATGAGTAAAGGCATTCAGTTTTTGATGAAGAAAAATAAAATTGATGTCATCATGGGCACGGCTAAAGTAAAGCCGGGCAAAAAAGTGGAAGTTAAAGGTGCCGATGGAAAAGTAACTGTATACGATGGTAAACACATTATCATTGCAACAGGAGCACGTTCCCGTCAGTTACCTAATTTACCACAAGACGGTAAGAAAATTATTGGTTACCGCGAAGCGATGAGCTTACCAAAACAACCTAAGAGTTTAGTGGTTGTAGGTTCAGGTGCTATTGGTGTTGAGTTTGCTTACTTCTATGCAACAATGGGAACCAAAGTAACCATCGTTGAATTCATGCCGAACATTGTTCCGGTTGAAGATGAAGAAGTATCAAAGCAATTAGAGAAATCTTTCAAAAAAGTTGGTATCGAAATCATGACAGAAGCTTCTGTTGAAAGTGTGGATACCAAAGGAACAGATTGCAAAGTGCATGTTAAAACAAAAACCGGAAATGTTGTTCTTGATTCTGAAATCGTTTTATCTGCGGTAGGAATTGCTGCAAACATTGAAGGAATTGGTTTAGAAGAAACAGGTATTAAAACAGACAAAGGAAAAATCTTAACCGATAAATATTACGCTACGAATGTACCGGGTTATTATGCCATTGGTGATTGCGTAGGCGGACAAGCCTTAGCACACGTTGCTAGTGCAGAAGGAATTACCTGCGTTGAGAAAATCAAAGGCATGCACGTTGACCCTATTGATTACAATAACATTCCGGGTTGTACATATTGCCAACCTGAAATTGCTTCTGTTGGATTTACTGAGAAGAAAGCAAAAGAAGCCGGTTATACAGTTAAAGTTGGTAAGTTTCCATTCTCTGCATCAGGTAAAGCAAAAGCTGCCGGCGCATCCGATGGATTTATTAAATTAATCTTTGACGCTAAATACGGTGAGTTATTAGGCGCGCACATGATTGGTGCTAACGTTACAGAAATGGTAGCAGAATGTGTGGCTGTTCGTAAATTAGAAACAACAGGTCACGAATTAATTAAAACTGTTCACCCTCACCCTACCATGAGCGAAGCAATCATGGAAGCTGCAGCTGCAGCTTATGGTGAAGTAATACATTTGTAAAATATCATTTTCAATAGACAAAAAAAGCCTCTTCTTTTGAAGGGGCTTTTTTATTTATTTAAACTTGTAAATTATTGAATATTTTGTATTTTGGTGTAACAGTAAAAATGTAATTTAAACCAAATTCTGTAATATGCGTACAAAAAATCTCTTCTTCTTCAAATTGAATCAAATGATTAAGAAAATAAACTTTCCAATCATAATTCTTGCCAACTTCTTATCTGCATCATATTTACACGCACAAAGTCCGTTTGTGATTTCTGATGTTGAATACGAAATGGAACATCCTGTAATTAAAGACTTAAATTCTTGTATTCTTTTAAAAGATGCCCTATTTGTTGTTGAACAGGAATATACTAAAAGCAGCAAGTATAAATTAATTTTAGACATATATGATCCAATTACTTTTACTAGAAAAAATACGGGAGTTTTAGTTAACGAGGTTGAAACTCAAGATAAAGAACATCCTGTACCACTAAAAACATTTGCTGCAAACAATAAGCTTTATACATTTTATATAGACTATGACCGAAAAAGCACCATTATTAAACTTGTAGTGGCGGACATAACCGGAAAAGTAATAACTCAGCCAACAACTATTGCTGAAGTATCGGATAAAAAAGGAATGTATACAGGCTCAATTAATTATGATGTCGTGTTTTCACCAGATTTAACAAAATTCGCTGTTGGATTATCCATTAAGTATTTGATGTATCCGCAAGATTCCTATATCACCATTTACAACTCTAACTCACTTGAAAAAATTAAAACTGTTAATCCCACACAAAAAATCGAAGACCTCTATCTATTTAGTGGGACCTTTTCAATTAATGATAATGGCGATGTAATCTGCGCGCAACACATTTCAAAATTTGACACTGATATAAAATACCAAATTGTAGCTTATGAGCTAATTGGTTCGAAAGATTCAAAGTCTAAGGTATTTACAATTACAGACAAACTAAATATCAGAAGCGCTTTGTTCTTGGCAGACCAAAACAAATTTATAACTGCCGGGTTATGTAACGATATTGAAACGAAAGGCGGACCAGAACCCAAGCTTGCTAATTACTTCTTTGAAACTGATGGATCCGGAAAAGTAAAGAACCTTTCTTTTAATTATTTTAACGACGATTTTTATAAGCGCATGGGATACAAATTAGGAACTTGGGCTATCGAAAAAGGCACTGCTGACAAATCTTATATTGTAAAAGAACTAATTAAAAACAATAACGATTACTATTTCATGTTCACACAAGGTTTTTCAGGAACTAATAGTTCCGGCCCTTATCAACTTGAGCGTGAATTAATGACTTGTAAGTATTCCTCCGAAGGAAAATTTCAGTGGTGTGCCATCATACCTAAAAGCACCCTAAATAAGGTGAAAAATTTCCATTATACCTTTAATGGTGATAAACTATATTTTATCTATGCTGAACACCCATCAAATTTTGAAAAGATTGGCATATACGATGATAAGCTTAAAGAGATTGAAGACATCAAAAACTATAAAGATGCTGTATTCGCACAAACAACCATTGATGTAAAAACCGGAGCAGTGGAAAGAAAATTATATCCATCCGTTGATGGTGTTTTTATAACCCCAATTAACAGAAGCATTTCCATTAATGATGGCAAATCTATTGTTGTAAGATTTGTACGTAAAAACAAATTCTCGTATGGAAGGATGCTATTAATGAAGTAATGATTACTTTATTGAATAGAGTTCGATATTAATTCAATTATTCAAAAAAATATTACTGAGAAAAAAGTTATTAAATGAGAAACGTCGTCTTAATTTTGATGTGCTTGGTTAGATTTTCATTCGGCCAGACTTTACCAATACCAGCCTGGATGCAGAACATTGGTTCTGACGGAGGCTTAGATGAAGGTTACGGAATTGCAACTGATGCCGCCGGGAATATATATATTGTAGGAGAATTTAAAGGACGCGTTGATTTTGATCCTTCCTCTACAAGCACTTATACTCTATTAGCAAATGGCTCTACAGATGGGTTTGTGGCAAAATACACAAGTAACGGTAATTTTTTATGGGCCTTTAATATTGGGGGCTCCGATATCGCTTCTATCAAATCAATAAAACTAGATGGTGCAGGAAATATTTATATCTGTGGATTATTCTCAGGAAACAACATAGAATTCGATCCGTCAGTAAATACTTTCTCTTTAAACGCTTTGGGTACCGGACTTGCAACTGACGCTTTTATTGCTAAATATGATGGTAATCAAACTCCTAATTCTACAAGTTTTTTTCAATGGGCATTTCCAATTGGAAACGTTTGGACAGATCAAGCGAATGCATTAACTGTTGATGGTTTAGGAAATATCTATGTGACTGGTCACTTTAATATTTCATCGGATTTTGACCCATCGGTCAATAGTTACACAGTTGGTGCTAATGCTGATGTTTTTGTTGCAAAATATGATGCTAATCTAACACCTTCTTCTACCTCATTTTTCAAATGGGCTTTTGCCATTGGTGGAATAACTGCAGGTGATAGCGGATATGGTATCGAAACAGATGCTAGTGGTAACGTTTATTTAACTGGGGAATTTGCTAGTACTGCGGATTTCAATCCATCGTCTGGGACAGCTAATTTCAATGGAGGAAATGGTAACGCGTTTGTTGCAAAGTACGATGGAAATTTATTACCTAGTTCAACCTCTTTTTATAAATGGGCTTTTCATTTTGGTGGCCCCATACAAGATGTAGCCTATAGCTTAGATATAGACAGTTTGGGTTATTTATATGTGACAGGTAATTTTTCAGGGAGTAATATTGATATGAATCCTTCTTCCGTTACATCTACTATAAGTTCTCTTGGTGGTTCAACTAATTGTTACTTGGCGAAGTATGATGGAAATTTAACTCCAACTTCAACAAGTTTTTATCAATGGGCTTTTGCAATTGGTGACTCTACTAGCAGCATGGGTAAATCTGTAACCATCAAGAATAACAATATTTATCTTACGGGTTATTTTGGGAAAAAAGCAGATTTTGATCCGTCAATTAATACCTATTCCTTATCCGCAATTGCAAATGATGTTTTTGTTGCATCCTATGATAATAATCTTAATCCAACTGCAACAGGCTTTCTAAAATGGAGTTTTAATATTGGCGGTATTTATGGTGATGTTGGAAACGCAATTCACTTTAATCCCGTTACATCTAATATTGTAGTTACAGGTGCTTTCTCCGGACAAAATGTGGATTTCGACCCTTCGTCTGCTTCTAATACCCTTAGCTCCACCTGGCCAATAAGCGGTGATGCGTTTTGTGGCATATACTCTAACAATGGAAATTACATCAATGCATTTCCTTTAGGAAATTCATATGCGGGTAATTATGTTAATACAGTTGCCACTGATGTAAATGGAAATGTATTTGCCGCAGGAAATTTTACAGGAATAATTGATTTTGACTTAGGGCCGGGCATTTGGGAATTGAATTCAATAAATGGCAGAGGATTCGTTGCGAAATATAATAGTAGTGGTAACCTCTTATGGGCTTTTAATATCTATTCAGAATGTAAAGAACTAGATGTAGATCCTTATGGAAATGTATACTTAGCCTCTCAAGGTACATTAAACAACAATGATTACGATCCATCTCCTAACACTTTTACATTAAATCCTCCGGGTGCATTAGACATTCTGATTACAAAATACGATGGTAATCTTTCGCCCGGCTCAACCAGTTTTTTTAAATGGGCATTTCCGATTGGTGGCGCAACCGGGGCGGATATGGTTTTCGGCCTTGATGTTGATTCACTTCAGCAAGTTTATGTAACAGGATATGTTTCAGACACAGTTGATTTCGACCCTTCAATCAATACTAATATCGCAATTTCAAACCCCGGCAATCAAGATGTTTTTTTAGCCAAATATGATGGAAGCCTTACGCCTGCATCATCCTCTTTTCATAAATGGGGATTTCTAATTGGAGGTAATGGCAACTATGATTTAGGTTTTGATATTACCTCCGATAAGGCTGGAAATGTTTTTGTTTGTGGTCGTTTCTCCGGGAATAATATTGACTTTGATCCATCAACAAGTTCATCATACACATTAACCGCAAATGCTAACTTGGATATTTTCGTGGCTAAGTACAATGGAAATCTCACTCCTTCTTCAGCTTCTTTTACACAATGGGCTTTTAACGCTGGCGGCATAGGTGACGATGAAGCTACAGCAATATGCGTTGACTCTATTGGTGGTGTATATATTACTGGAACTTTTCATGGTACCGGAATAGATTTTAATCCCTCTTCAAGCATGAATGGAACAAGCTCATTAGGATTTAGTGATGCGTTTGTTGCAAAATATGACGGAACTCAACTACCCTCCTCGTCTTCATTTTTCAAATGGGTATTTAATCTTGGAGGCAATAATTACGATGTTGGTGCAGACTTGGCTTTATATAAAGAAAACTTATATGTTTCAGGTTTCTTTTATAACACTGTTGATTTTAATCCACCTACTTACCAAACCTATACAATCTCTTCTCCGGGTTATTATAGCCAGTATATAGCATGCTATAATACTAATTTTACACCAAGTTCAAATTCATTTTTTAAAGGCGCCTTTAGTATAGTTGGAGCAAATTCCGGATCCAAACACGAACTTTATACTGATGATAATGGCTCACTTTACGCCACAGGTGGATATAAAGGAAATCTGATCGAATTTGACCCAACAAGTACAACATTATTATCGAGTAGCGAAGGTAAAGGAACTCTCTTTAGTGGTTTTTTAGTTAAGTATGGTAGTTTTTGTTCATTCCCATCTGTACCTATTGTTACCACAAATACTGTTACATGCATTGGTGTTACCAATACAGTAAGCTTAAGTGGAGCCAATCTTAATAACGCAAGCAACTGGACTTGGTATATTGGTGGTTGTGGCGGAACTCCTGTGGGTACAGGCACAGCCATTGTCATGACTCATACTGCACCTGCAAATGTAACTTATTATGTAAGAGGTGAAGGAGGATGTGTTGGTTCCTTAGCATCTTGTGGATCAGTATTTGTGTTTGTAAATGCTCTACCCTCAATCGGCATTGTAGGGAATGACACTTTGTGTTTTGGTAAAAACATGACATTAATAGGAACCGGAGCTAATACATATACATGGAATTCATCAATAGTTTCAAACACTCTAAATGTTAGTCCAACGGTAACTACAACTTATTCATTATCCGGTACTGATTTAAATGGATGTATCAATTCAACTACACTGGGAATGACTGTTATTCCATCTCCTACTATCTCTATTATTGGAGTTGATAGCATATGTTACGCAACAACAACAACGCTAACCGCTACCGGTGGTACAAGTTACATTTGGAGCACAGGTCCATTAACCAATACAATTGTTGTTACTCCATTTACTACAACAACTTACTCTGTCATCGGGATTTCAGGAGTTTGCAATTCAACTGCTTCACATACAATAACCATAAAACCAAGTCCTATAATCACATTTACATGTAGTGCTCCTGGATGGATTTGGGGACCGTCTTGTCAACAAACAGCCACAATTACAGCTAATGGGGCGTCAACATATTCTTGGAACACAGGTTCTAATTTACAAACAATAGTCGTTTCTCCATCTGTAACTACAAATTACATGGTTTATGGTACATTCGTTAACGGATGTGCATCTAGTGGTGTGTATCCCTTAACCGTTTATCCATGTACAGATGTTAATGAAATAAATTTAAAGAATAATATTTCAATTTATCCAAACCCTACCAGTAATTTAATTTTCATTTCAACTACAAGTCAGGAAGAATTTGTAGAAATTTATAATTCAGAGGGAAAAGAGATTTTAAAAAGAAATATTTTTCAAGGCACAACAGAATTTAATCTTGATAAATTATCTGCAGGTCTATATCTGATTAAAATTAATAGTAAAACCTACAGAATAGTCCTAAACTAATTTTTTTATTGAATGTAGTATTAGCAACCGGCAAAATCCAAACAGTAATCTTAAAACTTCAGGCGCATCCGATGGATTTATTAAACTAATTTTCGACGCTAAATACGGTGAGTTATTAGGCGCGCACATGATTGGTGCTAACGTTACTGAAATGGTAGCAGAATGTGTAGCAGTTCGTAAATTAGAAACAACAGGTCACGAATTAATTAAAACTGTTCACCCTCACCCTACCATGAGCGAAGCGATTATGGAAGCTGCAGCTTATGGTGAAGTGATACATTTGTAACTTTACTTTTACTTTATATTAAAACAGGCACTTTTGGTGCCTGTTTTTTTTTATATTTACTATACGATTGAAAAAAATTTATCTAATATTTTTTGTAGTGTATAACCTCTTAGCTTACACTCAAAATAAAATAGGCAAGTCCTGGTTTATTTTAGACAGCATCGAGCAAACACAACTTTCCTTTCAGGATAAATATCTTTTTGACTCTATTCTACCTCTATATCATAAAGCAAATCATGATTCGATTCGACTCAGATATGTTATGTTTTTAGCAAACACATTGGGTGATGAGCGAATTTGGCCGAGATATAATCAATTAGCCTTGGAAATGTCGGAAAAAGGCGGCGAGGATAACGCATTTCTGATTTATAAAACATATGCTTTAAGTAACATCGCGTTTCAATTATCAACTTATAAGAATGATACTAAAAAGGCTATGGAAATTTATGAAGACATTTACAAAATTCAACTAAGATTAAATGACTTAACCGGCCTATCTTCTACTACAAACAACATGGCCAATATTTATAAAAAGCAAGGCGACATAGATAAAGCCATTGAATGGCATATAAAATCATTAAATCTAAAGGAGAAAAACCATGATAAACTTGGCGTTGGCACTTCGTTAAACAATCTTGGTTCAATTTATAAAGATCAAGGCGACCTTGTTTCAGCTATTAATTGTTATTCCAAAGCTTACAAAATATTTGACCAACAAAATGAGAAACGTCAAATGGCCTTAGCTCTTAATAACATAGGAAGATTGTATCATAATCAGGGAGATTTAAATAAGGCACTTGAAAACTATGAAAAGGCAAATAAATTATTTGAGTTAGTGGGTGAAAAACAATCCATGGCATTAACTATTACAAACATTGGTGAAGTATTTCACCGGAATGAAAAATATTCAGATGCTTTCTCCTATTTTAATCGGGCAAAATTAATTTACGAATCGCTGGGAGATAATGTAGGAATTGGAAATTCTTTGATACATATTGCAGGTAATTATTATAAATTAAGAAATACTGACAGTGCTATTATTGCCTTAAATCAAAGTTGTAATCTTCTTAAAAAAGGGGAAAACCTGAATGAACTTGCTAATGCTTATGGATTACTTGCTGATATTTATTTCAATAGAAATGAGCTTGGTAATTCAGAAAAATTTGCATTAGAAGCATTAACAATTGCTAATAAACTTGGCTACCCCTATCTTATCAAAAATCCAAGTTTCTTCTTATATAAAATCTATAAACAAATGGGCAAAACCGGGCCATCATTAATTATGTTCGAACAATATGTGAAGATGAGAGATAGTTTAGAAAGAGTTGAAAACAAAAGAGCCGTTTTACGTCAACAATTTCAGTCTGAATACGAAAAAAAGGCAGCAGCAGACAGTGTAGCACAAGCTAACTTAAGATTAATAGAACAAAATAAACACGAAAACGAAATTGCACAACAACGCTTATTTACATACGGAGGAGTATTTGGTTTTTTATTAATGTTGGTCATTGCCTTTGTTTCATTTAACGCATATAGAAATAAGCAAGTAGCTAACAAAGAAATATCACTTCAAAAACACATCATTGAAGAAAAACAAAAAGCCATTGTTGACTCCATAAACTACGCGAAACGAATTCAATATACACTTTTAGCACATGAGGACTTACTCAAATCAAATTTGCGCGACTTTTTTGTTCTGTTCAAACCAAAAGACATCGTAAGTGGGGATTTTTATTGGGCTACTTTGGCAAATGATAAATTCTATCTCGCCGTTTGTGATAGTACAGGCCATGGCGTACCGGGAGCATTTATGAGTTTATTAAATATTGGCTTTTTAAGTGAAGCTATCAATGAAAAAGGGATTTATAGTCCTGACCATATTTTAAATTACGTGCGAAAAAAATTAATTGAGAGCATTTCAAAAGAAGAGCAAAAGGATGGATTTGACGGCACTTTAATTTGTTTTGACAAGGCAGCTAACCGTATTAGTTATGCGTCCGCTAATAATAGAGTATTGATATATACAAATAATACTCTCAATGAATTAGGATACGACAAAATGCCAGTAGGTCAAGGTGAAAAACAAGACCCATTTACATTAAATAACGTGAATTATACACATGGAGATATTTTATATATGCTAACAGATGGTTATAGTGATCAATTTGGCGGTCCACAAGGAAAAAAATTTAAGTACAAAAAGTTTAGTGAAACTCTAGAAAATATAGCATCCTTACCACTTTCACAACAAAAAGAAAAACTTGAATTAGCTTTTAATGAATGGAAAGGTGAACAAGAACAAGTGGATGATGTTTGCGTGATTGGAATACGTATCTAAATTTAATCTATACTTGCAGAATTAACTAAAAACAGTTAAGCACTTTTTTGATTCCTTAATTCCAGAAAGCTTATCGTTGCACCCAATGAAGCGATAGCCGGACCAAACATTAATCCAATGATATCTCCGGCAAATGTTGGAATACTCATGAACAACCAATAAACGCAACCAATCCCTATCACCAATCCTTTATTAGCGCGAATAAAACGCACACTGTCGCTCACGTTGTAACGGTAACGCTCGGTATTGTAATCCATCATGGAGAAGCCTGTGAAATACCAGCTCACCAATAACAAAAACGGTGTGGTTGCAATCACTAATGGCGGAAAAAATAAGGTCACAATAAAGCAGCCAATAATAATACCAAACTCTATCATCATATTACGCAAGCCTATCATGGTACCGCGAACAATGTCTTTCATTAATTGAGGAAATGAAAATGGAAATTTTTGTCCGGTGAGTTTTTCGTCGGCAATTTCAGAGAGCAATGCAAATAATGGTGAAAGAACAATTAATAAAACATACTTTGAAAATGTTCCGGAGATAAACCAAAACAAAATTTTCACTACCCAAAACACAAATACACTGAAATATCCGGTTAAAAAAGGTTTGGCAAATGAAAGCCAATGTCCGCTATCCGGTATTTTATCAAACTCCAATGCTTCAGCGGTCCAGTTAGCAAACCAATCGGCAAGCACTGTTATTCCGGCTAAGCTCAATAGCCAGGTTAATACCCAAATGACTAAAGGATAAAGCAAAAAGGGCCAAAGGCCCTTATTAAATAATACATCAAATGATTTGAATGCGTTGGAAAACCCTTTTATGAATCCGTTAAAGAAGTTCATTTGTCGTACTGTTTAATTAATTCTAATCTCCCCTCTCTTCAGGGCTAAAGCCCATTCTTCTTTTTATAAGTAACCCCGGACTGAAGTCCGGGGTTATGCTAAAATTTATTCTTATAGGGTTTTAGCCCTGAAGATTAAACGCTTAACAATTTCAATGCCTGATCTTCGGAATCAACAATTTTAAAAAGTGTATTGAGTTTGGTGATTAAAAGTAACTCGTTGATTTTTTTATTCATGTTGTAAATCACCGTTTCTCCGCCACTGTTACGCGTTTTAGTGAGCAACTGAATTAAGGTATTAAGTCCGCTGCTGTTCATGTATTTTAACCCTTCCAGATTAAGCGCAATCTTATTATTGCCGGCAGCCACTAATTCTTCCACCTTCTTAATCAAATCAGCCGCCTGATTTTTTTCAATCAATTCTCCGGTTAAGGATACTATAGTACATTTATTTTTTTCGGATATGGAAAATTCAAATAGCATGTCTTATTTTTTAACCCGAAGAACTTAATCTGCTTTAGGACTAATTAAGCTTTTCGATTTTATTACTATGATTATTAATAGCCCGTTCGATTAAGTCTTACGGGTCGTGTAATGTTCGCACTTTCCTTTTTCCTTCAAGTTACGGCATTTTGCGAAAAAATTCAAGGAATGATGGAAAATATCAAAGTTCAGAATATTCTCCGTCATCTTTTGTATCTGCATCACTCGCGGATCGCAGAACTCAAACACTTTTTCGCAATCGCTGCAAATTAAATGATCGTGTTGCTTATACTTATAGGCTTTTTCAAATTGTGCTAAATTTTTTCCGAACTGGTGTTTAATTACCAATCCTGCATCCAACATTAACTCGATGTTGTTGTACAAAGTAGCACGACTTACCCTATACTTTTTATTTTTCATCATGAGGTACAATCCTTCAATGTCGAAGTGTCCCTCATGAGAATATATTTCATTCAATATCGCAAAACGTTCCGCTGTTTTACGGTGTCCGTTTTGCTCGAGGTAATCTGTAAGGATTTTCGTTACCGCTTCCTTTGTTTCCTCGTTATTCATGAAAAATTAGTTTCCTACTTTAATCAATTCAACATCGAATACTAACCATGCGTTTGGAGGAATAACTCCACCTGCACCCTGACTTCCGTATCCTAAATGTGGAGGAATAATTAATTTAGCTTTTCCACCTTGCTTCAACATCATGATACCTTCATCCCAACCTTTAATTACCTGTCCAACGCCGATTGGCAATGAAATTGGCTGACCACGATCTACTGAGCTATCGAATTTAGTTCCGTTTAATAAAGTTCCGGTATAGTGTACGCTTACCATATCTCCGGTTTTTGGAGCCGGTCCGTCACCCGGTTTTTCAATCATGATTTTTAAACCTGAACCAGTCGTTTGCGCGCTTCCGAATTTTTCTTTTAAGATAGATTCCATCGCTAAGGTTTCAGCTTTGATTTTCTCTTCCGCTTTCTTTACTAAATCTGTTTTTGTTGTTTCGAAAGTTTTTGCAGCATCAAATGATTCAGCCTCTTTTCCTTTACGCAAAATCACTAAATGCTTAATGGTATCGTTCCCTACAATTTTATCCACTACATCTTGTCCTTGTACTACATGTCCGAATACGGTATGCTTACCGTCTAACCAAGGGGTTGGAACGTGTGTAATGAAAAACTGACTACCGTTTGTATTTGGACCTGCGTTCGCCATTGATAAAATACCTGGACCTTTATGTTTTAAAGTTGTATCAATTTCATCAGGGAATTTATAACCCGGATCACCCATACCGGTTCCCATTGGACAACCACCCTGAATCATGAAGCTTGGGATTACACGGTGAAATTTGTTACCATCGTAGTACGGTGTTCCTTCTGCTTTTTTATCATTCTTAATTTTCCCTTCTGCTAAGCCAACAAAATTGGCAACAGTCATAGGCGTTTTCTTATGTTCAAGGAAACAATAAATATCTCCCTTGTTAGTTTCAAATTTGGCGTAAATGCCGTCTGCTTGCTTTGCTAAAAATTCTTTGTCCATTTTACTGATTTTTACTTTTTGAGTTTTCTGTGAGAACATGGCGCCGGTTGCGAATAACAAACCTGCCATTAATGCGATACTTTTTTTCATAGTGTATGTTTTATGAATTTATTTCTTGTTCTCTGATTATTGTCCCGCACTGATTTCCTGCACCGGTGCGGTAGGAATATCTTTTGCGTCGATGATATCTAACAATTCTACTTCAAATACTAATGAAGCGAATGGAGGAATCGGACCGGTACCTTGTGGACCGTAACCTAAATTACTTGGGATAATTAATTTAGCCTTTCCGCCTTTGCTCATTAATTGAATACCTTCTGTCCAACCCGGAATCACTTGATTTAACGGGAAGGTAGCAGGTTCTCCTCTATCCAATGAACTATCAAATTTAGTGCCATCCAATAAAGTTCCGGTATAATGCACAACTACATTATCTGTTGCTTTAGGTTTTGGACCTGAGCCTTTTTTCACATCAATAAAAATTAATCCGGAAGCGGTTGGCTTCGTTGTAATTTTATTATCCGCTAAATACTTATCTAATTCCGGTTTTTCTGCTGCCTGGCGTTCAGCCATCATTTTTTCCATTTCAGCCTGTTGCTGTTTTTGGTTCTTTTCTAATTCGGCACGAGATTTAACTTCCAATACTTTCATTGTTACCACTAAATTCTCACCCGGTTTAATGAATGGAGGTAATTCGTTGAAACGTTGTGTTTTTAAATAGAAAGAATCAGCTTTAATGATAAACGACGCGCTATCACCCTGCCCCATCATTTGCAATGCATCTTCAATACTTCCTACGAATGAAGATTTTGGTAAAATATAACGGAAAATTCCGCTGCCATCACGGCTTACACTTTTTGAATCTACAATGATAGAATCGTTTGTGAATTTCTTAATAGTAAACGTAAATCCAACGCCATCACCTTCTTTTGGTGTAATAGGGTTTTCTGATTTGTTGTAAAACTTGTAGTGCATGCCATTCTCGGCTTTCGTAAAGCCTTCAAATTCTGAATTATTACAGGCTGTAAAAGCTAAAACGGCTGATGCGGCACCAAGTAAGGGAAGTTTGTTCATTTTGTTTATTTATTTTATATCTGTTATTGTTATTTCGTAAAGCAAAGGTGTAAACGGAGGTACTGTTGCATTGCTGTTTCCGCGTTCGCCATATGCGAGGTACGAAGGTAAGATTATTTTGGCATATTCGCCTTTACTCATGCCCTTTATAACAAAATTTATGCCTTTTAAAACCTGGTCGGGAGTACCATATACAAACTGTAAAGGATAGAATGGCGCATCGAACAAACTATCATTTAAAAAACGCCCTTTATAACTTAAAACTACTGTTCTGCCTTTTGTTACTTTATCCGCACTTTCCGATGTTTTTCTCTCGAGTACGAAAATCTTATTGGGCAATTCCACCACCTCATCCAAATCCTTTTGAGCTATGTAGTCTTTGATGGTTTTTAATTCTGTTTCCGAAATTTTCACTTCCTTTTCGAGGTGGGAAATACGAACATCAACTCTGATCAATGAATCATTTTTGCAATAATCAGGCACCGGTACCTGAAAATAATCGGTAAATAAATTTTGTGTTTTTACATAATATGAAATGCTGTCTCCCTCTACCAAACCCAAAAAATGACTCACAAACAAAGTTTTTTGCAGGGAATCTTCCGGATTAAAATAAATTTTCTCACGCGAAGAAGAGAAGAAAACCGAATCGTTTAATTTTTTGAAACTACAGGTAAAAGTAACATCATCCCAAGGCCCCACTTTATAATCACCATCGCCGATTTTTAGCATTTTATAATACAAACCGGCCTCGTTACGCGAGTAATCATCAAAATAAAGTTGGTGTTTTCGCTTACACGACGAATACACTATCAGTAAAGAAACAAAAACAAGAATGTAGGATACTTTGTACTTCACAAACTACTTATTTAAGATTTTTACATCGTACACTATAGCACGTTGTGGCGGAATTTTATTCATATCTCCCAATAAACCATGCGCTAAATGAGACGGTATTAGGATAAGGGCTTTATCGCCTTTTTTAAGAAATTGAACGCCTTTATGAATACCGCTTTCGAGATTTTCGTGCCCAACTTTAAATGTTTTCGGTCCCTCAGATGCTGAAGAATAACATTCTGTTCCATCCAATAAAGAAACCGTATACTCCATAGTGATTTCATCACCATCACGAATCGAATCTCCCTTAGCGGAGGCTTCATACACGTAATAACGCAGACCAAAATCAGTATTTATAAAATTCATTTGGTGCGATTTAGCATAATAATCCATTTCATCATTTTCCTTTTGCACCACTTGTTGGTTAGCCTTCACAAATTGGTCTTGCAAGGCTTTTTTAGTTATCCCATGGTGTTTAGGTTTCTCCTCTTTATTGGGATTACACCCGAAGAAAAGCCCCGACAAGCTTAACCAAAAAATAATGTACTTAAATGGAAACATAGTTCTCAAAATAGCTTAATTTAATGCCAAAATACAGGCCTTAAGTTAACACTATTTTTTGCATGACTAAGCAAGAACGTTTCGACAAAATCTTAAATTACTTTAAAACCCATGTGCCGGTTGCGGAAACCGAATTGCATTATAATAATCCGTTTGAGTTACTGGTAGCAGTGATACTTTCGGCACAGTGTACAGATAAGCGTGTGAATATGATTACGCCGACATTATTTGAACATTTTCCTACGGCAGAAGCAATGGCTGCCTCCAATTCGGATACCATTTTTACCTATATAAAGAGCATTTCTTACCCGAATAACAAGGCCAAACATCTGGTAAACATGGCTAAGATGCTGATTGAAGATTTTAAAGGGGTGATACCTTCTGAGGTGGAGGAATTGGTAAAACTACCCGGCGTTGGCCGAAAAACCGCCAATGTTATAGCTTCGGTTATATACGATAAGCCGGCCATGGCGGTGGATACGCATGTTTTCAGGGTGTCGAATCGCTTAGGATTAACCACCAATGCAAAAAATCCCTTGCAAAGTGAGAAGCAACTTATTAAATTTATCCCTGAAGATCTGGTTCCCAGAGCCCATCACTGGCTTATTTTACACGGGCGTTATACCTGCTTGGCAAGGTCGCCCAAATGTTCTGATTGCCAATTGAAAGAATGGTGTAAATATTATTCACAAAACGTAAAAATTAAACATTATGGCAAAGAAAAAAGTAAAAGCAAAAAGTAAAAAGCCCGCTGTAAAAGCAAAAGCTAAAAAAGCGAAGGCCAAAAAAGCAAAGCCTGCCAAAAAAGCGAAAAAGGTAAAGGCGAAATCAAAACCGAAAGCCAAAAAAGTTGTCAAAGCGAAAAGCAAAAAATCAAAACCGGCAAAAAAATCGGTGAAAAAAGCTGCGAAAAAACCGGCTAAGAAAGTAGTAAAAAAAGTAGCGAAGAAAGCAGTGAAAAAGGCTGCAAAACCTGTAGCGAAAAAGAAAGTTGCTAAAGTAAACAAACCTGCTTCGGTGAAAGAAGTGAAAGCAGCAAAAGTGAATGTTCCTGTGCAGCATGCATCCACTAATCATACGCCGGCAGTTGAAGAAAAAGCACCTTTTGTACCACACACTACTTCCTTACGTGAAGGCATGCAGGCTCCTTATTTTGAAGGAAAAGACCAGCATGGAAACTCGGTTAGAAGCAGTGATTTAATGGGTAAAACCATCATTCTGTATTTCTATCCTAAGGATGATACACCGGGATGTACAGCGGAATCGTGCAGTTTGCGTGATGAATACCAATACATGAGTAATAATAACTATGCGGTAGTTGGCGTAAGCGCGGATAATGTTGAATCACATCAGCGTTTTGCGGATAAATACAATTTACCTTTTCCATTGTTAGCCGACGTTGACCATAACATTATTAAAGCTTATGATGTTTGGGGACAAAAAATGCTGGCAGGAAATATTTATGATGGCATAGTACGTACCACCTTTATTATTGATGGTGATGGAATAATCAAGAATGTCATTACAAAAGTAGATACAGCCAACCATGCCAAGCAGGTAATGGAAATGCAGTAAAAACTTCCTTTCGAAATAAAAAACCCTCTTTCACTTCGACAAGCTCAGTGACCAAGAGGGTTTTTTATTTTAAGAAATTTAAGAATTATAGTTTATTCCTATTGTACAGTTTAATAGCCTGCGCTCTCGACGTAACGTGTAGCTTTTTATAAATTGAGGCTACATGATTGCGAACAGTATTCGGACTTAAATCGAGGTGGGAGGCAATTTCTTTGTATTCCAAACCGTCAATAAGGTACATTAATATGCTCTTTTCTTTATCTGTAAGGTGATAATCCAATTTTACCTCTGATTTATTAAACGACTCAATGTTTGCACTCATTAATAAATTAAGGGCTCTCCGTGCTATGCTCGGACTCATAGGCGCTCCTTCCTCATTTAAAACATTATTGATAGCTTCTTTAATTTTTTCAATGGATTCGTCTTTTAAAAGATATCCATCGGCTCCGGCTTTAATCGCACTGAATATTTTATCATTTTCATCAAAAATGGTAAGCATTAGATATTTCAATTCGGGAAATCTTATTTTCCCCTCTTCAACAGCTTCTACGCCATTCATAATAGGCATATCAATATCCATTAGTACCACATCCGGTTCTCGTGATTTTCTAGCCTCCACCATTTTTTCCAAAAAATCCCTTCCGTTTTCGGCTGTAAATAACACTGAGTAGTTATCAAAACTATTGAGTTTTTCCTCAAGCGCAGTCCGTAAAACTCGTTTGTCGTCCACTATCGCAATATATGTCATTTTTTTACTCATAAAGTTGGATGACTTAATACTTAATTCAAATAGTACGAATCTACTAGTAATTTATATTTAGTGCCCTTACCTGTTTCGGAATAAAATTCCATTATTACGTTAGATTCTTCTGCCCTGTTCCTAATATTTTTTAAACCATAACTGTCTTTTTTATCATCTGTAAGATTAAACCCCACTCCATTATCTTCTATAACAATTTCAATTCTCTCATTTGAACTAACAGTAATTTGGACGCTAGAAGCTTTAGAATATTTAAACGCGTTATTCAAAATTTCCTGGCATATACGATATAAATTTAGCCCTAAGGTTAGATTTAAATCCGGAGCTATCTCTAAAGACTCTTTAAAAACAACTTCAGTATCGCTGCTTTTAAACATGGTACGCGCGTGTACTTTTAGCTTATCGCAGAAATCATACAATGAAATATTTCCGTCATTAATTGCCCAAATGGTATCTCTCAAATTATCTATGACACTTTTTGCAACTTGATTAATATTCTTAACAGTCGTCTCACGTTTATCAGCATTTTCATTGTTTAATCCATCAATAGAATACAATATGTAGGATAACTGTCCGCCAACATTGTCATGTAAATCGCGTGAGATCCTCTCCTTCTCCTTTTGATATTTTTCCGCTTCTAAACGTCTAAGTGATTCCTCTTCAAACTTAGCTTGCAGTATGGCCTGATTAGCTTTTTCTTTACGTGATCTAATCATCAAAACAGCAATAACGACAAGTAAAAATGAACTTATTACCGACATCCAAATAAACAATTGTTGATTTTTAATTTTAGAAGTTTGATTTTGATTAACCTGATTTAATAACTCAATTGCCTTTTGCTTTTCAGTAAATTGATAAGAAGCAATAAGCGCATCAGTATTAAGTTGAAAGCTCGCTGTGTTAAACGAATCCTTTAAAAAAGCATATTTTTCGAGATAAAAATGAGCTGAATCGAACTTTCTTTGTTGCTTGTAAAAATTTGATAAGTGCTCAAAAACCATAAATCTTTGTTTCACATTATTATTCTTACTTGTAATAGATAAGGCTTTATGCGCATAGTGCAAACTCATAGCGGGTTCTTTCAGCTTTTCGTAAACTATCGACGCGTAGGTATAAGTATAGCCCAACTCCCAGTTGTCGCTGATTTCTTCTCTGATTTTAATAGATTTAAGAAAGTAGGACAGTGCGCTGTCAAGATGATTACTTTCCAAATAAGCAACACCAATATCATTATAAGCATAAGCAATATCATAAATTTGATTTCTGTTGGCTGCAACAACAAGTGATTTTTTGGCATATATTAATGCGCTGTCGGTAGACTTTAAATTCCGATAGGAGATACTAATATTTGTATAAGCTCTTGAAAGCATATTAGAATCGTTATTTTGCAGGGATAACTGAATCAACTTATAAAAGATTCCAATGGCTTTTTGATACTTCTTATCCTTATTAAAACCTACTCCCAAAAAATTGTACGCATTGGAGATTAATACATTATTTTTTAATTGAAGTGCCATTTTTAATCCTTGCATTCCTGCCTGCTGCGCCAAGCTGATATTACCGGTACGATTGTAAAGCGTTGCCAGTAATTGATACGCGTAACATAAATTTCCACCGGGCTTACCTTTTTCTAAATAACTGATGGCTTGTTTGATATTTTGAATGGCGGGTAAATATTCATTCTGATAATCATCAATCATCGCCTTAACGAGAAAAGATTTTGCTTTTAAGTAATTATTATCTTTTGTATTCGCATAAGTAACTAAATCAGTTGCCAATGAATCGGCCAGTTTTTCATGATCGAACTGAAGGGTATAAATCAATTTAAAAAAAGTATCTACAACAGCTGAGTCTATAATCACCTTTGCTTTCGTTTGATGGTACTTTTCAAGAAATGATTTGGGTTCGGTTTGGGAATATAAGCCGATATTAAAAACAATTAAGAAGATTAAAAGTAAACACCTCATAATGCAATAAATATAATTCTAAATTTTCAAAAAAGCCTGTTATCCTCCTAGTACATACGTACTATTTTAAAATCTGTGATAAAGTTTCAAATTTGACAAACCTAAATTAAAAAACATGAAAAAATTTTTACTCCCCATCTTACTTGCAGGCAGCTTTATGAAAGGGCAAACCTGGGCACCAATTTTCACCCCCGGAACACCAACCGGAACCACTACAATTTCACAAACCTCATTAAACGATTTTTCGTTCTACAATAACAATCTTGGTATTGTTTCATTGGGTTATGTATATCATCTCACAACCGACGGAGGCGCTACTTGGAGTCACTGGAAAGACTTTTTTCCATACCCACAAAATAAGGCTGTGTTTTATTTAAACGCTACAGATATTGTAACCGGTACCGGCAATGGAAGAATTTATAAAAGCACTGACAATGGAAATACCTTTACACAAAAAGCGACTCCTGTTAGTGATGTTATGGCCTTAGATTTTAAAGGAAATTTTGGTGTGCTGGTAGACAATTATTGCAAAGCATCTTACTCAAGTGATGGCGGTGAAAACTGGACAATGATTAGTAATACTGTATTATGTGGTAATTTATCAGCCATGAAACATGTAAATGTGGTAGACGCTAACACCACTTACATTTGCGGAAACAATACCAATTTCTTTAAAACTACCAATGGTTGTGTGAATTGGAGTCCGGTTATTACAGGTTATACCGGCAATTACACCGGATTAAATTTCATTGACGCTAATACCGGATTTGTTACTATTTATTCGGGTTCACCCAATGCTGCCCGATTATTAAAAACTACTGATGGCGGAAGTACCTGGAGCAATTTAACACCGGCATTGGTGGCCGCAGGTTCTAATACCACTTCAACGTTTGGAGCCGTTTATGCAATTGATGCTAATACTATTTATGTTGGTGTAGATGGTGGTAAAATAATGGTATCGACGGATGGAGGTGCAACTTTTACAACCGACTTTACGCACACAAGCTGCACTTCTTGTCCATTTAGCAAGTTAAAATACGCAGGTGGTGTTTTATTTGCTTCGCACAACAGTGGAGGCACAACAAGCAAAGTATTCAAGAAAACAATAAGCGGAGTAGGAATAAATGAAGTGGCGAAGGAGTTGATTTTCTCGATCTATCCGAATCCCGCTCAGGATTTCTTAATGATTGAACATAACACCAAAGAAAGTGGTAAAGTAAAGATTTATTCAACTGACGGAAAATTAGTAAAAGAAGCCGACCTTAATACAGAGAAAATAAACATAAGCTTTTTAAATGCAGGTATCTATATTGTAAAAACTGAAACAGAATCAGGCTCTTTCGGTTATAGAAAATTCGTTAAAGAATAATCTATTTTTAAGAAAACAAAGCCTCGTTGTTCGAAAAAAAGAATGACGAGGCTTTTTAGTTTGAAACTCAGAATATTTTAATAGCCTGTAAATGAATAAGTAAACGCAAACAAAAAAGCCCCAGAAAATCTGAGGCTTTTTGCGGACCGGACGGGACTCGAACCCGCGACCTCCGCCGTGACAGGGCGGCATTCTAACCAGCTGAACTACCGGTCCTAGAATCTTTTTATTTGTTTAAACCGATCATTCTAACTTTTAAGCTGAATGGCGAGGCTCTGCTCGCCATCGCGAGTTTAACCTCACGACTACCAGTCCAACAATCTTTTCAAATATGAAGCAAACTACTTTAGGAGTTTTGCTTCGTATTTGGGACTGCAAATGTAGTAATTAATTGAATTCTGCAAAAATATTTTCAAGCAATTTTAGCTTTTTTAGGGCTCCAAAGCGCAAATACTCTGTAAAATTATCTTCTACCTTTATTCCATGCTTGCCCATCCCGAATTGGTTGACCTCTTAAAGCGCGCGTACTCTGAACACTATAAAGTGCTTTATGAAATGGGACTGGAGGAAAAAGAACACGAGTTTTAACTCCTTAACCAAATAAAAAACAGCAAACGAGTTGGGTTCTTAGTTAATATTAATGTTCAGAAACTAAAATATGGTTTAATAGAACCATTCAAGATATGCTGTGCACCACAGAGAAACTGAGGACGCAGCGTATAAAAACAACCTTCTCTGATTTCTCTGTATCTCAGTGGTGAAAAATGAAAAAATATGCAGTTAATCAATCTGCATCCTATTGTAAGAGCAATAGAAAGAACACTTAATGCAAATCTAAATTTTTAGTAGGTTCTCAATACTTACAAGAACTTTATTTGTATTTAACAACCTGCTTATCTATCTTGTATACTTATAATAACTAAAAACACACACATGAAAAAAATTACACTTCTTGTGGCTGCATTAGCCGCTCAATTATTCTGCAACGCGCAGGACGGGCGTTATCAATTAATGCTATCATCGGGGCTTGTTGAACCTACAGCCAATTTCGAACAAGTGAAATCTTCTGTTCCTAACAAGAGTGAACTTTTTAACGGAAACTATTTCCGTTATATACAATTCAATAGTTTGCCAACTGAACAACAAAAATCAGAACTGGAAAGTAAAGGTGTAAAGCTGATGCTTTATTTGCCGACAAATACCTTTATGGCAGCCATTAAAGAAAATACGTCTTTACAAACACTTTCCGGCTATAATATCCGTGGTATTTATTCTATTAAAGCCGAATACAAATTATTAAAAGAATTAAGTGAAGCTATTAAGGAAAATAATTTTCCGGGTTATGCCGTGAAAGGAAATAAAATCGGAATTGGTATCACCGCTTATCAAAACATTTCGTTTGAAGCTTTCAAACAACAATTATTAAGCAAAGGCTACGAAATTACTTTCGAAGACCAACTTACAAATTGGGTTGTTACCTGGGTTAACAAAAATGATTTGTTGAATTTTATCAATCAACCTTTTATTTGTTCGGCCGAATTAGTTGACGATACTCCTCAACCGGATAATAATGTTGGTCGTACTTCACATCGCAGTAATGCCATTTCTACTTCTTACTCGGGTGGAAGAAAATACAATGGTAATGGTGTACAAGTGATGTTGCAAGATGATGGTATCATTGGTCCGCACATCGATTATCAAGGACGATTACCTATGCAATTCATGACTAGTAATAGTGGCGATCATGGTGATCATTGCGCCGGTATTATCATGGCTGCCGGAAATAAAGATCCTTTAACGCGCGGTATGGCTTGGGGCTCCGACATCTATGTTTACAATGCCTCTCCTTCTTACCAGGGATTCGATAGTATCAATTCTCACTATGGAAAATACGGTATTCGTATTATTTCAACTTCCTATTCTGATGGTTGTAATGCAGGTTATACAACTCGCGCCCAACAATTAGACATTCAAAATTTAAGCATGCCTCAATTGATTCATGTATTTTCTGCAGGAAACAATGGTACTTCCAATTGCAGCTACGGTGCAGGTGCCGGTTGGGGTAATGTTACAGGCGGACACAAACATTCTAAAAATTCAATCGCGGTTGCTAACTTAGATTATTTAGATGTACGTAACAGTTCTTCAAGCCGCGGTCCAGCACATGATGGTCGATTAAAACCTGAAGTGAGTGCCGTTGGAACAAATGTTTATTCAACCAGTGATCCAAATAATTATGTAACAAAAACCGGAACATCTATGTCTTGTCCGGGTGTTGCAGGCGTATTTGCTCAATTATATGAAGCTTATAAAGCACTCAATAGCGGTAATAACCCTCCAAGCGCTTTAATGAAAGCTATTGTGATGAATACGGCTGATGATTTAGGAAATCCGGGACCGGATTTCAGTCATGGTTACGGACGTGTAAATGCATTAAACGCGGTGAAAGCAATTGAAACAGTTGCTTATACAAGCGGAACCGTAAGTACCGGCGCTACTAACATACATAATATTACTGTTCCTGCAGGTGTACGTCAGATGAAAGTACTAACCTATTGGCACGATTATCAAGCCGCGGTGAGTGCATCCGTTGCTTTGGTAAACAACTTAAATACATTTATTTCAACACCGAGTGCTACAACCGTTAATCCTTTGGTGTTAAATTACACGCCAAATGCAACTACTTTAAATTTACCGGCTACTCAAGGTGTAGATATCCGTAATAATCACGAACAAGTGGTGATTAGTAATCCGGCAGCAGGAAACTACGCTTTAAATGTAACCGGCGCTGCAGTACCAATGGGTCCGCAAGCTTATTATGTAACGTGGATTTTCTATATGGATGGTTACACATTAACATATCCAATGGGTGGCGAAGGATTTGTACCGGGAGAAACAGAAACGATTCGTTGGGATGCTTTTGAAACAACAGGGAATCAAACTTTAGAATATTCGACTAACGGTGGCTCTACATGGACAACCATAAGTACAACCATTGCAGGAAACCAACGTCATTATAACTGGACCGTACCGGCAGCTTTATCTGGACAATGCAGAGTACGTATTAGTCGCGGTGCGTATAATGACGCAAGCGATGCCAACTTCTCTATCATTCCTTTACCAAGTAACTTACAAGTAAATTGGGCTTGTCCTGATTCAGTAAGATTAACGTGGAATGCAGCCTCCGGTGCTACTTCGTATGATATTTTCAAATTGGGAACGATGTATATGGATTCAATCGGAACTTCATCAACAACTTCATTTGTAGTTCCAAATGCATTCAGCACACAAACATATTGGTTTAGTGTACGTGCACGCGGACCGTTAGGAGCTGTAGGAAGAAGAATGATTGCCATTCAAAAAACACCGGGAACATTCAGCTGTCCTATGACCAACGATGCGGCTTGTAATAACTTAGTAAGTCCTTCAGGAACTATTCCTAATTGTCAGAATTTAACTGCAACTCCTGTAACCATTAATTTATTTAACGCGGGCGTTAACGCGATTACAACTGTACCGGTTTATTACAGAGTAAATAGCGGACCAATCGTAAGCGAAACCTATACAGGAACAATTGCTCCATCTGGAACCGTTGCTTATACGTTTAGCACTCCTGCTAACGTCAGTACCATTGGAAATTATAATGTGAAAGCATGGGCGAAATATGTGACAGACATGAATGTTACCAATGACTCTGCATTTGCTAACGTTTCTGTCGTTTCAGGAACCACTGCAACTTTACCATTAACTGAAGATTTTGAAACATTTGCTTTATGCGGAACTTCTAATGTTTGTTCAACTGTTTGCGGATTAGGAAACGGTTTCATTAATGAAAGTAATACAATTGATCAACATGATTGGAGAACGGATGAAGGAGGAACTCCTTCTGCGAATACGGGCCCAATAGTCGATTATAGTCCCGGCACGTCTACCGGAAATTATGTTTACCTCGAGTCATCAACGCCTTGCGTTAACTTAACTGCAAACTTATTAAGCCCATGTGTTGATTTGTCTACCATTACCAATCCTATGCTAAGCTTTGCCTATCACATGTATGGTACCGACATGGGAACCTTATATGTAGACATTTTAGCCAATGGGGCATGGACGAATAATGTGTGGTCGATGACCGGTAACAAAGGTAATAGCTGGTTCGTTGCAAACATCAGTTTAAGTGCTTGGGCCTCTCAAAAAATTAATGTTCGCTGGAGAGGTGTAACCGGAGCTAATTTCTTATCTGATATGGCTCTTGACGCCATCAATATTCAAAGCTCTACCAATATTGATAAGTTAACAAGCCTGGATGGAATCATGGTGTATCCAAATCCCGGAAGTGGTGATTTCAACTTAAATGTAAACGGATTAAACAATACGGAATTAAGTTATACTGTTACAGACATTAGCGGTAAAATTATATTACAAAATAATGCAGGATTAAAAACCGGCAGCTTTAATACAGTGATTGATTTGAAGGAAGCTGCATCAGGTATGTACTTCTTACAAATTAAGCGCGGAGAAGAAACAGGGTACTTAAAGTTAATTAAGAATTAAGAGTAACATTAACTTTCAAAAAGCAAAAAGCCTCATATAGATGAGGCTTTTTGTTTTAATCATAATCAAATATTATTTATTAATAATGAACTTTTGAACCTGTGCACCCGAATTTTCGCCTGAGGTTTTAATATAATAGGTCCCGGAAGAAAGTGTGCTCAAGTTGATTTTATTATCACCGCGCTCTAACTTAAATACAGCTTCCTTAATCCCCAAAACATTATAAATCTCAGCCTCGACGCCATCAACATCGGTATTAAAAGTAACCTCAGAAGAAGATGGATTTGGAAAAACAATTAATGTACCTTTCCCTTTTACACTGCAATCATTCATCGAAACAATCTGACTGTATTTAAAATCTTCATTAAAATCGGTTTGCTTAAGTCTGTAATAAACTATAGAATTAATAATATCATTATATCTGTAAGTGTAATTCTTTTTTTCATATGAATTACCTGCTCCCTTAACATTCGCAATAGTTTCCCAATTCTCCCCGTCTCTACTTTTTTCAATCGTAAAGAAATCATTGTTATGCTCTGTAAGTGTTGTCCAGTTTAATTCAACCAAATTATTTGAACGGCACTGAGCATTGAAATTAGTTAATTCAACCGGAAGAACGCACGGACCACTTCCTACCACAAAACAATCTAAAAGCGTAACACGTGACCCTGCACCTAAACCATTATGAGTCATAACATATTGCGTTGCACCACCCGGATTATTTACTGTGATTAGAGAGCCCAAGCCGGCTGTTGCTCCGGCCGTTAAAGTTCCTCCAACAGATGTATAGCCGATTGCACAATAATTACTCAAAGAAATCACACAAGTACTATTTGATACTATATAAAATACCTCAGTAGAATTTGTACCGTTAATTAAAAAAGTTAAACTTGTAACAGGTGATGAAAAATTAAACGTTAAACTTTGTGCAGCACCATTAAGCCACCATGCCGGTGATGCGCCTCCATAAGAATTTCCATCACATGCGTAAGTTGAATTACCTAATGTTGGTGCGCCGGAATTAATGGCGGAAACAGTTAATGAAGGCGCGCTTGTTGCTGTATACGGAAATGACGCAATAGGAATCCTAATAGCCGCCATATAATTAGCTAAAGTACATTGTGACTTTAATGAAAAAGTCATCAAAGGAATTGCCAATACAGCTAGTAAACATTTTTTCATTTTTAATCAGACAGATAAAATTACGCTATAAAAGCACCAATGTCAATTAATAGACGGTATTTATACTTAAACTAGTATCTGAATCGATTTAAAGCAGGAGTTTAACTTATTTACTGATGATAAAGTTGAAATGCCCCGCGTTATACTCTCCAATCACCTTTAAGATATAGGTTCCGTTTTGGAGGGTAGAAAGATTTACCGGCAAAGAAATTATTGTCACATCATAAAAGTTCTGTTGAAAATGTTTTTGAGCGGTTGCATCCCAAACCTGAATACTCGCATTTTGCTTTTTATAAAATTCAACCTGCGCTGTAAATTGTCCGTTGTTCGGATTTGGATTTACACTTATGGATTTAATACCATTGGCATTGGTGAAGTTTGCGTAGGCCGTGTCGTAAGGAAGTATTCTGATGTTTTTTGTTGCGCTAATCATACAGGTTCCATAATACGCTTGTAAAGTAACGGCAAAGGTTCCTGTATCACCAAACACAACAACCGGACTAAACATATCGCCTCCAATAATTGAAGCAATGGATGGCAATATCCAACTTACAGAATCTGCTTTCGGCACTGTGATGTCTACAAACACAACTGTATCACCTTTAAAATTCTGAGTACTTACAATAAACACCGGTGAAACTGAATTGCTGTTTTGATTAATGCTGGCAGAAGTATTTCTTGTACAACCTAAAGAATCTTTGATAACAATGGAGTGCGATCCAAATGCCAGATTTGTAAACGTATTCGTACTTACAAACGCACCGCCGTTTACCGAATATACATAGGGTGGAATGCCGCCCCAAGCATATATTACCAAACTACCACTGTTACCTGTACAGCCCTTAGAAGTAACCACTGAGTCTTGTATATCGGAAGGAATTATCACTTTTACAGTATCCGTACCATTGCAACCTCCCCCACTAACATTCACAATATAACTCGTGGTTGTATTGGTTGTGACAGATATGGTTTGTGTATTTCCGCCATTACTCCAGGCATACGTAATCGGACTAACGGTTCCTTCCACTGCGGCACTTAAATTAAACGGTGAATTTTCACAAGACAAAATATCATTACCCGCATTTACAACAAGAGTATTACTATAACCCACATTAACCGAGTCTTTTCTAACGCAACCTGTTAAAGAGTTTGTAGCGGTTACATAATACCATCCTTGCACTGAAGTGACCGCAGGATTTGGCGCATTAAAACTGGATGGCCCCGTCCATTGCAAAGTTGTATTGGATGTTGAAGAAACCGCACTTAAGGTTGCCGTAGAATAACTGCAATTAATGTTAGATGAAGCTGAAGTGAGAGATAAATTAGGCGGTAATTTATCTTGCGAAATAAAAATAATTTTAGAAGAATCCGCGCAATTATTATCTAAACGCGTTACAATAGGAATGTAATTTCCTTGAGTGTTTACAGTAATAGGATTCGGAAAAAGACTATTGGTGGCAACTTCTTTCCATTGTATAGTACAATTCGTTGGACTAAACACTGCATTAATACTAAGTGTTGGCTGGAAACAAGTGAGTGTATCCGCCGGAACAGCGATGTTTGTATAAGTAGGATACGACGTGACGGTGACGCTCGGAATTGAAGTATTTAAAGTAGCTGTTAAAGTATCAGTATTTTTACAACCATTGTATAAATCTTGTACCAATAAAACATAATTTCCCGGAGCTGTTATTGTATCCGGATTAGGATATAAAACCGATGATGCAGCCTGATTGAACCACTGCAACAAAGTCGGAGTTGTTGTACTTGTTCCGTTAAGAATTAAATTAGCAGGGTTGCAAGGAATAATATAAGGGCCCGGTGGTAAAGTTACATTTGGCTTAATTGTATCTAATCTCACATTCACCGTTGCGGTACGTGAACAACCGGAAGTAAATGAAGTTACCGTTACCGTATAATTTCCGGGTAAATATAAACCGGTAGAATCATTTTGTTGATTGCTGAAATATCCGGATGGACCGTTCCAGGAATACCCCACATTAGGCGAAAAAGAATTTCCTAGCAAAGGAACTTTGGGTTTAAAACAGTTTAAGGTATCATCTACCAAAGAGGCTATCGCACTCGGACGAGGCAGAATTGTAACATTAACAGATAAAGTGTCACTCACCCCTCCGCAAGCCGACAAAGACACCATTTTAATTTTCCCACTGGTAGCGCCAAATCCGAAATTAAACGACACAGAGTTTCCTGTACCACCGCCGGTTGCGCCGGTACCGGTATACCACCAATTGTAGGAAGAAGCGTATTTAAATGCCGGTACGCTGAATGTTACCACAGAGTTTTCACAAATCGTAGTTGTAGCAGTGCTAATGACCGTTGTAGATTTAATTGGAGGTAAACAAAACATTTCTATACCAGCTCCTGATTGATTTTTATTGACTAAATAAATACGGTTCCTGAATTTCTTCATGATGATGGTATCGTACGTGGATAAAATTCCACTATACGAAAAGGTCCAATTCATTATGGAATTGGTATTTAGATTAAGTGATTTTACATAAGGAACTCCTACCGGACCAATACTGTTTCCGTTAATGACATTAAAATCTCCATTCGCAAATAAATAATGGTCGTGTAATTCAATATCTTTTACTCTGGCGTTAAATGAAGGGGTGCCCGATAATAAATTCAAACTTGTGTTGTAAGCAGCGTAACGATTTCTGATTTGTCCGCGTGCCTGAGTAAAACTTCCGGCCACATGAATCTTATTATTATAAATTTCAATATCATGAATGGTGTCATTCACACCTAGATTCAATTGAATGACATTTCCGGTAGGAATATCAATCGCAACCGCATTCGTATCCACTGTCACAAAAGAAGCATTATCATAATAAAAAGCTCCTACCAAATACAGTTTACTACCTGCGGCCTTCATTTTAATGACCTCTCCGAATATAGTTCCTTTGCCGCTTGACACGCAATTAACGGTTGAATACGTTAATGTTGCTCCGGTATTTGCATTGATTAACACAAGTGAGTTGCAATTAGCACCATCATCCTTGATAACAAACAAAGTATCATTTCTTTGCGTGGAGGCCATTATTTTTTCGGGCACAGTAGTATTATGAACCCAATTTTGAGGCGTATAGCTTGGGGCTGTTCGAGCGGTTAAGAAATCGCGGTCGTTGACATAGATTCTGTTATTGTGCGCTAACAAGTCCTTACTAATATACCTTACACCTAATGGTCCATAATATACAGGTGTAAGCGTAGCATTATTTAAAACATTACGTTGGTTGAATGTGCTCCATTGATTTCCCGGCCCAACACCGCAATTGCATGAATATTGAAAATGTAAAACATTATTGATCGTGTCTTCAGCTAAAGCATTAGTTGTACCAAACCAATATGGCGCGCCGTAAGCTGTGAAAGTTGTTGTTTGCGATAATCCTAAAGAAGAAACAAGAATTAAAGCGCAGAAAATAAAATATTTCTTTACCTGTAAAGTCATTTCCAAAACGGAAAACGAAATTATAAAAAAAAGCCAATGTTCATTGGCTTTTTTATTCAGTAAACTGGAATTTTAATTCTAAACTGATTTAATATTGCTCTTCCTTGTTCGGGAAATCTCTGCTTTTCACATCTTTGATATATTGTGTGAACGCATTGGTCATACTATCATAAAGATTTAAGTAACGGCGTAAAAAGCGCGGACTAAATTCTTTGGTCATACCTAACATATCGTGCGTTACTAATACTTGTCCGTCGCAACCTCCACCCGCTCCTATTCCAATAACAGGAATGCTTAATTCTTTGGAAACCTTTTCGGCTAATGCTGCAGGGATTTTCTCCAATACAATGGCAAAGCAACCGTAATCCTGTAACAATTTTGCGTCTTCTATTAATCGTTGAGCTTCTTCCTCTTCCTTCGCACGTACGGTATAGGTACCGAATTTATAAATACTTTGAGGCGTTAAACCTAAATGTCCCATTACAGGAATGCCTGCCGTTAAAATTCTCTCGATAGAATCTTTAATTTCTCTTCCGCCTTCTAATTTTACGGCGTGAGCCCCGCTTTCCTTCATTATTTTAATGGCGGTATTCAAAGCTTCTTTGGAATTTCCCTGATAAGAACCAAACGGTAAATCTACAACTACCAAAGCTCTATCTATAGCACGGATAACGGAGCTGGCGTGATAAATCATTTGATCGAGTGTGATTGGCAAAGTTGTTTCATGTCCCGCCATGACATTACTCGCGCTATCACCTACTAAAATAACGTCGATACCCGCGTGATCAATAATTTTAGCCATGGTATAATCATAGGCCGTTAACATGGCGATTTTTTCACCTTTGCGTTTCATTTCTTGCAACACATGGGTGGTTACTTTTTTGACTTCTTTGTGTACAGACATTATTGAAATTTATTTTACAAAGCTATTAATTATTTCGGGCTGTATATAAAAACAAAACCCCTTCTATGATATGAGAAGGGGCTTTAAATGATTTTTAACGAAGATTAATACTGAGAGAAACCTTGACGATCGGTTACTTTGTGCTCGATTAATAAACCAACACATGCAGCATCTTGCGCTTTATGTTTATCTTGTTCAGTAGCTCCGGTTGGAACTGTAACTTCAATAATTAACTGACGAGTAGAAATACTCTGGAATTCGAATAATTGTGCATCTTCTGCAGATGAATTATCAAATAATAACTCCATGGTACGAGCGTCAAAAATTTTGTAGTTTACTTTATCGCCTAAAACTGTTTCGCAACAAACAGAGATACGGTAATCCATACCCTTATAAATTACACAACGTAATTTATGCGACATACCCTGACTGAATAAACCGCTTTTACTTTGCGCGTTGTAAATCCATTTTTCGCCCTTAAGCGCCGGCATTACGCACCATTTTTTATGGAACTGTCCGCAAACACCAGCTTGAGAAAATGCTGAAGTGCTTAAAAACGTTACTAATATTAATGCTAAAATATTTTTCATGTGACTCACTAATTATTTTGTTAAGGTATAAGAGTTACGGATGGTTTTAATTTTTTCAACGATTGTTTTGTATTGAGCTTCGTTCATTACAAGTTGCTGTCCGCCTCCTAACATTTTTTTACCTTTCTCGTCTTTTGCTTCGGCTTTGATATCTTGTTGTTCGATTTTATTAAACTCAGCTAATAAACCTTCGAAATCGGCTTTAACAGAAGCTACGTTAGGATCTGCTTCGTGTTTCTTTAAGAACTCAACTAAGTTCTCTAAAGTGTATTTTTGATCTGCTAAACGCTCAATAACCGGACTGTTAGCTTCATATTTCGCTAAGTTTGTACAGATAAATAAACTTTCAATCCAACCACCTGCAACAACCATTGCCAAAGTAGTTCCTTGTCCACTGTTATCTAAAGTTTCAAACGACGAAAAATAAACATCATCCGTAATTACCGCCAATGAATCTGAATTACCCACGTTTGATTCCAAACGCTTCATAATTTCAGGTTTAATTGCTGAAGAAACTCCAATTTGGTCGCCCATTTGCTTTACAGTTTTGAAATACTTCAATGCATCAGCACCAATTTCAAAAATACTGCAATAGCTTAAATCGCAACTATAGATACCGAAGTTTAAAGCTTTCAACTTATTATCAGTGTAGTTCTTTGTATTATCAACTGAATTAAGGAAAGAAGTGTTTTTATTGTTTTTCCCGCCAACCATTTTAATGAAGGTTAGCATTTCACCCGGTGAAGGCACCTGGAAGAACGTTTCTGAAACCGGAGTATTGGCTTCTACATTCTCGGTTTTAGTTGAATCAACTCCGTGTTCAACATTTTCATCGTTATTATCACTGCCTCCGCAAGATGATAAAACTACGCCTGTTACAAGCGGTAAAACGTAATATCTGAATTTTTTCATCATTTCAAATTTACTAAAAATTAATTACCTTTTAATAATTTATTCACTAAATCAGCTGCCTCATACAATTGAATTGCAGAGTATACTTTTAAGCCTGATTGATCAATGATTTTTTTAGCTTCTTCGGCATTAGTACCTTGTAAACGAACAATAATTGGCACATTAATGCTTCCCATGTTCTTATAAGCATCAACAATACCTTGTGCAACACGGTCACAACGCACAATTCCACCAAAAATGTTCACTAAAATGGCTTTTACATTCGGGTCACGTAAAATGATACGGAAGGCTTTCTCCACGCGCTCAGCATTTGCTGTTCCACCTACATCAAGGAAGTTAGCTGGCTCACCGCCTGATAATTTAATGATATCCATGGTAGCCATTGCCAAACCTGCGCCATTTACCATACAACCCACGTTACCGTCAAGTTTTACATAGTTTAATTCCGCATTTTTAGCTTCTACTTCAATTGGATCCTCTTCTGTAACATCACGCATGGCTTCGTAATCCGGGTGACGGAACAAACCGTTACCATCAAACGTTACTTTAGAGTCAACCGCAATAATCTTATCATCTGAAGTTTTTAAAACCGGATTGATTTCGAATAATGAAGCGTCAATACTTTCGTAAGCTTTATAAAGAGCTGTCACAAACTTCACCATTTCTTTTAACGCATTTCCGCTTAAACCTAAGTTAAACGCAATTTTACGTGCCTGAAATGCTTGCAAACCGATACGAGGATCGATTTCCTCTTTCCAGATTTTATCCGGAGTTGTTTCTGCAACGTGCTCAATATCCATACCACCTTCGGTACTATACACAATGGTATTACGACCTTTGGCGCGGTCTAATAATACACTCATATAAAATTCCTTGGTTGGAGATGCGCCCGGATAATAAACATCCTGCGCCACTAAAACTTTATTTACTTTTTTACCCTCAGCTTTTGTTTGAGGTGTAATTAATTGCATTCCAATGATAGCTGTAGCTTTTTCTTTCACCTCATCAAGGTTTTTAGCTAATTTAACTCCACCGCCTTTACCACGCCCACCGGCATGTATTTGGGCTTTTATTACCACCCAGTCGCTGTTATATTTTGTTTTTAATTCCTTTGCAGCGGCAACGGCTTGCTCAGGTGTGTCGGCAACAATTCCCTCTTGAATTGCTACGCCAAAGCTTTTAAGGATGCTTTTACCTTGGTACTCGTGAATGTTCATACGTTGTGTATTATAGCTCCCAAAAATAGGCTTTTTATGCAAACCGCAAGCGGCTTTGTAAGAAATTTGAATAAAAAAATGAGAATTTGTTCACAGCCTTAATCGGCCAAACTGTAAAAAGAGTTACTTACCTTTAACTTACTCTTATTGAGGGCATTTTTGTTTGCAGAAAACTTAACTTTTGCGCCATCTACGTATAAACTGATATGGCCGCCTATCTTTTCCAATAAGGCGTTCTCTGTAATCAACAAAACCGGCATTGTTATGACCTTGTTTTTGACTTTATTGAATGAAGATAAACCGCCTTCACTAAAGAAGAGAATGTGGTAAACTTTATCCGGCTGATAGGTTTCTACTTTGATGGGTAGTTTCCCTGCCCTCTTTTCTGCCACATAATTGGATAATGAATTTTTAATGGGTGAATCGCCAACAATACCAATATTAAAACTTTCAGAATTGGTAACCGGCCACACTATGTACTGAATAAAACTATACACAAAAAGCGCCTTCTTTTCATATTCTTCCTTAGCGGAAATAAGCTTTGGCTTCAATTTACCTACATAACCTCTACCCTCCCGCTTACCGGCATTGGCCAAAGCCTCGTTGCGAGCTTTTTCTGTTCGATACAAGCTGTCTAATTCAACTAACCACTTATTTAAGCTATCGTTTTCAACGGCTAATCGATTCAGTACTTCTTCTAAAGCGTCTTTTTCGGAAGATTTACTTTGCGCCAACTCACTCATTTGTTTGTACTTTTTCTTTGAGACACAAGCTCCCAAAAACAAGGCACAGATTATTATCGCCGCAAATCTCATTTTCATTTTACGGGGCAAATTTAGAATAATAGTTTTAGTATTAATTAACTTAATTCCGAACAAATGACCAACCGGATTGTTAAATGCTTATTAATTTTGTTTAGCCTCTTTTAAATTTTAAAATAAACATAACATGAAGGCTGTTTTAATTTTATTGGCATCCATGCTTTTGATGAATGCTTCGTGCCAAACAAAGCAGGAACCATCTGCCATAATTTCGTCAACACAAAAAAATAGTAATCCAATGGATAGTAATTTTAATAAATCAGAAGAAGAGTGGAAAAAAACATTGAGTGAAGAACAATTCTATGTTTTGCGTGAAAAAGGTACAGAGCGACCTTTTACCGGTAAATACAATTTACATTTTGAAAAAGGAACCTATAAATGTGCCGGTTGCGGTTATGAATTATTTACGAGCGATCAAAAGTTTGAATCCCATTGCGGATGGCCAAGCTTTGATAATGAAATCGGAAACGGTGACAGAGTAAAAAAAATCAAAGACTTTTCGCACGGCATGATAAGAACCGAGGTTGTTTGCGCCCGCTGTAACGGACATTTAGGCCATTTGTTTGATGATGGTCCGACTAAAACAGGCAACCGTTATTGCATCAATTCGGTAAGTATAGATTTTGAACCGGAAAAGAAAAAGTAATTATGGGTTTTGATCATTATTATTAGGGTCTTGATTTCCAAAAACCGCATTTAATAAACCCGTAGTAATAGATAATATAAAGCTGAATAATAAAGCCCACCAAAAACTGCGAACATAAAACTCATCTATCAACTTATCAGCAATAATAATGATAAAGGCATTAATCGCTAACAAAAACAGTCCCATAGTGAAGAAGGTAATTGGGATTGTTAAAATTGTTAAAATAGGCTTTACAACAGCATTTAAAAACGCTAAAACAACAGCCACCAAAATAGCCGATAGAAAACCATTTATTTCTATTCCCGGAAGCAGCTTGGCTGTAATAACCACGGCTACTGCCGATATTAATATGTTTGCCAGAAATTTCACAGGTCAAAAATACCGCAAATTTTAACGCAATTCCCCCATTTTGGGAAATTGTTTTATAAAAATTGTTAGCTATATTTGTTATATGATTATGAAATCGAAAATAGCAAAAATCAGTGCCCTAGCTGTTTTGTTTTTAACGGTTTTATGGATTGCAACTCCAAAAGTGTATGTACACAAGTTGTTAAACCATAATCATGAGCTTATTCATACCAACGGAGAAACCTCCGTGCAAACAGATGCAAACCCAGACTGCGATTTTGACAAGTATGATGCTCCTATTTATTTCACCATTTTCAAATTCATCAACAACTTCGTTCCTTTAAAACCTAAACACGAAGCTGTATTAAATTACCAGTCTACTTTTTACAAGTCATTTGTAAAAGAATCTGATACTTCGCGCGCTCCTCCAAGAGCTTAATCATCCGCGTATCATTTTATTTCATTCATTATTTAATCTTATTTGAGATATTTCAAAAACATATCTGTATTTACACGTATTCTAATGGCAAATTTGCTTTGCCTTGGTATTGTTTTTAATATCACTTCTACTGCCTTTCATGCCCAACTGCATCATCATCATGAAGCTGAAACGGTTTGTAGTGTAGAGTTAGATAATGACGCGTGCCACTTATTTGAAGTACACAATATAAAAAGTGAAAACTGTGATGGAAGTCACGATCATATTAAACCGAAAAACGAGGATTGCTTTACCTGTAAATATTTTAGTTACCGATCATTGGATTTTATCCAAAACAAATCTGATACAAAAATTACTATTCAAGTCACGGTAGAGCCTTATCAAACATTAAACGAGTGTGTTTATTTTAATTATTCTTTCACGAATTATCTGCGTGGACCACCTTCTTTTATTTAACCTGAATTCTAAATACGGATTAAATAAAAACAACGAATAATTAAGCGAATCATTTTACATATTCTCTTCTTATTCCCGTTTTTTAACCTGCATGCGCAAGAATGTAAATTTACCTTATCGGGTAAAATTATCGATTTGCATGACGGTAAAGAACTGGACGGGACTGTTATTACCTTATTGGAGACGAAGAACAATTATGTAACCAATAATCATGGCCGTTTTTCGATAAGCGGTTTATGCGAAGGAAATTATTCTTTATTAATTCAGCATTTAGGATGTAAGGACACCATAATTAAAACCATGGTGAAACAAAACTCCTTCTTATCGGTAAAATTACCACACAGCGAGATTGAGTTAAGTGAAATTGACATCATGGATAAGCGTCTGGAGATGGTGAAAACACAAACAGCAGATGAAATTAGCGGCAAAGAATTAGATAAAACACGCGGACAAACATTAGGAGATGCGCTTAAAACAGTTACGGGAGTTACTACATTAAATACAGGAGGCACGATCAGTAAACCGATGATTCACGGATTGCAAGGATATAGAATTCTCATTTTGAATAATGGAATCCGACATGAAGGACAACAATGGGGCAATGAACACGCACCGGAAATTGATCCGTTCGTTGCGCAAAAATTATCGGTTGTAAAAGGTGCCAATTCTGTTCGCTATGGAAGTGATGCTTTAGGCGGCGTAATCTTAGTTGAGCCGGCCGATTTACCCGATACGGCCAGTGTAACCGGTGAAGTAAACATGATTGGAGCCAGCAATGGTCAATCAGGAACCGGCTCGGCCATTTTGCAAGGCTACTTCGATAAGTTAAAAGGATTCAATTGGAGAGTGCAAGGAACCTATAAGAAAAGTGGTAATGTAAAAACGCCGGAATACTATTTAAAGAATACCGGGGTTGAAGAATACAATTTCTCCTATTCTTTAGGTTATCACCGAAAAAAATTAGGTGCAGAAGTTTATTACTCGCAATTCAATACTAAAGTAGGCATCTTTCCGGGAGCGCACATTGGTAATTTAACTGATTTACAAAATGCGTTTAATGCCAATAAACCTCAGGATAGTTTAGCGGGTTTCTCTTATGATATCGGAAGACCCTATCAGCAAATTGGTCATGAATTAGCGAAAGGAAAACTGCACTATCATTTTGCACCAAAGTGGAGATTGATGGCTCAATACGCTTATCAATATAATTCGCGTCAGGAATTTGATAAAGACAAACCTTTGAATGATTCACTCGCCTCTTTAAACTTACCTGAGTTGGATTACAGCATCACGTCGCAAACCGCAGAGCTTGTTTTGGAGCACGATAACATCAAACGATTCAGAGGGCAATTTGGAGGCAGTTATATGAACCAACAAAATGTTTATTTAGGGCGTTTCTTTATTCCCAATTTCATCAACAATACCTGGGGTGCTTTCGCGACCGAACGATTTGTTACTGAACATTGGGAACTTGAAGCCGGCCTTAGATACGATGAAAAATATCTTCAGTCATTCTTCTATGAGAACAAAATTCTTGTAACACCATCTTTAAAGTTTAATAATGTAAGTTGGAATGCCGGTGCCATTTATAAACAGGGTAAATATTTAAATCTGTTTTTAAATATTGGCTCAGCCTGGCGCAGTCCTGCTCCAAATGAACTTTACAGTAATGGCATTCATCAAAGTGTTGGGGCAATTGAAAGAGGAAATAAAAACTTATTACCTGAACAAGTTTACAATGCTACATTCACGGCTTTGCTTAAATTAAACCATGTTTTTACAGAGGCAACCTTGTATCATAATCAGTTTACCAATTTCATTTATTTAAATCCATCTACCAAACCTGAACTTACCATAAAAGGCGCGTATCCGGTATTTAATTATCAGCAAGCAAATGCCAGAATCAGCGGAGCGGATGTAAAAGTAACTACAGATGTATTCAATCATTTGAAAGTAACCGCAAAGGCCATGTTACTCAGAGCATGGAATGAAAACCTCAACGACTATTTAGTATACATGCCTTCCGACCGTTATACCGCAGAGGTAAATTATTATTTCAATGCAGGAAAACATTTCAGTAATAATTTTATTCAAGTGAATTATACTTATGTAACTAAACAATGGCGCGTACCTCAAAACACGGATTTTGCAGCGCCTCCTGATGGTTACGGACTACTTGGATTTGAAATTGGAAGTGATTTAAAATTCGGAAAACAAACTGTTAACCTCAGCCTTGCAGGAAATAATTTACTTGATGTTGTTTACCGCGATTATCTCGACCGCTTCCGCTATTATACAGACGCTATGGGAAGAAATTTCACTATTAGATTAAAAATTCCATTAACTATTTACGACAAAAAATAAAATCATGAAAACACTATTTAAATTATCAAGTCTACTAATTACTGCTACACTCTTATTAAGTTTATCTTGTAAGAAAAAGAAAAACGAACCGGCTCCTAGCAATCCGCTCCCTCCCGACAACGCTTCAGAAGTTATAACAACCTTTAAATTATTACTTACGGATTCGGCCACCAGCACTGTTTATACATTTATGTATAAAGACCCGGATGGGGATGGTGGACAAGCAGGGTTTTATGGTCCTGGTACAAGCAGTCTCTCTACCCAAAGCGATTCGGTTTTTAATTTGAGTCCTAATACAACTTATTTTACAGAAATAGTCTTATTAGACGAAACAAAAAGTCCGGTTGATTCCATATCGAATGAAGTTGAAGAAGAAGGACAAGACCATATGTTTTTCTTTAATTCTACCAATCCAACCGGGTCACCTTATAGTTTAACATTAGGTGGATCGGGTATACATCTTATTTACACCGATCTTGACGGAGGTTCGCCACAAAGAGGAATCGGACTTAAAACAAGATGGAGAACATATGCTGCAACCGGCACTACAAAACATCCATTAAACATCATATTAAAGCACCAACCGGGAACCAAAAACGGAACCATTACCCCGGGGGACACCGATGTAGATGTTAATTTTAAAATGACTGTGCAATAAGTCTAAATACTAAGTTTAATTGAACGGACCAATATTAAAGCATTGGTCCGTTTTTATTGACACCCCCTATTAACAAGTTTTGGCACATTAATTGCGATTACTCGCTTGGTTAATTATCTTTGATTATATGAAAATCCGAAAGATGAAAAAGAAAATACTTACACTTTTAATTTTCATAACTCCATTCTTAACCTTTTCACAACACCTTCACCCTGCCATTAATTTTGATTATAACAATCTATGTTACGGCGGATTTACTTTTTTCACCAATACAACAGTATCCAATGCCCCGGCTACTTATACATGGTCGGTTTTCCGACAAGGATTTGCCCAACCGGTTTATACCGTTGCAACAGTGAATATGACCTATCAATTTCCTGCAAAAGATACTTACACCATATTACTTTGCGCTGATAACGGAGGCGGGCATCAGGATTGTATGGAGCAACGAATCATTATGGATTCATTAATTCACGCCGACTTCCAATACATTGATTGCGACAGTAAATTCAGTTCGTTTAGTCCCTGTGCCACAAGCCAGAAATGGGATTTTGGTGACGGAAATACTTCTACTTTAAAAAATCCTACTCATTATTATGCCAATACAGGAAGTTACAATGTAAAACTTGTGGTTAGTAATGGTACCGATAAAGATTCAATCACAAAATCAATTTTTTCTTATACGAATGCTGTTACCGGTGCTTTTACGTATCGTCACGAAAAGGACTCTGTGTTTTTTATGGCACACGATACCACTTTGGGTGGAAATGTAACATATCATTGGGATTTTGGTGATGGAACCGAGGAAGAGATTTTCAGTTTCCCGGGACAAAAAGTAAGACATAAATATCCATCTATTAAAAAAGACACCACTTACACGGTTCACTTACATGTTGAGGTTTTTTGTAATGAATGGGAAACAGAGCAAGATGTATTTATTGCGGATAGCGTAAAAGCGACTGAAACATTGGTGTTTCCTAACCCGTCCAGTCACCTTATATATATAGAATCGGAGCGTAAAACAGAGTTAACGGATATTAAATTATTTGATATACTCGGACAAGAAATTAAAGGCTTGAATGCAATTGAGAATTTAAGAGGATTTAATATTGATATCAGAAACCTGGCCAAAGCCACTTACATCTTGCGATTATATTATGGCACAGATGATGTTAAGACTTACAAAATCATTGTTAATTAAAAAGCCCCTTTCGGGGCATTTATTATACGGTTAAAATTTCTTTTTCTTTCTGTTCAAAATGCTTATCCGCCTTTTGCACATATTGATCTGTTAATTGCTGTATTTTTGTTTCCGCATCCTTCGCCTCGTCTTCAGCTAAACCATTCTTCTGTAGTTTCTTTACGTTTTCCATGGCTTCTTTACGCGCGTTACGAATACCAACTTTCGCTTCTTCACCTTCTGCCTTAGCTGTTTTTACCAATTCTTTACGGCGTTCTTCAGTTAAAGGTGGAATGGTGATACGAATGATAACGCCGTCGTTTTGCGGATTTAAACCCAGGTTCGCCATTTGAATAGCCTTTTCAATGGGCGTTAACAAACTCTTTTCCCAAGGTTGAATAACAATGGTACGAGCATCCTGAGTGTTTACATTAGCGGTTTGAGGAATGGGAACCATACTTCCGTAATAATCTACCATTACACTCTCAAAAATAGCAGGATTAGCTTTCCCTGCACGGATTTTAGTTAATTGCACTTCCAAATGGTTAATGGCTTTATCCATTGCTGCACTTGCATGGTCCATTACTGATTTTACGTCGTTCATAGTTTCTAATTTGCTACAAAATTATATTTATTTCTCAATTACACGGCTACGGCCGCTTTAATATGCGGATGCGGGTCGTAGTTCTCTAAAGTGAAGTCTTCAAATTTAAAATCGAATATTGATTTTACATCCGGATTTATTTTCATGGTTGGAAGCGGACGGCAATCACGACTTAACTGCAATTTAGCCTGTTCTATGTGATTCGAATAAAGATGCGCGTCACCGAACGTATGTACAAACTCTCCTGCTTTCAATCCGCAAACCTGAGCCATCATCATGGTTAATAAAGCATAAGACGCAATATTAAAAGGCACGCCCAAAAATATATCGGCGCTGCGCTGATAGAGCTGACAAGATAATTTTCCGTTAGCAACATAAAACTGAAAAAATGCGTGGCATGGCGGCAATTTCATATTATCGATATCGGCCACATTCCAAGCACTCACAATTAAGCGACGAGAGTCAGGCGTATTTTTAATCATCTCCACTACTTTCGTAATCTGGTCAATGGTTTTCCCATCTTTAGTTGGCCAACTGCGCCATTGATGTCCGTAAACCGGTCCCAAATTTCCATTGGCATCCGCCCACTCGTCCCAAATACTTACACCATTATCTTTAAGATATTTGATATTGGTATCCCCTTGAAGGAACCATAATAACTCATGAATGATAGATTTAGTATGGAGTTTTTTAGTGGTTAACAATGGGAAACCTTCCTCCAAGTTAAATCGCATCTGATAACCGAATACGCTTATCGTACCGGTACCTGTTCTGTCTTCTTTCTTTACCCCATGCTCTAAAACATGGCGCATTAAATCGTGAAATTGTTTCATAGTAATACTGGGTGAAAATAAAAAATCTCCGCCTTTATGAGACGGAGATTTATGAATAATTTTAAACTTAGCTTACTTTATTAAAGTAACGTGACCTGTTTTTTCTTTACGAATGTTTCCGTTAGAAGTAATACACTTAATTCTATATACATAAACATCATCTTTTAAAGTAGATCCTTTAACGGTTCCATCCCATCCCTTACTAACATCCGTTGTTCTGAATATAGAATTTCCCCAACGGTCGAAGATTTGCATTTCATACGAATCGGGTTTGAAACCCATGCCTTTTGGCTGGAAGACATCATTGTGCCCGTCACCATTAGGAGTAAACGCATTTGGAACATATAAGGTAAAATCTTCAACAACGGTTACCATTTTGGTAATTGTATCGGTACATCCGTGAATATTCGTTTCTATTAAGGTTACCGGATACATTCCAACTAAATTAAATTCGTGTGTTGGATGCGCTAAACTGGAAGTATCATAAGTTAAATCATAAGTATCTCCAAAATCCCAATGATATTTGGTAATTGGTCCGTTTACATAATAACTGGTAAAGTTGACAATATTTTCAATTAAACTTGGTTCTGATGGGTTCCAAGAGAAATCGGGTTGCGGACGAGGATAAACTGTAATTGGGAAAGGCGCTACACTCGTAGAGCGACAACCGTTAATATCTATAATAGTGGTGGTGATAGAATACGTTCCCGGATTCTTGAAACAGAAATTAATACTGTCTCCAACTGCATTTAAATTACCTCCAAAACTCCAGAACACATTCACTGCTTGTGGCGCCGCGAAACTTTGAAGATTTATACATAACGGTGCACATCCTTCAATAGTTGAGGCCGCAATGTTTGGAGCAGGAGCAGGATTTACATAAATAACAAAATTGGTTGTAACACTTTGAGTCGGACAAGCCACGTCATTCACAACAATGGTATAGTTGGTTGAAACAGCCGGTAAGGCAATGGCATTATTTCCTAATTGGGCGAAGATTGCGCTATTTGGTAACCACGAAATATTGTAAACTCCGGTACCGCCAATTGGCAATGTATATAAATCAACCGTATCACCTCTACAGATGGATACGTTATTAGGTACAATTGAAAAAGTAACAGGCGTTAAAACACTTACGATTAAACTATCCTGAGTTTTACAACCATTTACATCAACAATTAAAGTATAAATACCGCTATGACTAGTATTAGCATTGTTGATCGTTAAATCCTGCGTATTGGAATTAAATCCATTTGGTCCGCTCCATGTATAAGATGTTGCGCCTGCAGGTCCGTTTACTAATAATGTGGTATTATCACACACATTTGGAATTGGCGTTAAAGTAAAGTGAACTTTCGGTTTTACAGTCACATCCACTGAATTACTTGAAGCGCAGGTTACACCATTTTGAACAAATGTTGCAGTTACGCTATAAATTCCTGTCATGGCCGGAACAGCATTACCAATTGCAATATTTGGAGAGCTTGAAGAAAACACATTCGGACCAGTCCAGCTATAAGTTGTAGCACCGGGAGCGCCTGCTGAAAACCCGAAATTATCGTCCTGACAAACAGATATAACTGACGGAGCAACAGTGACCTGAGGTACTGGAATTACAGTAACACTTGTAGTGTTTCCTGCGTAGCAAACCAAAGTCCCGGTAGTTGAAGCTAATTGCACCGAATAGATTCCACTTGCTTGCGGAGGTAAGTTGTTTAATACAGGGTTCTGCAAAGTTGAGTTGAATCCGTTTGGTCCGGACCAATTATAAGTTACGGTACCTGTAGCACTAGCCGTTAAATTAACAGAGCCGTTTTCACAAACTGTAGAGTTTGAGTTAACGGCAACCGTAGGGGTGATAACCGTTACGTTGGTAATTGTAGTTACTGTAACAACTGAATTTAAGGTGTTAGTTCCTTGAAGTGTTACTGTATATGTCGTGTTGGAAGTTGGTGATACTGTGAATGCTATATTAGAGCCGGTTGATACTGCTCCTCCCGGTGTAATAGTTGCGCTTGCGTTGGTTAATGTAGTAGATCCTGTTAAAACAGCAGAAGACCCATTACAGATTGTTTGAGGTGCGATCACGAAAGGGTTACATGAAATACCCGCAGTTCCGGTGTTTGAAAATGACACCGCGGTATTTACACCGCTATAATTAGATATTAAAATTAAAAACTGTTGACCTGCTGTTACATTTAATGACGGCTGATAGTTACCGACTACACCACCCGGAGGAACAGGTCCCATTCCGGTACCACCACTGCTTGAAGCATTCCAGTTACAGGAAACAGGAGGTAAAGTATTATTAAAAATGTTTGTACAGCTTGCTGGTGTATATGGCCACATAGCCCAATCATAAAAACCAACTTGGGGATTCGCACTTCCTGCAGCTCCAAAAGAAAAACCTAAAGTTCCGTTACTGGAAATGGTTAACAACAACCATTGAGGGCCCGGGCCTTGAGAAAATAAACATCCACTATTGGCAGGGGCTGCAGGATTGTTACCATTCCCTATTTGCGGATTGGTTGATGGATTACTAACGTTTAGTCCCATTGTTAAACCGCTACCCGCACTACTCGTAAATTGAAAATTCGGATTGGTACATACAGGTTGAGCGGCGTTACACGCGGCAACGTTCTGGGCAAAGCTGTTAACGGTGAATAATAAAGCAGATATGGCTAATAAAATCTTTTTCATTATCTCGTAATTAACTTTTGAATACTATTAAATACAGCTCCGGGAGCTAAGTTCTCATAAATAAGATTTCCTTTACAATCAAATACCACATTATAACCGGCCGGCTTACCTTTCAAATGATTTACAATTTCTGTATTATCAGCCGATACTTTAATTAATTTTTTAATGCCATCTTTTTGTAAAGTAATGTCAGCATTGACATTGTCGTTCTCGAAATTGATATCCATAACAATAATGCCGTGTCCGCCACCTTTTAATTTTGCGTATTCAAAGGTTTTATAAACCTCTTCAAACTCTGCATTTAATTTGCGGCTGTTGTCATTATTAACCGACCATACATTGATTGCTATCAAACGATCGTTTGTGCTCTCTTTAGTTTGATTAGAAATAAAGGTGGATAATTTGCTGTATAAATCACTTTGGGCTTGTAAACCAAAAGTGGCCAACATTATAAATGAAGTAATAAATAGCTTCTTAATCATAAGTCAAAGTTACCGATAAGGGAACGTAATAACCTTGTTTTTTAATAATTTATAAAGGTAATTCACTCAGTTTCTTGGAATCTTAACATTAATTATCAGCTTATTAGCGCAGAAACCAGACTTTTAACCTCATCTATGGTGTTGTATTTACTGAAGCTAAAGCGATAGGAGTTTTTAATTTCTTCGTCATTTAATCCCATCGCTTTTAATACATGTGATAGCTCGCCCGAGCCTGAAGTACAAGCCGAACCACTTGAAAAAGCATAACTCTTTAAAAGCTCTTTTATATTAACACTTTCCGGAAAAGTAATATTACTGGTATTATATAATCTGGTACGTGTACTTCCGTTTATTCTCAATCCCGGAATTTCAAGAAGTTGATGTTCAAGATAAGCCCTGAGTTTTGATACTTGTGTGTTTGTTTCCCAAATCTCACCCTTTGCAATTTGCGAACACAAGCCTAAGCCTAATATTCCCGGAACATTTAATGTACCCGCTCTTCTTCCCGATTCTTGTCCGCCACCGTATATGAAAGGCAAGCAGTTCACTCGTGGATTCTTCCGTTTTAAATAAATTGCGCCAACTCCTTTTGGTCCGTGCATTTTATGCGCGCTCAAACACAAAACATCCACAGGGGTTTCGCTCACATCCAGCATCATTTTCCCTGCATATTGCGTGGTATCGCTGAAAAACAAAATTTTATGTTCACGTGCCAACTGACCAATTTCCTCAATGGGCTGAATAACTCCTGTTTCATTATTCGCGGCCATAATACAAATAAGTATGGTATCCTGACGAACGCTCCTTTGTAATTCTTCCGGCGAGACAAGACCTTCCTTATCTACATTCAAAAATGTTATCTCAGCGCCTTCATACTCCTCTAAAAACCGACATGTATCTAAAACTGCTTTGTGTTCAGACTTAACAGTAATGATATGTTTACCTTTTGATTTATAAGTTCTGTAAATACCACATAAGGCCATATTAATGGCTTCAGTAGCTCCGCTTGTGAATACAATTTCATTGGGTTCCGCGCCGATTAGGTCTGCCACTTGTTCGCGGGCTTTATCTACAGCTGCCTCTGCTTCCCAACCGTAAGCATGTAATTTACTGGAAGCATTCCCGTATTTCTGCGAAAAAAAAGGCAATATAGCTTCTACCACCCTATCATCTACTTTTGTAGTAGCGTTATTATCGAAATAAATTAAATCACTCATGCCTAATTAGTACATTTGCCGTTTCAATGTTTAAAGGTATAAATAAACACCATTTGCTGTTACACTTCATTGTGTTTATTTGGGGATTCTCTCCTATCCTCGGCCGCTTTATAACTTGCTCCACCATGCAATTGGTATGGTTTAGAATATTAATTACCCTAGTTTTAATTACCGGTTATATTATAGTAAGTAAGCAAAATATTCGGGTGAGTCCGATGAACTTAATCAAACTCGGATTAATCGGAATTATTATAGCCATACATTGGCTATGCTTTTATGGCGCTATAAAGGTATCCAATGTTTCGGTGACCATGGCTGCTTTTTCAACAGGAACGCTCTTCACTGCCTTAACAGAACCTTTGATCTTAAAACGTAAGATTATTTGGTATGAATTATTGATTGGACTTATCATCATTGGTGCAATTCTCATGATATTTTCAGTGGAAAATTTATATTGGCAAGGAATTATCTTAGGTGTATTGGCCGCCTTAACATCCTCTATATTCTCCGTATTTAATGCCATTATGATTAAGGATGTGAGTTCAACCATGATATCATATGTGGAATTATGGTTTGGATTAATTGGTTTGAGTATTTATTTAGCATTCACAGGAAGCTTTGATGCTTCGTTCTTTCAACTGGATTCACAGTCGATTATTGGTTTGCTTTTATTAGCCGGAATTTGCACAGCTTTCCCATTCATTGCCAGTGTGAATCTGATGAAGCATTTAAGTCCTTACACCATTACTTTAACCGTAAACCTCGAAACTGTTTACGGAATTATATTAGCTATTTTCATTTATCAGGAAAACAAACAATTATCCATTACCTTTTATATTGGTGTGATAATTATTTTACTCGCCATATTCTTTAACGCCTGGTTAAAAGGACGCGTTAACAAAAATGCCATTGCCTCCTAAATTAGCGATTGCAGATGGAGCGATAGGCGCAATACTCGCAGATATCTTCATCATCCGTGGCAACAAATTCGCCACCTTCAGTTAAGATACCTTGTATATAATCACTTAAATGATTTTCAAAATCGCTTAAAAGTTCGCCCGTAAACACTAAAGGTTGCTTTTTAAAAGTAATGTAACGCGGTTCTTTTTCGAAAACTTTAAAAGGTATTATACAGGGGCGGATTGATTCGGGTGCAGACAAATTATTTTTCCAGGCCATCCATGCGTAAATAAATAATTGAAGCATCTTATCAAACTTTTTATTGGAGAAAAGTGTGGCGCAATCCACAAACTCAAATTTATCACCGTCTTTAACCGAACTTTTATAATCAATGATTCTAAAATTACCTTCAAAATCATCGATACGGTCAGCTTTCCCTTTAATAAAAGCATTCGTTTCTTTTCCGTTCACGACAATTTTAACGTGCGCTTCCATTTCCTTTTCAAGAGCCACAATGGTAAAAGAATCTGTTTCGGAATTATTGATTTGATCAATGTCAAAATCAAGCAATTTCTCTACATACACCTTTAACACATTTTGTTGCAGTAGATTTTTTCCCATAAATGCTTCCGATTCCGAAAAATAATTTAAGAACGCAGATTCAACCGCTCCGGATACGCCGGGTTTAAGTGACTTAATGAGTGATGTGGTTATTTTATTATTGATATAGGGCGTGTATAATTTCTCAAGGACCTCATGTAATATAGAACCAAATGTGTTCGCTTCTGCCGACTCTTCCAACTCCACCGGTTCCACCAATCCAACACCATAACGGAAATAAAATTTAAGCGCGCAATCTTTATAAGTTATCAATGAAGAGGGTGATAAACCTTTGTATTCCTCATTACTAAGGGCCTTGTTTAAAATTCTGTCTAAAGCCGCTGTGTTTTTTGGTATCCGAACTTGATATTCTTCCTTATTAAAATCTAAATTACTTTGTGCCACATACTCATTCATTTTAATGGCAGGATTGTAGTTGTTTAATTCGAATTGCAGCTGACTTACAAATCGGCTTTTTTCGCCTTTACCAAATGTATCTGTTTCGGTATCGTAGGTGATGAAACATTTCTCAGCTCTTTGTAGTAAGCGGTAAAAGTGATAAGCATAGATGGCATCTTTATCGCCATATAACGGAAGGTTGAAATATCTTTTAAGATCGTTAGGAATAAATGAATTGATGGATTTTCCGGAAGGCAGCACACCTTCATTCACTGATACAAAAATTACATTCTTAAAATCGAGTGTTCGTGTTTCCAGAACACCCATAATTTGTAGTCCTTTTAACGGTTCTCCTAAAAATGCTGCAGATGCTGTGCCAACGATTTGACTGAATAGAATCCGAAACGATTTTAAAGAATCAAGGTAAGAATACTTGTTGATGAAGTCATTGACACGATTAAAATTTCGAATTAATACCTCAAGGTATTCCAATTCCAAACTTTTATATGAATTAATCTCAGAATTTAAATAATGTGCTTTAACCTCCGACAATAAATTACTTATGACATGGGCCGCTTCCTTCGCGCTTTTCCAGGGAGTAAATAAAAGTTTTATACTGTTATAATCATCGGCAAACAATTCTTTCAAAAGCTTATCCGAAATAAAAGCGTAATTTTTATCTAAAACGCGATGTATAATTTCATTTGTGTTTTTCAAAGACTTAATAAGGGAAAACTCAGCAAAAAAGTTATGGCGCAGCAGACTTAAAAAATCCTTATAATATATTGTCGGATTACTTCTGTTTTGATTCTCAAAAGCGACATGCAACTTGAGTAAATTATCAATAAAACTAAATGGAGAAGTGTATTTTACCGGATACTCCATGGTAATGTTGACATGCTCAATACTATTCGGTAATAATTTCAGAACCGGCCATAACATTTTTTCATTAGCCAAAACTACCGCAATTGTATCCGGACTCTCTCCTTGTTGAATCAGATCATCAATAACTTTACTAACGGTTTGCGCCTGTCCTATTTGTTTAGGAACCGCGATGATATCAATTTGCTTTTCTTCCTTAAAATAACTGTGAATGAAATTAAAATTCTTTTCGCCAAAAACTTTCTGATTACGACGAAGGAATAATCCCGCCTCCTGCACCGTACTGTCCAAATAATATGTATCGGCATCCCATAACATTTCTGCTTTTCCGGCTTCGCATAGTTTGGAAAAAATAAAAGTTTCTGCACTATTTAAAGCGTTAAAACCACAAAAAATAAATTTATGATATCGATTGGTAAAATTGGTTTTCTCGAGATTTTTAGCAGCTTGTCTGTAAGCTAATCCCTGATAAGCTTTGCCCTGCTCAAGTAATTTGGAAGTAAACTGTGAATAGATGCTACCGAGTTTACCCATGAACTTGATGTAATTTTTCTGAAAATCGGTCAATTCCTCGTGTGATAAACTCCAATTTTCAATTTCCTTAATGTCGCGCAGATTACTGTAGAGGGAAACACCATCTGCCAGATAGCGGTCAATTTCATTAAAATCCTGTAAGATTAAATTTCCCCACTTGGCAAACGATTCGAAACTTTCGGGATTTTCATTGTAAACCTCTATATACGTTTCATACAAACTGCAAATGAGTTCTACCTCCTCCAAATTTTGCAAACCGGAAAGTTCACGTATCAAATCTTCGGCCGAAATGATGGAGGGCAGCCAAATAGTTTGGTTGTATGTTTTAGCCAGATAATTTTTTAAAAAGAGAGCGCCACGCTTATTGGGAAGGACAATACAAAGCTGATCGATTTTTTTATCGTAATTTTGATGAATATACTGAGCAACCTGATTTAAAAAAGCGAGCATAATGGCCTTTGAAGATATAAATTTTCCTGTTTACCGTAAGTATAAGAATGGTAAAAGTTATTTTAAAATTATAGCACGAAATGAATTCGAAGAAATTCAGGTAATCGGAAGTAAAAAAATAAAAAATCTCATCAAAGCTATTCAGCTTCCTGAAATGAACCATGTGTTTGACTTGGTTTATAATAAAGATTTAGCTTTAGAAATTACCAAAGAAGAATACGAAGAAACTTACAACGCCTAATTTGTTTTCACATACTTAACACTGCGAGATTCGTTGCTGCCGATAATCTCCACCAAATAAATTCCGCGAGCGATATCTGACTTATCCAACAATTCTCTATAATCAATGGTCTTTTGCGAAAACATGAATTGTCCGCTCACCGAGTAAACATGAATAGTAACCTCATCATTCATTGAAGCGCTTTGCTCGCAACTGATGAGCTTAAAGAATTTAACGCCACCATTTTTATCGTATTGAGATAAGCGATAATAATTTGCGCCGCGCGAAGGATTCTCATCCAGATAATAATAATTTTTTGAAGATGCTGAATTACCGGCGCCTTTTACGCTTGTGAGTGTTGTGAAATTATTCCCATCATACGTTTTCTCTAAGAGAAAATAATCGTTATTAATTTCCATGGCGGTCGACCAAAACACATTAATTCCATTTATGGCCGGCTCACAACTGAAAGATTTTAACTCTACAGGCAATGGAGCCAGAATGTCATTTTCAAATTTTGCCACAAAACCTTCTTGTCCACCACTATTAGTAGGCTTATAAAATGCGCCTAAACCTGGGTTAAGCATTGGCAAATCAGTTGAGTTTGTTTCACCTGTTAAAAATATATCACTGTGAGCACTTACACCAATACATGCTCCTACTGCGCCTAAAATGTGGTCGTGACCGGAACCTCCCCAATAAGTTCCCCAAAGCATTGTACCTGTAGGGTCAAATTGAACTAAACAGTAAGTACCTTGAGCATCTTTTGTACCATCGTAAAAATGTGCACCACCCGGATTAAACGTTGGTGGGGAAGCTGTTCCGTCTGACACTCCACAAATAATAATGTTTCCATTGCCATCGAACGTTAAATTATGCTGACAATGTTCATTATTAGCCGTGCCATAATATGTACTCCAACTCATTTGACCCGTACTTTCGAAACGACAAACATAAATGTCCCAGCTTCCACCATTGTGCGTGTTATCAAAAAACGCAGTACCGCCTGGATTTACCAAAGGCATATTTGTAGAACCGGTTAAATTAATCATAGCTACATCTCCGTCGGGCGCCGTTGAAACCGACATAGCGAGCCACTCATCGCCACTTCCGCCAATAAATGTACCCCACTCTAAAGTACCTGTCAACGAGAATCGCGCCAAATACATATCAGTAGCTCCGTTTTGTGTGTTATCAAAATAAAAAGAGCCACCCGGATTAAGTGTTGGAATGTTTGTTGAAGCAGAACATGTTCCCAAATAAACTTTATTGTTTATTCTATCGACATGTAAATCCATAGAGTAGTTAATATCATCGCCAGTACCACCGTAAATAGTAGACCATAACATAGCACCGGCTGGACTCAATTTAATGAGTACAATATCATCTGCACCGTTTTGTGTATTATCAAAATATGAAGTTCCGCCAGGATTTACCAATGGAAAATTAGTAGACAACATACGTGATGCAATGAATAAATTTCCGGAAGCATCGCAATCCGCACCATTACCATGCGACAAACCGCCATCATCAAGTGAACCGCCAATGTAAGTTGCATGCTGACGAACACCGGCCAAATCAAACTTTGCAACGAAAATATCATACCCTCCCGCTAATGCTGCTTGGTAATAAGCGCCTCCTCCTCCATTTTGTAATGGCAAATTAGTAGAGTTAGTTGTACCAACCATCCATAACGTGTTTCCTTGTCCAACCGCAATTGAAATTCCTGTATAACTTGTTGCACCTTCATTGAGAGAACCTCCATAATAGGTTGACCAAAAATGAACACCCAGAGTATCGAACTTCGCTACAAAAGCATCTGTTCCTCCTGCTAAAGTTCCTTGATAATAAACACCGGCTCCCGGATTAGTTGTAGGGTAACTCGTACTATTGGTATAACCTGCTATATAAACATATTCGCCGGTACCCGAGCAAATAAGAGCCATGGTTTGTTCACCGCCTGCACTTCCCCAATAAGTTGACCAGTATAAGGGTGGATCAATGACCAGGGTTTTTCCTCCGGTTGGAGCCGCCACGTTAAATGCCACTGTATTTTCAGCTATTTCAATAAAATTTGCAGGAACTTGCGTGTTAGTTTCCTTCACATAAGCATATAAATTTTGTTCTTTAATCTCACCCATTGGATTGGTAAGAGTAATTGCTGTAGGTTCTATTTTAACTTTTGCCCATTTGTATTCCATTTTTATATCCGCAGGATTACCTCCGGGCTTTACAACAAACTCATACTTTAATTTTCCGGAATTATCACTGTAAATAACCCAATCAATATTGGGGTAAACATTACGATATGTTAATTTGTGATATCCTTTTAAGTTCGTAATTCCGTCAGCACAATGCGCATAATAATAATTCCAGCCTGATGCGGTTTCAAATTCTTCAATTACATTACTACGATTAATAGTCGCGTTTTTGAGAATCATATCCGTACGTGCAAAATCGGTAGTGGGATTGAAATTGGGGTTCGGACTTCCACCTAAAGCCGGATCATACTCATCGCGATGGTGTTTTAAAAAAACATAGGAAATGCCATTATCTGTAATATAAAACTCAATTCCAGGAATACTGGCACGATAATGTACCATTGTTGCCGGAGCTCCTGCATCATTTACAATTTGTCCTCGGTTTGGAACAAACGCTAAATTTTCACCTATGGAAAAGTTTTGAGTGGCAAAAATTGAGGTGCAGAAAAGCGTAAAGAAAAGCGAGTAGAGATACTTCATAGTTAGATGATTAGGGATGTTAAATAAAGTTAAACCATTGCACAGTCAATGTCCAGTTTTTTAGCAAAAACTTATGAGTTTACAACTAATTTATATTATTGATTTTCAAATAGATAAAGAAAGTGTGTGTTAAACCGATTTAGTATTGAAATTAATTCTTAGGTATTTCTTCTTACAACCAAGTAAATTCATTAACTTCGCACCCCTATTAAAAAACAATTATGGAAAAACGTTATGAGACGGTCTTCATTTTAACTCCCGTTTTGTCTGATGAACAGGCAAAGGAGGCCGCAAAAAAATTTAAAAAAGCACTCACCGATTTGGGAGCGAAGGTAGTGAACGAAGAACACTGGGGCTTACGTAAGTTAGCTTACCCAATTCAGAAGAAAACAACAGGTTTTTATCACCTTATCGAGTTTTCAGGAGATGCAGAGAACTTAATCTCTACTCTTGAAACTACTTACAAACGTGATGAAAGAGTGTTACGTTTCTTAACCGTTGCTTTAGATAAACACGCTATTGCTTACAGCGAAAAACGTAAAGGTAAAGTGGCTGAAGGTAAGACTAAAAAGAAAGAATCAGCTAACGCTTAATTATTAACCTTTAAAGAAATTTTGTATGGCAAATAATAACGAAATACGTTTTTTAAACCCTCCAACTGCAGAGGTAAAAAAGAAAAAATACTGCCGTTTTAAGAAAAGCGGTATTAAATACATCGATTACAAAGACCCTGATTTTTTATTAAAGTTCGTGAACGAGCAAGGTAAATTGTTACCACGCCGTTTAACCGGAACTTCATTAAAATACCAGCGTAAAGTGGCTCAAGCCGTAAAACGTGCCCGTCACTTAGCGTTAATGCCTTATGTGGCCGATTTATTAAAATAAAATTTAAATAATTATTACAATGGAAGTTATTTTAAAACAAGATATCAAAGGATTAGGGTTCGCTGACGAACTTGTAAAAGTGCGTCCGGGTTACGGTCGTAACTTTTTAATCCCACGCGGCATGGCAGTATTAGCTACTGAAGGTGCTCGTAAAATGCATGCTGAAGTATTAAAGCAACGTGCATTTAAAGAAGAGAAATTACGTAAAGAAGCTCAAACAAATGCTGAGAAATTAGCAGGTGTTACTATTAAAATTGGCGCTAAAGCCGGTGAAAATGGTAAGATTTTCGGATCAGTTACTACTATCCAGGTGGCTGAAGCTTTAAACAAAGCAGGTTACCCTGTAGAGCGTAAAAACATTGAAATCAGCGAAGATTCAATTAAAGCTTTAGGTACTTATAACGCTAAAGTGCGTTTATTTAAAGAAGTATCTGCAACTGTAAGCTTTGAAGTTGTAGCTGAATAATTTTAATCACTTTATTTTAAAACCCCGTACTCTTTCAGTACGGGGTTTTTTATTTTATCTTTATCAAACATGTACAATTTGTTTTTCTATCTATATCTGTCATTTTCGGGAGTAGCGGCCATCATAAGCATTAGTATGTGGATTGATTATTTCAGAAAGATTGATGTATTTGAACCTGAAAAAATAAGGAACCTTGTACTCGCCATGCTCATTGGATGTATTACTCCTTTTCTGAGTATATATCTATACCGACTCATTCATATGGTCGGCTACGATTTGAATGGTGAATTTTACAATGATTTAATGTATACCATTTTTGCAATTGGCGCCAATGAAGAACTTTCAAAAATTGTTGGTGTTCTGATTGTATTCCGTGTTTTCAAGAATAAAATAAATGAACCTATCGATTATTTAGTTTATGCCGGCGTAACCGCGCTGGGATTTTCAATTGTAGAAAACTTTAAATACTTCAATAATTATGGAATTCAAATTATTTCAACACGCGCCTTCTACTCTGCCCTCGTTCACATTATTAATACAACAATTATTGTTTACGGATTTTTCCGGCTGAAACTTTTTAATAAAGGCAATCAATATACCAACACCATTGTAGCCTTCATTGCCTCGGCTTCTTCACATGGATTGTTTGATTTTTTTCTCATTAATAATTTTCTCGGACCGGTAACACCATTCTTTGCAACAATTGTTTACTTAATTGGTATTAATTTTTGGGTGCAGATGCTAAACAACGCCAATAATTATTCGCAAAACTTCAGCTACGAAAAGATTCATTTCTCGAGTACTATTTTTTACCGCCTCTTATTTTGGTATTTAGCTACTCTCATTTTTACAATCGTTTATAACATGATTGTATTTGATCCGAAACGCGCGCTAAGTTACTTCTTTAACAGTTTAAGCTCCGACGGATTATTATTAGTCATCGTTATTCTGCGCGCCAGTCGATTTAAAATATTCTACCGCAAATATTTTAACGTTAATATTGAATTACCATTCTATTTCACAAAAAACGGTGATGAAGATTTTAAGCTCTTATATTTATTTCCAATTAAAATAAGGGGAGAGAGCGCTTACGAATACAAACTCACCACCTATTTAAATAAGATGGTTCAACTCTTTCCTTTGTCGGAAAAAGAAACGCAAATAAAAGAACCTTTAACTGTTAATCTCTGCGACAAAATACTCTTGAATGATGATGTGATTGTTTATAAAGCACAACATCAAAATCAAACCTATTACATTAAGCCCAAAACCAATGGCGATACAGAAACCGAGCAAGAACATCCTATTGCGGGTTTATTTACTTTAAAAGAGGTTTATAATCAAGAAAATGAGGCTGTGCTTAGTTATAAGGACCTTAATTTTATAGAATGGATTTATGTAAAATAATCGCTGTTTTTTACGTAAATTAGTACTGCAACATTTTGAGAAAATCAATCTTCATATTCGCTCTATTCATTTCAGCGCTTGCCGCTAATGCACAACAATTTCCTTGGTACACACAATACCGTAGCAATCTTTATATGTTTAATCCCGGTTTTTGTGGCACAAAACGTTTTGTTGATTTACGATTGTTTTATCGCTATCAATGGGCCGGTTATAAAGGTGCGCCTAAAACGTATGCCGCAACTTTTAACATGCGTTTAATGGAAGGCAAAGTTGGTACTGGTTTAATTTTCTTCAATGATGAAATTGGTCCGTTTAAAAACACCAATGCTTCTTTAAGCTTTGCTTATCACTTGAAATTTGATGATGTTGAATTATCGATTGGCTTACAAGGGAGTTATATGCAACAATTGTTTAATGGAACAAAGTTAACTTTACATAATCAGGCTGATCAAAGCATTAATCTTTTAGCCTCTTCTAAAACCACTGCTTATGACGGTAGTTTTGGCCTTGTGTTGATTAACGACCGATTCTATTTAGGAGTGGGTGGGATTAATATCTTAGGAAAAGAAATGAATCACACGTATTACAATACACCCGGCTTTTTAGGTAAATATAAAAATGAGGCCGCTTATAGCGTAGCTGCAGGCTATAACTACGCTGAAAACCCGAACTATACTTTCGAGAATTCACTTATGGCTTTATACACAAGTGGAGTTCCAATCTATATCGATTACACTTTACGTCTTCATATCAATAAAATTTTACTTACCGGTTTCAGTATCCGATTTAAAGACGCTGTTGCTTTGCATTTAGGATTTAATATAAAAAATCAATTTCAAGTGGCTTACACCTATGATTATGTTACTTCGCCATTACGTAAATATCAAAGCGGGTCGCACGAACTAAGTATTGTTTTTTCGTCTGATTTGGGACGTAATCAACAAAAACGTGGATTTAACGGACGATTCCTCAAACAAAAATTTCAATATTTACTTTAATTACTGCTCCTAATTTATTGCATGTATTCCTTTTTAAATCAACATATATTTAAACTTATTTCTGAATGCGCTGACGAGCTTCATGTGGAAGCGTATGTTATTGGCGGATATGTTCGTGATGTGATAATGAAAAGACCAACCAAAGACATTGATGTGGTAACGGTTGGTAAAGGAATTGACCTTGCTAAAAGATTACATCAGAAACTGGGAGAAGAAGCGCATCTTTCCGTTTTTAAAAATTTCGGAACTGCTCAAATTAAGTGCGGTGATTTGGACGTAGAGTTTGTTGGCGCACGAAAAGAAAGTTATGATCGTAACTCCCGCAAACCGGTTGTTGAAGACGGAACTCTGCAAGATGATCAGAATCGTCGCGATTTTACCATCAATGCATTGGCAATCGGTCTCAGTAAAAATAATTACGGTCAACTACTCGATTCTTTTGGGGGACTGAATGACATTGAAAACAAAATCATCCGCACACCGCTTGAACCGGGTATCACCTACAGTGATGATCCATTGAGGATGATGAGGGCTATTCGCTTTTCATCACAATTGGGATTTAGTATAGAAGAAAAATCATTAACTGCCATCACGGAAAATAAAGAGCGTATTAAAATCGTATCGAAAGAACGTATCGCTGATGAGTTAAATAAAATCATACTCTCGCCCATTCCTTCTGTAGGATTCAAATTATTATTCGATACCGGTTTACTCCCCATCATATTTCCTGAAATGGCTAAACTTCATGGCGTGGATACAATAAACGGATTATCTCATAAAGACAATTTCTATCACACATTAGAAGTATTGGATAATGTGGCGCGCAAAAGCGATAACCTTTGGTTACGTTGGTCGGCCATCTTACACGATATCGCAAAACCTGCCACCAAACGATTTGAACCCGGACACGGATTTACTTTCCATGGCCACGAAGATAAAGGCGCCCGAATGGTACCGAAGATATTTGCCAATTTAAAATTACCCCTGAATGAAAAAATGAAGTACGTACAAAAATTAGTATTGCTTCATCTTCGTCCGATTGTATTGGCAAAAACTGAAGTAACAGATAGTGCTGTGAGACGCGTACTTTTTGAAGCGGGTGATGATATTGATGATTTAATGGCTTTATGCGAAGCGGATATCACAACAAAGAATCCGAATAAAGTAAAACGCTACATGCACAATTTTGAAATTGTGCGTCAGAAATTAGTTGAGATAGAGGAAAAAGATCGCTTACGAAATTGGCAGCCTCCCGTTATGGGCGAAGAAATTATGCAAATGTTTAATTTAAGTCCCGGCAGAGAAATTGGCATTTTAAAAAACGCTTTAAGAGATGCTATTTTAGATGGCGTTATCGAAAACAACTATGAAGCCGCCAAACTCTTTCTCATAAACAAGCATAAAGAATTAATGGTTAAATAATGCAGTTTCACCTTAACTATAATCATCCGAAGCAAGATTTTGACATTACTCATGAAAGCAAATTATTCATGATGGGATCATGCTTTGCGGAGAACATAGGTGATAAATTAAACGAACTCAAATTTAACTGTACCTTAAACCCAAACGGAATTTTATTCAACCCCATTAGCATTGCCACTGCATTAAGTTCCTATATAAACAATACCATTTTATCGGAAGAAGAAGTTGTGTTTAATAACGAATTATATCACAGTTTCAATCATCATGGCTTTTTTTCATGCGGTAATAAAGAAGAACTCATCAACAAAATAAATCACAATACGCGTCAGGCCCATAACGCTTTAAAACATGCCGATGTATTACTGATTACGTTTGGCTCTTCTAACGTTTATGTTAACAATGCAAATAGCGAAGTAGTAGCCAACTGTCATAAATTCCCGCAACACCACTTTACAAAAGAGCAATTGCAGCCCGGTGAAATCATTAATCGTTATGAACAGTTAATTGAAGATTTAAAAGTATTTAATCCTAAATTAAAAATCATCTTCACGGTTTCTCCGGTTAAATATTTAAAAGACGGATTAATTGAGAATAATTTGAGCAAAGCGGTATTAATCTATAGCATTCATGAAATCCTAAAGCAGCATTCTTATTGTTCTTATTTTCCCGCCTATGAGTTAGTAACCGACGATTTACGTGATTATCGTTTTTACAAAACCGACATGGCTCATCCTAACGAACAAGCCATTGAGTACGTATGGGATAAGTTTTCGGTAAGTTACTTTACAGAATCAACGCAAAAAATAATTCAAAAAATAAAAGAGATAAATTCAGCCATGAATCACCGACCGTTAAAGGAATCTACTTTAGCTCATGCTGAATTTAAAAAATCATTTCTACAAAAATGTACGGAGCTGGAAAAGGCACATCCAAATATTAATTTTCAAACCGAAAAAAATTTCTTTACATCATGAGTCAATATCCCTTCATTAACTATGTAAAAGAAACTTACCCTGAAGCGGAAGTAATTAAACGCGCGTTAGAGCATTTCGATTTTTACAACAAACGTCGTACAGTGCGTGATTTTTCGGACAAAGAGATTCCAATGGAAGTACTGGAAAACATTATTAAATCAGCTTCTACAGCACCTTCAGGAGCCAATAAACAGCCATGGACATTTTGCGTTGTTACCAATACCGAATTAAAAAAACAAATACGGGAAGCTGCAGAAAAAGAAGAATACGAAAGCTATAACGGGCGTATGACTCCTGAGTGGCTGGAAGATTTAGCACCATTAGGCACCGACTGGCAAAAACCATTTCTGGAAACGGCGCCGGCGCTTATCATTGTTTTTAAACGCTCCTATGAAATAGTTAACGAAAAAAAGAAAAACAATTATTATGTGACTGAGTCCGTAGGATTAGCATGTGGCTTTTTACTCGAAGCTATTCATTACTGTGGATTGGTTGCCCTCACACATACTCCAAGTCCGATGAATTTTTTAAGTAAATTATTAAACCGACCGGAAAACGAAAAACCATTTTTATTAATACCGGTTGGCTACCCTGCAGAAAACACCATGGTGCCCGATATTAAAAGAAAAACATTAACAGATATAGCTGTATTCTATAAATAAAATAAAACATATCACCTTGACATTCGACGATTTTAATTTTGATTCAGCCTTAATGGATGGCCTTTATAGTATGGGTTACAAACAGCCCACTCCCATACAAGAGCAGGCTATTCCTGTAATTCTTCAAAACAAAGACCTTATTGCCTGTGCGCAAACCGGAACAGGAAAAACGGCGGCATATCTCTTACCAATTATAAATCACATTTTACACGCTCCCACTCGACATCTCAACACATTAATCATTGCCCCAACACGTGAATTAGTATTGCAAATTGACCAACAAATTGATGGCATGGGCTATTTTTGTTCGGTGGGTTCAATTGCTGTATATGGAGGTAGTGATGGCATAACGTTCGAGAAACAAAGGCAAGCCATGCAAGAAGGGGTTGACATTGTGTGCGCCACACCCGGTCGTTTAATTGCGTTATTGCAAATGGGACAACTCAATTTTGAACACCTTCAGCATTTAGTTTTAGATGAAGCCGATCGAATGTTAGACATGGGCTTTTTTGATGATATAAGAACCATTATTAGTTATCTTCCGAAAAAAAGACAAACTATTTTGTTTTCGGCTACCATGCCTCCTAAAATCCGACAGTTGGCAAACCAAATCTTAACCGAGCCTGAAACCATTAATATTGCAATTAGTAAACCTGCTGCCGGCATTAATCAGCAAGCGTATGTTGTTTATGATAATCAAAAGGAGCCTTTACTGCAGGAAATTCTAAAGAATGAAGATTATCAAAGTGTCATTATTTTTTCAAGCACCAAGGAAAATGTAAAAGCGCTCGAGAAAACAATCCGTAAAATGGAACCATCGGTAAAAGCGTTTCATAGTGATTTAGAGCAGGCCGAACGCGAAGAAATTATGCGTGATTTTAAAAATAGAAAATTGCGTGTTTTAATTGGAACAGATATTTTATCGAGGGGGATTGATGTAGAAGGAATTAGTTTGGTAGTAAATTACGATGCTCCACCTGATCCGGAAGATTATATCCATCGAATCGGAAGAACGGCTCGTGCGCAAAAAGCCGGCGTAGCCATCACTTTCATTAATCAAAAAGATCAAGGAAAATTTGCGCGCATAGAAGCTTTGATGGGATACGATGTAAATAAACTTCCGATTCCTGAACAATTAGGTGCGGGACCTGAATACAATCCGGAAGCCAATAAAAAATTTGAGAAGAAACCGTTTAAACCGGGTGGACAAAACCGAAAAGGCGGATTTAGAAGAAAAGGAAATTCAGGAGGAAATAACCGTCCGAATAAGAATTAAGCTTCTGTTTAATTTTTTTTAACACGATACTTTTCTTCTGAATTCTATCTACAAATAAGTTTTCACTATATTAGCAAAAAGTGAAAATTTAATTGAACCCAATTTTCAAGCAAATAATTATCAAGCAAGTTCTGGATGAGAAAAAGAATAAATCATCCGGGAATACTAATGCGACAGCATATGAGTTTGCAAAAAAATGGCGTATTTTAAAAGTTACCTATAAGGGTTTCGTAAAGGATTTTCTGTTTTTAGTAATAGGCATCGCGTCGGCAGCTTTTGGCCTCGAAAGCTTCTTATTACCAAATAATTTTATTGATGGCGGTGTTACCGGTATCTCACTTTTAACTTCAGAAATTACTTCTACTCCACTCTACATTCTGATACCGCTCATTAATATTCCGTTTATTATTTTGGGATACAGAATAATCGGAAAAGCATTTGTCATCAAAACCACTATTGCAATTATTGGTCTTGCTTTAACATTAGCACTATTTTCTTTTCCTGAAGTAACCCATGATAAATTACTAGTTTCTATTTTCGGTGGTTTCTTTTTAGGTGCCGGAATTGGTATGTCGGTGAGAGGTGGCGGCGTTCTAGACGGAACGGAAGTATTAGCTATTTATATTAGCCGGAAAGCGGGCGCTACCATTGGTGATATCATCATGGTGATCAACATTGTGATTTTTTTGGCGGCGGCTTACTTCCTTTCGATTGACACTGCTCTCTATTCAATGCTAACCTATTTGGCTGCTTCCAAAACATTGGATTTTGTTATTGAAGGTATTGATGAATACACCGGTGTTACAATTGTTTCCTCGCATAGTGAAGAGTTAAGATTGATGATTACCGAAAACATTGGGCGAGGTGTTACGGTTTACAAAGGAAAAAGAGGTTACGGTAAAAAGGGACACAACTCCGAGTTCGACATTATTTACACTGTTATCACGCGTCTTGAAATAAGTAAATTGAAATTGGAAATTGAAAAAATTGATCCAAATGCTTTTGTGGTAATGAGCAGTGTTAAAGATACCATTGGTGGAATGATAAAGAAAAAATCATTTGCGCATTAACTCCGTTTACAAGAGAAAATTAAAAAGCTTCTCATTTCATAAGCTTCCACAAGCCCACTGCTATTACAGAGCCTATAATAGGCGCACTCAAATAAACCCACAAATGTTCGGTATGACCTGAAACTATTGCCGGAGCCAATGAACGAATCGGATTCATGGAGGCTCCGCAAATCGGACCGGCAAACATGGCCTCCAATAATACAACCGAACCAATGGCTAATCCTGCAAACATGCCTTGCTCCTTACTTCCCTTAGCTACTTGTAAAATAACCAACATTAAAAAAAACGTCAAAAGCATTTCTAATACAAACGACTGCATTGGAGAACCCGAAGGTAAACTGGCGCCTAATGTTTCGTTGGAAGGAAAGAGATATTTTAAAACAATACTGGCTACAAAAGCGCCAATTGCTTGTGATGTTACATAAGGTAAAATTTCTTTGGAAGGAAAAGATTTGCTGAGCCAAAAACCAACGGTAACCGCAGGATTAAAATGCGCACCGGAAACATTTCCTAATGCGTAAATCATAGCTGCCACAATTAATCCCCAGGTACAAGCCACACCGGCATGTGTAATAACACCGTTAGTGTGTTGATTAACTATAATTGCACCGGTACCGCAAAATACCATGGCAAATGTGCCAATAATTTCAGCTAAATATTTTTTATACTTTTCCATTTCTTACCAACGAAAATACAAACAAAGTTTCTAATGCAATTTGTCGGCAACGCTCATCATATTTAGCATCCTGAAGCGGCGTGTTGTCAAATGCTTTGGGATCATCATACGTAGTACCTATTCTCAACTCAACACCGGGAATAAACGGACAATTTTCCTCAGCATCACTGCAAGTCATGATGGCCGCGAAATTATTCTGAGGGTTAACGGAGTCATTATATACTTTTGAAAAACATTCAATAGGCTTTGTCTTTTCACTGAAGTAAACCTCATAGTGAGGATTAAGGGAGGAATCAGTCGTTTCAATTTTAAATCCTACACGTTTCAAAGCATTGATGGCATTCGGGTTAAAAGCAGTCGCCTCTGTGCCACCTGAAAATGTGCTGACATTTTCTATTTGGTAATAATCAGCCGCAACTTGAGCCCACACCTGTCCAAAATGACTGCGTCGTGAGTTATGTGTACAAACGTAAATCAAATTGATGGTTTTATTTTCACTCCTTTTTTCAAGAATGTACGTAGCGATTTTACTAAGTAGAGATTTTCTATCCGATGAAATCTCTTCGAATGATGACTCTAAATCATCGCAATAAGTTTTAATGGAATTGTACATACACTTAGCAACATCCGCCACCCGGTGTGCAGCAAGCTTTTGATTGAGTTTGTAAATCTTTTAAGCTCACTTTTAATTTATCTTGCGGGATGCCGCACTTATCGCTCGCCAAGCAATTAGTATGTAAAGATGTAAGCAAAAATTTCTCACCATTAAATTCCACTCCGTATTTACCAATGGTATCGCTTTGATATTCTACTTCTATTTCTGCGTCTTCAATATTTAAAACTTTTTCTGATAATAGAATAATATCATTTAATTTTTTTGGTGCTAATCGATGATCAAAATCGTTTGCCTCCCACAATTGAAAATTGACAACCTTTTCATTACGTACAGTACCGCCGCAATCAATAAAGTGTTTATTTATTTGTCCCACTTCCGTCACATGAAAATGTGAAGGCACTGTTTGACCATTTGGTAACACAAATTGTAAATCATTTACATTTGCTAATTTTTGTTTGAATTCTGATAGTTTCATGGTATTTAGTTTTATCGGTTAATTACGATCATTTAACAACACTTGTTTTTACTTGAATAAGAAGCGAACAATTGAGCAAGGTAGTTTTTCGCCGACTCCCACTCTTTCTCGTCAATGCAATAACACACTTTTACGCCTTCAATATCACCTTTAATCAGGCCGGCCTCTTTTAGCTCTTTTAAATGCTGTGAAACGGTACTCTGCGAAAGTGGAAGATCTTCAACAATATCGCCGCACATACATGCCTGCTTTTTAATCAGTAGTTGAAGAATAGCAACGCGAGCCGGATGCGCCAATGCCTTTGCATATTTGGCAATTTTGTTATCCTTAACGGTGAACTCTTCGCTTTTTGACAGCCCCATCTTTTTAAATTATATCGCAATATTACGATAAATAAGAACCTGTGTCAAGTTAAAAAAGCGAATTGATTGATTTTAAGCGTTTTTAATTTCTATTTTGCCATCGGCGTGTTTGGCAAAACGGGTTTTAGTGCGATCGTGAACTTGATCGTATTTAGGCCAAGGCCAACCTCCAAATTGTGTTTTATGATAATCTTCGAAAGCCTGATTAATCTCTTCCTTCGTATTCATTACAAACGGACCATATTGCATTACAGGCTCGTTGATTGGTTTTCCCTGTAAAATCAAAATACTGGTTTCCTCAGTTCCACCTTCAATAATAACTTCCACATCAGATTTTAACTGTACAGCATTATATTTAGTAATTGTATTTCCGGAAAGCTTTATCTGATTGCCTTCATAGAAATATAAAGTCCTGTTTATCCCTGCAGATGCCTTAGGTAAAGTAAAGGTGGCTCCTACTTGCATTTTGATATTCCAAACCGCCACTTCATTTTTCGGATCTGCCGCCCATGAATCCGGCGGAGGCGCAACGGCAGTTTTATCTGCTAATTTACCGGCAATAACCTCTACCGTTGTTTTCTTCTGATTGGCATCGGTATGAATATAATTTGGTATGGATTCGCGCCATAACATTTTAAAATGCGGTTCCACCATTTTATTTTTCTTTGGAAGGTTCAGCCAAATTTGAAACAGCTCCATGGTGTTATCCTTATCGGCATGTATGAGCGGAAACATTTCAGAATGCTGTACACCCTTTCCGGCCGTCATCCATTGAACATCACCGTTTCCATAACGTCCGGCGGCACCCAACGAATCAGCATGATCTACAATTCCCTTACGAACAACAGTAATCGTTTCGAATCCACGATGTGGATGCCCGGGAAATCCGGGAACTGTTTTACCATGATACATTCTGAATCCATCTTTAATAATAAAATCATCACCCATATGACGACCTTTTAATAATTCAGTTGCCGGTCCCATTTGCTCATTTCCTTTCGGGAAATAATCTTCGTGATGGACACAAAATAAAAACGGATCGGCGGTTTCCCATTGAAAACCAAGTGGCTTAATACTTAAAATAGGATTCATCATTTTATCGCTTTCTTCAATGGCTTTCTTTACTGATTTCGAAAATGAAGTAAAAGGCAATGCTATCAAAGAGCCTGCAACGAAAGCCGCCCTTGATAAAAAACTTCTCCGGTGTAATGGATTGCTCATTGTGTTTAGTTTATTCAAAATTAAGATAAATAATAAGTATCAAAAAGGATATCTCAAGCATTAACAATTAAAAAGCGTTAAAGTTTATTCTAAATTATTTTTAGATGAATCTTTAACTGTTGTAACAAAATTGTAGTATTCTTTCGTAAAAATTCGTTCTTTTGAATAAATACATGAGTGTATGACCAGGAAACTTATTTTAAAAGCTGTTGCATTTTTGATTTTTGCACCCCTTTGTTTATCATCTCAAAGTTTAATTTACAAGTTTAAAAGCAAGACTCTTGTTCGCAAATGGACTTTAAGTTCAAAAGCCTATAGACTGGAAGAAGTTTTACCGGGCGCCACTGTTGAATTATTTGAAGGTTCCAAGCGTCTGGCTCAAACCACCAGTGATGCAGAAGGCAACTTTGGATTTGATCTTCCTTCAAGCGGGAATTTTTTGATTGTTATTAGTAAGGCAGGTTACAACACCAGAAAATTCAGCGTCAATTGCAGCAGTATCATTATTAAAAACGGTGCGGCAGACTTTATTCCCTCTGTCAATTTAACCGGGTTTATTGGTGATAAAACGATAAAAGAGGTGGGAGATATAGGCTTAAGCGCTCCGATTGTACAAATGGCTGACGATAAAAACGAGATCTTAAAATACAATGGATTAAATTTCCCGGTGAATGTAAATGATGGAGAAATACGCGTGATACAAAAATTCTGTACTTGCAATAAACTTGGTGATATAGCCATGCAAAATAAAAATTATGCCATTGCAAAAAAATACTATCAAATGGCTAGCACCATTATAGGCAATGAAGAATATCCAAAGGAACAATTGAAAAGAGCGGAAGACGGATTAAAAGAACAAATGCTTGCCGAGAGGGTTGCCTACTCAAATGCTAAAAAGAAATCAAACGCGGCTAAACCAATTGTTCAAAAACAAAATTCAAGTACTTCAACTTCACAAAGCAATACTGCGCAAAAAACCAGTTCCGGCGGACGAAAAGTTCTTCCGGTAATAGGAGGCAAGAAATAATAAAATTAAGCTAAGCGATTAAACTTTTACACCAATTACCAATACATCATCAACCTGTGATCCGTTTCCTTTCCAGGTTTCAAATTCTTTATCAAGACTATTCTTTTGCTCTGTTAACTTCTGAGATTGAATTTTAACTAATAAATCTTCTAATTGTTTTTTACTAAACTTTCTGTCGTTTGGTCCGCCGAATTGTGAAACATATCCATCACTCATTATATACAAAATATCACCGGGCAATAAATCTACAATATGATTAGTAAACGGTTTTGTTTCTTGTCCGAATTTAAGTCCGGCCGTAAACAAATCACCGGGAATTATAGTTAATTCACCCTTTCTTACTAAGAATAATGGGTTAAAGGCGCCGGCATACTGAACCGTCTTAAACCTTTTATCAAAGCAAAGCAGCGCAATATCCATTCCATCCTTTGTTTCGGTATTCGGATTATCCTGATTGAGGGATGCAATTAACTTCTCTCTTAAACGGTCCAAAATTGTGGCAGGCGATAAATTGTTATCGGATTTTATAATGTCATCTAAAAAACTATTACCTAAAATACTCAGGAAACCTGCCGGAACACCATGACCGGTACAATCAACAGCTGCTAAATAAATCCCTGATTCAGTTTCTTTATAAAAATAAAAATCCCCACTTACGATTTCCTTTGGCTTAGATAAAATAAAAACCTCCTTGAAAAACTTTTCAAGTGTTTCAAGTGGAACTTCTAAAGCTTTCTGAATATTTCTGGCGTAGGTAATTCCGTTAGTAATATCACGGTTTTTCTTTCTCAACAATTCTTCATTGTTTTTTTTAAGAGTTATATCTCTGCAAATACCGGAATTTCGGATTAATTCACCTTTCTCATCAAAAATGGGTGACGACTTTTCAGCAATCCATTTAATCTTACTATCAACTATGATTCTGTATTCGATGTTATAAGCCATACCTGAATCAACCAAAATATTCGCGTCAATCACCGATTGAAGATCTTCGGGGTGAACAACCTCCTTCATGCTTTTTCCACTGTATAAATAAGAAGGTTTTAATCCGACTACTTCAAAGCAATTAGGACTGATATACTCGTACTTTTTTTCCCTTATATTATAAAGGTAAAATACGTCATGAATTGTTTCCGTAATTTGTTTGAACTTACTTTCGCTTACTTCAAGTGTTTTATAAGCAATTTCCACTTCTCGATTCCGTGCATCCAAATTATAATTATCTTTTTGTTTTTGACGATAAGCCAGATAAATTACAATGGATAAAATCAATACAAACAGAATCACAATAAGGTAAACTCTATTCAATACCGCTTGTCTTTCCAATTGCGCTTTTTCCTTTAAAATTTCGGCATCCTTAAGCAACAATTTTTGTCTGGCGATTTCATTTTCCAATTCCTGTTTAACCGAGGATAAATTAAACAAGTTCTTTAATTCTGCTTTTTTTAATGTATCCGAATAATTTTCACTTATGGTAAAAAATTCGCCTGCATTTTTATAATCACTGGTTTCATAATAACATTTAGCGATAAATTTTGTTACGTCATACAGCAATCCGTAATTCTTCAGTCCGGCCTTCCCTATCTTGTAAGCTTCCAGTAAATATTTCAATCCGCTGGCATGATCCTTCTTTCTCCCGCAATAATCATTACCAATAACACTTAACAGATAAACAACATTTTCTTTATCATTTACACTCTTTGCAATTTCCAATCCTTTTAAACGCAACTCAACTGCTTTATCATACATATGCAAGGTTTCGTAAATTCTGGAGGTTTCGTTTAAAGAAGCCGCAATTTCAGAAGGAGAACCTTTCTCCTCACGTATTTTTAAACTTTTAAGATAATAATCAAGGGCTTTTCTGTTGCTATTATTTGTTTTATCGAAAACGCCTTCAAAAATATTTCCAATCGCGCTATAGATGTATGAAGCGCCAATTTGATCATCTGTTTCGAGACAAAGCCGGATGCTTTTCTCATAATATTCCTTTGCTTTAAAAGGTTCCTGCGGACGATAAATAAATCCGATATAACGATAGGCGCTTTTGAGAATGTTTTTGTCGCCAAGCGCATCAGCAATTTTAAGAGAACGATTTAAATTATCTAGTGCCAATGCTTGTTTTCCGTCGAAATAGTACCATCGACCGATATCCAGAAAAGCTTGTGCTATACCTCGGCTGTATTTTATTTTTTCAGCAAGTGCTAATTCACGTTCGGCGTAAGGAAGTGAATCGTTTACTAAATAAAGTTGATGTAAAACACGAACGCGCAAGGTATCGGAATCAGCATTTTTAAATACTACCAATAAAGAATCGCTTTTTCTGTTAGCCAGTGAACAGAATACAAAAAGTATTGAAAGAAAAGAGGAAAGAAAATATCTGAAATTATTTCCGGTCACCGTCTTGAACTAATCTAATTCGATATTTTCGATGGGATAGTTGATGAGTTTAGAAACAAGATTGGCGTAATCAATCCCGTCTTCATCGCCGCCGTAATGATACCACTTAATGGTTAATTCCTTTCCCTGGTTTAGTACATTTTTACATTTTACAATAAAATCATACACCAAGCGACTTGTCACGGAGTTTGAATAATCTATTTGAAGCATTAAAGTAGTAGTTTGATATGGTTTAGCAAGATAAGCATCCAACCATTCGTTAAGTTGCTTAAATAAGTTAACCATATCGTTAGAATAGGCACGACCGGTAATTCTAAGAACGCCGGTGCTTGCATTAAAATTTACTTCTGGGGAATCTTCTTGAGCGGAAATGATTAAATCATCCATGTTTAGTTTCTTTTATGCTATAATTATAGTGAATTTACGACAAATAAGCAGAAATATCTTAGAATCGTTTGAGTTTTATCACACGGATGTGTTTAAAACATTTTACTTAAGTCGTTTTAGACTAAATTATACACGAATGCCAATTACACACACATCATCTACTTGCTCAAGCATACCTTGCCAATTTTTAAATGAGGCTTCAATCTTGGCCTTTTGTACACTCATAGATTCATTTGAAACAGAAAGTAAAAGCTCGCATAGCTGTTTATATTTAAACTTTTTACCTTTTGGTCCACCAAACTGATCGGCGAATCCATCTGAAAAGGTATAAATCACATCACCCTTCTGTAATTGTATTTCGTTAAATGTAAACAGTATAGAATTGTCTTGTCCAACACCCACCGGCATTTTATCAGGTTTACAATAAATGACGTTGTTGTTGCGAATGATATAAAATGTATTATTGGCAGAAGCATATTGCAATTTCAGCGTTTTAAAATCGATTTTACAAAGAACAGCATCCATACCATCACGGCTAAGCTCCGAACTGCCTTCGGGATTTAATGCGTTAATTATTTCTGTTCTTACCGTATTTAAAATCAAATCCGGTCTGTAAATTTTATTTTCATTTATTGCCTGATTGAGTTTACTAATATTTAATAAGCTCATGAAAGCTCCCGGTACACCATGCCCGGTGCAATCGGCTGTAATGTAAATAAAACCTTCAGGCGTATTGCATGCCCAATAAAAATCGCCACTAACAACGCTTTTAGGTTGAAAGAAAACAAAATAATCATGTAAATGAGTCGACAGCAATTTATCACCTGCCAATAAAGCGTATTGAATACGGCGGGCATAATTAATGGAGTCCAGAATTTCCTTTCTGCTTTCCTCCACTTCCATTTTTTGCTGTGTTATGATTGTGTTCGCTCTTTTATTCTCACGTAAGCTATTAAACAGAAACATTGAAAATATCCCAACAATTACTAAACCTATGATCGAACAAATAATCACTATGTTTTTTCTTTGTTGGTCGGCTTCATTCTTTTGTCTAATCAGTTTTAATTCCAGATCGGATTTTAATTTCATGTCGCGTTCCTTCAAATCATACTCCACTTGAAACTGACTTTTAAGAGCTGCTTTACGTGTATTCTCGTTAGTTAAACTATCCCTCATCAAAATATGAGTTTTATACATTTCAAGAGATTTGGAATGTTGATTCAAAGATTCATAAATAGTACTTAGTTTTTTGGTTGTGTTCATCACAATGGAAACATAACTCATCTTCTTACTCATCTCATAGGCTTCCTCACAAAATTGCAGTGCTTTTTTATACTCCTTCTTTTCCAGGTAAACACTTCCAATACTATTTAAAGAAAAGGCAACACCATCGTTATCTTGTATCTCTCTGCGAATAGCTAAAGACATCTCGTAATAGTTCAGAGCTTCATCTATTTTACCTTGACGCATGCTTAACGAACCTAGATTATGATAACTGGAAGCAACACCATACTTATCCCCCATCTTTAATCTCAAATCAAGAGCCTTGTTATGATATAAAGCTGATTTATCATTTAAACCTAAATCGTAATATAAAGCGCCAATATTATTGAAGGATTCCGCTACTAATTTCTCTAGTCCTAATTCCTCACGAATAGCCAAACTCTTATTGTAATATTCTAGGGCTTTATCGAATTCCCTTAAATCTGCATAAATACCCGCTAAATGATTATAAGAAGCAGAAATCCCTCTTTTTTCGCCCAAAGCCTCCTTTATCCTTAAACTAAGAAGATGGCAATTTATAGACTGCGTATAATTACCCATGTTTGAATAAGTATGTCCAATATTATTCAAGTTTAGAGCAATACCGGATGAATCGTTCATCTCCTTTCTAATTTTGAGTGCCATGAGTTGGAAATCCAATCCTAATCTCAAATTTCCTTGTCCGCTATAAACACTCCCAATATTACCGTAACAGCCGGCCATTCCATACTTATCATCAACTATTTTATAATACCTCAGACTTTTAAAATAATAATATAAGGCCTGGTCGGGATTATTATTTTCTCGAATGAAATAACCCTTATTATTATAATAGGCCGCTAAACAAGCCGTGTAAAAATTAAATAAGTAAGTTCCCTGTTTCTCTGTTTTCAAATTCAATTGAGCTAACTCACCTAATTGATCGTTAAAAGCAGGCCATTCATTATCATCTGCATTCTCTGAAAGAAAAAACAAAGCCTGACAGCGGATTGTATCGTGCGTAGCATTTTTCAATACCTGCTTAACCGAATCAATGTTTTGGGCGTATGAAACACGCAGGTAAAAACATAAGAAAATGCTTAAAAGAAAATTTATAATTCTAAAGTATTTCATTTACTATTACAATTACTAAAGTGGCTCTATAGCATTAACCATTTCCATCAATTCTCTTTCATTGGTAGAATTTAAAGCATTCATACTTTCCTGCCAGGCATAAAAAACATAAATGCGCCCTTCATGTTTAGCCTGGAAGCGAATTACCTCGAATGATTTCGATTTTGATTTGAGATCGGTAAAGTTGGATTTACGTTTTTCGAAGGAAAAATTTTTATTGGTGGTTTTATCGTACTTAATCACATTCTCGAAATGTAGATGGCCTACGTTTGAACGTTTGGCGGAATCAAGTCCGCCAACGGTACTTGGATAAACCACCACATGCATTTTACCATCTTTGTGAGGTTTGGAAAAAGCGACGCCGGCGCATTTACAATACGTACTGTTACCATCTTCCCATGGCGACATACCGCCAAATTCTTCGGCGCTCCAGTTTTCGAGCAGCGTATATTTTAACTGCAAATTTTTTGATTTAACGGCTTTTTGCGCATGCATAGAAAGAGAAAATAAAATCAAGAGTAAAAGACCTGTTTTTTTCATAGTGTTGGATATTAGCAGAGTTAAATATATTAAAAATGGTAAAATCCCCCTTAAATTGTAGTATCTTTGTGAAAAGTTCTTTGAACGGGATTATGGTTCTGAAATTCAACATTCATAACTTATAATTCTAAATGGGGCCCGACCGGTTTTGACAGTGAGCGCGGTGGGTAAGTAAGCATGTAGTGCGTTGTGGATATGGCACTTTAATCCTAATTCTCAAAACTATAATTGGCGAAGAGAATTCTTACGCTATGGCTGCTTAATCAACTCAGTTGATTCGGCCTTTGCAAACTCAGTAGCGTTTCTGCTTAGCGATTGAGACCTTGCATCATAAAATAGCAGGTTGTTTTAGTGATGATGTTATCTAAAGCAATATTAGCATCTAAGTTTAAAATTGGTTTGAATTTATGCCTGTTTTAAATCGAAAATCAAATAAGTTCTAAACGTGTAGAAAGCTTATCAACTCCTTATTTGGACCAGGGTTCGAATCCCTGCGGGTCCACCTGAAGGGACAAACTTAATTTTTTGAGTTTGTCCCTTTTTTCATTTCCTCTGGAACCCCCGTCAATACTGATAAGTAGAGCTACAGCTTCATTTATTTTGTGAGTTCGACAATTTTTTCCGTCAAATTTCATTTTTTCTGGAAATATCGAACTCCATATTTGATATCGATCCTCTAGTTCCATTGATTCTAGGGTCTTCCCGAAATTTGCGAATAAATTAATAGACTCTCTTATTCCTTCTGATAATTCTCTCGATGTATTCCGGCTCCCATATGCAACGCTCTTTAATTCTTCCATCTCAGAGTTGAATTTTAATTTCAGTTTTGAATATTCATCGGCTGAAATGCTGCCGTCAACAAATAATAATTGCAAATTTTCCAAACGTTTGCTAACTATCTCAAGCTCTTTTTCAGCCTTATTAATTTCAAATTGCGATTGTTTGTTCGTATCACTTAGAAATGAGTTCAAAAAAAGCTTATACACTGTTGAGGGATGGTTTTTAAAACTTAACAGTTTTTTAATTTTATCAAGTTCGTCGTTCACAATATGAGCTGGAAATCTCTGTTGGTAACATGAATTACAATGATAGTAAAAGAACTTTTTCTTCATCTTCCCGGTACTTGCACTAGCAGTCATTAAACCACCACACTTATTGCAAATTAATAAACCACGTAAAGGAAATTCAGGTCGAATTTTAGTATTCTTAGGAGTAATTCGTCTATTATTTTTTCGATTAATAACATCTTGTACTTTGTAGAATAGTTCAGGCTCAACTATTGCTTCGTGAACTGCATCAACCATTAAAGCAACCGGATTGCTTTCATCTGGTGGAATAAATATCTTTCCCATGTATATGGGATTTCTAAGAGCGATTGCGATGCCATTTCTACTATACTTTAATCCCATCTCCTTTATTTCATATCGGATTCTGTATTGAGGCATTCCCGTTGATGCCAATTCAAACATCTTTAACACCGCAGGTGCTAACTTAGGATTAGGTATAAGCAAAGGCTTTTTGTATTCGTCCCTACTATTCAAATATCCTTTCGGGGCTGTACTTGTCCATCTTCCTGCTTTCCATGCGGCTCGAATTCCATCTTTGATTTTTATACTTCTTCTGTCATTATCTACCTCCGGGAATGTAAGATAATACGCCAATAAGAATTTACTTTCAGGAATACTAAAGTCTATTGGTTGTGACGAAGCTTGCGCTTCGATACCTAAACCTTTTAAAGTACGAATCATTACATAAGCATCTGTGGTGTTACGCGAAAACCTGTCCCATGAAATAAAAAGCAGACAGTCTACAAATCCACGATTACTTTTTGCACGTTGAAGAAATTTTTGGAATGCTGGTCGTTCAAATGTTTTTGCACTATGATCTTCGAGAAATTCATAAACAATTTCTATATTTCTCTGCTCGCAAAATTTCTTTAACTGTTCCATCTGGCTATCTAAAGAATAACCTTGTGCCTGTTCATCAGAAGACACCCTTGCCATTATCGCCGCTTTTCTCATTTTTAATTTTATTTATGTGGTTAATAATTGTGCGGGCATTAATTTTTGCCCACATGGTCATCAGACTAATAATTTGCTTGATCTGTTCATCTGTGTATTGTTCTTCGCCTTGATTTAAAATTTTTTTACACTCCTCAAATGTTGGTAGCATCTCTTTAAGTGAATGCGAGATCTTTCAATTTATTTGATAAGATCACTTTGATATGATTCTCGGTATTTCCGAGCTTTAAAGTTTTATTTTTCTTGTACTTGTACAGGAGTATATCATACCTTCCTGAGTTCCGATTTCAATATTTTGATAAGCACCTTTATATATTAGCTCAAATATGCGCGCCTCATTTTTTAATTTTTTAATTTCGGTCAGCTCAGCTAAGTATGGTTTTTTATCGTCGTTGAAGCGAATGGCAATTGATTTGTATTTGCCTCCACGAATGAATTGAAGAATTTGCTTTTCCTCATTTGTCAATTGAAAAAACCTATCTGGTATTTTACCGGGATCAATTGAAACAATTACATCTTTCAGAAGATCATTTAGAGAGATGGCGATATAGTCATGAAGAAAGATCTGATTATAGCCATCGATTTTAGTTAATTCTTCAATAATATCAGGAATAAAAATTGTCATCCACTGATCACCATCTCTTCGCTGAATTTCTCCATTCACGGAATCTTGAATCGCAAGTAATAATGTTACGTTTCCTTTTTCATGAAGAATTTTGGATAGCATAATGTCAAAATTTGTTATGCTTATTTTATTTACATGCTCAGAAGTTTTATAATTATTTCTAATTTCTTGCTTCACATATTGATCTTCATCTAAATTTTGAATAGCTGCTTCAACATATTTATCAGCATCAGGATGCATTAAATAATCAGAGAGTTTGGTTTGCTGAAAAAGTTCTTCTTTGATATCTGCGATTGCCTCAAAACTTACCGTTAGCTTTCTTAGTTTAGATACTAGTCGAATCCACACTAGTTCTTTGAAATTGAACCGTCGAGTTTTGTTTGGAGTATTGTCTTTTATTAATACGCCGCGCTCTTGCCAATATACCATGTCACGCTTTGATACTCTACAGTCCAATAGTGTATAAGGACGAACGTGATCACTCTTTCCAAGCAGAAAGCTCGCCACATCTCTTATATTTATAGATTTGTTAATCATGTGTTTATAATTATTTGTTACAAATATGTTACATTTATCGAACTTTAGCAAATAAATCTTTAAACAATTAAAACCAATACTTATGAAAAAACGAAATCACTTAAAACTGGATGTGAATTCACCTTATTACAGAGTGTGTTTATATCCAAGATGCTCAGAACCATTTATGACAACAAGCGGTCGGATCTATTGTTGCGATAAATGTGCAGATGACCACTACAATGAAAATAGAAAATTAAAAAAGTTAAAGCTAGGAAGGAGGATGAATGAATTCGATGATGACGAGCCAGTCATTATACCCATCACGCCCGGTATTCCTCCTTCAGAAAAAACAGAACCGGCTCCCGCCTTTGAGATTAATCCTGAACAAGTAGAAAAAAACATCGAAGTCTTTTCTAGATTGACCATTGATAAGAAGAATGGAACAATTTACAGCATCTCTTTTCTAGAAGAACTGAAGGTCGACCTCCGACATTACACTTACTTCTATCCGCTTTGCAATGTTAAGAATGGTTTCTGTGTAATGTTCGGCAACTTTCTAACCTTCTTAGTTTCGCCCCTTGAAGTATTAATTTATTATAAACCATAAAACCTAAAAAATGACTGCAAAAATTACTTATCCGGAAATTCAAAAACTGTATGGCGTACCTTTAGATCATGTTGCAAAGCCACATCAGCCTTTTAAACTCACTACGACACATTATGTAGTGGGTGGGGTTATTATTTGTTTAGCAGCATACGGCGCATACTGTATCTTTAAAGATGTGTCTTCTAAGTTTGAAGGCAAGACCGAATTCAAATTCAGACACAAAGACAAGACACAACCCGATGCTTAAACTAATTACTCTTCCAAATAAAAAGAGAGAACAAACGTTCTCTCTTTTTTTGCCCCTGTACTTTTTGTGCCGGTTCACTCTTTTGAAATTTTTGTGCCGGTGTAAACGGGCGTTTACTCCCGTTTACGGTTGATTTATCAAATTGGTGTTTCCCAATGGGTTACCCTCAATTATGCCCGTAAACTCCCGTAAATGCGGGTATCCGGAGGAAAACACCCGTTTATACCGGATAACGGGAGTTCTTTCGGGTCAAAATTTATATCCTAATATAAATTTCCCTTGATAAAAGGTTGTTTATAATTCGGTTTATTCATTTTATTAACACGTTTACAAAGGCAAAAAGAATAGATTATCTTTGATATAAGACAAACAAAAATTAGCGTATAGGAAAAATATAGAAACATAACATATTAGCGTAAGTAAAATTCTTAGCAACCCGGAAACCGCGAAATTTCAACTGCTGTACAAGAAAAACTTAAATGCTCACGTCAAGGCGTGGGGTTTAGTTTATTTGTACAGCAACGTGCTTCGCGGTACGTCGGGCGTGCAGTATTCTGAATTTCCACGCCGATTTATTTTATAACGACATGAGCCAATACTACAAATTAGATTTAATAAACGTACTTAACCATTGCACCAATACTGACATACTAAAAATGACAGAGGTGTGCCTTACTTCTGAATGGCTAAAGCAAGTTGTGATATCACAACCCGAATCGGTCCTTGCTAGGATTAGAGAAGATTTTAAACTTTCCAGTGATTACGAGGTAGCAGAATTAATTCACAGGTTAAATTCAATCGAATTATCGGATGTGCTAAAAAAATACTTGCATAGATCTGTAATGATGGATCAATTAACAGATATTAATCCCGACACAAGAGATGCTCTTATCAATTATAAGATGAACGAGGAGAGAAAAAAGTTTGTTGCAAAATTAGAAAATGCCAAAAGGATTTTCGATTCTGATAAAAACAATTATGAAAAAATCTTCGAATTATTGGAATTGAACACACCGAAGGTGTTTATCTCAGTCAACAAAGAAAAATCCACAGAGTATCGAGACGCTATTGTGTCTATGATTAATGATTTAGTAAAGCTAGAAATTGAAACAAGTTTTGGGGACAGATTTTTAGCAAAAATGAATGGTAAAAAAACCAACAAGAAATTGCCCGACAACATTAATATACGAAACGTACATGGTAATTCGGTTGTTTTTGATTTTTATGTAAAAAAGGGAAAGCAGGAAGTGACTTTTAATGGAAATGAATTACACGAAGCCAATCATTTTTTTGTTTTATGGATAGGTGATTTCATGGGTTTTGAAGATAGTGAAAGGCTTAAACAGTTGTACGCGATTAACGCAAAAAGCTTAATTCCTTTCATGGATGATCTTTACTTATATGATTCGATTTTTTGGGATGGAACAGAAGTTTGCGGCGTGCTAAATAATCAAGGTGATGTAATTCTTCCGTCGAAATTTAGTCAAATTGAAAGAATTGGATTTTCAGATTATTTTAAAGCCAACCGTTTAAAGCTGCATGGGGAAATAGAAGGAGAAGGTTGGGAATATTATGATAAGAACGGGAGAAGAGTAAATGGTGAGTTGATAGAAGGAGAGTTCGATGAAAAATACCACATGGATTTAATAAACAAATATAGATATGTTAAAGAAATAATTTGGACTGAGAAGGAATTGAACCACATGAAAACTATTGGTCAAAAGAAATTCTCAAAATGGTTTGAAAGTTTTGATGAGCTAAAAGACTTAACAGAAACAATAATGATTGATTATAAAACTGTTTACCGGAATCCAAATATAAAACATTACATCGTTAATGATTTTTATGTCTGCTTTTCCAATTTAAACGGCAAAGAAATGGTTGGTGTTGGTATTGATCCAGATTTGAATGTAGATTTTAATTTTCAAGAAGAATAAACTAAAAATAGAATTATGGTAAAGATAGAAAGAGGAATAATTGTAGCCGAAATAGACACTGATGATGTTTATGTTCACGGGGTGGGGAAAATATTCAAACTAAACATTGGGTCAATGTTTGAACGGGAGTATAAGAACAAAGAGCAGGTTCTGGGAGTTGAGATCGATAAAAAGTTCACTCTATGTCACGAATTTGAATTGAATGACGATAAAAAACTCTTTGGTTATATAATAAATAATGGATTTGGCAGTACTGCTATAAGAGTTCAAACAATAAAAGATTTTGATAAAAACACGCACTATCCATTTAATCATGATAAGGACTATTCACTTGGTGAGGAACTTGTAATTAAGAAAGAAAGTATTGTAAATTTTACTGACTAAGGAAAAATAATTAATGGGACTGAAGCAGCACCATACTCTAAAGAAAATAGTTAAGGCTCTTGTTAATACAATTGAAAGAGAATATCATACCAATGAAGCTACTTTCAAGCATAATTTCTTTTATCACCTGAAAAAAGAAGCGCCTGATCACATTGTAACTGTTGAAGAGAATATGATGAGACATACAAAATATAATGGTAGAGCAGATTTCTATCTAGCAGATCCTCGATCAAAATCATATAAAAATAATGTAGTGATTGAATTTAAGAATGGATGCTACAATAAAGAACAAATTTTAAAGGATATCAGAAAACTTGAAGGATTTCACAAACTTAATAATTCAATTTCGCCACTTTTCATTAATACTTTTACGACAAAGTTGGATTTTCTTAAATTCTTAGAATTAGTGGATGTATTTCAAAAAACTAAAGTCTATTCAATTGCCATTTGCCCTCAACTGGATAATTTTTTTCACATGAATGGACTTGAGACTGTAAAATTTCCTTTGGACAAAACAACTATTATTACGAGTAACGCAAGGCTTTTAGAACAAAGGATAATTCCAGAGAATGTTTCAACTATTAGAATCCCAAATTTGAAAGGAATGACCAAGTTTATTAATCTTTATCCTAATTCAAAGTCAAATGCTTACTATAAGCAAATGAACAGTGAAAAGAGAAAAAGCGGAGAGCCGCCATATATTAAGTTTGTACATCCCACAAGGCGATAAAACATTATCTTAAATAACGAGAATATCACTGTTTTTCGAGCTCATATTAAATTCAAAAACCTTGGTTCTATTTACAAATTACGGAAAAGGAAATGAAGAACCTGAAAAATATATCAGAAGATACGGAAAAGATTTTACGCATTAGCAGCCTTGTATGCTTCTGCAAGTCCTTTTCTAATTTGTTTGTATTTAGTCCAATCAAAAGTTCTTAAAAAGTCGGATGCTGCTTTTGCGCCTCTCACAAACAAATCAACTTTTGCTTCGTCCTTTATTCCAAAATCTAACCAGTTATGCCCATCAATATTTACCATGCAAATCAGCTTTTGAAAATCCGGATTTTTGAGTAGAAAATTGTAATCGTGTATATGCCTTGCGGAATCAAATATAGCTCCTAAGTATGGGAAAAATTTATCGGTTTTCTTTTCCTGTGTTCTATCTTCTCCAAGCTTTACACCCAAAGTAGGCGCATGTGGCACCTTAGTATGTTGATGAAATATATCAATCGGGAAATTAGACATAATCCCCCCATCAACAAATGTTACTTCAGTCGGCGTATTACCTACATAACCTGTCTTAATTTTCCAGTTTTCCCAGGCTTTTGCTCCTTGCGGTATATTTTTTATTCTAAAAGGAAAGAAGAAAAAAGGAATAGACATAGTTGCTCTTACGAAATCAGACGGACAAACATTTTCAGGCTCATGCCAAAAAAGACTCGCCATTTCCGGAAAAATAATTTTGCTCTCTGTTGAAACGTCGGCAGCAACTATTACAACCCTCTCAAATATTTCGGAGCTGTAAATAATATTTTTATCATATCGATTGAACAATCCCCCATTAGGACTTTTCTTTCTTAACTCCATTAAATCTTTTAATGTTTTTATTCCTTTTAAATGTAGTAATGATTTCATCCACATGTGAAAATTAGTTCCCGGATTCAATCCAAGATCATTATGGAAGTTATCAATTACTTGTAATCCCTTAATCGATAACTTAACCGTACCGGCATTTGTGATCAACGCTTCAATAAATCCGCGCGCATCTCTGTCTCCATCTACAAAATCATTAAAATTCTTGTTGCATATCTGTGCTAATATCCAATCCGTTTTTGCTTCGTGTATCGGTCCGGCGGCCGCCATGAGCATGGTGTTGATTGCTCCGGCAGATGTGCCTCCCAATTGCAGGAAACGTATGTTCATCTGTTCCAAAACATAAACATAGCCGGCCAGGGCTACCCCCAGTACCCCGCCGCCTTCCATAACTAGATCAACATATTGGTGTATTCCATCAGTAACATCAGACAATTCCTTCTCATGGATTTTTTCTTCTTTTAACTGCGAAATAATATTTAGGACGGCAGCTTCATTTGTAAATTGCTCAACTTTCATGTTTAGATTAAATCTTTTTCTTCAATCAAAGTGTATGTGAATTTGTTCCCGCCTGTATTTTTAAACTGTTCACATATGCCTATAAATTCTTCCTTTTGATACCAGTCTTCAAAAACCTGGCAACCCGCGCTGTAAGCGCCGATCTTATCTGTCTTAGTGATTTTTTTTGCGCCATGTATGTTGCATCCGAAAAAGCCGGTTTCCTCAACACCAAGATTCTCTGCAATGCCGTCCCTGTCATTATCCCTGTAAACGGTGATCTTGCCACCCGTTTGTACAAGTGCTTTATGATCTGCTTTTTTATGTTTTCCTAATTGGTAACAATTAACATATTGCCCGGGTTTCATAACGGCGCATCCTTTTACATTCAGTAATCTCACCGACTGGTAATAAACCCCTGGATCGGTTGTGATCACGTATATCTTCAGGCGTTCTTTATTTTTATCACTGTTGTACTGAGCCAAAGCAAAATTTGTATTACGACCTATTTTCCCGTCCTCTGCCAGTGCCTTGCCGTCTTTTCCTTTGTAAGCCCATTTGTTGAGCCACTTTTGTTTTTGCAGTACATTATAATTGGATGGGATCACAGGCTGTTTAAAAACAAGGCATAAAAAGTCATTGAAGATATCAGGGGCTTGAAGTGTTGTACGGATGCCGATTAGGTTCGGTGAATCTGAGAACCACTTATATTTTAACCTATCGATAGTCGTGTGAAATAAATCGGTTGTCAATTTCATAAATGATGGTAAGTGGTTTTTAATTCATTCCTAGTGCTAATGTTCTTTAATTATTTTCCGATAACAATACCGGGTTAGAAAACATATATCCGGAGTTTATTAATTGCAGCTGCTTTTCTGTGGGGTATTCGGTCTGCATTTGCCATAGGTCTTCTTCAACTTGAATGGCATTGTGATACTGTTTTTTTAACTCGCCGTCAATGATCCATCTATCGGATAATAAATAGATTCTTGTTTGGACCACCTCATCTCTTTTCAATTCAGAGTAAAACAACAGGTTATCAAACCAAAGTATATCAAAAAAAACATTGTATTTTTCTATTCCCAGTTTAGTTCCTTCGTGAATGAGCTTTTTTATCTGAGCCCTATTCTCGTTTTTTGTCAGAATAATATCTACATCCTGGGTATGTTCCCTCTTTCCATTCATTTTTTCTAAAAAACCACCGACAAGATAAATATCGAAGAATTTAGTTTCTTCCAGTTTAAAAAAATCGCATTTCCAGCTTTCGAATATTTCTCTGGTTGGCCATTGCCAATTTACGTCGGCTTCGATACTTCCATATTTTATCCTGCCCATATCTATTCTATTGATAGCTTACTGCTGTACATTGATCTTTTATCCTCGAGAAGAATACAGCTATACAATCCGGCTGCAAGATGAGAAAGGTCAATTTTGTTTGTTTCGGCAGTTAGCTCCTGCGAATGAACAACCTGGCCTAACGCATTTCTAACGGTCAATTCTCCCTTATTAATTTCTCCTTCGGTCTTTATACTAAATACTCCATTATTCGGATTGGGATAAATTTTCAGGTTAGCGTGGTCTTTTGTTAAAGAGGGTATTCCGGCTAGGCAGTCATTAATGCACACTATCCTTATTCGGTTATTCCATGAATCAGAAATGATGACATTACCCGACGCATTCACAGCAACCGATTGAGGATGGTTTAATTGGGCAATGGTAGCAAGCCCGCCATCGCCCCCGCCGCTTGCAACACCGTTGCCGGCAAAAGTTGAAATTATTCCGGAGGTACTCACCACTCTTACTCTGTGATTGTATCCATCAGCAATATATAGATTACCTGAGGCATCAAAAGCGATTCCTTCCGCGGCAATTTTTGCGCTGGTAGCTGGGCCTCCATCACCAGTAAAACCTGAACTCCCGGTGCCTGCATATGTCGATATAATGCCGGAAGTATTTACCTTCCTTACACGTGGACCGGTAACAATAAACAGGTTACCTGCTCCATCTACAGCTAAACTGCTTAATTTTTCTAAATCTGCGCTAGTTGCAGGTCCTCCGTCTCCCTGCCAGCCGGAAACCCCGGTTCCGGCAAAGGTTGTAATAATACCGGATGGATCTACTTTTCTGACTCTGGTGTTTCCTGCATCAGCTATGTAAATATTTCCGGATGCATCAGTCGCAATATCTTGTGGAAAATTTAATTTCGCGTTGGTTGCTGGTCCTCCATCTCCACTGAAACCGAATGTGCCGTCTCCAGCAAAGGTTGTAATAATTCCGGACAAATCTACTTTCCTGACGCGATGATTCCAGGTGTCCGCTATATACACATTACCTGAAGCATCAAACGCGACACCCCCCGGGGCCTTTATGTGAGCAAAATTGGCCGATGCTCCATCACCTCCGTATGTGGCGTTGCCTGTTCCGGCAAAGGTAGTAATAATGCCCGACGTGTTTACTTTGCGCACCTTGTTGTTATTCTGATCGGAAATATAAACGTTACCAGCTGCATCGGCAGCAACATAGAACGGATTTACACACTCCGCATTTACAGCTTGGCCGCCATCGCCACTATTGCCTAAGCTTCCGGTAAAGGCAAAGGGGTAAATGTTTTGGGCGTTAACTTTACAAAAAAGTATACACGCAATAATTAAAACTTTAAGAAATCCTCTTGCTTTCATTTCATATTGATTTTGTAATGCTACTCCAATGTCTTATTACTCTTAACTAATCACAACAATTCGTTGGAGAGAATGGGTTGAGAAAAAAATCTTCATGGTATAACCAAAGGATTCTTCTATCCAATCGATACATGTATTTACGGTAATTTATTAATTTAAAAAAGGAAACTGGGTATTGTAAAATAAATGAACGACTATCTATGTACTCATGATACATGCTTAATACTCCTCCTATAGTCTTCCCTAATAAAGCACCCACAAAATCTTTATTTACGACATAAGTGTTTACAAAATCGCATTTGTATTTTTCACTATATGAAATCATAACAGACGTTGTTGGTTCTTTAAAATTTACGCTTAAGAAGAGCAGTTCTTTAAATCTCAATGAATCATCCAATATTTTGATTCTTGTAACATCTTCGATTTTTTCCACAGATGCTCTCTTTCTAAAAATAGGTGTATTATTAGTGAAAAGTAATATTAAATCATTATTACCAACCAAAAGGTTATTATTAAAATTTAATAGCTCTTTTTTACTTTTTTTATCAATGCATTTCAACCTTCCATACCATATTGAGCTGTCAATTTGAGTTCTTTTTATAATACCTACAACACTATCAAAATTAAAATAAATGAGTGCATCAACTGGAGAAGTCATCACGATCTTATACCCACTTTTGCTATTTTTTCCTAAACTACCTCTCAAATTACTCAGGCTTACTCGCGTATAAATTGGACTCTTTATAGAATCAAATATGTTAAATGTGAGATCAGATTCTGGAAATCCACTTTTATTCAATAAAAATAGTTGATTTATTGAAGTGGTTTTTGTAAGCACGTTCTGAGCATAAACTTTTGAAACAAAAAGCACTAAAATAAATACTATTATTCTTCCTGTCTGCATTCTAATTCTGCTTCTTTCTATAATCAGTGGTTTTATGTTCCACTAATTTACCATTTTTCCCGTCAAATAGAAGAACAACACTCTGAGTTTTTTCCAAAGGCCCTCCAGTTAAAGCATTAAACTTATACTTTATCCAACCGCTTGCGGTTCCATTTGCAAACTCTTTCATATCAGTCATATTTAGAGAAGTGACTATAAAAGATTTTTCTTTTGCCCCTCCTACTTTTGCAGTCCCACCAAACGTGGTGCGATCAGTATTTAGAAAAACTGTACGATCGCCTCCGGTATTTAAAAAAGAAGCCCAATTTAAGGCATTATTAGCTCTTCCAAGTTCACATCCAGCCATAATAATTGTGGCAGTGCTACTTGTGTTTTCCTTAATTATGCTCTGTAACGCCGCTAATTGATCTTTAGCGTAATTAATAACTTTTCCTTTAACGTAATCATTGGGCCCTTTAATTGATCTTTCATCAAGAGTTTTAGCTGTAACCTCAGCCGTGAATCCGTACTTTTTTTCACCAACTATTAATGAGTATTCTTTCCCTCCTTGCGGTATTGCATGAGTAGCTATAACTAAATTCTTTATCTCTGTTGCTTTACCATCAACTTGATAGTTGTTTTTTATCCATTCTTTCGCCTCTGAAAAATCCTTAACCTGAACAACATCCCATCCTGATGCATAATCCTTTAATTGGTTTGAGTCTAAATTTGGGTCACCTTCTTTCCTTATAACAATTACCAAATTTCCTGTATTGTTATTTTGATTGGGTGGGCTATCCTTTTTTGACTCATTATCTTGATTTCCATCAATATCGTAATCATTAATTGGGTTATTGTTTGAATAGTTATAAGGCGAAAGATACATATAGTGTTTCGCCAAGGGATCGACAGAAATAAACCTACACGTCCAAGCGGCATAGTACCTTGCTCCGTAATAGTACAATCCACTTTCTTCATCTCTTTCTTTACCCACATACTGATATCGCTTTTTCGCGTAACTGCCAAAACTTGTTTCACCAAAAGGATAATATTCCTGGAAGTTCACTTCCGCGCCAATACTGTCTAACAACACCATGCTCGAGCCTATGTTATTATTCAGTTCGTATTTAATAGCTGGTGTGGGGTCACCAATTGCTGCCCCAATTCGTACGGTGGCTACGCGGCTTTGGTCATCCATAATGTGCACGGTATTTTGCACATCTGTTTCGTCGGTATAAAATTCAAAAACGCCATCAATGTAAATCCTTATCTCAAAAAGGCCACCCTGTTTTCGTACTATCTTTTTTACGCGTCGTCCTGATGAGTCGTACATGTATTGGGCCTCTACCGTAGGCTCCGATGTTCCAACCTGGTCTCTGAAAAACAAAAGTCTGTCCGCGGCGTCCCAGTCAAACTTCCGGTTTACATTTTCTATGATTTGGTTGCCGCAACTGTCATAAGTATATAAGTACGAGTTGGCGCCAATGTTAACACCGCTCAGCTTGTTCGTGCCGCTAGTGTAATTATAGGTTCGGGTAAAGGCATTGGTTCCTACCTGCTGAATTTGTTGGATGTTCCCGAGCTTATCATACGAATAATTGCGTGTATAAGCTACTGTTGTATTTGGCGTATTGCTTCTGGTCATATCCTGCCAGCCGGGAAAAGGATATGTAGCGCCTGTGACATTTTCCCTCCCAGTTCCCTGTATGATCCTGTATATGGCGTCGTAAGTAAAGTTTCTGTCAAGGCTGTTTGTACCGCCAACGCCACAGGTGCTTGTTCTGATGTTTATCTCAGTAATATTCCCAATCAGATCATTAATGTATTTATCATCCTGTTTGTTGGTTCCGCTCTGGTAAGCGCAGGTGATTGTATTTCCAACTTGAGAAAAGGCAAACGATTCGCTTCTTTGTCTTATTAAACGGAAAGTTAAAGTATCGTAAACATAACGTGTCATCACATCATTACCCATGGTCAGTAAAATCCTTTGTCCCTTTGCATTGTATGCAATATGTTTTACATAATCAGTTCCGTCATAATTCACTTTTTCAAGTGCCCCGGCATTGTTGTAAGTAGGTATGATGTCTTTCCTCAGTGAATTCACATTGGTCGGTAGTTTGAGTTTTGTAACTCTGTTTAGCGCGTCAAATTCTGAATCTGTTTCATAAAGGAACCCGTTTAAGATAGCAGGAAAACTAGTCCAGTCCACCAGATAAGCTGTATAAGTGTTGAGTGAAGGTTTAATAAAGCTATCGTCAATTACCTGCCTTATCTTCTTTAAAAGGTTTCCTTTAAAATCATATTCAATCATTTCCAAACGCCCGGCCTCGTCGTAATTGCGATACACTTTACCTTTAAGATTTTGAATTTGAGGATTGATAAGCCCGGAGCTGTCTCCGTATTGTATCACTGTCCTTAATCCTGTCGCATCTGCTGTTTTATTTCTTGCCCAGCCATGAGTAGGCCTTTGTAACACATCATAAGCACTTAACGCTATTGCACCCTTGGAATCGTGGCTTTCTATCGGTTTTCCTAAAGCATCAAATAGTACCGTGCTTAATCCTTTATCAATGTGTACCGTCTTTAACGGCGGTAAGGGCTGATCTTCTCCCGGTGTCCTCAAATCGTAAACGTGCTCAAATGCATTCCTGGACAAAGGATCTTTTACCAATAATAAATTACCACGTATATCATAGAAGTAATTCATTTCAATAGTATTATTATAATTACTATTGTCAAAATACTCTTTTGTCTTGATGGTTCTTCCGAGTGCGTCAACCTCAGCATTCTTGGGCGTGTAGTAATGTGTTGCCGGTACATTGCTGCCCGTAGGATTGGTTAACGGCGCAAGGTCATTGGCATCATAAGTAAAATTAATCCAGGGGGTGGGTAGAAATGTAGCGTTCTGTAAAATCGGATTGCTTGGAGCGTTCAAGGAATTGGGCACACCATAAATCACCCATTGCTCGCTGTTATCAGGGTTCTTTGTTTTAACCACTCTTCCGAGCACATCATAGAACATTTTTACTTTTACTCCAAACAAATCAGGCATCACGTAATCAAATCCCTTGTCAAAAAAAGGTTCATACTGTTCCACTACCTTTCCCTTATTATTGTATATTTTCCATCCGCTTACCACAACATTCAGCGGATCACCAGTTCCTCTTTCAATTCCAACAGCATTGGCGTTCTGGGTAGTCTGATCGGGAGGTAATCCGCTCGTGCCAAAGGTTTGATTCCCAAAAATAACATCCTCCGCCTGCACCCTTGTTTGCATCAACCTTCCAAATCCATCACTATACTCCACTTTTTCAATGGTTGGACTTATAGCACTTTGCTGATAATGTTTTTCGCGACTGATTGTTTTCACGAATACCGGATCACCGGTATTTTTAAATGCGAAAAAATCATATTCCATCCGCACCGAAGGTGCGTACTTGTCATAATATCCTCCGGTACTGCTTTTGTAATCTCCCTCAGTTCCTTTTCCTATCACAGCGGTAGCCCTCAGCAAACCAAGTGGCGAAAAATCAAATTCAGCATAATTTTCATTTACATCCCTCACTTCAAAAGGCTGCATCACACGGTAATCATACGCGGCAATGGTTTCAAGGTAATCCGTTCCGTTCAGCCACTGCTTGCTCTTAACCGGTAATACATTGTACATATCGTATTCAATCGTACTCAAATTGTCAAACACATCCTTGCTTTCCAGCACAAGTCCATAAAAAGGTGAACCAACTTGGAAGTCGTATTTTATTCTTGGACTTTCAGAATACCATCCGGTAACATACTCAGCACCAGTTTTTTTTACGTAGCCAAGTCGGTCAGAATAAGATCCTCCTTGAAGCAATCCTGCAAAAGCCAGAGGATAGCCTGCTGTTATGCCCCAATTGGGAGTTCCGGAAACAAAGCATTGCGGTGTACTTGTATAAGCAGCCCCAATGATCGCATCGGTTATTATCAATGTTTCACATCTTACCTGGGCTCCAAAATTCCCAATCTGCCCGTATGGCAAACCTGCAAAAGCATTCCCGTCATAAAAACAAAGTGTGCAGTTTATTATATCAAGATTCGTTTGGCTGTCGAAAACATTATCCCGAAGAGCAAAAATATTTTTATTGATCGCACTTTGCGTGGCATCGTACGCAATTTTTCTTTTTTCACGGTTCACCATATATTGTCCGGCACCAAGATCTTTGTATATAAAATCGCTAATGCTAAAGGTGGCTAGGTAATCGCCATTTCCTCCACTCAGAGGATTTGATCCGCGAGGCATACCCACACTCAGTTGCCCCTGTACTTGCCCGTATGCATCGTATTCTTTCGTAAAGCTGAAGTTGTGCATAGGGTCTGTTCCGCGTTCATATTGTGTTGTGCGCTGAGCAATGTTGAAAGGGAAAAATATATAACCGCCCCCTGAGGCGTAGCCCGAAGTTTCAGCCCACAACGGATCGGGCAAAAGCGCTGGATCAAACTCCATTCTAACACTGGATAGGCTTTCTGTTACAGTATAAGGCTTTTCTTCAAAAGAACTTCCGTCCAATCCGTATAATTCACTTCGCAATAATGTTCCTCTGAGCGTTCTCAATGCATCTCGTCTCGCTCGCCTTGGCAATTCGTTTAATAAGTTTGTCATTGAGAGCGGGCGTTGTAAAATATTAGCGTCGGCGGTCCAATACTCGTCGCTGAAATCGGGCTCTTTCCATCGGCTAAATCCGTCTCCTACCGGCCCTACATAGAACCAGCTCTTAGTAAGCGTTGGCGGACTATAAAACTCAGAGGTAACAGTATTAACATTTTCATCGGCAAAAAGGTCCTGCACATTAAATTTTTCAAAACTCTCTGTGTCTTTACTATCCACATGTGCAAAGCCCCTGAATTCCCGTTCTACACCATCCCAATAACCGTTATGGTAATTATATTCTGTTACTAATTTTCCGCCCGAAAGCAGATCAAGTACCTCAACTTTATTTACTACTTGCACAGGAAATGGCAATTGTGTTTTCCAACGCGTAATAGGTTTTAACTGGTCTCTTAGAAAATGGTATACAGATGAACCGTAAGCTACTCTTGTTAGGCTGCCCATATTATTGTTCATTTGTTCCAATACATAGGGCTTGTTGCCTTTGGTCATATCAAGAAAGAACATTTTCCCCGGTGTTCCGCTGTCTGGCCCAAAACTCCACAATAGGCCTGCCTGGCCTGTACCCATAATGTCACAGATCCGAATGGCATTTAAATTATACACTCTCGGTGTATTTGCTATTTTTACTCCTGCAGAAAACGAATTACCGCTTTGATTTACATAGAGTGTAATCCTGTTATTTTCTACAAAGGCAATATCCGCTTGTCCGTCTCCATCTAAATCCCCTAACAAGATCTGCTTCGGATCATATTGCTCCGGGAAAACCGGGGCGTTTTTCATGTTCACCTTTTTTCCAAAGCGTCCATAACCTAAATTAGGCCAGTATTGAACCCGTCCTGAACTTATCAGCACAATGTCCTGCATTCCGTCTCCAGTCATATCCGCAAACCGTATGCGGGGGTCTGAAAAACTGAAGTCGGCAAATGTTTTTGCAGCCGTTCTTATTTTATTAAATCCTTTTTCAGGATTATTATAAAAGCATTCAAACTTTGAACCGTTGCGTAAGACGTCTGTAACACCGTCACCATCCAGGTCTATTAACTGAACTTCCGGGTCGCCAAGGCTAAAAGATGGTGCTTGGGAATAAGGTCGAAATCCATTTTCTTCCCACACTTTTTGAAACGCTCCGGGGAAATATCCCGAGGTAAGCCCGTTCATTACTAAAAGATCAGTGCGCCCGTCGCCGTTTGCGTCGATAAAAGCGATTCCCGGCATTCCCGCTCCTTCTGCTTTAGCGCTTGGTACCATTTCAAAAGAAGGCGTAAGATTTAATTTTTTTGGCGGACCGAATTGTCCGTTACCTTTATTGGTCCAATACCTGGCCGCGCCATTGAGTTGTAAAAGATCAGGAAGGCCGTTTCCCGTTACATCCACCAGTTCATAACCTGGTTCGGCGAGAGAGTTCAAAGGAAGAGGGCCTGTTATTTCTTTAAGATCACGTTTAGCCGGATCGAACACCGAGTATCCAAATTCTAATGGAGGCATGAACTCGCTATCCTCTCCTGAGCCTGCCGAAGGATGGCCTTCTACACTCACCGATTTTAAAAGTGTAGCGCCGTTAAGCGGTAAATTTGTATCGTATTTGAAATGATAGGTTTTTGTTTTAATAAGAGAAACGGCGTTAGTGTATGTTTCCACCTTCACACATCGTTTAGTAGTTCGCACTTCAAAGCCTTGCTTGTAAGTCGAGTGAGGGTCGGGGCGTTCTTCGTAAACAAGATGTACCTCGCAAAGGTATTTTGTTAGCGAGCCTGCCAGGTACTGCGCGTATTTTATATTGGAAAGATAAATCTGATCATACACGTGCGGATCGTTTTTGTTAACAGGAGCAGAGACCAATTCGCGCGCATAATCGTAAAGGATCACATTTCCGAAAGGATCTTCGGTTTTGGTGAGCGCCCATGAAAAAATATTACTTCTGTTTTCCGGGTCAGCAACAATTGCCGGGTCGCCGCTCCCTGAGTTTGTCGAAGGGGAAGCACCCGGTGTGCCATACCAGCTTATCAACCCATCCTTGCTTCGCACCTCCCAATAATGTTCACCATTCGTTTTTTTATGTCGGATTATTCTTGCAAACAATCCCTCTGTGCGCGGACGATAAAAGGTCCGCTCATAGCCAATGTTTCCGGTAAGAATTTCTTTTTCAATTTTAACCGGCACAAGGTCTTCCGCTCCTGATAAAATAAAAATATCTGAATCATCCTTGTAGATGGGAATTCCTTTGGAAGTTTTTCGCATAACACCTGGTATTCCCAAAGCCCAGCCCATTCCAAAAACACCGTTTCCATTTCCTGAACTGTAACCTAAAGTCAATTCGGGCTGAAAGCCGTTTCTGCCGGGAGGCACAGCAATAGGCACTGAGAAGTTACCGGTACCGGTAAACAGGTCGGGAGAAAATTTTTCTCCAAGCCCGCTTTGAGCACCTCCGCCCTGTGGATTATTAATTACTGATGTACCCTTTGTATTCGACATAGGTTTCCAATCTTATAAAGGATATTTAATGAGTTCAGCTCTGCAACCAACAATTAATACAATATCCGTTACATTTCCTTTTGAAAATAATTCCCTGTTCGTAAAATTATTATCGAACACAAGCGTCAGGTTCATTACAGGGCTGTTATTCGGTGTATTTACACCAACGGAAAGAATCCCTTTATTTGTCTTCTTGTTTAGTGAAACATTTCCTCCGGCTAATAAAAAGTCAAAATTTTCAACTTCATCTTCAAATCCATCGGCCCTTGCGAATAACAGACTAAGGTTCGTTCCATCAAGTTTTAAGTCCTTAATTCCCTGCGGGAACAGTTCCCGTTTCAACTCTATTGTAACACTAAAGGTCAACGGTCCTTCTTGTGCCTCTCCCAATTCATACCATTGGTCAGGGAAATTATTTTTTAATGAGAATCCGCGGTTAAAGAATAACGTGTTATCGTTATCCAGCAACACTTGGGTTTTGTACTGGAAGCTATCTATAGCTGTGTAGTCAACAGCTATGACTACGTCCGCAATATTGCTATAATCAAAGCGGTTACTGTATTGTGGCATTTTGAATTCCCATTGAGATTCAACACCCATGGCTTCAAATGGATTCAGTAATTCCGATTGTACAGGTTGCAACTCGAAAACGCCGGTTGCATTATTTGCAGATGTCAGCGCCACAGATTCAACTTCTACGCGACGGATAGGAACTTTCTGGAAAGTAGTTCCCCCAATAACCGTATATGAAATGGTATTAGCAGTAAGAGTTGCTTTTACACTGTCATAAACAGGTATTAAACCAATTACAGATGTTCTTACGCCTTTTATCAGGCGTAAATACTGTCCGGGGAAATCGTAATCAAATTGCTTATTAGTCAATTCGAAATTCAACACGCCTGTTTCTTTAAAATTCTGAAACTCTGAAGGGAAGTTTTGAGCAAGTGATATTGTTTTTGTCATTTGCAGTTTCCGTTTGTTGGTTTCAAAAGCGTGTTGTTCCAGTTTGGTTATGTCCACTAACAAACGTGCGCTACCGGTCAGACCCCGCCTGTCAATTTTCGCATCCGAGGTTCCAGATGTAAATCCGGATGACGGAGTTTCCCAATAATCGTCAAGAATAAATGGCCCAGCTTGTTCCTGGCGTTCAAAATACAACTGCTGCTCTGCTGTTCTTGCAATGGCAGTGGATAAATTTAGCATATAGCTGTAAGCCCCCTCTAAAACCTGTCCCATCCAATTATAAAGCTCAGCGTTGGTAAATTTATTTTTAAGGTAATCCACGGTTTGTTGCGCATGATTGTTATTCAATACCGCAATTTCACGTTCTTGAGTCACAATCCGGATATTGTCATCTGAAATCTTAATTTGTTGATTTGCTATGCTAATATCAAAACCTGCGAGCTGGCTCTGGAATTTCCACTCCTGTTCTCGTCGTTTAAAGGAAGCTAATTGAGATTGAACAGATGAAAAAGTAGAAAGTGACGAAGCTAAGTTACTAGCCGCCAATGCAAGCTGCCCAGCAGCATCTCCGAATTTAGTCGAACTACTGAATACACCTGATGCAACTATATTTAGTGCGGCAGCGCCTATCTGCAATCCGGCGCTTATTCTTAAAAGAAGTAAACTGTTTTGTTCAAAATCCAATAATCCATCTGCTATTAAATCATTATAATGATTTTGAATAAAATTCACTTTGTCTAATTGCAAGCTCGCCACAACCCTTTCATCCTTTGCCTGATTAATTCGCAGATCTTGCAGCTTAATTGTACCACGGGTAGTTTCAAGATCCTGGATTGCTCTTAAGACTGCATAGTTTTCAGCGTCCTCTTTTTCAATGGAAGCTAAAAATAAACTCTCCATTTGCTGGGCTTGCTGTGCGATCTGCTTCGCTCTTTCCAGGAGCACACTAAAGCGGTATTGGGTTGGTGCAAAGTTATTCACGCCCGGCAGCACAAGGTTTCCGCTTGCTCCAATAATTGGGATTCCTGTTGTACTATCGGTAGGTGCAGCAAATGGACTCAATTCTCTCACAATCCCCGCAATGTTCCTGCAATTGAATATCTTGAATAATTCAAGGTTGCATTTCATCTGCAAGCTCTGATATACAGGATTGCTCGGTGAACAGAATTTGAAATCTATAAGCGGACTAAAACTTACAGGCATTTCAATTGGTTGTAATCCTATAACAGATGGCGCGTTCTTATATTTTAAATTAACATTGTAAGAAACGGGTCCCGGATTATTTGGATTATAAGACAGGTCACCTGCGAAGAATTGTTTTCCCGCTACATCGGTAAATCCGAAAGTAAACCCAGTAGCATTATCCGGCACAGGATTGGTCAACCAGCTTATTTTGGCTGCGCCATCTGGAGTTGACAGATCATCTACATTGATTCCTGAGATTCCCGCAACGGCCGTAGCATACCACTCACCTACCGATTGATTAAAATCTTTGGGATCGTTTAGTGCAAGTACATATCGCGCTGCATCGTTTAGCCTTTGGTCTTGTCCGTCCATAAATGCAACCACATCTTCCTCAGGTGGTGGGGCTGGCGTTGAGCTTTCAATCAGTTCAAATGCCGCTGCGAATTTCTCAGGATAGGTCTCCTCAGTAGCGGAATTCAATAGGTCTATAATATCAGGCGAGATACTTTCAATAACTGCAGAACTGCCTATTCCGGCAAGATCATCCTTCAGTTTTATATACATCGTGCTCCAGGTTCTGGCAGTTTCAGTTCCAGTGGCTGCGTCAAGGCAGGCATTAGCTGCTGTTACACACATATTATCTTTTACAAGAAGACCGTTTATCTTCAATAGTTCAAGCGCTTCGCTATAAAATTTACGGGCAATCGGAACCGTCTCTATGGTATCAAGAGTAAACTGGCGGTCAGCATATGCGTTCATACATTGTACTATATTCATGATTGTGTACTTTGTGTATGCGTTTGTCCGGGTTTGCGCCATCAAATGCGGATTAAGCGGATCAAGCAGCCAGTCAGGAGCCTGGTAAAATACATTTGGTATCGTTTGCTCCAGTTTCAGACCATAGAATATTTTCCGTTGATCAATGAGCGCGATAGTATAATCGTAAACTGACCTGTACCATTCAAGTGCTGAAATAAACTGACCTCGTTTCTGTTGATCAAGGGCAAGCATCATGGGAACAAAATAGAATGCCTCGTACAAAAGATCTTTTACACAAGCTGGACGTTTTATCCAGGCAGCGGAAATGCCCTGTGGCTGATTCATGTTCTCTTTCAGCTTCTGTTCAATTGTTAGTTTACGGGCTGCCATGTCGGTGATGCACTCGGCTGACTCAATTAGTATATCTGAAATCTCTTCCGGATGAAGAATACAAAAATTTGAAGCTGAATTATGATTTAGTATTCTTACGCTGAATTTACGATCAATCACATAATCTCTTAACGCATAACCTCTTGGTGCATCTCTGTCTTGGAAAAACGGGTACACCTTCTTTATCCAGGAATTGGGGGAACTGAAAAGCTGGGGAGAGAAAATTGTTATCTCTGCTGGTGTTAAATTGCTCGAAGGAAGAGTCGGAATTGGTGGATTATAACTACTAATAGCAGGTTTATAAGCGAATGTTCTGGTTGTATTATTGTTATATAATAAGACAATTGCATTCGGTTGGTAACGGCTTTCAAATGCACCAATGACATCGCCAATTCCCGTATCTATAAACCCATAAGCGTCTTCTTTCCCAACATAGCCGAAGTATAGAGAGTTGGGGAAAACAGTAGTAATGGCGCCTAAGCCATAATTATATTGCGCTGTAGGACTCGGACTGGGGCTCGGACTTGGACTTGGAGCAGGGTTTGGTGGTGGTGGTGGAAAGGTTACAGGATGATAGATGGCTGTTACAGGTTTTACATTTGCAGGACCATCTGTATATATCCTGTATTTGTTGTCAATAAACTTGTTGTTGTCAAAGTCATAGCCGAATTCTTTATGGACATTCGAAAATGTTGTAACAGTGATAACAGGAGTAACTGGATTCATAAACCAGTCAAGCGGTTTCCAGAATGGGTGTCGCCTCCAAGGATTCCTGACGTATGTGATTTTCTCAAAGTTGGTAGTTTTGCCATAAGAAAAAATAAATTGTGGCATTTCCCAATCCATGCTGTGCTGGCAGGCGGTAACAAATGCCGGCTCAACGTCATCCAGTTTAGGTAAGTCTTCGCAATCACTCGGCGCAGACCACCCTCCGTCAGGATCAAAGAGGGGCTTGTTTAACTGACCCATTTTCAATTTGCCATTATCCAGGTAACGGTAAAACAGATATAGGGACATTTCAATTGGTTTCCATCCGCCATCTCTTGAGCCAAGAATATAGCAGCCAAGCAACTTTACATCTTTTATGTTTAATGGCAAAGGCTGCCAGAATTCCAAACCATCTGGATCCTCGGTTTGTTTCTTGCACCAATATGTTTTGCCACTTTTGGCCTGACCGAAAAAATAGGTCTCCCACTTGAGAATATTTGAATCATTGCAGCACTCACTGGCATTTAAATCTCTGTAATAAGACCTGCCGCTGGTACTGCATGTGATCTCCATATTCTCTATATCGATCAGATATTGCTGAAACTGCTTGGCTTCAAAACAAGCGTCATCAGGACTAAACCGGTTAGAGCTACGAAGTGTAGAAGAAAGGTTAATAAACGCGGGACTTTGCTTTCTCTTTAAGGTTGGGTAGAGGAGATTCTCAGGATAGAGGTATATAAACATCGCCGAACGCCATGTAGCGTATGAACCCAGCCAAAGCCATTCCCTTTCAAAATACGGGGCTATTAGTTTGAAATTGCTTACAAAGTCATCAAATACTCCTGTCTGAAGTGCAAAATACAATCCTTGCAAAGTTTCTATCGCAAACGAAACCCTGGTATGTTTTACACAGCAATTATCTTTGGTTTCAATAAAATAAGTTTTAGCCAGTCGCTCACAGGCATCTGCAAATAATTCGCAAGGCTGTTGTAACGCTCGGATCAGGGCATCACGCATATAAGGCATGTTCGCATCTTCCGCAGCAAGCAAAACATCTTTCCATCTTTCTTGCACCGCCTTTTCTTTCGCAATTCTGGTTTTTAAGGCGTCTAACCATTCTTTTCGCGCACTATAAGGCGCTCGCCATCTGTTTAAAGTTTGAAGGTCCGTAAGCGGAAAACTTGAAATTGGAGGTACAAACACTTGAAAATAATCCTGATCAAGTATAATTCCTTGCGTGTACTCTTCCTGAACCTGGCTGAATGGAAGATTGATGTTCCTGATATGAATGAGGATATCAATAATATCACCGTATTCCGATTCTATTAACGGAGAGGGGCCAGAAGGCGTAGCGTTTTCAAGTACTGAATATATCTTACTTAAGAACCTGTATTCCGTCATCGACATTCCTAACTGTGCCACAAATGGACGAATATCTTCTTTGTCTTCCTCCTTTACTTTAAGGTCGGTAAAGTATGGCAGATAATCGAATTGCGAAGGCGGGGTTGTAGAAGAAACGCGCTGCACTATCAGATCGAGCTGGCCTTGTAAATTAGTAAAAAGCTGCCCCGCTGTTGGAACTGATGGGTTGATATAAACCGCAATCGCATTGTAAGTATTGATTAGTGCGATCCGTCTTAAATTCCATGTTGTATAAACCCAATTGGACGGAACAAAATTCTTAATGTATTCTGGTGGAATAATATCCGATTGTATGAATGGCTGGCGGTTCCATTCGGCAAGGGTAAGTTGCCAAGCCGTCCTATTTTCCACATTCCCGCGTCCTGGTGCCATTCTCATTTTCATGACATTATAATACAGCACTGGAACGCCATTAGGAAAACTTCCTGTTATTTCCTCTGGAATCCATCCCGATCCCGTAGACGTCGTTGTTGGATACAAACGTTGCCTTTTAAAAGCGGATATTAAAATCTTTATGGCCTTATCAATCTGGGCGGAAGTTGGAAGCTTAGTCGGATCGTTCAATTCCCACAATGTTTTAACTGGAGCTACTTCGAGTAACTGAGCGCTGGTTAATCTGAATGCGGCCCAGGCAATATCACTCGCCTCCTTTTGCTTAAAAGCATCTGTGCTTTGAAGATCGGCGATTAAAGTGTCAAGAGATGTATATGGTAAAATATTAAATGCTGTATTTGGATTTCCTGTATTGATCTGGTTCAGCATTTTTGTAAATGCATCCGGATCAAAAGTTACGGTTGTTGTAAAACCTTTGAACGTTGTGAAGTATCCATCCAAAATAATTTGCCTTGCATTATAAAGAACTCTGTAGGGCTCCGCTTCTGGATTAACAACGAGATTGATCTCAGGTAACAATTCCGGGTCGATGATTGCTGAGTGTGTAGAGTTAATGGCTCCAACTGTTGCTGGTATGGTTTGTAAGCTCGGGTCCCAGGAACCCTCTACGGGCTCCGTAATTGATTTCCAGAAGAACTGGCTGTCTAATCTCAACATTGCCGGAGGGGTAGAAGATCCTTTTATTTCTTCTTTCACCCATGTATCTCGTTGAGGAACCTTTGCACTTGTCCAGATGATCGATGCAAGATTATAAAGCTCACTGGTAGTCGGCCGCTCAAACGTAAACATTGAATTCTGGTAGTTTTCACATTTTAGCATTAACAGCATCATTTGATTGAATGCCGCTACCGACATGCGTAAATTCACATTAATGATCGCCGTTAGCTCTGAAACTGAAATACCAGAAGCAAGCGCGTTGTAGGTTTGTTTTAACCTTTCCCAATTCGTTGTCGCCGTTATTACTGGTGGCCAGCTTCCGGGAGGATTCCATGTTGTATACACTAACGGACTGGTCATGCCAGATGGTACCGGGCTTAACAGGTTATAGTTGTGTGTTACAGTAAAAAGATTGTCAGTGAGGTTATCTGGATATACAATCACATCCGTGAAAATCGGCACCTCAACCTCGTACACAAAATTCATTGTTCCCGAAAGAAAAGTTGCGTCTGCGCCATTTCCACCTGTCAATGTCAAAGTAACCTGTGTTGAAGAATTAAAAACAATTGAACTGATAACTAAAGAAGTTACCGGCGGACTGGTTTGATATGGCGAGCTGCCTGCTGTACTCTCAAATTTGGCATATCCTCCCGCAAGTTGATCCATAAGTACAGGATTACCTGTCGGAAAATTTATGACAGGATTTAAAGCTCCCCCACTTGTATCTACGTAACCCGATAAAACCGTCAGTACCCGTTTGTATCTCATTTTCGGATTTACTCCGAGCGGCCGAACCATGCTAGGCTGAGGTACAGTTGGTGTGGGTTTTTTTAAAGCAACATCTGTATTCGTTTGATTAAGACTTAAATTCAATACATTAAAATTATTCCAGACGTTTAAGGGTCTTTGTATTTGTATGATGTTTCCTTCTATAACATGGGTAACAATGTCTCTGTCTAAAACTTTAATTATTCTGTTGTTGAAATCAGCCGATGTTCTTCTTGTGTTGGTGTTATTGCTTATGCAGTAATCAAGAAAGATATCTGATTGCTGTTTTCTGTTTTCCCATAAGGCTTTGGCGTAAGGCGAAGTAACATAGGTCATGTCACTCCAGCCCATGATATCCGGATCAATAATAGGTAGCCAGCTTGGCTTAAACGTACTGTCGTTATTGAATACTACATCCTCCCGGCTATAGTTTGTGAAAGCATAATCTTCAGTTTTCCAAATGCTCCTTAAATAAATGGCCTGCCATTGCTCCATAATTGACAGCGGTGTATTTGTGAGCACGTTTCTCTTGGTATTCCTGAAACCAAAAATTGCTTCAAGATTCGCTGCATTTAACAACTGGTTTGGATTCGCGTTCACCAAGGTCAGATACATTCTATCGGCGGTGAAATTTGGATATACCGGATCATAAAGAGGTATACCAAGTTTATTGGCTAGAGCCTGTGCCGCTTCAATCTTATCAGATTCCGGTTTTGTTGTTACAACATCCCTGAGTTCTTCTAGTGAAGTACCGGCTTCTGTTAAAATGGATTTATAAACCAGCATGAAGAATTGATTCCTTTCAGAATTCAATTTCGCGATCTGCGCAGGCGATAACTGGCCGTTTGCAATTTTTATATCAACTATCTTTTCAAGAACTTCGGTCACTAACCTTACCCTGCAAAATTCATCGTGTAGTGTATTACAGTTCACATTTAAACTGCCAAAGGGCTGTTGAAATAAATCTGAAATAAGACTGACAAAAGAGTTGATGGTTCCGCCGTGTACATATGGGGGTGTTCCATTATGATCAAGGTGTGCCGCTCCATATTTAATCAGATCCATTAAATAAGCAAAAGGACTTATTCCTGATTTGCAATCATCGCATCCGCAGGAGTTCACAGCATTCGCCAACGAGGTTGTAATAAAATTGGAATTAGTCACGGCAGGTATGGCCGGATTGACCATTTTTAAATCGGTCAATAATCCACTCAGCAGGTTCCCAACGAGTTTTTGATTTTGAACTGCTATTTCATGAATTCTGGCGGCCTCGAATAAAGGCATGCTTGAATCTACCACATCGTTGAGAAACTGATCTTTTGGAGTATTTCCAATTCTCTGAAGATCACCATATCCTTCTGCTATGAGATGTTGGTTTTGTGTCGCATCTGCATTGAGGGAAAATAAATCAACGTGACCTTGCAAAGTCTTCAGTTCTTCTTCACCGACTTCGGGAGCAGGAAAACCATTAATATAAGTGATTGGTCCGGCTTGTCTTATCTTATTTGTTGTGGTGAGCCCATTCGATACTAAAAAGTCTTCAAACGATGGCGAAAAAGTAATTCCGCTTATGGTCTGTATATCGGTAATACTTGGCGAGTTATCAGGTTCTGTGGGTGGTACGCCGGGGAGAAGCACGTCATGAACATCTGTATCTCCGGGTTTAACTACAAAATTTCCTGAAAAAATTGGAGGAGTTCCTGAGTTGTCGGTAAACACTTCCAGTAAAACTTTGGTAAAATAAGGTTCCCGGTTTCGTGTAGCTCCAAAGAAATCTTCAAAAGGAGTTCCGGGGCTTCCTAAAGTTCCGGTTGTTATTGTTCCACTACCGGCCGATGGCTCATAAAAACCATCAGAAACAACAGTAAGGTTTTCCGGAAACTCAAATCTTGTAAACTGCAACGTACCCAACAATTCCCACTCACTTGTTGAGTCATTAAATCCAAATACTTGTCCATTTTTATTAATAAAGATTGCTTTCGTGTTGGTGGATAGTGAAATTGCCGGTAGGATCTGGTGAAAATTGCCATCTCCATCTTTAATGTGAAGCGAGTTGTCATGGACAACGATATCCCAAATCAGGGTATATATGCTGGTTGCTGGATCAGCGCCAGTTACTTCAAGATAATTTTCTTCATCTCTTCTGTCAAACGGTCCGGTCACAAAATAATTAATAACGGTTTCGCCTTCCGGTTTTATTACCACCAAAGATTGAACCGGCGAGCTTAATTGTATGTAACCTTCTGTATTAGGGTGTAAAGTCGTTTGAGACTGGGTGGAGCCATCGGGCTCATAAATTGTAAAGTTTGCGATCAGATCGGCTGGTACGGTCTGAGGCACATCCGCAGAATAATGGAGATGAAAAGTAGTTGAGTTCGACACAGGTTTTGAAACCCTGATGGGTGAATTACTATCCGGAACCTTTTGATTATTTATATTTGATACCTCAACCTCAAAGACACCAACATCATTGAATCCCTCATGCAATGTAATTGCGGGTATAGGAACTGTAGGAGTTAATTCGGCCCCGTTAAAATAGATGCTTGCAAAGACCTCATGGATTTTTCCTTCAACTATATAGTCAATTGGACTATCAATTCGTATATCAAAAACAAAATCGCCATTATTGTCTGTAACACCCTTACCCAGGAAAACTGTTCCAAGTGGCGTTTTACGCCAAAGCTGATAACCTATATCGGCCAGATGTAAGGTTTCTGGAGGCACACCGCCGCCAGGAGAGAATAAGCAACTGATTTGTCCTTTTACTCTGAAATTTCTGGTATTCATAAATTGGTGGGTTTAATTTTTTTTAAAGATGTTTAGGCCGGTTAAACCGGTATAATAATTTTAGTTAAACAATTGAAGGTTTTTAATGATGGAAATGGAATTCCTTAATACGAGGCGGAGGAGTCTTTTCATATGATGGGTGAATAATTGCTGTTTTGTGTTTATTTTCTAATACCAAGAGGCAAAGGGCAGGGACAGGATCAAATAGAACTGGAGCGCAATTAAATTAGAGAGAACAAAAGGTCGGAATGAAAAAAGAACGCAGATGAGTGCTTTCAAATAAACGCAAGATTTTTTAGATTAGTGTAATGCTATGTGTACTTAATTATTAACAAATGATCAAGGCGATATTAACCAAAATTAAAAACCCAAGGGATACTCCTTGTTTTTACTTATGACATGTTTAATTTTATTTTGTTAAATAAAATTAGAATTAAAATCTCTCGGATAACTTACAAACTGAAGTCCGGCCTCAATGGAATATTTCAAGAATTCTCCTTTATTTTTAACTCCCACCTTTTTATATATAGCTGTCAAATGTCCTCCTACAGTTTTTTCAGATGTATCAAGCTGTTCGGCAATATCCTTAATTGTTTTGCCTTGGCACATGAGAGAAATTATCCCCAACTCTTTCTTTGTAAATATAAGTTTATAATAATGCCTATCCTTTTTCGCCGGACTCTGGAACAATTCTGGTAAATTCTTCTTATAAATACCTTTGTTGTGTACAACCTTTATTGCTTCAACAAGGATTTCTTTACTATCTTTTTTTGAAACAAAAGCGCAAGCTCCTCGGTTTAACAAGTCTTTAATTAGTTCTTCGTCATGATAAGAGGAAACGATAATCACTTTTAGCTTTGGATATCTATTTCGAATACTGTTCAATGCTTTGCTTCCATTAAGCAATGGCATTTCGAGATCGAGCAGAACAATATCGGGTTTCAAGGTTTCTAAAAGCCTAAGTGCTCCCTCTCCATTCTTTGCGGTATCAAGCGTTCTTATGTATTCGGGTTCAAGCAATGCAACTAAGCCTTTCACGAAGAGAGACTCATCGTCAACAATAACAATATCTATTTGCAGGACGTTCATGAGTAGACACTAAGGTATTGATTTTGATTAATTTTTTGGGCTTATTTTTTTTGTGAATGAAAAAATTAGGACCATAGAGTTCAACACCTTTCGATTTGGTAGAGAAGATCGGTTATGTGCGTTTAGCGATCATGTGAGGTGGGGATTCAATCCTTTTATCTTCTTGTGACTGCTAGAACAGATATTTAAGACTAGCTTTTATTTAGAATATACTTTAAAACAATAGTTATTTTATTCAAATCCTGCTTAAAAGAGTTCAAGAATATATCTGGCTACTCCAACTATCGTGAAGATTGTGAAGGAATAATTTTCTTTCGAGATTAAAGTTAATAAAGCCTCAGCTTATGTTGGGGCTTTATTATTCATTCAAATGGCTGTTCCGATTAATATTAAAAATTTAAATGGCTAAGGGAAAACACTTAGAATAAAAAACAAAGTCGTAAGTTAAAAATTTTCTTTTCACAATTTTTCGAGTTTAATTTATCTTGCTTTTACTTATATTTTGGTCAACGAAATATTGTTGCCGGAAAAAATTGATTATGTTGTTTTTGGAATAACACTTGAAATTTTACCATTCATCCTTTCAATGAGGACACATTGTTTAATTACCCACTTTTTTGATAATTTCATTCTACTCTAACCATAGCCACTTTTCCTCCGTTTACTTCTTGTTTCCATATCTTACGGTCTTCCTTGTCTAGCTTTATTTATTACACAAGGAGGTGTCAGAACATCCATTTCCGTATAGAAAGCAGTAGTTTTTTCATCTCCTTCTAAGATGTAATAAGTCCGGATACAGCCTTTTAATACAAAATAGCCATTGTTTGTTTTTTATCCTTCATCGAGTAAAACCGTTCCGTTCATTTCTTTACTGTATGAAACAAGTCTAATGAAAGTAATGCGTCCTTCTCCTCTTTTGTCAGAGAAATGTATTTTGATATAAAGTCTAATAGTATGTCTTGCATTTTTTTATATTGTTACTCTTGTCTTTTTGACGTTAGGTTATTGAACTCAGGATTCAAATTCTTTAATAGTGTTTTCTGCATGCTTGGTTAAAAATTTATTTCGCTGATCTATTTTCCAAAAAATTGTCGCAACAAAAAACCTGCATAACACCAAGCCCTGTGCCTATGTAATGTGCGCTAAAGTTGGATTGAAAGGTTGCGACTAAACCGGTCGTTTAAAAAGCAGAGAAAATCACAAAATAGTTTAGGTACGTATATCGTTGTTGCGCATGTTGCTGGAAGTATTTCCATGCAATATCAAGGGCTTCTTTATCAGTTATTGAACTATTCATTCATAAATATAGGAAATTGTATTGTAGCTGTAAATTTTGTAAATTCGTTTAGTCATGGATATCTGCAAAATCGAGTATATGGGGAAGTATCGGAATGGTAAGCCAAAGTTCTGGTGCAAGACCCATTTTGCTTTAGCGGATTCGATAGGATTTGAAACGCCAGAGAAATGTAGGAAGCATGACCTTCCCAAGATTAATGAAAACGATAAATATGTTCTTGATCCCAATGAATGGGAAGGCGGAGTTGGTGTGTGGGGTTCGCTTGATCCTGTTTATAACACCTCTCCTCATATTGGACATGATTCAGGAATACATCTTCATACAAGACAGGAAGAAACAGGCGAAAAACAAATTGATTATACTTTTAAAGAAATTGAAGTAATTACACCACAAAAGGACTTATTCGGAAATGAACAACGGATAATGTTAAATACCGAGATTGCCCACGCTTATACGGCATCTATGGTATTTGGCAAAGATATGAAGTGTATTAATTGTCCGAATTGTAACCAACCACATATTGACGCGGATTTTTTTGCTGTTACTTATCATAAGAAACATATGTGTACCTATTGTGGAAAGGATTTCTTAGACACTGAGCGAGGAATTTCCAACCCAGTGATTGAAATACAGAAAATATTCAGAAGTTCATTTAACGACAGAACAATAAAAATTGTGGATCGTGAATTGAATATTCAGCAAAAGGATTATCCTGGAGGAATTCAGATTTGGGGATCGAATCCGGCAATTATTTGGACAGCTAAAAGAAATGAAGAAGCAGGAATCCACGTGCATGTATTTAAAGATAAAGGAGGGACTGAGGCTTTTGCCGATGAAACTTTCGGTAAAGTTAACATAGATGGGATTGAACTCAACGGCACGGAAATCCGAATTTTAATGGTGCAACAATCTTTGACCCATCTTAAAGGGAAAATTTTATCAATTAATTGTCCGAATTGCAATGAGCCGCATACTGATCGTTTGGACAATGCGGTTAGACCGCACGAACACCATTTGTGTGAGTTTTGCAGTACTGAATTTACAACGCCAACAAAGTGCGTGGGTAATCCGATAATTGAAAAGTTGAGGCAATTACAAGCAAACTACGATGCGCTACAGAAATAATCATTTTCGACGTTCTTCGGTAAGAATCCGCCTTTAACTACCATTTCGATATAGCTTACTTGTGCGTCAGTACACTTAATAATGTTTTCGATGACAGCATGCTTAAGAAGTCTTAAGGAACCCATTAAACGAGCATCTGTTATTTCTTTTTGTGCCGCGGTTCTCGCCTTTCTGTCATCGCAGCAAAGTAAAAAACCAGTTTCTACACAGATAGCCGTTGATTCTGTTTCTCCATCGCCTAAACCATAGGTATCAAACAGGTGTGAAAGTAATCCAACACTAATGTTTTGTGTCCAAACAATTAGTTTACCATTAGCAGTGAATTTGTCAACTTCAGTTTTTTGAGACGTTATTTTAGCAACCTCGTAATAAACAGCTTGACTTATGTAATACTTTGTGTTAGCTAAATTCAAAACAGTATCAAGCCTATCGCAGTTCATCAGATTAATTAATGAACAAGCGTCAAGAACTATCTCCTTTGAATCAGCCAATTTTTGAATGATGGTCTAATATTGCGTTAACAGGAATAGAAAGTAAATCTGCAATTTTGCCAATTGAGTATTTCTCTTCTTCAATTAGCGAAACTGCTTTATCAAGAACGAAATTTGGTGCAGCTGGAAAGTACAATGGGTCTCGTGGTGCAACACCGAGAGAATCCGCGCGTTTTTCAGGACTTCCAAAATCTTCTTTTATTTTTTGGGACAAGGTATAGGCCCCCCCCTTTGGAAGCAAACTTAAAGTTTCGCAACGGAAAGCAGCTACATCAAAACTAACACCATAAAATCTGGCAAGATGCACAATTTCCACATCACTCAGTCGTGCTTGCGGATCAATGTGAAAACTGTCTCTTACCTTTTGTATAAATTTTGCAACCCCTTTTTCCGGAAGGAGCAAACAGGATGCGAAAGCGTTTGCAAAGCCCTCGATCTTGAACTTGTCGTCTTTGGGTCTTAGACTTATTTTTTTATCAAAGTAAACATAATCACCTTGTTCATGATGATTCAGAACGTGAGCAAGTTCATGAGCTAATGTAAATAGCATACGACCCTCAAAGCGTGGAGAAACAATTAAAAAAACGTAATCTTTTATTGAGGCGGACGCACCATCGGCGTTAGGACCAAGTTCCTTGACCTTTACAATAAAATTTAATTTATTAGATAAGAGTTCCGGTAGAGAAGTCAATGGATCAAAATGATTTCCGTCAAAATAAACATCGCGGAAAAATGATGCTAATGCATCAGCATTAACGAAAGTGTTTTCAACATGTTTTACGATTGCGCTAAATTTTTCAACTTTAGAAGCATCGGGTTGAAGTTCCAAAACATTATTTACGAAAAAATCAAAGTTGGAAACAACAGATACATCGGCTGCCGCTCCATATTGTTTTCTAAATAATACCTCGTATTGATTTTCCTGCTTGTATTCTTTTAAAAGAAAAGAAATGGGCAGATTTAAAACGTTAGAAATTGCACTTAATTCATTGTATGCTGCTTCAAAACCTTCTATAAGTTCTATTAGTCTTTTTTTTGCGACACCAGACTTCTTCGATAGGAGATCTATACCTAAAGTTGAATTATGAATATAGTGCGAAAGGTTTTTCATTTAACCTCTCTTTATTTCTCTTAGCCAACTATTGAGTAATTCGATTTGCCTTTCATCTAACTTTCTCCAGCGACCGATAACATCAAACGGAATTTTACCTCCTCTTTTCTTAAACACTTCTCTTAAAATATCCATGGTCTCTTTACCTCGCGCGGCTTCGATCTCTTTTTCTTTTTTTAAAATAAGAGGGTTTTTACCAATAATGTAGTTTTCAATTCGCTTTTCAAAATTACCTTCATGATAATCGAATTTATTTTGTTTTCCCTTTTCATCAACGATAATGTTACCAGCAATACTACCATCTTCAAGTAAGCGTTGGCGGTACTGCGGAAACCTATCACGCGCAATCATAGCGTTAATTTTTTCTTGTACTTGAAAACCACCAACCAAATATTGCTTGAATCCTGAAGTACGACCGCTTATAGTAAAGATGTGGTCGTTTATCTCGACAGCACGACGAATCTGCGGCATGCAAGCCCCAAGTGTTGGAGGACTATCAAAAATTGGGTCGGTCATTTCCCAACCTGCACCGGGATCTGCACCGGCAAACATTGTATATATATATCCTTTCATAGCATCAAATATATAATTTTCTTTGAGGTTAAAATTAAGAAGTTTTCAGAATGAAAAAAGGAACAATTTGCCTCCTTTTCCTTAGAATGACAGTGCTGTGTTTTAGCCAGTTAAACTACGAGCCCATATAGTTATATTTAATAGTGGATCCGAAGGGGAATGATCCCTCAGTCTCAGCAGTTTCTTTTATTTATCTGTATTTGGTTACGGTTGGAACCCACCAAGCGTAAATTAATTTTAGTAACTGTTCAGGATTACGGTAAACCAGTTTGCCATTTGCAGGATCACGCACAACAACGTAAACCAATTCTTTTCCGAAAATACCGTCGGTGTAAGATATTCCGCTAAGAACAACCGCATGCCCTACATTTAATCCAGTATTATAAGCAATAATAACTGGAATGTTTGCTTTGAGTAATGTTATTAAAGTTTCAACGTTAGGGGTACCATGATGAGCGGATGTACTTATGCAATGTGTTCTTTTTCTATCCCAACCTGTATACGCACACCAATTTAAATTCTCGGTAATAATATCTACCGGCGCTGGGCAATTTTTGATGTAGCCATTGAAACCAACTCCGCAATAAGAGTGAGCAAAATATTCTTGAGAAATATTTACACCATTATATTTTGCAATCATTTCGATGCAGGCTGCCCAACACCAATTGGTGTCGTTTTGTTTTGCGTAAACGCTATCCATAATGTTGGATTTGATTCCTGCGAAATATTGAGTTGGTGCAAGAAATGCGAGCGGACTATTGTTCTGTACAGTTTGTAACATGGTAATTTGTTTGTTATACAAATATATAACTAAAAAATCGGACTTTACAAAGTTTTAGCATTTCATTTTGCAACTTTTCATTGGTAAAATCTTGCAAATGAGCGAAAGCGTCTTTTAAATGAGGGAAAAAATATTGACTTTTATGAAAATTGAATTAGTATTTGTATTATAAATTAAAAAGTGGCGAAAAAGAAATACGCAAAGTTTGATTCTGAGTTTAAATACGAAGACTTAAGCTCCAAACTCTCCGGACTATCGGCATCAGCGGCTTATTCTTTTACTAAAAGGAATAATCCTACCGAGTATAATAATCTTTTAACATTGCTACCTGCGGCTTATGTCGATCAACAAAAAGATAATTTAGAATCCATTGATCTAATTTATTCGGGGAGTACAGCATCACCATTTCTATTAACCATCGCATTGGGAAGAAAAGATATTTTTAAGGGTAAATAGTCCTTTTATATTGATGTTTTTAATATTGCACCGGATACAGGTACAACCGCATCATACTTTAGCCAACAATGGTATCACTTTAGAGACGAAGAGGGTAAAAGAACTGCCTACATCATCAATCCATTTATTATTACTGATGAGGAAAAGAGAAAGGATGTTACTTATGGTACTTTTTTGACAGGGAGTACAACATACTTTACTTTTGATGAATATGAAAAAAAAATCCGATTTTTTTGATATTCATATGAAAAGTTTTGGCGATTTAAAGATTAAAAAATACCATGCTGCCGCAGGCTTGCGCCTTATTTGACCGTAGGGAGTATCGCACAAACGTGGCTTCGCCACACCCTATTGTCTGCGCGTTGGCGCGAGGTGGTTTGGATTTTTGGAGGAACGGAAAAAATACAAACGACCGCAGCTTGGGATAGCGGTACTACTGCTGTGTCAGCCGAAAAAGTGCGTTGGCTTGTGAGATGGCTGCTCTAATTGGCTTTCAGCCAAAAGAGTGCCGGGAAAGCAAAAAAATAAACCTTGGTTATTGTCCGCCGAAATGGTTGTTTGGAACCTGTCCGGAAAAGCGGCTAACGAAAATTCTTTTCTGTCGAGGAATTGTCTGCCGAAGACGAGTCCCCGTGCGCATTGAACATAACTTACGGATAGGCGACGCTTCAAATATTTGTAACCGGTTACATCCGTGTGCTAAGTAAATATACAAAAACGCTGGGGGCAACCGTTTTTATCTTCTTGTAGCCGCTTAAATAGATACTTCATACGACCTTTTATTTAGAATTTGTTTTAGAATGATGGTTATTTTACCCAAATCCTGCTTAAAAGAGTTCGAGAATATGTCTGGCTTCTCCACCGATAAATGCAAAAATCCCAAGCTTTTGGCTTGGGATTTTTTGTTTCCGCTGTAGCGTTGAAAGCTTTGCTTTCAAAAGCGAAGGTGGAAACAAAAAACCGATGCGTAGCAGCGGATTTTTGCATTTTGACTCTTGGTAAGAAGGGATCAACGGAGTTACTCCCAATTGAATAAATTTTCAAAAGCGAAGGTGGAAACAAAAAACCGATGCGTGGTGGCGACGTTTTCTCTTTTAAATTTCATTGTATGCATTATGAGTAGCATCATCAACTTGCCAAACACTATATGAATCATAACTGACGCGAAACATAATTCATTTAATAAACTGAAATCCCTTTTGAAAAGCCGTTTTCAGAAAATCACAAAGCTTTTTCGCGCCAAGCTTGCTGAAGAGACGATAACGGTGTGCTTCTACTGTTTTAGGAACAATGTTTAATTTTTCAGCAATTTCCTCATTGGTTAAGCCCTCACATAAATACGGTATTAACTCCATCTCACGTCGTGTGAAACTAATGTCACCACTGTACTCTATGGTTTGATCTGAATACATAACAGCTTTGATTGTTTCAACAAGCCTATCTATTGATTCTGATTTATTCACAAACGCAGCAGCTCCCCTACTAAGAAAATTTTGTATTAATAATGAATCATCATACTGACTTAACATGACTACTTTTTGTAACGGATACTCTTTAACAAGAATATCAAGAGTTTTGCTTCCGTCTAAACCATCCATTTCTATATCCATTAAAACTACATCAACCTGATGCGATTTCAAAAGTGCCAAAAGCTCTAAACCGTTGGAAGCTTCTCCAATGATTTCAATATTATAATCCATAAGATGATTTCGGATCGCCACTCTGAACATACGGTGATCCTCGGCAATAAGAACTTTAATTTCACTCATAAACAAAGTACAATATCAGGTTGCTTAAACGGTGAATTAATCCGATTTATTTTAATCATACAGGTCTTAAAAATATCGATTAAATCTTCAAATTTTATGCCAATACTATAAGAAATAGGATTTGAATTAATAAGTGGCTTGTTTTTCCGAAAATTCGACGAATTTACCAATCTCGCTAAACCGTTTTATAAAATGTAGGAATTCTCCTAATTGACACGTATCAACTAGCGCACTATCTTGCCAAACTTATGACCCCCATCAAATTCAAAAAAACAATTGCACTCGTTGATGATCATTTCCTATTTCGTAAAGGCATTAAAGCGTTGCTTCAGGAATACAAACATATTGATGTTTTATTTGAAGCCGAAAACGGTAAAGAATTGATTGAAAAATTGAAAGTACGTCAGCCGGATGTTATACTTCTGGATATTGAAATGCCGGAAATGAACGGCATGGAAGCAACAGAAATCGTACGGGAAAAATATCCTCACGTAAAAATCATCATTCTAACTTCCTATTACGAACAGGAACTCGCCTTTAAACTCATGGAAAAAGGGGTCAATGCTTTTCTCTCCAAAAACACCAAAACAGAAGAAATCATCAAGGCCATTAATTCCGTTATTTCGGAAGGTTATTATTTCGATTATGAAGTTTCAGTAGCGCTCGCAAAGGGATTATCCGTTACACGAAAAATAATCCCTGATAAAAACGCACCAAAACTTTCTAAACGCGAACTGGAAGTGGTAAAATTAATCTGTAACCAACATACCAATCGCGAAATTGCAACCATCATGTGTTTGAGTCCGCGCACTATCGATACCTACCGCGAAAGCATCTTTCAAAAAACAGGGGCTAAAAACAGCGTTGGCGTGGCTTTGTTTGCTTTTACACACCGACTTATTTAACGACTAAAAATCCGGCTATTAAGAGATTGTGAAACAAAACCAGTACACCTCCGAAAGGCATATAATGCCTGAACGACTTTAACAGCAAGCTTAGCAAAGCGCTTAAAACAAATAAGGCGGCCGAAAAAACAATTAATGTTACAACATCAAAAGTGAGGCCCACCGAAAAAAACAACAAGGCATCCGCCCATCCTATTTTTTTATCCATTACCCTATTAAACTTTCCTTCTTTTAAGAAATAATACAATTTTAAAACCAGGTAAGTAAATGCCATGTATAAACTAACAGATAGAGCATTACTTAATAAGGAAGCTATTCCCTGAAAATACCACACATAAACACAGCAACTCAAAAAATAAATAATGACCAGCCAAAGACTTATGAGTCGCTCTTTGAAATCCTGAACAACTATAATAAAAGCTAACACAAACGATAGCACTAACCAAAGCAACTGATGACTCATCTTAATCTTTGGTGACTTCCTTTAAATTCTCCTGCGAGTCGATTTCCCATACATTAAAAACACCATCCTGATCGAAATCGGTAACCGATGTGGCAAGCGCTTTAAACGCATTGTTTCCCGCGCTTACAATTTCAATTTTGTAATTGGCGTGTCCGTTTTGGGTTACCAATTTGGCCTGCTCAAAACCAATTTCCTCCAAATTATTGCTGTATTTTGAATGCACAAAAAAGTGACTCTTCTGTAATTGCAACAAATGCTTTAATTGTAACTGCGCTTCCATGGCTTTTGTTTTGGAAATAAGCGGCATGAGTACCGGCAGCGACAATAAAACCAGAATACCAATAATTGCCAATACAACCATTAATTCGGCGAGTGTAAAGCCCTTTAATTTTTTAGTTCTTATTTGTTTGAGTTTTTTCATATATAAATAATTAAAATCCGTTGCTTAGTTGAAATAATGGTAAGTACATGGCCACTAAAATGAAGCCAATGATAAAGCCAAGCACAATAATAAAAAAGGGCTCAATCACTTTTCCCATGACCGCTTGCTGATGCTCTATTTCATCGCTGTACTGTGTACTTAACTTTAAAAATATTTGTTCCGGCGCATTTACCTCCTCCGAAACTTTAATTAAACCAATGAGTTTTTGCGGAAATATTTTATGTGCCGATAAACTCTCATGTAATTGTTTCCCGCTTAAAATATCTTTACTCACCTGCTCTAAGGCCGCTTCAATCGGATAATAAGCAATCATACCCTTTACCAAATTTAAAGCGTCCATCAGAAGTACACGCGAACTCAATAATAAACGCATCGACTGACAAAATCTGGCTAAATATATTTTACTGACTAACGCGCCCACCAATGGCAAACGCAATATGAAGGCGGAGGCCGCTTTACGGTACCATTCTTTTTTAGCATTAAACCGGTGCAGTAACCAAAATGAAAAAATGAAAGCTGCCAATGAATAAAATATTAAACCGGATTTATTACTGATTTTTATTAATAGCTGCGTAATGGCAGGCAATTGTCCGCCCGTTTGTTTAAATATGTCGCTGAACATTGGCACCACAAATGTTAACATAAAATATACAATGGCCACCGACAAACTGATAACCACAATCGGATACGTAAGCGTACCTATAATTTGGCGTCTTAATTTGATGGCATCCGCGTAGTATTTACCCAGCTCAATCAACACTTCAGAAAGTTTTCCTGTTTCCTCCCCAATTCTTATACTCTCCGTTTCGTAGTTACTGAACAATTCATCAAATTGTCTGAAAGCATAACTGACAGGCTCACCCGAAATAATTCTGTTTTTTATTGTTACTAAGATGGCTTTATGCTTTTCTTCCTTTAATTCATTCTGAAGAATTTCAAACGCGGTAATAATATCAACGCCCGCCGACAGTAAAAGTCCCAGCTCCGCATAAAACCACTCCTTCTGTTTATCGCCAAACTTTTTACTCAGGAATTTTATCTCGGTTTGTAATAGCTTCTGAATGCTAAACGAATTTTCATCGCCCTTAGCAGCAGCCGTTACCGTTTTAGTGTTTTTATATTTTGAGATATCGATGGTTTGCATTTTAATTTATCTTTTGTGTTTCGTAATTAAAACGCGTCAGCCCGTCATATCGCTTAAGAATGGATATCACAAACGTTTGCTGTTTGTAATACACTTCCCATTCGGCTTGCTCCACTGCCTTTTGCGGATTAAACTCCGATGCCATGGAAGCATACTTTATTTTTACTTCACCGCAGGGCATTTTAAACGTATCGGCTTTGTGACGGTGGTGAATCAATATAAAATCCTTCTCCACTTTTATAAACTCATTTAACGTATCATTCCTATGAAAAAACTTATTGCCTTCGTGGAGAAGAACAGACTTACGCTCTTCAAAAAAAGTAAGACGCTGCTGCAAATTTTGGAAAGCGGCTATAAATGCGGTTTGACGGTTATACTCATGAAACATGTTTTGTACATGCCCCATTCCCTTATAGGCGAATAAAGCCAATAACGAACTCAAAGCCAGTGTTACCAGCATTTCCGCAAGCGTAAAGCCATGCAATTTTTTATTTAAGCACCTGCAATTCACTGATCACTTTATCCGATGAATTAAACACTGTAATTTTTATGTAGCGATTTCCGTACTGATTAAGTTCACCAATCCTGCAACGAACCCGCAAACCCGCTTCCTCTTCTTCATACTCATTTAATACCGTTGATGTGAGGACTTTTTGCATATGCTTTTCAGACAGCTCCTGTGCTTTTATTCTGGCAAAAGGCTGTGTACTTTCCTGTACGTTCAAGTAAATCATAACAGCCAGACTTGTACAAAACGTGAGCAAGACCAGCGCCACTAACACCTCCGGCAAAGTACTTCCGTTCAGTTTTCTATTCAATAACTTTTGCAGCATGTTAGTTTTTGATTATCATTAAAACACATCGCCACCATTAAACTTCCGCTATGTTTAACAGGATTCACATAGGTATCGATCCAATGGTTTTCGTAAGTAGCTGAATTCGATTTTACCATCAGGCGTTTGCCATAAGCGTTGCCGAATAATTTCCCCTGCAAATGCAAATACCCGCTGCTGTAAAGCAAGCCATACACTTCACATCCCTGATTTAATTTTACAAAGCAACGGGGTACCTCATTATTGTTTACATCGGGCGCGTAACAAATAAGACTGCCCTGTATCACCGAATTTTTACCAATGTAAATACCTTTTAAACCACCTTCAACGGAAGTTTTATTCTTTGCAACCACAAGCGAACTCGGATACTTTAAAACACAACTATCCTCAACAATAATCGAATCGCGGGCAATGATATGAACAGAGCCGTGAAAGCCTTCCTTAATACGCACTTTATCGGCAATTATTAAAACATCCTCCAGAAACGCATCCTTTTCAAGTAAAACCTCATCACACATCATTTTAATATTGCCGTCATAATGAACATTGTGTAATCGCAAAGAGGTGCTTTGCCAGACGGCGGTTTTACTTGTGAAACTAAGCTTTGTCCAATCATGCAGTTCGCTGACTATGCTATCCGAATTAGGATTTAATTGATACACATCCTCCGTAACAGCTTGCACAAAATTTTGATTAAGCTCAGGCAGATGGCGAGGCGACGATTTTATAAATCCCGAATTACTGATACCGTTAAAGGACAAGCCCTCAATAAAAGCGGGACGTAAATCGGGAGAAGGCAAATAACAATTGCCATTCATTTCTATTTTTCCTGAAACAGATATTGGCCGACCGTTATCTTCTACCACCAAAGCCGTATCACGCTTAGTGGCGGTGCCGTATAAGGCGGAAAAGTGTTTACTGAATTTCCCTCTGCCGGAACTCACACCAATAATCTGATAAGCGCCCCAGATTATTTTTTTAGTTTTAATCGAATCGCCTTTATCCGATATTAGCCAGCGGTTATTCTGCTCTTGAGAGAAAGCAGGCGATAAAGCCATGTTTATGCCGCTTTGCAAATCATACTTCAATTGTTGTTCAATAGCGCTTACCAAAACAGAAGTGTGATTATATCGCGCCAAAACCACCAGCAAACCCAGAAACAAACTGATGACGATGCCGATAATTAGCGACAAATAAAGCGCGCCTCCTTTTAATTTAATGCTGTACCACATTAGCTGATGGTTTGTTGATGAACCGGTTTAGCTTTTTTATCTTTTTTTGTTTTTGGTTTAGGCTTCAACCACGACTTCATTTTTTGCTTCCACTTTCTCTCTTTTGTATTGGATTCCGACTTTAATTTTTCTTCGTGAGAGGATTCCTTCTTCTTTTTTGATTTAACAGACTTTGGTTGCTTAACGATTTCCGTTCCGTGCTTAAACTTTTTCTTTTCTAAAACTTTACCGCCTTTCGCGTAGGTGTAAAATTTTCCGTGTAAAACATCATTTTTAAAACGGCTCTTTGCCATTACTTCGCCGTATTCGTTATAGAGACAATATTTACCGTTTTTCTTACCGTTCTTCCAGGTAATAATTTCCTTGAGCATACCATTCTCGTACCAGTATTTCCATTCGCTGTTTTTGAGGCCGTATTTTACTTTGCCCTTTTCTTTCAGTTGGTTGTTTAAATAAAATGATTTGTAATAACCATGAATTAATTTACCATCGTAGCCACCCTTTGTTTCCATTATTTTATTGGAACTGTACCAGAGGTAATCGGCATCATCATGTATCTTAATGCTTTTATTGTTTTTAAGCATTTGTGTTTTGATGGTGCTCTGTTCGGTATTAACGGTAATATTGAACGCGATAATTTTATCGGGATCGATTGGTTTTTGTGCCCAAACACCCCATGAAAAAACGAGAAATAACACTAGAAAACGCATTCTCTAAATTTACGAAATGACGAGTGCTTTTTGCCGACTTAAAACCTATTTAAGAATGGGAAAAACAAAACGATGTTGATTTATCGAAAATCAAGATGATTTAATAGTCAAATACTTATAAATTAAATTAGGTGTTTTTACGGATATTGAATTCAGTAAAAAACGTAGACTTATTTATTTTTAAAAGGCAATGGAGTTAACAAGTTTTTTATACAACAAAAGTATAGCCAATATCAGATACTTAAATTTCAGTCTCCATTTATTATCCAGATTTACTATTTTTACTACATACTTTATAATACATGAAAAAACTATTCTTTTCTTTTGCTTTAACATCAAACCTATTCGCATTTGGTAGTGATGATTTCGGGAAATTTTCTACTCAATCAGGATACATAGAGAATAAAGGACAAATTCGAAATCAATTCTACGAACCTAATTCGGATGTTAAATTTATTCTACCCATGAATGGAATGAATCTTCTGTTAAAAAGCAAAGGGTTTAGTTACGATAGTTATAAAATCACAAACTTAGATTCATTTGAAAAATGGGAAGATTTAATCGACCCTATTAAAAAAGAGAACAGGAAAATCAACTGCACTTTTCACCGAATCGATGTTGATTTTATTAATTGCAATAGTAACAGTATTATACTTACTGAAGGAAAAAGCAACGATTACCTAAATTATTATGCCGATTTTCTTCCGGAAGCCGGTGCAACAAATGTCCACACATACAACAAAGTAATCTATAAAAACATTTATAATAATATTGATATTGAATTTGTATTAAGTAATAAAACCCGTACTGCTGAGTATAATTTTATTCTTCACCCTGGTGCGCGACTTCAAGATATTCAACTGCAATACAAGGGTGCGCATTCGATAGAGTTAAAAAACGGAGAAATTAAACTAAAAGTCAATCATGGATACATTAAAGAGAATATTCCTTTAAGTTTTTGGAGTAAAACAGGGAAAAAAGTAAATATCAAATATCAGATAAAAGAATCTAATGGCTATACAATTGTTGGATTTAACGGATTAAGTGAAACTATTTCACAAACGCTTATTATCGACCCTACGCCTAATTTGGATTGGGCCAGTTACTTTGGCGAAGGAATGGGAGATGAAGTTCGCGCCTCTACAATAGATAAAAACAATTTTATTTATTATTCCGGCATTACGGGTTCTTCAAAATACATTGCTACTTCAGGTGCATATCAAACTACTTTTTCACCGGGTTATAATTGCGGGTTTATTACCAAATTCACTACCGCAGGTGTTAGACAATGGGGGACTTATTATCTATGCAGTGGCAGTTCAGTAACTTTAAATAGCATCAGCTTAGACAGATCAGGCAATATTATTACAGCAGGTCACACAGGATGCACAGGCACTGTTTCAACCACCGGCGCCTATCAAACAAGCTTAGCCGGAAGTAAGGATATACTTTTAGTAAAATTAAACAACTCCGGGCAACGTTTATGGGCTACTTATTATGGCGGAGTTGAATTAAATTTTGAAGAGGAACTAGGCTTTGCATGTAATGACACTTTAGGTAACATTTATTTGACAGGCATCACAAGCTCAACGGCAAATATCACCACGCTTGGTTCATTTCAACCCAATTATTACTCAAGTGCTTCTTTCATTGGTACTGATGGATTTTTAGCCAAGTTTGATAGCATGGGAAATAGACAATGGGCAACTTATTTGGGAGGCGAAGGCTATGAATACATTCACGGTATTTGTATCGGCCCGGACCAACATCCTATTATTGGTGGTTATACCGGCTCACAAGATAGCATCGCAACACCAGGCACCATGCAAAACAATTTTATTAGCGGAGCATATGATGGATTCATTATGAAATTCACTCCCTCAGGAATGAGACAATGGGGCACTTATTATGGAGGCGATGGCAGCGATTATATATATGGAATAAATTGTGACCGCTTTGGCAACATTGGCGTGTGCGGTAATACAACCTCAGGCGTTAATATTGCAACGACTAATGCTTATCAATTAAATTATGGCTATAATTTTATTGGCAGATTAAACAAAAACGGCATTCGTTATTGGGGAACATACCAAGGACCTGCAATCACTTTCTTACCATCCTCAGCCTTAACTCTCGCTTTTGATTCAATTGGAAATTTATATTGTGGAGGTGGCACCGCTTTCGCAAACAATATTGCGACTCCGGGGGCCTACCAAACCACTATTGATGGCAACGGTGACGCCTTCATTCTTCGGTTCGATAGTTCTGGAACTAAAGTTTTTGGTACTTTATTTGGTGGAGATGAAAGTGACGATATACAAACATTAAGTGTTACTCAACCTAACGAAATTTATTTTGGTGGCCGTACCCGTTCAATAACAAAAATTGCAACACCGGGATGTCATCAGCCAAATTACGACAATTATTCCTTACAATTAATTGTGGGTATGTTTGGTAAATTCTCCAACACCGGTGCTATTGGGATAAACGAATTTACTAAAGCTAATGACAACAACGAATTAGTAGTTTACCCTAACCCCAACTCCGGTGAGTTTACACTTTTAGCAAAAGAAGATTTACAGATAACCATTATAAATGAACTTGGCGTTATTGTACACAAAGAAAATTACCACACGCAAAAACCTCAACTAAAACTTAATTTACCTGCCGGTGTTTATTTTATTAATGCCATTAAAAAAGATGGGCGTACTTTAAATAAAAAGGTGATGATGATAGAATAAAAGCAAAAACCCATTACTGAGGATATTTTTACTTTGCGTAGAAAAAACATTATTCTTCAATTATGATATTTCCATTTTTATAAATAGATGAGATGGAATTACTTCGTAGGAGATCATACTAATAAGTTTCAAATTAAACTTAAAATCCATCGGTTTACTAAGAGTTTCCTTTACCAACTTAACAACATCAATATGTTCGTTTTTATTTCCAAAAATAACAGCATGGTAATACGGATTTAAAGCATCTGATTCAATTTGCAAGTACCATTTGCCATTGACCTCCCGTCTAATACGTTCACCAAGTGCAAATGTAAAAGCAATTCTCGATTTAGACCTAATAGCCTTGCTAAGTAAATTATATCTTGTAATTATCTCTTCGATGGTAAATTGTTCCAAATTATCTATAAGTAAAAGCTGACATATTTGATCAATAGATTCTTTAATAAATAAATTGAATTTGACCTCATTCCTGAATTCCGCTCCTAATGAGTATTCCCATAGTTTATCATTTGATGGAAAACTCTTTAATCTAACATATTCAAGGTATTTATCCTTACTGTATATAACCAAAGAATTATAATTTGAATTAGAAGGTGTAACATAATAATTTTCTTCAGAATCTTGATACACAAAAGAGTTGTTGAAATCTAAAAAATCAATCAATTTGATTTTGTTATTCTTAACTAATTCTTGAATTAATTTAGAATCTATAACCTTATAAAAAACATCATCGTTACTCCACATTAAACACAATATAAAAAAAACACACTTCAATTTTTGAGTTTACTTTATCTAAATTACTCATTATTTTTCACATTGAAGAAAATATTTATCTTCCCATCAACCACTTTAAAATAAGACTCATATTGCACTACATTAATTCCATGTGCATTATGAATTATATCCCTACTAACATCTACACCACTTGTAGTAACCAAAATTAATTGTGGATGAAAGTTTGGAAATCTTTGCATGTTGCCAGATTGTGAAAGCTTTAAAGCTTCTATATGCCCCTTTACTTGACCAGTGAATGATGAAGTATAAATATTGTTTTTCGTTGCCTTAACCTCAACAAAAACTGATTTTGGCATCTTAATTACATCAAAAGAACTGCCATTTGTAGAAATCCCCCTTTGATAAGAACTTGACATTGTATAATCTGGCATTACTCTTCTTGAACTTAGTGTTGGTAATGAGTTACCTTTATATGGCTGTAAATCATTTGTTGCAATTAAGTGTTTATTTGCCATCACAAAAGACTTTTCAAAATAATTACCTGCAAACGCCTCCCATTTTCCCTTACTTGTACCACATTCTGGACACATATTGTTTTCCTTAAGGAATTCCATTAATAACTCTTTACTTAATTTGCTTGTGGTACCTTTATTTTCCATGTGTGCAAAAGCATCATTTAAACTAATGTTATATGTACGACCATCGATTGTTTTCCCATAATAACCAGTTATTTTACTCGATTTTTCCCCTATACTTTGCATCCAAAGACCAACTTCTTCAAATGGGACTTTCTTCGCGTCCCAAACGTATGGCGCAAAATTTTCCACAGCATTTGTAATAAACGAATTACTACTCATATCATCAAAAGCATAAGTTCCTTCGTTAAAACCAAAAGTATTGCTTGGTAAGTAACTAGTAATATTATAATTAACAGACCGGGACCATCCTCCGTCCTTATCAGAAAAATCTAATGGATTGTTTCCCATAGCTAAATAGGGTGAATTATACTGTCCAAATGGATCAATAGATAACCATCTACCTAACCTAACATCCATTTGTCTTAATTTAAAATTTACCAAATTGGTTTCCGCGTCTTTTTCTTGTCCCTGGTAATTATAACGGTATGCCGGGCTGTTTACATAATTACGCCCCGGCATTACACCGCCATGCGGGTAATAATCGGTATAACTTACCGCACTGGCAACACCGCTGTTATCGGTAAATACACTGCGTACATTGCCTAAATGGTCGGTTAATTCAAAATAAGGTTTATTGCCTGCTGCATCGTAAACACCTAATCTTCCACCGCCATAAATTGCAAAGTCTTGTATACTTATAGGATTACCGCCAACCGTTAAATTTTGATTGTAGGTGGCAATTAAACTTCCTGCTTCATCATACACGTAATACAATCTGCTAATGGCGGTGCCACTGCTGTTGTAACTGGTTTTAGAGTGGCGCATGCCTCTGTCGTTATAGGAAAACTCCGCAATTAAATTGTTGTTGCTGTATTTTTTAACAGAAGTCACCAAACCTTGGCTGTTATAGGTATATACCTGATCGTCCTGTATATTATTTATAGGCTGGCCAATGGCATCGTAGCTATAATTGTTAGCATTGGTTTGATTCGGGAAATCAATATCAGCGCCTAAACCAAGTGAGGTGGTTACGGCATCATTTACTCTGGCCAAGCGGTTACGCTTATTGTTATCGTAATGATAGGTAAACTCATCCATCAATACATTCGCGGTATTGGAGTAACGTTTTAAATTCTGGAGATTACCATTACGGTCATAAGCGATGTCTTGTAATTTAAAGGCACTTGTAGGATTAAAGGCAACGTCAGTCAGGTAACCATTTCCGGGATTAACAACACTATAATTTCCAAAAGTGGCGCCTTTTAAACGATACAATTCATCATAATCATATTCGTACATAAAAGGTCCGCTTAAAGCCGAAGGGCTTGGCGCTGGCGCTCCGCTTGGATACACATTACGCCAGCGAATGGCGTTCGCTATGCCTGTATAACTTACGTTGAAGTTAGAATACGTTCCTGTGTTTTTATTACTGTTGTATAGAGAATAAGCGCGTTCATAATCTTTAGGATAATACTCCATGGCATAGCTAAAAATATCCGCACTTACACCATTGCTTCCATCATTACCAGGGTCGCCACCGGAGAATGGATTATTTACCGCCTTAAGTAATCCATTTATGGTGTAAACGTAATCGAGACCTTGTAAATTATTGCCTAAAACACTTCTTTTAAGCGAGCCATGCTTATAATAATTATTCTCTACAACCGGATTACTTGGCATGGATGTATTTCTTGCTATATATGCTTTTTTCAATCTTTGATCTGAATCATAGGTATAAGCATGCGCAAAAGTTTCAGTAGAATTATTACGCTGATAAATACTATAAATTAGTTTACCTCTTAAATCGTACGAGTATTCCATAGATTTGCCGCCAAGTCCTGCCAAATCCTGAATTACCGTTGTTACCCTTCCTAACTCGTTATAACTATAGTAAGTAGAAGAATTACTATTATAGGTTCTTGAAACATTACCTCCAAGGTACTTTTGTGTGTAACCAAACGAAGTGAGCGGCATTCCTGCAGCAGGGAAATCGTATTCAACATAATTTTGTTCTTTTTGTTCTGAAGAAACAATTAAATTGAAATCATTCTGTGCATAGTATCCTGTTGATTGAATAGCAGGGCTAACAGATACATTGTTTTTCCAATCGTTATAGTTTTGAAATTTAACGTATGAGTTACTAGTTGGATCGTATAATCCTGATTCCGTAGGCCTTCCTAATTTATCATAACTATAATAAACAAAATCATTACCATCAGCTCTTTGCTTATCATTTTGTGAAAACTTCAACTTATCCTCTTTTAAATCATATACATAATCAGTTCGCCCTTCATCTTTTGTTTCGTAGGTGATTAAGTGATCGTATTCGTTATAGGAATACTTGCGACTATAGGTTGGTGTAACCGGTGATGATGGCGGCGGTGTAGTTCCAATAATAGCCTTCGCAATTAGGCTAACATTCGCATTGATATTGGTTAGAAGTTCGGTGTCTGACGGACAAACATAAAGTTGTTTGTCGCATGGGCTGAACGCTCTAACCGGAGAATCAGAAAAGCCATCAAGTCTAATTTTCAGATTTGTACATTTAAAGATTATGTTACTTGCGCCATCAAGTAAACTATCTGGCACAAACATTGCATAGCCACGTCCAGGTAGATTATTTACAAACTTTCCATTCCCTACCGTATCAAAACTCAAAGTAAAATTAAAGTCTCTGGTAAAAGCTGTATGAGTTACTGAATTTCCACTACCATTCAATATTGAATATTGGTACTTACCCTCATAGGTAACCCGCTTGCCTTGTAATCGAGAAAGAATATCATTCCTATGGTATTCATAATTTTGTACTAATACTGAATCAACCGCAAAATAACGAGGCCTAAAAGCTGTATCCTGAAAAACAATTGTGCTATCCGGTGTTTTGTAATAAGGCGGATAATTAAACATTGTATCACGTGAAGCTAATGTATCATTGGTTTGAAAGCGCCAATTATTCCCACCACTATATGAAACAAACTGATTAAATAAATTAAACTGCGGCTCTAATTCGATAGAAATATCCTGAGCATAAATAGGATCAGCGGGATCATCACTCAAATTTTCAAGACTTATATTACCAACAATGCCGCTGTCGCAAGGGAATGCTAAATCAGAAGTATCTTGTCGCGTTTTAGAAGAAACTAAATTTTGTCCGCAAACAACATCATTAGGTGACTGAATAGCCTTTAACCTACCTTTTACATCATAATAGTATACTGTCCATTGGGTATATCCCAAATTATGCGTGGTAAAAAATCTGTAGTTATAGTTTGATACAGGAGTATATCCGGTGTTAAATTTGTAGGCGATTTCAAGAAACAAATCTCTATTGGCATAATCACCTAAAAAAGTGACTGAACATACATTACTTACTATGTTTAAAGAATAGTCTGTATTAAGTATTAAAGCTTGCTTAGTATTATAATTTCTTAAAAGGAAACTCATATTACTTATGGTAATACCTGCTGAACCTGTAATTTCGGTTATTTTTAAAGTTGTATTCTCTTGTTTTGTAATGTGCAATAAGGCATAAGATTCACGACTTAAATCAGTATTTACGGATTTTGAAGGACAATTGGCATCGTATCCGGTAACACAGGTTGCCAAAATTTTTCCTTCGTCGGTTGTGTATGTGATCTGGTCGTGACCATCAGGATTAATTTGTATTGTTTTACGCGCATCTGTAATGTTTTTTGCGATTCCTATAGATGGATAGTTTTTTGTAATAAAATTCTCATCTAACTCATACGTTTCCTTTGGGTAAACTGATTTTAAATCCTGTCCTGATTTAGTATAAATGATAATTCCTTCGTGGCCACTACCCATTTTATGATGACGACCAACACCACCGGTTTTCACAACACGATTTAAAGGGTCGTTGCTATATTCTAAACGGTTATATGGAAATGAATCTGAAGCTATTAAAGGCTCGGATGAATTATTGTCACTATAATACCACCCCAATGTACCCTGTAAAGTTTTTCCAACCAAAGAAGGATTGTAAGTTTCACCAACAGCTTTTGAATTTGTTTTTGGTTTATCAAAATCATCCAAACTGTAGTGAGTACCTGACGAATTTGAGAAAAAAGTTGGAGCATAACAGTTATAAGTTGAATAAAGTGGGGCAGGTAATGTTGCACCAATTGCACGTCCATACGAATCATATAAACTTTCACTTGCAAGCACATTGTTATCAGTTATAATTTTAACTTGCTGTTGAGTGCTCCTGCCAAAGTTATCGAAATACTGTCGCGACTCACTAACAACATTACCATACTCATCAAATTCTCTTGAGCTTGCCCAATTTAAGGTATTGTCATTTACGCAAGTTGGAAATGGAATTATTGGTATAGGATTAGACACACCATTTTTACCTGATTTAGGATTTGTCTTCGCCACTAGTGCTGAGTATAAATAAGGATCGTAATTGGAGGCGTTTTGCTTATAGAGCACTGTATCATTTCTTGCTAAAAACATTTTTCCATTTTCGTCTCTGCCTACTTTTAATACATCGCCAACAGCATAACTGTAAACAGCCGATATAGGCGTATTGCGGAATAGAGGTCTAACTTGTCCGTTTTTGATTCGGGCTAAATGAACATAATTATAATCAGTACTTAGCTGCAACAAATTATTATCTACACTATATACCAAACTATCCTTAGTAGCCTTGCGTATTAAGGCATAGGCTAAATCAGATTTACGATTCATAGACGAATCTGCATAGATAGGAGGAGTAACTGTAGTGTCTAAATAAGAAGGAGGCAAACCAATTAAACCAATGGCCATATCCTGTGTAATACTATTAACTGTAACTTCATGCCATCCTTTATCATTTTTACGAATGTAATTTTCAGAAATGAGTCGGCCTAAAGAGTCGGCATTAATAATGTAAGTAGAATCAGATGTTACACGTATGTTCTTGCGGACTTTCCAATTTGGTTTTACACCAATATTAATCACCTTTCCAACTTTTTCTTTCCCGAGAGAATCAGAAATAACCACGGTATAGGTGCCGGGACTCAAATTATTTTTAGAATTTGAATTATCATCATCATTCCATTGGTAAGTAAAAGGTTTTGTGCCTCCATATGGTGTAACGCTGATAGAGCCATTGTTTAAATTATCCGCATCCGCGTGATTTTTTTCGACGGCTGCGTTAAAGTCGGACGGGAAACTGCAACCAATGTTGGCGAAATATGGTGTAGAGTTATGCTTAGCTGCTTTTAGCCACCATTTTTTTGTTAGTAATCCTGCAGAAATTGTAGTTGAGTAACGTACAATTCCGTTGATTCTACACGAAAAAACATTTCCATTTCTTTCAATACTCACTATATCACCCACTCTGCAATACCAAAATGCTACTAGCGAAGTTCCACTGCAATAATACAATTGCTGGGAAGCCTGATATACACCGTAATCAATGTCGGTATAAGAAGCAGGCAAATAAGCGCTATCCAAAAAACCTAAAACATGCGAGTTATTACTTACAGTTCCTACAACATAATGTGCGCGTGCATTTACATTCGGAATCAAAGAATTCTTTGAGACTAGGGAACCCCAACTTCCAATGGGAGGAGTAGAATTCAAAATAGAATCGTTTCTTGAAATTGTACTGTAAAAATTACTCCAATACACTTTATAGCCCATTGGATGAACATAAGTACTTGAATTATTATTAGCATCAACGGCAGTAATCGTATAATTATCTTTAGAAACATTTTGTATGGCTGCTCCTGTATAATTTCCAGGATTGACACTATAAGTTAAGGCAGAGCCCTGATTATATGAGTTAAAAGTAAATTTACCATCCGATACAAAATAGCCTGAACTATTTGTGATAACCGGGTTAAACAATACAATCCCCGGCATATTTACGTTAGTGGAATCATAAAAACTACAACCAATATTATTCATTGTACCGCTATAAACAGCAGCCTTTACTTTCCAATCACGCGCTGTGGTACAGGTCGCAGTACTTAAAGTAACGCCATTCAACTTATAATTAATTGTACTCCCAACTCTTTCTAACCTTACAACATCGCCAATGCTATAGCCTCCGATTAAAGCGCTCCCCGAACTGGTATATCTATATAAGTAATTATTTACAAAGTTAAATCCAAAATCCATATCCTCCCATAATCCAACCATATGAGCTACACTGTCAATAAATCCAATTTTGTTAAGATTACTTGCGCTGGTTATAACATATTCAATCCATCCGTTGTTTCCCGCTCTTAATGTATTTTTACTAATGGCGGTATTATATCCTGAAGGAGACAAAGGAGCCTTTGTGGTTAAACTGTCGTTGCTGACTTTTGTTCCATAGAAGTTGGTCCAATAAGTTTTATATCCAACATTAAAATTAAAACTGCTTGCATTATTATTGGCATCTTGCGCTGTAACCGAATAATTTCCATTGCTTAAACTTGTAATTGAATTAGTAGTAGCTCCACCGGGCTGCCAGGTATACGACTGTGTTGAACCGGAAATTCTTGGAGATAAAGCAATGCTGCCATTCGATAATCCGGGACTGCAATGCTTTATTAAAGGAACTGTAAGCGCATAATTGGGGAAGTTAACATTAGACGTATCAATAAAACTCGCGCCAATATTGCATATGGCGGCATTATATAGCATCGCCTTCACCTTCCAGTCACGATTAGTAGAACATGCTTCCGAATGTATAGTAAGTCCATTCACCTTAATGTAAAACGTTGAAGCATTCCTCTCTAGACGAATAATATCACCGCTTCGATAACTACCGATTATAGTTGAACCGTTACTTCGTATTATATTGTTGTGTATATAAACATAATTATCTAAATCCGTATAAACGCCCGGCACTGCCGTTACGCTATCCAAAAAACCCAACATATAAATCTCCGTCTGAAGTTTTGCTACTATTTCAATCCAACCATTTGTTCCGGCTTTTAGTGTGTTTTTACTTAATGCCGAATTCCACCCTGTTGGAGAAGTTGGTGTTTGAAATTGTAAAGAATCATTTCGGAATCGTGTACCAAAGAAATTTGTCCAATAAGTTTTATTACCAATATTATAAACATAATTACTACGGTTGGAATCAACATCCATTATTTGCACTGAATATGCTGAAGCAGATAAAGAAGTTAAAGAATTAGTACTTGCGCCACCGGGCGTCCATGTGTAATTATGGCTTGTTCCGGTAATTCTTGGGTTTAACTTAATAGAACCATTGGAAGAACCGGGAGTGGCATGTGTAATTAGAGGAACATCCTCCACATAATTAGGAAACATTGTTTTTGTAGTATCTAAGAAACTAGCGCCAATATTTGCATTATATGTTCCATAGGTGGCTGATTTAATTTTCCAATCTTTACTATTTATTGCAATAGTGTAGCTAGTTAATACTACATCATTCTTTTTAAAATACATTGTTGAACCATTACGTTCTAATCGCAAAACATCACCCGCCGTACAAGTACTTAAACTGTACAATACACCGTAATGGATACGATATAAGGTTCCGGATTGCTGATAAAACCCAAAATCAATATCAGTATATATTCCGGTTCTTGCCACTGATATGCTGTCAGCAAATCCTCCTGCCACAACACTTGTTGAGCTGTTTATAACCCATTGTGTCCATCCATTTTGATCTGACTTTAAGGTGTTTTTGGATACAGCGGTACACCAGTATCCGGAAGTAACGGAATGGCTTGGCGTTGAAACATAATGTAATGTATCGTTGCGAAAGAAGCTGGCCGTAAAATTTGTCCAATATGTTTTATAACCTAAATTATATTTATAAAACACACTATCGTTGTTCGCCCCCTTAACTCTTACTGTATAAGAATTAGCCGTGGCATTCGTAAGATCTTTGTTTGTTGAACCACCCGGGCTCCATAAATAGGTGTAAGGAGAAGTGCCTCCCGTCACTGTTAGGTAAATATTACCCTGAGTATCGACACCATCAGGTTTAACATGATCGATTCTGGCTTTTACGTTAATTTGTGCATTTAATAAACCATTAAACAACAAAAGGAGTAATATTGCTTTTACTAATCTCATAAATTTATTATTGAATTTTTGTAAATATCTCTGATGGCTTGCCTAAAATATCCGCGGTATAGATTTCGTACCGATAAGGTTGCAAGGATAGGATGGGCATACTGCTAATTGTGATTTTATTATCAACACGATTATAGAGCAACTCTCCCGCCGGAGAAACATGTTGATGAGAGCTGAAATCGAAATGTACTGTATAAACAATTGAATCAGTACTTAAAGTAAAAACTTTTATATATAAAACTGATATGCTATCCGTTTTCGCCATTACTAATTCTATATTCGGTTTACAAAGAGTTAAGTTTTCCGAACTTAATTGATGCCCTGCATCAGGCTTATATTCAACTGATAAATCCTGAATAGTGGAATTGCTCTGAGCAATTAAAGAGGTTGATAAAAAGCAAATCAGGCCTGCGATTAAATTGATTTTTTTCATATGAGATGATTAAGGTCTTGAATTGTGATAACCGTGTTCTGAAACTTTAACTACGCCATTGGTTTTAGTCTCTTTGTAGGTTGCGGTAATTCTACCGGCAGCATCAAAAGAATATTTAGTAGCAAAATTCTCCTCGTCGAGTACAGCTATAACCCTGCCGGTTTTTGGATCATAAACATTTCCTATGATTGGTGAATCGATGGGATGAAATTTAAAATCATCGTAGTAAGCGAAATCGCCTCCTAAATTCCATACATAAGCTGCTAATGTATGCGCTTGAGTCAGATCAATATTCGCCGGCACACTTATTTCAAGACTCATTAATAACCAATCTCCCACCTGAATATTATTCACTGAGCTTTTTGAAATCTCCTGATAATCGTTAATTGGCGCGCTACCTGTGGTAGTACCTTGGAGATGTAAAACTAATTTTGAATTAGAAGGACTGTTTTTATGAACCCAAACTTGTGCTCTGTAAGTTCTATCAATTTCAAAATTAGTTGCGCGATAGGTTGGTCCAAAGTTATTGGCAGGAACTTTAGCCATATAATTACCTGTATGCGGATTTACCAATGAACTAAATACCGGAATAGAGCCGATTGGAGTACTGATCCATTGCGAATAAACCGAGCCTGATCGCTGATTGCCTGTGCTAATTTCCCCACCAAAATGAACCACACCCGGCGCAACTGTTACTGTGTCTTCATATCCGCTATAAGTAAAGGAAGTATAATTAGCATTTCTAATGCTGCATAATTTAAATAAGTTATTGTAACCATATTTAACGCTGGATGGTCTATTGTTTAATCCTCTTTCTTCAAGAACGGAACAATCCAATGAAAACAATGTTGTTTTAGAAGTTAGACGCGAAGTGCCTGATGTCATCGTCTCAAGGGTATTATCATTCAACAATCGTTCATAAATCTCATCTACCGTATACCAGTTCTTAGTGACAACACTGTTTTCATAAAGTGAAGTTCCTGAATTATACACCCTCATATTGTAAGTATTCTTATAGGTTATTGTTTTCTCACCAATAAGATATCCGGTGTTGTTTAAAGGTGACTCCTTCGCAGTTTTAATTTTACTAGGCAACAATAATTGATTTCTATTATTCTCATTTAAACACTTAAAACCTAAAGAGGAATTGTTTACAAATTCGCGCTCAATTTCGTTAACCTTACTCAAATCCGTTCCAGATTCATTTACAGTTTTATAAATTTCGCCAAGATCAGTATTGTACCCATAACTAATAGCAGTTGTGATTTGATCAAGAGTTTTAATCACTTTAATCAACCTTGGGCAATGATGTGAGTTATGCATATAATACCTATACCATTCTTTATCACTACAGTTTATATAATAGGGTTGATTGTTATTCCAATTTGGATGCTGACACATAATAGTCATTGGCAATGAAATATAACTTTCTAGTTCATGCGGATAAGTTTCCTTGATTTCTGCACGATTATCATATACATACTCTGACTTAGAAATCAGATTATTATTTACATCAAAGTTTTCTACCTTCTCAACTTTACCTTGCATTGATAAATCTTTGTTACTATACCACGATGTAATATTATATATTTGAGCCCTCATAGTGGGTGAAGGATTATTCGTATTATTATAGCAAAACGAAGGAGCTGAACAATTTGTTGGATTAATGATATTATTAAACTGATAAGAAGCGGTAGTAATCAACGGATTATTTACTGTATTATTAATAAAACTATACTTGGTGTACCCGTTAGAGGTATTAAACTTGCTTACACTTTTTGCTGTTACCTTACTATATCCAACATTACCTCCTCCTCCATCTGGCAATAACATATTCACATTATCCCATAATAGATACTGAGTAAATTCCGTTTGAGCAGCTAGCATAAATGGCATAGGCGGAACTTTGCAATATCCATCTTCATAGGTATAGTTTCTCATATAGCTTTCTTGAGTCAATGGATCCTTTCGAATAATATTCTTTACCCTGATTCCACCACCAAATAATCTAGAAAACTTCATAAGTAAATAACCCATTGCATTAAATTTCCAATAACCATGAGGATTATAGCTTCCATAAGGATTGCAACTGGTATATAAATCTGGGTATTCTACCGTTCCAGGGGAAAGATTGGATCCGTTTACGTGATTAAATCCATTAGGATATATTAACTCATTATCACCGTGAGGCAATCCATAAAATCCGGGTAATAAATTACCTTGTAAATACGTTAGCAACCATGAGTAATTAGGGGGAGGATTACTAGCCCATGTTGTACAACCTTTTGCTATTGGAACAACAAGATAGTTTAGCTTAATATTAGTAGAACTATAATTGCTATAATCGAGCGCAAAAAGATCAATATCCTTATACATTAATGTAAACCTCCCATTGGATAAATCAAAAGTATTTAAAGGCCAAATAATCTTTGGCATTTCCATTGTTGGGTTTGGAATATTATACCAACCGTTATGCGGATCTTTCAGATATCCTTCTCGTACATAGTCATCACCTTCATACTCAATCTTTATATTTTCACCAATAGGGGTTACAATTTCTTTCAACGACCAGGCATCTGCATTATTTGAAGATGTTGGTGTAGTAAAGTGACTATCCCCAAGACCTGTATAATCAGATTTATAATATCCCCAAATGTCCGTTTTATCACCATCATAGTCAGGATTATCTTGACTTTGACTTTTGTAATAATTAAATTGATAAGTAGGGAAAACTTTAGTTGAGTTGTCCTCGTAAAACATTATATCATTTAAAGTCAACTTACCACTATTCGACAAGTCTGTTGTAGAAAAACTTGACTTATTAACTAATGAATAGAGAAGGTTCGATGAGGAATTCAATACATAGAATGCTGTTTGATTTGCAGGATTAACATTTGGAAAATAATTTACATTGGTTGATGTATATGTATTATTGATATTATTATATAGCTTCTTACATAACGAGTAATCGGTGCTTAAATCAACCGATTTTATACTTCTAAAATCTATTAGTGCTTTGTTAACGTTGTACTTTCCAATATGTATCAAGCTTGCACTAAATGGTGACGAGAATAATGATGTATTAAACCTACTATCAATTGATGAAAGATTCCAATTCGTGTTGTTTTCAATTAAACTCTTATTTTCATTCCTTAATAAAACAACTCTTTTTAGTTTTAACAAGGGCTTCGGCGAATTACCTTTAAGCACATTATCATAGCTATGCCCATCTAACTTAACATCCTTTATAAAATATGCTGTATGCGTTGCTGTGCGAATATAATCTAGATAATATACTTGACTTATTGATTGTGCAGTACTAAAAGTTTTTTTATGTGTTGAAGGTATGTATCCACCAAAGCCGTCAGCCCTTCTTAAACTAGTTGTTTGCTTAACAAAGCCATCATTATAATTATAAATATTTGACGCAGTTAAAAAACTATTATCCCATAATGAATAATTATAAGCAATCCAATACCCTGTATCTCCTTCGTCCGCTAATTTATTGTTGTTTTTATCTTCGTAGTCGGGTCCTGTTACCGCTGTAAGTTTCCATGAATTAGCAAATTTATGGGGCTTGCAGAATATATTAGTTGATGCAAGATTATTACTCTTCAATGTGATATCATCCTTAGCAGGAGTAGTTAAATTAAAAGACTTTCCAACCTCAGACTGTGTATAAACAGGTAATGAATAATGGTAGGTTATTCCATTGGGATTAGTTACCTGTATTGCTCCAATACCAGTTGCATCAAATTCGGTATTAGGTCTCCTAACGTTTGTACCAGTTATTAATCTATAATCAAGAAAAACTGAAGATCCGCTATTTATATTATTAATTTCTGTATTTGTCAAATACTTGATAAAATAACTAGACTTAATTCTATTATTAGGCGCATCAGCCTGATAAACATTTTTCATTGATGAACCTTCAAAATAAAATTGTGTCTTACCCTTAGTAGTATAATAACTATTATACGACATCGCCTTCCCATTAACGAGTAACGCATCTTTAAAAATATAAGGTCTCAATTTACCACCTATGCCCGGACCTGATATACTATAATGATCATAGGCGGGTGCCTGATAAGGAGCAGTGGGCTTCTTAAAATACCTAAGAGGAAAACCTGATGAAGAATAGGCGCTTGTAGTTGTATTTGATGCCATTGCAATAGCATCATAGTTATCAATCTTGTTCTCAAATGCAACTAAATCACACGATTTAGTAAGAGCATTGTAAGTATATGAATGTGTAAAATCATTAAGATAATTTGCATATGTTGAGTTAAAAGTATTTATATTTTCATAATTGAATGGTCCGTAAATAAACTCTGGATTCAAGACGTTAGTTGGTATATATTGGGTTATTTTCCCATTGTACACTGGCTGCCCATTATAATCATCAGGTGAACCAACTACTTGTCTTGAAATTTCACCCGGATTGTAATCCCAACCCAATCCAATCCATGATGAAGCTTGATTCATCCGAATTCCTCCTTGATAACCTAAAGTAATATCAACGTTCTCCCCATTTGGTCCAGGAACAGACATTAAAGGAACTGAGTATTTAAAATCACCAGTGTATAAGTCAACCATACCGTCAGCAGCATCAGCTACTCCACTAGAGGATGATGATGTAAGAATTAAATTTGAATTTATTATTTCATTAGCCAATACTGTTGGATAAACAACATTGGTGAGCAAAGAAAAAATACACGTAAATGCGAATGTCTTTTTAATAATTTGAATATTCATAGAAATTAATTTTATTTCTTTTAAAACACCGCTATATTATTATTTATTTAAACCACCTTTTTAGCGTGTTTATTTTTCATTCTTGCTTGAAATGATTTATTAATACACTGAATTACTCAGTTATAATAGTTTATAATATTTACTGCGCAAAACACGGATACAAACTGCGTAAAACACGGATATAAAAAACCGTAATTCACCCCTAAGCATTTTTTGGAAATACGAACAGGTAAAAAAGCGCTTATTTATTGCGCTAACTTAACGCGTGCATTAATACTATTACGTGGAAAGCATTACACTTCATACCGAAATAAAAAACCTAATTACCGTCGATCAGGCCTGGTATTATAGAATCATTCCGCTTTCCTTAAATCAAAACACACTCGAACTATTAATCGCAAAAGATTCGATTAACCAAAGCATAGCCACCGAACTGGAAGTTATTACCGGTTACAAAATACATTTGCAGGAAACTGAAACGTCAAATATTGAATCGCTTTTATTCAAACATTACCCAAAATCTTCCGGCTCTCATCAAAACAACTTACTAGCTGACGATAACTTTAAACTTAATATTCAGTCCGATTCTTTCATCAACACTTTGGTGAAAGAGGCGAAAAGTCTGGGCAGCTCTGATATTCACATCGAGATTTATGATGAAAAATGCCGTATTCGCTTTCGCATTGACGGTGTATTGGTAGATCGCCATAAACTCAATAAAAGCGAATATCCAACTGTTATCAATAAAATAAAAATTTCAGCTTCCTGCGATATCGCGGAAAAACGCTTGCCGCAAGACGGACGTATACGCTTACAAGTGAATAATTCTAAAGTTGAAATTCGTGTTTCCATCTTACCTACCCTCTATGGTGAAAAAATAGTTTTACGTATTCTGGGAAGTGATGCTAATCATTTGGATCTGGAAAAACTCGGCTTTACTAATGATGAAAAAAACCATTTCAAAAACGCTATTCAAAAAACACATGGCATCATTCTCATTAGCGGTCCTACAGGTTCCGGTAAAACAACAACACTATATGCTACTTTAAAAGAGTTAAACAAACCAACACTTAATATTTCCACCATTGAAGACCCAATTGAGTACACACTTGATGGTGTAAATCAAGTTCAATTAAAAGAAGACATTGGATTAACGTATACAGAAGCTTTGCGTTCCTTCTTGCGCCAGGATCCTGATATTATCATGCTCGGTGAAATACGTGATGCGCAAACAGCACAAATGGCCATTCGCGCCGCATTAACCGGACATTTAGTTCTTTCTACCATCCATACAAATTCTGCCTGGGGAACTATATCGCGTTTAATTGACATGGGTATTCCCGCTTATTTACTTTCAGGCACTCTTAACTTGTCGGTAGCTCAACGATTGGTACGCACTCTCTGCCCTTCGTGCAAAACAAAAAATCCACTTGATGCTAATGAATTACCTGAACAATTTCGCAACTACAATCTAAAAGAACATTATATAGCCAAAGGTTGCAATAGCTGCTATCACACAGGTTATAAAGGACGAAAAGCCATTTACGAAGTAATACCTATTACCAAGGAATTAAGCGAACATATCAAATCAAACACAACTCAGATTGACGAGTACTGCAAGCGTCATCATATTAACAAGCTTTCGGAGAATGCCTTTTCACTCCTGATGAATGGAGAAACAAGTCTGGAAGAAATTTATCCATATCTACTCAATGAAAATTAAACTTAGCATACTCATTTTATTCTTTGCGTTTAGCTTGGCTTATTCGCAGGATCGTTTTGAGCTTTTAGAAGAAAAGCTCACACAGTTATCCAAAAATTATCCCGGCCTTAATGATAATGTTGAGTTATCGGTGAATAATGTTTCGATTCAGGACTTTGTGCGGGCTATCGGAACAAACAACAATCTCAACGTGAATGTAGAACCAACTCTTGACATTAAAGTAGCCAACAATTTTAAAAATGTGAGTGCAAAAGATGTATTTATGTTCCTTTGCCGTAAACATGATCTGGATATTACTTTCGTTGGCCCGATTATGTCATTCTCAAAATATGTTCCTCCTATTACACCGGTAAAAATTCCAACGAAAAAATCTTTAAACATCAAATACGAAAGCACCGCCGATTTACTTAGCTTCGATTTAAACGCTGACACATTAACACAGGTAACAAAAGAAATTACTAAGCTAAGCGGGAAAAATATTATTTTTTCGCCCGAAGTCACAGGTAAACTCGTTAGTGGCTTCGTACAAAGTGCTCCATTTAATAATGCTCTGGAAAAATTAGCTTTCGCCAATGATTTAAAAATCAGTATTAGTCCCGATAATTTTTACATCATTGAGAAAAAACCATTATTGACAGAAAATAAAAACAATACTAATTCAAACACACTGGGAACACTTGGTCAAAACCAAAGTAAAAATGACGGAACAGAAAATAAAACACAATTTACGGATGGATTAATAACATTAGACGTGCAAAACCAATCCATTTCAGAGATTGTAAATCAAGTTTCAAAAGGTTTAAATAAAAATTATTTCTTGTTTTCAGAATTAAAAGGTAATACCACCATAAAAATTGAAAATGAAACCTATGACAATTTTTTGAAGCTTCTCTTTAATGGTACAGACTTTACATTTAAAAAAGAAGGAGAAATTTATTTGTTTGGTGACAGAAATCTCGAAGGCTTACGTGCAAGCAAGCTCATCACACTTAAAAACCGGACCATCGAAAAAATAATGGATTTTATTCCTGCTGAGCTTAAAAAAGGTGTTGACTTAAAATTATTTGAAGATTTAAATGGGATTATTGCCAGTGGATCACAGCCCCGTATCAATGAATTGGAAGCATTCCTTCGTCAAATTGATTTAGTAGTACCGCTTGTACACATAGAGGTTATTATAGCTGATGTTAGAAAAAGCAATACTTTATCAGCAGGGATTTCCGCCGGTATTGGCACAAAACCTGCGAATCAAAGTAATGGCGGTGTTCTCCCTCAAGTTGATTTGTCTTTTAATGCTACGTCCATTAACAACTTAATTAGCGGCATTAATGGATTAGGCATTATTAATCTAGGAGCTGTTACTCCAAATTTCTATCTTACATTAAAAGCCCTGGAACAACAAGGTGTTTTAAAATTGCGCTCAACACCTCAAATTGCAACACTTAATGGACACGAAGCTAAACTAAGCATTGGTAAAACCGAATATTATCTCGAAGTACAAAATCAATTGGTTAATAACACCACTGTCCAGCAGAATTTATTGCAATCTCAACAATACAAACCGGTAAACGCGGATTTATCACTTACCATCGATCCGCAGGTGTCGGGTGACGAACAAATCACCATGACCGTTAATGTGAAACAATCTTCCTTTACAGAGAGAATTTCTAATACGGCGCCTCCGGGTACTATCAACCGCAACTTTGAATCATTAATACGAATTAAAAACGGAGAGATGATTATGTTAGGCGGTCTTGAAGAAAATTCCACCTCTCATTCGGGAAAAGGCTTACCTGGAATTTCAAGAATACCTGTGTTACGTTGGATTTTCGGAGACAGAACTAAAACAAAATCTGAAAATAAACTCACCATATTTATTAAACCAACTATTATTTACGGCTAATGCTATTGAATAAGTGGATATCTGAAAAATGGCTGCTCAATTCATCTGTTTGTGGGCTTGAATTAGTTTTAACTGATGAATCTATAATTTATCATTATACTATACTTAAAACGAAAAACGAACAAATCACTTTGTCAGAGGCCGGAACTTGTCACGCATTATCCGATTTACCGCAGCATATCGTAAAAAATAAAATTCCGCTTGTTATTATTCTCACCGGAAAAGGTATAATTACACGTCGCTTAAAAATAAACAATGAAACAGAATTGTTAAGAGAAGATTTTCTCTCACAAAACTTACCGGCCTTTAGTGCACCTGAATTCTTTTGTCAATCTTACGTGCAAACGAATAACTCTGTTGTTTGCTCGATTATAAGAAATGTGCAAATTCAAAAATTAACCGGTGATTTCGAAAAAAATAAATTTGACCTTGCTGAAGTACTCATTGGTCCGGCCGCCCTTATCGGAATAACTTCTTTGCTTCCGTCTAACACTTCCTTACAGTCTGCTTGTTATAAAATCAACATAAATAACAATTGTATTGATGCTATTGAAATGGTTTCGAATGACACGATAGAAAACCATCACTTAAATGTAGCCGGAATAAATATTAGCCGACAGAATTTATTGAGTTTTGCCGGAGCTTTCTTGTATCTCACACAACAAAACATTCATTTCAATCATCAAATCTTAACCTACAAACAAACACACCTTGAAAAACAAAAAATAAAGCTTTTGAGTTACTGTTTAGTAGGATTAACTTTCTTTTTATGCCTTCTTAATTTTTTTGCCTTTTCACACTACTTTAATACTTCCAAAGAATTACAAGGAGAACTAGAGGTTTATGAAGGCAAGCATGAAATAATTAACGAGCTCCTTAACAGTTACGAAAAAAAGAAAGGTCTGCTGGATAAAGCAGGCGTGAGTGATTTAAATCCTGTTGCTAAATACGCCGATAAAATTGCTAAAACCATTCCTAAAGAAGTGGTGCTAACGGAACTAATTTTTAGTCCGCCTTTAAATAAAGATGAGGAACCTGATAGTTTGGCGGGATTTGAAAAAGATGTACTAATTATTAAGGGTAATTGCAGAAAAAGCCTGATGGTAAATGAATGGGTTAATATTTTAAAGTCCTTAGACTTTATTAAAAATGTGAACCTGGAAGTTTTTCGGTTTAATAATGAGGGTAACCTTCCAAATTTTGAATTAAAAATAATTACCGAGTAATGTGGGGCAAACTAACATACAAAAATAAGTGTATCGTACTATGTGCGGGTTTTCTTGCTTTTTTGCTTATCGGGTATCGGGTATCGTTCTCAAAAACCTTCGAACTAAAATCGGAAATCCAAGAGAAAGAAACGAAACTGTCATGGCTAAAAGAAAAAGAGAAGGAGATTCCTTTTCTTCAATCAGGATTAGATATGATCGAAGAAGTATGCGGTAATGATACCGGTTCAGTGCGCGATAAACTTACTTCATTTATATCCGATTTCTCAGAACAAAATGCCTGCATTGTAACTGAAATTCCGGTGAATAGCTTTTATACGAATGAAGGCCTTGCCATACAAACTAACAGCTTTATTATTAAAGGCAATTTTCACAATTTACTCACCTTAATATTTGAATTAGAAAACACGCATAAATACAATGCCAGAATTATGTCGGCTCAATTTTACAGCAACAAAGATTTTCAAACCAAAAGAAAACAACTCTATTTAAAACTCATTACACAATCATTTAAAGAAATTGAACCTAATACCAATCCATCATGAAATCATTCAAAATACTAAGCTTAATTTTAATAACGCTATTGATTGCCTGCAGCAAAGATTTTATTGTAAAAGATATAAAAAACGAAACGGTAAGCATATTAGCTCCTGCCAACAATTTAAGCACTTCCACAAACGCGGTAACATTCTGGTGGGAGGAAATTGACGGAGCAGAGAAATATAACATTCAGATTGTAAAACCTAATTTCAGCGCTATCCAACAATTAATAGTAGATACAAATGTAACAGGAGATAAATTTAATTACACATTAAATCCCGGTACTTACCAATGGAGAATAAAAGCCAAAAATTCGGCAGGGAGCACCGGGTATACAACGTATAATTTAACGATTGACACCACCAGTAATTTGAGCAATCAGCTTGTTCAGGCTACCAATCCAATTAATAATTTCATTACCGGAAATAGCACTATTACATTTAACTGGAACCCTTTATCTTCAGCTACACTCTATCAATTACAAATAATAAACGCGTCAAGTGCCATCATTAAAGATACAACCACTACTAACACTAGCTACTATTGGTCAAACGTAAATGGCGGTAGCTACACATGGAAAGTAAGAGCTTTGAATGGTTTCAGCATTTCACAGTATAACAGTTCGCAGAATTTCACGATTGATATTACTCCCCCAACCGTTTCAGTACTTACATCGCCCGCTCATGGCAGTTTTGTAAAAGACACCGTTGATTTAAAATGGACAAGAAGCTCAACCGACACAAGATACGATAGTTTATATGTAAGCATCGATTCGGCATTCACCTCGGTTGTAAGTAAGGCAAGAGTATATCAAACGCAAATAAAAATAAATGCGTTGAGTCCTAACTTACCTGTAGTATCCAATTATTATTGGTGGAGAGTTAAATCAATCGACACGGTAGGTAATAAATCAGGATTTAGTAATCAATTAAAGTTTAAACTGGTACCTTAATGTTAAAAGGTAAGAAAAGCATATACATTTTACTGCCGGTCAATTTATTGATATGGGGATTTATTGGCTATAAAATTTACTCTGTTTTAAATGAAGATGAAGGCGTTTTGCCACAAGATCTAAAAGTTACAAAAACGAAAATCAACAAGACTGATTCTATTGAATACACTTTATCTTTAAATTATGATGATCCATTCTTAAAAAAAGAAATTGAAACAAAACAATTTCATAAGGAACCAAGGTCAGTACCTAAAAACGACAAAAGCAATTCGCAAACCCTCAAACCACAAAAGCCGGTTGACATAACACCTCCAAAAGAAATCAAATATCTGGGACTCATTCAAAATAAAACAAGCGGAATTTCGACTGCCATGCTAAGCATTAATGGCCGCTCTTACATTGTAAAAAAATCAGAGACAGTGGAAGGTGTTACCATTAAATCCATAGAAAACGAATCCATTTGCGTAAAGGACGGAAAAAAAACATTGACGATTGGAAAGCTGCAGTAATTGCCGGTATAGATATTCTATAAAGCATTTTGAACTTATTATAACAGGATTCCTAAATTAGTAGCCTCATTTAATTTCATAAACCATCGAATTGCTTAGTTAGTTATTTAAATGATTAGCTGAATGTTACCCTTCTGTGTCAACAAACTTTTAATCTTCCGTTTTAACGTATAAAGTATAAACAAAAGTAAAACTAACCCTTCGGATACACTTTTTTAGTCTATAAATATTATCTCAAAAATAATTCTACATTTGTCGCTCCTAATTTAATCTTATGTCAATCTCTCCATCTCTAAAAGAACGCAACCAAGGTCAATGTGAATTATGTAATAGCGAAGCCGCTACAACTGCTTATACGGTTAGTCCGAAAAATGACGACTCCATTGCCAATCAAGTAGCTTTATGCCCGAAATGTTTAGAGAACCTGGATAAAGACGATGCTTTTTACTGGCGCGTATTGGAAGGCAGCATTTGGAGTACGGAGCCCAGCGTGCAAGCTTTAAGTTATCGATTATTACAGAAATTCAAGAATGAAGATTGGGCAAACGATTTAATTTCCTCTATCGACTTAGACGAAAAAACAGTTTCATGGGCCATGAGTGCTTTGGCCGTGAAAGAAATTCACAAGGATGCATTTGGAAACGTTCTAGAAAATGGCGACAATGTTGTATTAACACAAGCATTGGATGTTAAAGGCACCAACTTTACCGCGTCTAAAGGAACGGTGGTTAAGCGTATTAAATTAATCGCTGACAATCACGAACAAATTGAAGGTAAAATCAACGAGCAGTCGATTGTAATTCTAACTAAGTTTGTAAAGAAAAATTGATGGATTAATTCAGGTATGACAAGGCTTCCTGCAGAATAAGCGAATATTCGCTGAGACTTCAAACACTTTTATTAATCTCCTCCTATCATTTTCTATACTCCAACATTACTATAAATCTGTGCGTTATATTATGGACAGAGATACGAAATATACAACGCTGCGTCTCCCTACCTTCACTGCCAAGAAAATATCTTTCTGTTATTCCATAAAACCAGGCCGAAGAAGACCATTAACGTATAAAAGGCTTATTCAACTCTTCAACTAAATGATCTTTAAAATATAAGCGGGTTTGCTTTAATTTACCTGACTGATCATATATTCTAAATTCACCCTCTTTCTTACCCTCCTTATACCACCCCGAACACCAAAGTATACCATTATCATAATAGGATTTGTAAAACCCATGTCTAAATCCATTCGCATAATGCTCTTCAATAATAATTGTTCCATATCGGCTATACTCAATCCATAATCCAGATTTTAATCCTCCTGAATCAAATTGACCTTCCAGTAAAAGCTCACCGTTTTCAGAATATTCTTTATATAACGACATATACTAATTCATAAATTCATTCTGATTAACTTTTGGGTATGCAGAGCCGGATGAAAATACAATCATCTGAATAATCAGCCCAATAACAATAATTAATGCCCAATTTAACTGGCTAATTGTACCGGCAAATGAAACTATTTTAACAGATTCATTATTAATTTTATTGCTACGACTCAATTGAATTTTATTCAATTCCTCCAAATCTGCTAATACTATATCAGCTTGCCTTAAACAAGTTTGTTTATCTAATAAGGTATCTCTTTCTTTCACATAATTAACAGCCAATAACTCGAACTCCCTTACATTCTTCTTGAAATTTGTCAGAACAACCTTTTCATTATCTGTTAACTTTGTTAACTCATACTGATTAATTAAATCTTCAATCGCTTTTTCATCGCGCAAAATCAATTCTAGGTTATTAGAATCCTCACTCATCAAACCATATTTTTGCACGTGTATCTTTTCAGACATTGAATAAATATAGTCCTGTACTATCAAACGGTCGGCATACACTTCCTTAAATGCGTTTTCTAACTGCAAAAAATTATTACTCTGACTGCTATTATTAAACACTTCAATAACAATAAGCATCAGCAACAAAAAAGCAATTCTGCCTTTGTGTCTAATCGCATAAAACCCTTTCATTATACAACTATTCGTTAATAACTCTAATTATCTTTAACCGCTTGGTTCCTGAAGGCAAAAGCCATTTAAATGAATAAGATTCCCTGAATCCGATTAAAGCAATACTTATTGGCGCGAAAATTGAAATTTTACGTTTAGATAAATCAGCCTCGTCAGGTAAAACAATTTGTAAACGGATAGGCTTAGCCATAGAGTCTTCTATAAACTCCACGGTTGAATTTAAACTTACAATATCCTTCCTTAATTCATCATCCTTTACAACCTGGGCTTTGGACAGCTCCACGCCTAATTGTTTTCCTTCAGGCGATTTAAATTTCCTAAGCAAGTTTAATAACCTGCGATAAACTGTTTCTGAAATAATTGGTTTCATACGATTAGTGTTTTAAAATTTTGGATTTAATTTTTTTAATGGCATTAATACGTGAAATTCTCTTTTTTCTTATCTCACTGTGCTTTTTTATAATTTTCAGAAGAGACAAAGTACAGGCGTCCTACCTGAAATAACAACACACTTCATAGCTTAAAAAATTAAGAAGTTAAATTATAATACCGTTAAATAATTACTGGGATCTTCCCCGCCCTTAAAGCGCGCGGGGCTTAAATCACAAAGGCCTTGTTATTGGAAGTAAAAATGAACTTCTCAACATTAATAACACGCTTTGGTGTTAAAGATTTTAATATATAAGCAATATTGTTCATTTTTGTTATTACAAATATATGAAACTAATTTGCATCTAATCGTTAAGATTTGTTATTTATAAATGTATACTGATATTCTTAAAAACAAAAGCATTTTCATCTCAAGAAAAATTGAAAACACAAGCATTTTTAACAAACTTATTACAGAATATGATGTAAGTTTAAATGCTACTTCACTCATTAGCATAGTTCGAATTCCTTTTTCGTATACACCAAAAACTGATTGGATTTTTTTCACAAGCAAGAATGCTATCAATTTTTTCTTTGCTCAAAATCCTGACATAAATGACTCAATTAAATATGGCGTTATCAGTAATTCATCAGCCAATGAGCTTAAATTACATAAAAAAGAAGCTCATTTTATTGGTCAGGGTACGGATCTTTTAAAAATCGCGAAAACATTCAGAGAAACACTAGGAAATGCAAGTGTACTTTTTCCACAAGCCATGGATTCCATGCAAACCATTCAAAAACAATTGGCATTTAGTAACACTGTTTACAATTTATACACTTACAAAACAATTATCCAAACCAATATCAACGTTCCTTATGCCGACATCTTAGTATTTACCAGTCCTTCTAACGTAACTGCATACTATAATCAATACAAACCGGATAGCAGGCAAATTATTATAGGTATGGGAAACTCAACTAAATATAGGCTTTCGGAATTTGGAGTTAAAAATGTTTTGGTTCCTGCGGAGTTTAGTGAAAACGGTTTATACAAGTGTATTATTGACATTTGTCAATAAGGAATTTGGTTGTCTTTGTGAAAAAATCTAAAAAAACTACTTTTTATTTTATTTCATATAGCATTTGTATAAATAAGATATATTTTTGCATAACTGATATGCCTGTAATTAATAACATAGTTAGATTTTCCGGACATATACTTGTTATACTTATTTTATTAGGCACATTATCTGCGTTAAGCTTGTCTTCAGTTAAATGGATTGAAAGCAAATCCAAACAAACTGAGATAAATTTAAATCAAGATGCCAAATCCGACGCATCTGAAGAAAAATCAAATTATGAATTAGAAGAATCCCTTTTGCATTCAATAGAACTTGAACATAAATTTAATTTGTGTTATTCTCAAATTTATTACAAGTACCAAAATGTATCTTTAATTGACGGCTTATCAGGCCTCAATACTCCTCCTCCCAGGAGTTGATAATATTGTTGCTGTTTTTTTTTGTTGTATTTAGCAAAGCCTTAATGGCTTTGTTTAATTAATTATTCTTATTGTGAAAACAAACATTATTGCGCTATACATAGTGAGCCATCTTTTATTAGCTGGTTGCCGAAGTAAAGAAAATGAAAGTGAAATCAGAGAAACATTCCCCGTTACTCATGTAATTAAATCAGATACTTCTACATTTACCGATTATGTAGCCGAAGTTCACGCCATTCAAAATGTAGAAATGCGTGCACGTGTTACAGGTTATCTTGAAAAAATTCATGTTGATGAGGGAACATATGTAATAGAAAATCAGCTTCTTTTTACTATTAATAATCGTGAGTATTTAGAAGAGCTGGCTAAAGCAAAAGCACTTTATAAAAGCGCGGTTGCAGATATGGATGCTGCTGAATTAGAACTCAAAAATGTTCAGCACCTCGCCGAGAAAAAAATTGTTTCGTCGACTGAACTCGCACTTGCTAAAAACAAACTGGAAGCACAAAAAGCAAAAATGGAGGAAGCATCAGCTCACCAGTCGTACGCGCAGATCCGCTTATCTAATACAGAAATCCGTGCACCATTCAATGGTATAATCAATCGAATACCTCACAAAACAGGAAGTTTGATTGATGAAGGAACATTGCTTACTACCATTTCACATAACGACGATGTGTATGCCTATTTTGATGTATCGGAAAAGGAATACCTCGGTTATGCCCGCAATCTTCAATCAGACAGCGTTGAATCAAAAGTGGTTTCACTTATTCTTGCCGATGGCAGCGAACATCCTTACAAGGGGAAAATCGAAACTATAGAAAGTATCATAAATGAAAAAACCGGCACGATTGCCTTCAGGGCTCGCTTCAGTAATCCAGGTAAAATAATTAAACACGGAGCAAGTGGACGAGTGCGATTACGAAAAAAATTTAACGACGCTCTTTTAATACCGCAAAAATCAACCTTCGAGATTCAGGATAAACATTATGTATACATTTTAGATAATACCAATAAGGTTAATATCAGAAACATTACCATCAAACACCGATTACCTCATCTTTACATTATTAACCAAGGGTTAAAAGAAGGCGATAAAATTATTTATGAAGGTATTCAAAATGTAAAAACTGACATGATTATCCAACCTTCAGAAATAAGCATGACTCAAATCATTAAAGAATTAGCCTCCAAATAATCAACAATTATGTTCAAGAAATTTATACAAAGGCCGGTTCTATCCCTTGTTATCTCCGTATTTATTACACTTTTGGGATTATTGGCAATGACACAGCTGCCGGTAACGCAATATCCCGACATTGCTCCACCCGCTGTATCTGTTACAACAAAATATACGGGGGCAAACGCGGAGGTGTGTGCCAAAGCTGTGGTTACACCTTTAGAACGAGCAATTAATGGTGTGCCGGGAATGGCATATATGACTTCCGTATCAGGTAATGATGGAACAAGTATTATTCAGGTCTATTTTAAAGTAGGCACCGATCCTGATTTAGCAGCTGTAAATGTACAGAACCGTGTTGCCACTGTACTGGATGAATTACCCGAAGAAGTAATTAAAGCAGGTGTATCTACCGAAAAAGAAGTGAACAGTATGCTGATGTATTTAAATCTTGTGAGCAGCGATACAACATTAGATGAAAAGTTTATTTACAATTTTGCGGATATTAATGTATTGGCAGAATTAAAACGGATTGACGGTGTAGGGTTTGCTGATATTATGGGGTCGCGAGAATATGCAATGAGAGTTTGGCTTAAACCCGCAAAACTTGATGCCTACGAAATCTCATCGGAAGATATTGTTACAGCTTTGCGTTCTCAAAACATTGAAGCTGCGCCCGGAAAAATTGGCGAAAGTTCCGGCAGAAAATCACAGTCGCTACAGTATGTATTACGTTATACCGGAAAACTCACACAAAAAGAACAATATGAAAATCTGGTTGTAAAAGTTGGTGAAGGAGGCGAAATATTAAGGCTTAAAGATGTAGCCGATATCGAATTCGGCTCACTGGATTATGATGTATTATCAAAAGAAAACGGTCGGCCTTCTGCGGCAATTGTTTTAAAGCAACGACCCGGATCCAACGCTGCCGAAGTAATTAGTAACATAAAAGAAAGAATGTCTTTCTTAAAAGAAACTACATTTCCGCCAGGAATGGATTACACAATTAGCTATGACGTGTCGCGATTTCTTGATGCGTCTATTCACGAGGTTATAAAAACATTACTAGAAGCTTTTCTTCTGGTAGCTTTAGTTGTATTTATTTTTCTTCAGGACTGGCGATCAACTTTAATTCCGGTTTTAGCGGTACCTGTTTCTCTTATTGGAACCTTTGCCTTTATGCAACTATTTGGCTTCTCCATTAATCTCCTAACATTATTTGCACTTGTGCTCGCTATTGGTATTGTGGTTGATAATGCCATTGTAGTGGTTGAAGCTGTGCATGCCAAAATGGAAGAAACCAATTCCGATCCTAAAACAGCCAGCATGAAAGCAATGAGTGAAATCGGAGGAGCAATCATAGCCATAACTCTTGTTATGTCGGCTGTTTTTATTCCTGTTGCATTTTTAGACGGACCGGTAGGTGTTTTCTATAGGCAATTCTCTATTACAATGGCCATTTCAATTATCATTTCCGGTATAAACGCTTTAACCTTAACACCTGCATTGTGTGCTATACTACTAAAAAATCCTCATCATCACCATAAACAAAAAAACAGACTAACACGCTTCTTCGATTGGTTTAACCGCAAATATGATGCGATATCGCTTCGTTATAAGAAAACACTAAGTCTATTCATCAACAGGCGTTCAATAACTATTGGAGTTTTACTCATTTTTAGTTTAGGTACTTGGGGCGTTGGAAAATTATTGCCCACAGGCTTTATTCCTACCGAAGACCAAGGAACTATTTATGTAAATGTTACTACTCCCGTTGGCGCAACCCTTGAAAGAACTGAAGAAGTAATGGCCGAAATAGATGATGTTGCAAAAACATTAAAGGAAATAGAGTCAACATCGTCCTTAGCCGGCTTTAGTATGATGACCGACGGATCCGGTGCTTCTTTCGGCATGAGCACTATTAGTTTAAAACCATGGAAAGACAGAGACAAAACCGCAAGTGAATTGATCACAGAAATGGAAGAAAAAACAAAACACATTAAAGACGCCGAAATACAATTTTTCCCGCCTCCCGCAGTTCCGGGATTTGGTAACGCGGGAGGTTTTGAATTGCGTTTATTAGACAAAACAGGTTCCGGTAACCTTCATAACACTTATGAGGTTACTCAAAAATTTATGGACGCGGTTAAAAAGCGAAAAGAAATCAAAAACATTTTCACCAGTTTTAATCCAACTTTTCCCCAATACTTAATCCACATCGATCAGGATGTGGCAGCAAAAAAAGGTATCACTGTTGATAATGCTATGAGTAATCTTCAAACCTTGATGGGAAGTTATTACGCTACCAATTTCATCCGGTTCGGTCAGCTTTATAAAGTAATGTTACAATCCGATCCAAAATTCAGAGCACAACCCGAAGACATTTTAAAACTCCGTGTTAAAAATAAAGATGGTGAAATGGTGCCCTACTCGCTTTTCAGCAAAATTGAACGTATTTACGGACCCGAACAATTAACCCGTTACAACATGTATACTTCAGCAATGCTAAATGGTGAAGCGGCCGATGGTTATAGCAGTGGTGATGCGATTAAAGCAATTGAAGAAATTGCAAAAACAATTTTACCAAGAGGATATTCATATGAGTGGTCGGGAATGACACGTGAAGAAATACTTTCAGGTAATCAGGTTATTTATATTTTCGCTCTATGTCTGATATTTGTATATCTCCTACTCAGTGCGCAATATGAGAGCTTTTTGTTACCACTACCTGTAATCTTATCTCTGCCCGTAGGGATTTTCGGATCATTGTTTTTGTTGCTAATTACCGGATTGGAAAACAACATCTACGCACAGGTTGCCATGGTAATGTTGATTGGACTTCTAGGCAAAAATGCCATTTTAATTGTTGAATATGCTATTTTAAAACAAAAACTCGGCCTTAGTGCGACTGAAGCCGCTATGCAAGGCGCAGTTGCACGTTTGAGACCAATTCTTATGACCTCTTTCGCATTTATTGCCGGATTAATTCCGCTGATGATGGCATCAGGAGCAGGCTCAATAGGTAATCGAACGATTGGTACCGCCGCTGCAGGCGGAATGTTATTAGGAACTGTATTTGGTATTTTAGTTGTGCCGGGGCTTTACATAATTTTTTCAAAAAAAGAAATCAAACATAAAAAGTCAAAACCTTCAGAAGAAATCGCAGAAACTCATGTTGAAATTTAAGTCTATATTTTTATTTAACAGTATTGTCTTCCTGATATTAGTTTCAGGATGCAAAACAACGCAATTAGATACGGTATCAATCAAGAAACATTTACCGACTATGTTTTCTAAAGATTCTGACACTGTTTCAAATCAACCCCAAAAATGGCAATTGATTTTTTTTAACTCAGATTTGAAAAATCTAATAGATACAGCATTGAAAAATAATTTTGATTTAAGAATGGCCTTACAAAAAATTGAGATGTATAAAGCCGGCCTTACTCTAAATAAAGGGATTCGCTTACCTGAGGTGGGAGCTAATGCTTCTATCGGACAAAGAAAATTTGGCGACTACACAATGGATGGAGTTGGAAATTACGACACTCAATTCTCGCCAAACATTAATGACAAACAGCAAATCCCTAATCCACTGCCGGATTATTACGTTGGTTTTGCGGCTTCCTGGGAAATTGATCTGTGGGGCAAACTAAAAAACAAGAAAAAAGCAGCTGCAGCTAGATTTATTGCGTCTCAGCATGGAAGAGATTTAATTATAACAAACTTGATTTCTGAAATTGCTTCTAATTACTTCCGCTTACTTGCACTTGACAATGAAGCAAAAATTTTGGCAGACAATATTGAACTTCAGCAAGCCGCTTTAGATCTTGTTATTGCTCAAAAGGAAGCCGGAAAATCAAATGAACTTGCCGTTGAGATGATGAAAGCTCAGTTGCTAAGCTCAAAAGTTATTCAAACTGAAGTAGAGCAATTGATTCTTGAAACAGAAAGCACTATTAATTTCCTTTGTGGAACATATCCTAAATCTGTTAACCGGGACACTTCTTACTTTTCGCAACATTTAACCACTACAATTAACACAGGTATACCTTCGGATTTACTTAAAAATCGTCCTGATATTAAGCAAGCAGAAGCAGAACTCAATGCATCCAATGCTGATGTAAAATCGGCTCAGGCCGCTTTTTATCCAAGCCTAAGCATTAATTCTGCAATGGGATTGCAAGCATTTAATTCATTACTTTTATTGGAAACTCCGGCTTCATTAGCTTACAATTTAGCAGGCGGACTTACTGCTCCTCTAATTAACAGACGTCGATTAAAATCGGAATTACTGGCTGCGAAAGCAGAACAAAAGCAAGCCTATATCAATTACGAAAAAACTGTTACAAACAGTTTTTCAGAAGTATACGTTGCGCTTAAGAACATAAAAAACATTAAGACTATGTATGATTTAAAAAAAGAAGAGGTTGACATACTAAAAAAATCAATTGCAACTTCAGGGGAACTTTATAAAGCCGGCAGGGCTAATTATCTTGAAGTGATAACTTCTCAGAAAAATGCGCTACAGTCACAATTAGAATTAATAAATTTATATAACCGCCAAAACATTGCCCTTGTAGATTTGTACAGATCGATAGGTGGAGGTTGGAATAATTAAAACATGATAGCAGAAACAATAATCCCTTTAATATCACTTATTTCACTAGAAGTAATTTTAGGAATTGATAATATTATTTTCATATCCATCTTATCAGATAAATTACCCGCTGAACAAAGAGATAAATTACGCTTTTGGGGATTAGGACTGGCTATGCTAATAAGGCTTTTACTCTTAACAGTAATAGCATGGATTTTAAAATTGGACAATGTACTGTTTACTTTGTTTGATGTGGATTTTTCGGGAAAAGGATTGATTTTATTGGCAGGAGGGTTATTTCTTATTTATAAGAGTACGAAAGAGATCTTACACAAAACAGAAGGTGATGAGAAGGGAGAATTAAACAAAACGAAAACAGGTAACTATAAAAAACTCCTAACGGAAGTTATTATTCTTGATTTAGTTTTTTCGGTTGATTCGATTATTACCGCTGTTGGAATGGTTCAGGAATTGTGGATTATGTATGCATCCGTGATAAGTGCTGTATTAATTATGCTTTTTGCTTCTAAACCAATAAGCAACTTCATTCAGAAACACCCTTCTTTTAAAATTCTTGCATTATGTTTTTTAATGATGATTGGAGTATCGCTTATAGCAGAAGGTTTGCATTTTGTAATACCAAAAGGTTATATATATTTCTCAATGGCTTTTGCCTTTATTGTAGATGTAATACAAATGAAAAAGCTAAACAAGATTTAAATGTTATACAGCCGATTTTTTTACAATACAAACACAACGAAAGCCTAACCAAGCTGTAGGTTTTTCATAAGGAATATCCTTCCCTACTCTGCATTCTTCCAGTAAATTTCTCCAACTTCCGCCTTTACTTATACCCTTTTCTAATACCATTTCGGAAGCATTTCCAATCATATTATATAATTTGAAATAATTTGGCCAATAAGAATATACCGGTGCTAACACTTCCATACCAACTCTACTTTTATCGCCACCACTACTCACCCATTCTGCAGAATCTTTTGCCCAACGATGATTAAAAGTCACCAAGCCTTTTTCATTCCTTCCACCTCTCGAGAATACCGAATAACCATCGCTATAACTTCCATTATTGCTTAAAAACTCCCATTCTGATTTTGATGGTAACCTATATTCGAAATTAATGTCCTGATATTTTTTTGAAATAATCATAAACTCCTTCACTCTTTCAGTACGCCATTTACAAAATGCTAAAGCTTGCTCGTAACTTATGCCTACAACGGGATAATCCCTATAAGCGGGATGACGGTAATAATATTTCACATATGGTTCATTTGTCGCATATTTTTCTCTCCATACCAAAGTATCCGGTAAAACAGCTTTATGCTCTGTAGAATTGACTCCATATTTTCTCGCTATCCATAACTCATATTGAACCCATGAAAAATTACTTATTTCAGTTTCATCTACAAATAAGGTATCACAAATCTTAACCGTACCGGGCGGTGTAAATTCTTTTTTCTTTCTTTCAATAAATGAAAAAGAGATTGCTGTAAGAATGATAAGTAGTAATAGTTTTTTCATATTTAATATTGGTTGTTGCGTAATTTTTAAATTAACACATCTTGCTGCAAATAAACGCGGATGTTTTAACTAGATTCCTCCCTATATTCGAAATGACAATGCGTGTAACACAAGTGTATTTTTTCGCACTAACTCCTGAATCCTATATCCTTAAATCACTTCTTCTCTAAATTTGCAGGGCCTTTCTTAAATCGGCCACATCGCTGATATGTTCAGGCAATGGTGTAAGAATAAGTTTCTTTTTCTTTTCACCGGCTATTGCACTGAATTGCTCTTTCGAATAAACATAGAGTTGTCCGTTTACCACGGCACACAAACTATATTCTGTTCCGGGATTATACTTTAAATTATAAATGGTAGCTCCATCATAAGTATACACCTGGTTTTTGCCATGCTCAATCACATAAACCAAACGTGGTGACAACAATGTACTGTTTTCATTGAGTGCATAACTTACATTGATGTCTGCTCCGGTTGGCAAAGTTTTTGGACAATCCGAATTATAAATCCCGAAATTATTTACTTGAAATATGCGGGTTGCCTTTTGAATATTATTGAGGCTACCGGCTTGCGAAGCTAATAATGCTTCTTGCTGTTGCTGAAAACGAATCCTCTCCTTAACTAATTCAGCGCTTAATTTCTTTTGCTCCTCCATGCAAGCTTTCTGCTTAGCTTCCATTTCTTGCTTTAATTTTAATTCTTCCGCCTCTTTCTTCTCCACTAATTTATTGTACTCCGTAAATTTCTTTTCGTAACCTGCTATGGCGGTTTCGTAATCATCTTCACTCAACACCGGATATACAACCAACTTCTCTACTCTGTTGCGAGATTTTAATGTAAGTAAATAGTTTTTGCCTTTTTGCGGACCTTCGGAAACAACCGCGCTATTCCAGGTGATTTGATGTAACTCTTTGGTGTAATTTTTATTTTCTGCGCCAACTTCAAAAACAGCATTTTTAAAGGCGCTGAGTTCAGGAAACTCTTTGTAATCCACTTCCAGTTCAAACTGAGGTTTACCGGAAGCTTTAGCCGGCTTATTAGGTTGGGATGGTGCCGGCAGTTTATTAATTTTTTTGGTGTAAACAGTTTTTACGCTGTCTACTTGAACGGGAATGTGTTCAATTTTCTTTTCAAGGTTTACTATTTGCTTTGGTTCCTGGGCTTTATGTGCTGAATTATTTTCAGGCGGTTTGCGTTTATCGGCGATTGGGGTATCGTGTTTAATAACCACCCAGTTTTGTGCTACCGTATCTAAATAATACTGATTATAACTGTCGGCAGCTTGCCTCGAAATCATATCTACGGTAATTTGTTTGCCGTGCTTTAAAAATACTTGTTCACCATTTTGTGAGGCTTTGATATCAAACATACCGGCACTCTCAAAATGATATTTTGTACCGGCGCTATCGTAGGTCATTGGTATTCCACTGGCGATAATATCTGCCTGGTCATGCATTTCACGATACTGAATTTCTACATCACCAATAATATCTTGTCCGGCTTTATTTACAAAAGCATTTTGCGGTACTTTAATTTTTGATTTGGTGTGATGCGCAATTTCACCTCCTTTAGATGTATTTACTTTATAGGTACTGTAAGGAACATTCAGTTTTTTAGCAGGTGGCGCTACGAATGGTTTTTTAACAGTGGTATTTTCGGCAACTTTGTTTTCTTTTAAAGTAGTGGTTTTATCATTGGCAATTTTGGTGTTTTGGTTTTTAAATACAGTAAAATAAGTAACGGTACAGATAACAGCGATTCCGGCGATTACCGTAGCGTATGTTGCTTTTTTATTCTTTAAAAAATTAACATCACTACGGGCCTTTTGAATGCTCTGTTCTTTAAACTGTTTCACAAGGTTATTAAAATCCTTGTGCTTGTTTATTTCATCGTCACTTACCTTCGGGCGATCCAAATTAAATTTTGGTTCCATACTATACTTTAATATTCGTTATACTCTTTTTCAATCTCTCTAATATGCGGTACATTCTCACTTTGGCGTTGTTCTCGGTGATGTTTAAAATTTCGGCGATTTCCTTAAATGGTCTTTGCTCAAAAAAACGCATCTCTACTAATTGTAAATCTTCATCGGGCAATTGCTTTATCAAAACCTGAATGTGCGGTAAATACTCTTCAAAAAACGGCTCCTGAACTTCTTCACAAATATTTCTCAAATCGCCCACATCAGCATTAATGGCGCGTTTGTTTTTTTGATCGCGAAACAATTGCATGACTTCACTGTGTGCAATGCGGAATAACCAGCTTGCAAAAGGCACACCTTTAAATTCGTAACGGTGCAAATTAGTTAAGGCTTTTAAAAATACCTGAGCTGTGATATCGAATGCCGATTCCTTGTCGTCCATACGTTGATACACATAGCCAAAAATTTGCTTGTAGTATTTATCGTATAACGGTCCGAAGTACTCCGGATTCTCCTTTGCAGCTTCAATAATCAATTGCTCGTCGTGCAATTGTGCGGTGGTGTGATGGTATCGCGGGTTAAAACTCATATCAGCTGCGTTGAGTAGCATTATATCTTTATAATGACTAACGCACCTTGGGGTTACGCCAAAATTTCAAAAAACTATACATATATAACTAAGTTGCTGAGTATCAGTTACAGAAATTATCAAAATAATGAGTGAAACATTGTTAAAGGAGGGTGAAACGTTATTTTGAATGAGTGAATGGTTATGCTTTTAAACCCATAATACACACATCATCTACCTGTTCTAAGCCTTTTTTCCAATTCATTAATACAGTTTCGAGTTTTTCTTTTTGAGAACTTGTCGATTCAGAATGAATATTCAATAATAGCTCGTTGAGTTGCTTATACTTGAATTTTTTTCCTTTAGGTCCGCCAAATTGATCGGCATACCCGTCGGTATATAAGTACAAAGTATCGGAAGGCGCTAACTTAACACCATACAGATTAAATTTATTTTCATGTACGCCTTTTCCAACCGGCATTTTATCAAATGGTAATTCGCTGATCGTATTTGAACTTATTAAAACAGGGGCATTATTAGCCGCGGCATAGGTAAGCTGACCGTTAGATTTATCGAGACAAAGCAATACGCCATCCATTCCGTCTTGTTGCTCTTCTCTACTTACGCTTTCGATTAATCGTTGACGTACATAGTTAAATATTTCGTTTGGTTGAGAAATGCTTTTTTCATTGATAGCTTCGTTCAAAAAACCAATGTTTAACAAACTCATAAAAGCTCCCGGCACACCGTGCCCTGTACAATCACAAACGGCCATGTAAAATTTATCTCCTTTCAATGTAGCCCAATAAAAATCGCCGCTTACAATATCTTTCGGTTTAAATAAAACAAAATAATCACTCAAATTATTCTTTAATAACTCTTCATTTGCCAATAAAGTCAATTGAATTTTACGTGCATAATTAATGGAATCAAGAATTTCCTTGTTTTTGGTTTCGATAAGTTCCTTTTGATTTGTCACCTCCCTCTTTTGCGCTTCAATTAACTGATTTTTTTCGTTTAATTGATTATTCACCCGTTTCCTTATTTGATTGGATTTATAAAGTGTGATGACGGCGATTATTACAATCAACAACACAATTACGGACGCAATTAAAAAGTATCTCTGACGATTTAACTGAACTTGTTTTTCTTTTTGAATCAAATTCAAATCTTTGATTTGCGCTTCTTTTCGAGCCGACTCATACTTCTGATTTAACTCTGCAATCATTTTCTCATTACCTACAATGGTTAAACTGTCATTTAATTCAGCATAACGTAACGCGTGATCAGAACTTAATTTGTATTCTCCCATCTGATTATAAGCATAGGCTTTTTCGTATACCACTTCTTCTACCAGCTCCATATCAGAAAGAGAAATAGCAAATTGATAGGCTGTATCCAGAAATCGTATCGCTATGCGTGCCGTTCTTTCTTTACCTTGTCCAACAAAGCAACGTCCTAATTGATAATATGTATACCCGACCATTTCAGAATCTTCCAGTTGTTTATTTAACTGTAGTGATTTATTAAGAGCCCGCTCCGCATCAGAAAAATTCCTCAAATCTGTTTCTAACAGACCTAAAGTTTGGTAGGCCGACTGTAAATGAGCTTTATCGCCAAATTCATTAGCAATCGCAATTGACTTTCCTAAGTAAACTCTGGTACTATCAAAATAGTTTCTCGAAGCATGCCCCATTTTATACAATAAGCCGGCAAAATTGGAATATATAACCGCTAATTTTTCTTGTTTATTCTCTTTTTGCAAAATCGCTATGCTTTCATAAAAACATTTAACTCCTTCTGAGTATAATTTCAACTCCCCATATAAATTTCCGAGCATGTTATAAATAACACCCTTTGCTGAAACTTGTTTGTAAGAATCAGCTGTTTTCAATGAGGCTAATGCCAATTCTTGCGCTTCATCATATTCCAGATTATCCGAAAAAACATCAGCAGTAACTACCAATAAGAAATATTGAGGTTCAAAATCACTAAAATTAGACAAGATACTATCCTTATTCTTGAGAATGTGCTTTTGTAATTCATGTTTAGTTATAAAGTCATAGATTTTTTGTTGCGGCCATTTTGACTTAAGTCCACTCATCAACTCCTTTGTGTGAACATCCGTTGAATCTACTAGATTGAAGTTTTGTCCACTTACAGAAAAAACAATAAGCGTTAAAAATATGGATAGAATTTTCTTCAATACAACTTATAGATTTAACCAAATATAGCACTATTCAGCCTTTTTTGCCAAAACTTTACAAATCAGCTATTTCCAGTCATAACACAAGATGAAAAAACCACCACTATGAAAGAAAAAAAAGAAACTAAATGCTATATTTACGATTCTAATTTATATTATGAATTTGGAATTCAATAAAAACGACGACAAAATGCGATTGCTGATTTCACAAATGGAACAGCGTTTAGCTAAAATATATTTAGGTGGCGGAAAATCGCGCATCGAAAAATTGCACGAACAAGGAAAAATGACTGCGCGCGAGCGTATTGATTTTCTTTTGGATAAAGACAGTCCTCGTGTTGAAGTTGGCGCTTTTGCCGGATATGAAATGTATCCCGAACATGGTGGTTGTCCTGCCGGAGGTGTGGTAATCATTATAGGTTATGTAAGCGGCAAGCAATGTATTGTTGTTGCCAATGACGCTACTGTAAAAGCCGGAGCTTGGTTTCCGATTACGGGTAAAAAGAATCTACGTGCTCAGGAAATCGCCATGGAAAACCGTTTACCAATTATATATTTGGTTGATAGTGCCGGCGTTTATTTACCAATGCAAGATGAAATATTCCCTGATAAAGAACATTTCGGGAGAATTTTCAGAAATAATGCAGTGATGAGCAGCATGGGGATTTTACAAATTTCTGCAGTGATGGGCAGCTGTGTGGCCGGTGGAGCTTATTTACCTATCATGAGCGATGAAGCCATGATTGTAGATAAAACAGGTTCTATCTTTTTAGCCGGAAGCTATTTAGTAAAAGCCGCTATCGGCGAAAATATTGATAACGAAACTTTAGGTGGAGCAACAACACATTGTGAAATTAGCGGGGTAACAGATTATAAATGCAAGGATGATGCCGATTGTTTAACCCGCATTCGTAACATCATGAGTAAAATTGGTGATTATGAAAAAGCCGGCTTTAACCGTGAAACGCCCGCTCTTCCTAAAAAGGATCCAAAAGAAATTTACGGCATCATTCCTGATACACGCGACAAACAATTTGATATGCACGAGGTGATCGAACGCCTGGTGGATAATAGTGAGTTTGAAGAATACAAAGAATTGTACGGACAAAGCATTATTTGTGCTTATGCGCGCATTGATGGTTGGGCTGTAGGTATTGTTGCCAATCAACGCAAAGTAGTAAAAAGCAAAAAAGGTGAAATGCAATTTGGTGGCGTAATTTATAGTGACAGTGCTGATAAAGCAGCACGTTTCATAATGAATTGTAATCAAAAGAAAATTCCATTGGTGTTTTTACAAGATGCTACCGGGTTTATGGTGGGTTCGCGCAGTGAACATGGCGGAATTATTAAAGATGGTGCCAAATTGGTAAACGCCATGAGTAATTCAGTAGTACCTAAGTTTACTATTATCCTTGGTAACAGTTATGGCGCAGCTAATTATGCAATGTGTGGAAAAGCATACGACCCACGTTTAATTGTAGGTTGGCCAACAGCTCAGGTGGCGGTAATGGGTGGCGCGCAAGCGGCAAAAGTTTTAGTACAAATTGAAGTGGCCAGTTTAAAAGCCAAAGGCGAAGAAATCACTCCTGAAAAAGAAGCAGAATTATTTAATAAAATTAAAGACCGTTACGATTCTCAAACCACACCGTATTACGCGGCATCGCGTTTGTGGCTAGATGCAATCATCGATCCATTGGAAACACGAAAAGTGATCAGTATGGGAATTGAGATGGCAAACCATTCACCAATTACAAAACAGTACAATGTGGGGGTGCTTCAAACATAATTATGGTTAAAGCATCTGATTTTAAAATCATAAAACAAATTAAACACCCGGAAGCAACTTTAAGTTTATGGGAAAATGGTATTGTACATGTATATTATCATGACAATACTGTTTTGGATGTAGAGTTGCAATTAAAAATGGCTGATTCATTTAATGAAATCACGAATAAACAACGCTCTCTGTTTATATTTGAAGCAGGCGACGGTGTTACCATTACAAAAGAAGCGCGAGATAATGCACTTAAACTGGAAGACTCTACTCCTATTCTGGCATCTGCTGTAATTGCGCCCAATTTAGCTTATCGAATAATTGCGAATTTCTTTTTAAAAGTGCAAAAACCAAAAGGACAATATCAAGTTGTTGCTGATGTGAACGCAGCAATAGATTGGTTTAAAAAAATTAATTTACTTTCCTGATTTTTTCAAGCAATTGCGGTATCAAGTGCTCCCAGGTCAATGCACTTTTTATTAAGCTTAACGCATTCTTCTTTTTCTCGTCAACTATTTCAGTTTTTACTTCCAAAACTTCTTTCATGCAATTTTTTATGGCGACAGAAGCGCCTGCTTTTAATAACCAGCCCGTTTGATGGTTCACTAAAATATTGGTGGCTCCTACATCCGTTGCTATTACGCATAATCCATTACTCATGGCTTCTAAAATCACGTTTGGCATACCCTCGCTATGACTCGGACATATCAACACATCACAAGTGCGTAATAAATTATTCAGTGTCTCCTTCTCTCTTATTTCGCCATGATAAACGATTCGATGATCAATTATTTTTTTATCATTGGGGATAGGGCCAATAAAATGAAATTTAAATGATGAATTTTTATCGAGTGACTTCAGTGCTTCATTTAACTCTTCTACTCCTTTTCGTCTTTCGTACCGTCCTAAAAATACAAATTCAATTATTTTACCGGTTGGCTTAATGAATTCAACGAGTGTATTCTCTTCAACACCGGAAGGCATTTCAATAATCCTTTCCGAAGAAACACCTAATTGTTTAACGATATCTGTAATTTTACCACCGTAAGAAAAAACAACATCCGCCATTAATGTGATTTGCCTTACAGGTTTTCTTAACAATAGTAATTGCTGTAAATAAATTTTGAAATCAGGTGCCTTTTGAAACATTTCATACCCATGAAATTTCACACCTATTTTACAACACTCAATATTTCCTTTACGCTTTTCTTCTATTAACTTCCACCCTGAAAAACCTTTGGTATAAATAAAGTCATAAGTTGCTAAATGTGGTTTAATGACTTCGTAAACTAGTTCTGAATAGCTTCTTGAATTCTTTAAATAATGTCCGAAACCCTTTTTCTCATTTGGAAATTTCAGAATGAAAGAATGAATATACTTTCTTTCTTCTTCGGTAAAAACTTTTAATTCATTTATGTCGAATTCGCTTTGATTAAAGTGATACAAATCGACTTCAATTTTGTTTTGCGCGAAATATTTACAGAGGTAATAAGAATGCTTCTGCATTCCCCCTAACACATAAGGCCAAATCCCATCCGTTATCAGTGCAATTTTTTTCATTAAGCCAAAAGGGAAAGGTATTGTTCTGTGAAATTTTGTTTTGTCAGATATTTCATGGCCAGACCATGATTTTTTATTTTCTGTTCGTAATTTACCGGTTGTAAATCCCATTCAGCCTCACCTGACTGTCCGCATCCCTGCTCTTTTACAAATTCACTAAAATCACCCAAATTATCGCTGACCAACACATTCAATCCGCAACTTAAATACTCTGCAAACTTTACAGGTGAAGCTACCAGGTTAGTTATTGAGTTTTCCCTGTATAAAATTCCATAATCGGCTGCCAATAAATATTTGCGCACGTCTTTTGGTTGTAACCAATTGGTGATGATTCTATCTCCAAATCGTTTAACAAAAGCCGAGTTGCGATCATAATCATGGGTTAGCCAAAGCAGTTTTACTTTATCATTCTTCTCCATCACCTCGGTCATTTTTCTTTCTACTAACGAGAAAGACTGCCAACCTGCTGATGAACCGGAATAAACCATGACTATGTCATCCTCACTAAATCCAATTTCCTTTTTGTAATTCAATAACTCATAGGAAGGCGGGAATTCAAAAATAAAATCATTACTGAGAGTACAAGGTATTACAACATGCTTCTGCGAATCGAAATTGTAATCCGTCTTCCAATACTTCACTAAAGCCTTCGATACCGATAATATTGCATCACTCCTTCTTAAAATATCTTGTTCAATTCCCGCAATTTCACTTTTAAGTATTTCATCATTCACCACATTGTATTCATTCAACTCAGCTTTATAGGCACCCCTAGCATCAAAAATCACTTTTTTAGTTTGACCATTCTGTTTGAGTTTTAACGCTAATGCCGTTGCAAATGGTCCGCGTGCCATAATTTTTTCTTTCCCCGAAACAGAATTTAATTGAAACAAATTCCATTTCCATCGGGAAGCTCCCGGTGCCATAGGCAACACAACAGCATCCGGCAAACGTGTCTTGATTTTTTTCCGGTTTTCGAAGAAATTACGAATGGAAATAAGTGCTACCAGTTTAACCTTTTCTTTGGATTGAATGCTATTTAAATAGTTCACTACGTCAATTACCTGACTGTAATAAATTCCATTAGGCTGATCGTTATAGGTTAAATAAATCACTTCCTAAAAATAACAAAAAAAGCCGCAATAATGCGGCTTTTATAAGTGAGTTTTTAGCTATTAAAGCATGGTAGTCGGACAAACATAATCGCTAACTTTAAATAAGCCGCTATTTTTAATTGCCGTAAATCCTCCTTTAATATCAATCAGATTACGGTAGCCTCGCGCCTGTAAAATGGAAATGAAGGTCATGGAACGATAACCCGCCGCGCAATGCACGTAATAGGTTTTATTTTTATCCACCTTCGTCATACTATCGTTTACATAATCTAACGGAGCATTGATTGCATCTAAAACATGTTCACTGTAATATTCGCTGGCTTTACGCACATCCAAAATATTTACTGCTTCCGTTTTCAACTTTTGAGCTAATTCTTCTGCGGTAATCTGTTGAACTGAATCAGTTTCCTTTTTTGCCCTGATCCACTCTTCTACTCCTCCTTTTAAATAACCCAAGGCATTATCGTATCCAACACGTGCAAGACGCGTGATGATTTCTTCCTCGCGGCCGGCATCAGACACAATTAATAATGCTTGTTTAACATCCGGAATTAATGTACCTGCCCATACTGCAAAACTACCATCAATTCCAATATTTACTGAATTAGGAATATACGCCTTACGAAAATCATCCGCCTTACGGGCGTCGATGATGAGCGCGCCGGTTTCTTCTGCGGCCGCTTCAAATTCTGTTACGCTTAATGCGCGTGTACCCTTCTTTAATACATTATCGAAACTTTCGTAACCGCCAATATTCATTAGCACATTTTGCGGGAAATATCCCGGAGGAGGCGTTAATCCAGTTAACACTTGCTTAATAAACTCTTCTTTGCTAAGATTTGGGTTCAATGCATAATTCACCTGTTTCTGATGTCCGAGTGTATCTGTTGTTTCCTTGCTCATATTTTTACCGCAAGCGCTTCCTGCACCGTGTCCGGGATATACAATTAACTCATCACTTAACGGCATAATTTTATTGCGTAACGAATCGAACAAATGAGCGGCCAACTTTTCTTGCGTTAACTCAGCAATTACTTTTTGAGCTAAATCCGGACGACCAACATCGCCGATAAACAAAGTATCACCTGTAAAAATCGCCTTCTCCTTTCCATTTTCATCTTTCAATAAAAAGCAAGAGCTCTCCATGGTATGGCCGGGAGTATGAATCAATTTTATGGAAATATTTCCCAATTTAAACTCTTCACCATCATGACCCACTAACATATCAAAACCGGTTTTCATAGTGGTTGGACCATACACAATTACGGCACCTGTTTTCTTAGATAAATCAATATGTCCACTTACGAAATCAGCATGAAAATGTGTTTCGAATACATATTTAATTTTCGCGTTACGGGATTTAGCCTTTTGAATATAAGGTTCTACCTCACGCAAAGGATCGATGATAGCAGCTTCTCCATTACTTTCAATGTAGTACGCTGCTTCGGCTAAACAGCCTGTGTAAATTTGCTCTATGATCATGAATTTTTCTTTAAGAGTTAATTTTACTTATTGCAAATTTCATAAAGCATCTCCATTCTACCTATGATTTAAGTCAGGTAAAACACTACTTCTAACTATTAGAGGGAGAAGTCTTTTACGAAATAAGTTAAAACAAAATTAGATTCAGAATTTCCCTGTCTTAGTAACAACTGTTACAGATGGAAGATGATAAAAATCAGAAATCGCTGAGGAGTTTGATTTCGTTGCGGTACAAGACTAATTTTTTCTCGTTTTCGAGTTGCTTTAACAAGCGAGAAATAACTACGCGGCTCGTTCCTAATTCTTCCGCAATTTGATTATGGGAAAGCTGAATAGCGGATTTACCGGTAACTTTAGATTTATTCTTTAAATATTTTATTAAACGCTGATCGAGCTTATGAAACGCGATACTTTCCAATGAGCGTAATAATTCATTAAAACGTTGCGTGAAGCTATTGAAAATATAACTTTTCCAGCTTGGATATTTAGTTAACCACTCATCAAGTTTTTCATGAGGGATGGCTACTAATTCAACATTATCTTCAGCAATGGCCTTAATTTCACTTTTGCGCGCTTCCATGCAACAGGTATAAGCCATGGCGCAACTTTCATTCGAACTTAAATAATACAATAGGATTTCATTATCCTCCTCATCTTTTCGCATCACACGAATCGTTCCGCTTATAATTAAAGGCATGAACTTGATGTTTTTATTGTAATCAATAATTACATCGCCTTCCTTAAAAGACATGAATTTGCCTTCTTTCTCAATTTCTTCAATGAGTTTTAACTCCAGAAAATTGCGCAATCTTTCTTTTAGATCTTTCATCCTTATAAAGATATTTATTAATTAAGAATGAGCAAAATTATTATCTGAATTCGTAGGTGGTTCCTTTAAGTTGTGTTAGCAATGTAGCAGGTTCGTCGGTAGCAATTGCTCTGCCTTCCAGCTTTGGCTCAACCGGGGAGTTTGCCTTTAAATATTCCATGATGACATCGTGTAGCAAATACGGCGTCTTCTTAGGATTTTTTACATGTTCAATTCTGCATAATGTATCATCCGGATCACCTTCACGTTCACAAGCTACAATTGAATACTCTTTATTTAAATCAATTGGTTGCCCTCCTACTTTCACAGAATTTACGCGCTTTCCAAATTCATTTCCTACGGTAAAATTCACTTCCATTCCATTGTAACGAACGAACCAGCCACCAAATCGCTTGGAAGGATCTTTAGCAAATGCGTTTTGTAATTCCTTTTCTAACCAATCCCACAATTGTTTTCCGGTAACAATACCTGTTTTTGCTTCGCTATTAACAGGTAACATATTCCATAAAAACTCCTTCGTTATACTGGCTAAACCTGTTTTAGGATCAACTGCTAAAGGCTGACAAAAGCGAAAACCATTGGATAAAGCAATATCCGGTTTAAATTTCCACTTTACGGCATCCGTAATAAGATTATCCATTGGAGTCTCCAATACAAAGTAACGCACCAATGGCGTTTTACTGGTTCCTATTACCGTTTGCAAATCATTTTTAAATGGTTCGTACGCTTTATCAACCAATGCTTGCATTTCTTTATCGGCAGAGTATTTAAGAGGATCTACATCCAGTAATTGATATTTTGTATTGATCAATTTACCATTTTCAATTTCCAAATCCAGCTTACCTAAAAATGAACCGAAAGCTCCGCACTCAATAACTTTGGTGTACTTTGCCTGAATAGGTTCACGTACTCGCTCATGTGTATCCGCACCCATAATTATATCTACACCTTCTGCAACGGGATTATTGGCTAGTCCAACTTGTTGCGCAAGCCCCATATGCGTGGCTACAATTACAACCGCGCAACCTTCTACCTCACGCAATAATTTTACATACTTGGCTAAATTATTTTCTGCATGCTCAAAGCGTAAACCTTCGCTGTAAGCCGGTGATTGTCGTTTCGGAATTAAATGATCGGTATAACCGATAAATCCAATTTTTACGCCTGCCACATACTTTATCCAATAAGGAGGGTAAACGAGCTCACCGTTATAATTATCGTCGCTTTTATGCCACATGTTCGCGCAGATTTTAGCAGCGTTGGCATGTCCCATATCAAACAACATTTTTTTCTTTTTATAAACAACTTCCCAATTGCCGGGTAACATTAAATCGTAACCCAATTTATTAAAAATGGGGATGAGTGCCTCGCCTTCTGTTAGTGAGGCAACCGCATGACCGTGAAAATAATCACCGCCATCATAAAGAATTGTATTAGCCGGATTTTTCTTACGAAACGACTCAATCATCGTTTTTAAAACTGCCATGCCGCCACGCTTTTTATAAACAGCCTTGCCATTCTCCCAGAAAAATTCATCATGGGTATTTAATTGAGAATGTATATCTGTTGTGATTAATACTGTAACAGTTTGTTTACCGGTAGGCGGAAGTTCAATACTCTCCAATGTAGCTTCTTTCTCCAGAGTAGACGCTACCACATTCGTAACCGGACTGAGTATAGTGCCCAATCCCACCAACGCTGATTTTTTCAAAAAATCACGACGATTATCGGCTTTAATTTCTTTTTCGCTTTTATTTTCCATAATGAGTTTTAAATTTTAAAGTCGACAATTAAATTCAAGTTTACCATATTTACCTTATTGTAAACATACCTTAAATTATCATAAGTTTCACCGGCTTTTAGTTTATACACTGCTAAAAACTTTATTTCCAATCCCCTTAAAAATTTGTCAAATGAATAACCTAAGTCCAGATTCATTTGATGATAAGAAGGCATTCCGTATTTATTCAAACGATAATCCTTTACATCCGGCAATAAATAGTATCCGTAAGCTAAACCTGCTTTGAATTTATTTTTAAACGCGTTGAGTGTTGTTTTAGCCATAATAGCATGGACGTTACCTAATCCCTCATTTCTTTCGCGCGGCATGAAGGTGTAGAATGGTTCTTTTCCCCACTCGCGCGGCATTAAATAACGACCATCACCTGTAATATGGGTATAATTTAATGAAGTATTGCTTTTCTTACTTCTTACTCCAATTTGCGCACTGATTACATTTGACTGAGCGCCTCTGTTTATATACGTTTCCCTTTGATTCTCGTTACCGCCATCATTTACTGCATCCTGATGAATATACATTATACCTTGATACAATTTTGAATTTTCACTTAGTGATTGAGTGGTATTTACTTCAATCATCGCTGAGTTCATCACATTATCGAGATAAGAGTTCCACAAATTGATTTTTAAGTTCTCATTTGGCTTAATATACACATTTGCAATAGCCATCCCTTCACTTTTAATATGGTCATGATAATCTGATTTGGTACCATCCACATTAACACCCATTGGATTTATGCCCATCGAATTTGCCATCGTAAACCATTGTACTGTGGAACGAGGTGAAATCTCCCATATCCAACCACCATTAAACCCGATTTTTTTCGACTCGTTAATTTGCAGCCATACACCTTCCTCAATAGTGGGACGCATACGTCCATCCTGTGGATTTAAAAATGGTGTATTGATGTTAATTTTCCCAACCGTAATAGCACTTTTGGATAAATTATATTTGATGTAAAGCTCTTCCAATCTATCAAGGTCATTTTTATTCGTATGATTTTCCACATCAAATAAGCCAACTTCATATCGATTCGGAAGTTTAGTAAGTGAATCTATGTTATGAATATCGCTCGACCATAAATTGTAAATAAAAAATCCGCTTACCCCTACCTGAAACCCATACACCGGTTGTGTTAATACTCCGATACCGGCACCTGATGCCAAAGCATAATCGTCTTTTAAATTACCTTCATTAATCGTATGCATTAAAAAAGTTCGCGAATGCGCTTCCCAATGTGCTTTCAGAAAACAATCTTTTAAGCAGGTAGAGTCTTTTGGCTTCAAAGAAATATGATGGTTATCGGTAGAATGGTGCTGACCGTTATCCTGCGCAATAGAATAAAACGAAATGATAAAAAATAAATATGAGAGGCCTTTTTTCATTTAAGTACTAATTTTTAATTTCCTGCTTTAATATAACTCCAACCTTGTTCCTGTTTACTTACAATTTCTACAATTCCCGCGGCTACAAATCCGGCACTTTCAATAATTTTCTCTTTTTCCACTTTTCTTTCCTTCATCGAGAATTCACATGCTTTAAATGCAACGCCCTTTTCGGCCATTAATTTAATTTTATCACCCACAATAGTTTTCCCAGCAACTAACATATCTAAGCCCGGACCATGACACACCACTTCTATTTGCGTAGTTGGAGAAACGGAGAGTATATTACTAAACTGTTTCATTAATTGCTTATGCGAAGTAGTATCGCCGGTAGTTAATTGAAAGATAATTTTATGTTCGGGCTTTGAACTTGTAACCGGAGACTGTTGTGCTGAAGTTATATTCCACGACACAATCATCAAGATTACAACTGTGATTTTTTTAATTGAATTTTTCATAGTAAAAATAATTACGCTTTAGATTTTTTATTTTTCTTCATCGCCTCTTGCTTTTCCTTGATAGGCTTAAATGGTCCAAACTTGTGTTGCTTCTCACTGAACCCATCCGCGAAGGGACCAAATGGATGATCAAAAGGTTTTTCTTCTATCTTCGGCCAATCCTTACTTATATCCTTTTTAGGGCGCGGTTGCGAATTCACAAATGCTGCCACATCCCAAGCTTCTTCGTCGGTTAATTGTACCATATCATGCGAAGCACCCAATGGCATATTATACTTTACAAACTTCGCGAAGTTGGATAAGCGGTATAAACCTGCGCCATCGTTATAGCTTTTATCTCCCCATAGAGGCGGATAAGTATAAGCCGTTTTATCACCATTCATCATTCCTTCTCCATTAGCCTGATGACAACTTTGACATTTCGCTACATAAACACTTTTTCCGCCCTCAGGATCGGCTGCTCTATCCAGAAAAGCTAAGTCCTTGAACCCGGAACCTTCCGGTTTTTTTCCTTTTGCCACATCTTTACCTAACCAGTTAATGTATTCTACAATGGCTTGCATTTCTTTCGATGTTGTATCCAATGCTTTTCCATTTAAACTTCTTTCGAAACAATCATTTACACGTTTGTAAATATTTTCGATAGCGCCTGAACGAGCACGGTATTTTGGATAGGTTGAAGTAACGGCGCTGTAATTGTTACCAAACACTTTAGTTCCTGCATCCAGATGACAATTTTGACAATTCATTCCATTAGTAGAATTGTATATTTTACCATTCTCACCAAAATAAACAGAAGTATGTGCAATTAAATCTTTACCATATAAAATAGATTCTTTTTTCGAATTTCCTTCCAGTGTAGATTCATCAGGTGCCTTCCAATAATTGATAGTATCCTTTAATCTTTGTTCAGTAGATTGCTTTCCTGCTTCTGTAAAATTTCCATAAGCATCCGGCACCGGGGTTTCCACAACAGGCTCCGGTTTAGGCGCGGGAATAAATTTTGCCAATGCAATCACAAGAGCTATAATAAATACAACGAGAACAATTATTATTTGCGTCAGGCGTATGACAATCGCCGCAAGGTCTCTATCAGGTTTATTTGAATTGCTCATAAGTAAATATTTTAATGAGGTAATTTATCTTTTATGGCTCCGTATAAGAAAGTACCAAGTATAGCAAAAAGAAACACAACAATCATAGCTAAATATCCATAACCAATATTCACCACCATCGGACCCGGACACGCACCGCTCAACGCCCAACCTAAACCGAAAATGGTTCCTCCTATTAAGTATCTTGCAATTGATTTATCTTTTGGATAAAACATGATTGGGTTACCATTCATATCGCGCATTTTATATTTTTTGATCAGGAATACACCAATTACTCCGAGTATAACCGCTGTGCCAATTATTCCATACATATGAAATGATTGAAAACGGAACATTTCTTGTATGCGAAACCATGAAAATGCTTCTGATTTGGCCATAACAATACCGAAAACAATTCCGGCTAGTAAGAATTTAAGAAATTTCATTTTTTATAGAATTAAAGGTAATAAAACAAAAGTCATTAATAATCCACCTGCAAAAAAACCAATTACAGCTATAAGAGATGGTACTTGTAAATCAGATAAACCACTGATGGCGTGGCCCGAGGTACATCCGCCGGCATAACGCGAACCGAAACCAACCATAATTCCACCTAAAGCAAGAATTAAAAAGTCCTTCAAAGAAAACACAGCGTCTAAACTAAAGAGCTCGTTTGGTTGTGCCGAAGTTGGAGCAGCAATTCCCAACTTAGCTAGATCACTAATCGTATTTTCAGAAATTTTTACCGGTTCGCCATTGGAAAGAAACTGAGCGGCAATAAATCCGCCAATTATGGCACCAATTAAAAATACCAGATTCCATAATTGACTTTTCCAATTGAAATCGAAAAACTTTACTTTTTTTCCCCCTCCCGCTGCTGCGCATATGGTTCGAAGATTTGCAGAAAAACCGAATGATTGTCCGAAAAAAATCAGAACAAACATGATTGCTGCTATTATTGTACCCGACACGTACCATGGCCAGGGTTGTTGAATGAGTTCTAACATGGTTCCTATTTTAAATGAAATGAAATAATTGGTTTAAATAAATGATTTACTAATTTTTCGGTGGCACTGGTATGAAACAAACCGCCTTTTCCGTGCGTACCGATACATATCACATCCATCTCATGCATTTGATTAAAATGAACCACACCATTCTCAACATCCTTATCAATTAAAAAATGTTTTTCGTAATTAACAATGCTATTTTCACTGGCAAATTTATCCATACCTGCTATCACAGTATCTCTCTCACTTTCCTTCGTTAGAATATGTAATAAATGAGTTTTAGTATTGAAAGCTTTAATGAGTTTATGTAATAAATTGAGATTTTCATTTTTTGATTTTGTAAAATCGTGTACTAATAAAACATTTTCAATAACTAAGTCAGATCGGTCGCACATGAGTGATAAAAGCGGGATTTGCGATTGGCGCGCTATCATTTGTGTTTCAGAACCGGATAATTTTTCTTTAATTCCCCAAGCGCCTTTTGTACCCATTACTATTAAATCAAAATTATTATCCTTAGCATAGGAAACAATTTTATCGGTTAGTTTTCCCAGTTCCAAATGAACATTCACTTGATTACCATAAATAGTTTTCAAATTATTGAGTTTACGTGTTGCTATGTCTTTTTGTGATACAACATAATCTACACTGATTTCGCCGCATGTTTGAATGTTACCGTTCTTATCCATGGTTACTGTATCAGGAACAGATAAAACGTGAATGAAATGAATTTCAACCGGAATTTTTTCTTCCAATTTTTTCACCATCAGATAAGCATATTCAGCCTGAACTGAAAAATCGGTTGGGATTAAAACTTTTAATGATTCCATATAATTATAGGTATTGATTTACATTTTGCCAACTACCACCGTTAACAACATTGGTTAGTCCTTTTGATTCTAAAACGCGTTGTGCCATTCCACTGCGGTTTCCGCTTCGGCAACAAACAATCACATGTTTGTGTTTTTTTAAAGTTTCGGCACTATTACCGATTAGTTCGAGAGGAATATTCTTTGAGCCTTTTACATGTCCGTCTGCAAATTCAGCTTTACTTCTAACATCAACAATCAATGCGCCTTCTTTGATAAGTGTAGCTAAATCAACTTTCTTTGATGAGAATAGTTTTTTAAATAGTGATAACATAATTTCTTTATTTATCACAAAAGTATGACATAAGTCAGGGCTTAAACGGTTACAAAAGTTACATTGTGGAAGGCTTAACTTAAATAGCTAAGAGATTAACAAATTTTATTAAACTTCGTCTTCGTGTAGGTATTCGTCTTTATAACCGCCCACATGTCTTTCACTTTCCTTAATTATCCTGTTTTGGCGGAAATAATTAAAAACACCAATGATAAATATGATTACGGCGGTAATAAAAAACAAAATTTCAAACAGCAAGCCATTTTCGAGTTTTAATAAACTTCTGATGCTTAATCCTGCTACAATAAAATAAAGTGAAGTACGAATAAACGACAATAAAGTAGTTTGATTAGCTAAACGCGTGCGCTGCAATGCCAGGCGCTCTCTTAAAATTAGTTCTTTGTTTATCTTCGTTGACTCTCCGGCCATAATTAATTCTTAATTAATTTTAAAGTCGCTATACCCTTAGATGTATTAACTTTGAGATGGTAAACTCCCGATGATAAATTATTGTTATTAATAGAAATTGTTCCGTCATAATTAGTAACAATTTTCACTGACTCCACTTTTTGTCCAATTGCATTCGATAATTCTACAGTCTTAACCAAATTAACATCCTCCACAATAATACTCCAAGAAATATCGGCTGGATTAGGATAAGCTTTGGCAAAAACAGTATTGTACGTATTCTCCTTAATACCGGCAAAATAATCATAAACCAAAAACTGGCCCATCATTCCATCGTCTTCATGAGCCAGCATATGACAATGATACATATACGGCATCATTGGATCAGCGAAATTCTCAAACTTAGTTATGAATCTAACGGTTTGCTGAGAAGGTACAACCACCACATCTTTACGTCCGGCCATATTAGCCGGAGGTGCCACACCATTAATGTCAATAATATAAAACTGCACATCGTGAATATGAAATGGGTGTGCGATGGCCGTATTGTTTGTTAAATTCCAAATTTCAACGTTGTTAAAAGGTATAGTATCGTTTATCACCATCATATTGAAGCTTTGTCCGTTTATTACAAATGGACCATTTAATCCTGCGCCTCCACCCATAGTTTTGGGCGTAAACGTTTTTGTTCTTGTAAAGTTAGCCGCCGACTGAGGAATTGGTGTAACCACAGTAAGTGATGAAGGAATGGTTGTAACAGGAGAAGACGTTGGTGCTGCTACATTAATTTGCATTAGATTTTTATCGGTACCATTTAATCCATTACTACTATATCCTGGAATTGTTGCCATTCCCATAGCGGCAGGATTTGGAGCACCATAGTAACCGTTAGGAAGCTGACTTCCATAATTCGTTAAATAAATGGTTTGTCCTTGCATACCTGTTAAATCGAGTAATACCTCTGCTCTTTCGCCCGGAGCCAAACGAAGACGTGTCATGGAAACAGGTGCAGCAAGCAAACCTCCATCTGTTCCGATTTGATAAAACGTTGCGTTATTGCTAAAACCGAAATTAAACAAACGCATAGTTGCCGCATTTATTAATCGTAAACGCACCACCTGCGCAGGTAAATTTACAAAGGCGTCTTTTGTGCCGTTTATGAGTACTACGCTATCTATAGCCGACATTGCATCAAATTGTTTGGTCGCATCGAAAGCGCGCGTTTGAACAACAAGAGGAATATCATCCGTTCCATAGTTACGAGGTAATGTTAAAGCTGCTTCTATTGGGTCTTTCACAATCACTAAGCCCGATTCACCTTTCGTAACTTGCTCGGCGGTGAGCATGTGAAGATGCGAGTGATACCAATACATCGCAGCATCATCACGAACTTTAAATTTTGGTGACCAGGTAGTTCCGGGAGGTATAACGGTATGCGGACCTCCGTCGTTTTTTGGAGACACATGCATTCCATGCCAATGTACAGTAGTTGTATCTGCCATGGTATTGCTTACATTAATATGAACCGAATCACCTTTGTTCAACATCAGCGTTGGTCCGAGATAATTATACGCGTTAAAGCCAATTGTGTTTGTATTAAAGCCGGGATAAAATGAAACAGTTCCGGTATGAATGGAGAGATTAATATTTGTTCCTGTTAAAACAGATGGAATTGCCAGAGAATTTGTAAACGACTGCGAAAAAGCAGCTGTTATAAGACCTGCATTTAAGAATAACGAGAATAGAACTTTTTTCATGATAAGTTGAATATAAAACTAAAATAAGGAGAATAAAAAAGGCGTAATGTAACATTTGTCACATTACGCCTCAAACCACTAACAACTAATTACTTAACGACACCAACTGCATTCTGCCAAGGCCCCATGTTTTCCACATTTTTTATGCCCGCTTGCTCAAGTATGTTTTTAGCAATACCGGCGCGATTTCCGCTGCGGCACACTAAAATGATGTGGTCGTACTTCTTTAAATCTTCAATCTTGTTTTGAATCTGATCTAAAGGATAGTTAACTGAACCTTCGGCATGACCATCCATTTCGAATTCCTCTTCGGTTCTTACATCTACGATTATTTCTTTACTATTTTTCATGATATTCTCTTTTTTGGGTTCAACTTTTGTTTTGTTTTCTGTTTGCGACTGACAGTTTGTTAATACAATGAATGAAAACACCATCGTTAACATCAGCGCCCATTTTCCATTCAGTAGTTTCATCGCTCTTGATTTATTTTTGTAATTTACTTTGACATACATAATCGGTTTTTGAAACACCCGCTTCTGCGATGGCTTTAAAACCACCTTCTACCTCTTTAAAATTGTGGATACCACGTGATTTTAAAATACTGGCCGCAATCATACTGCGATATCCGCCAGCACAGTGAATGTAAAACGGTTTGTTAGTATCGATTTCAGCAAACCAGTTGTTGATTTGATCAAGAGGTTTGTTGTATGCTTCCTCAACATGCTCTGCACGATATTCGCTTTCACGACGCACGTCAAATACATTACCGGCTTTTACATCAAATTCTTTTGCAAATTGTGTGGCAGGAATACGATTAACGGTATCTGTTTCTTTGCCACTTGCTTTCCATGCTTCAAATCCACCTTCCAAATGTCCGATTACATTATCAAATCCTACACGGCTTAAGCGAGTCACAACTTCTTCTTCCATTCCTACAGGTGTAATCAATAATAAAGGTTGCTTTACATCTTTAATTAAAGCACCTACCCATGGTGCGAAATCGCCATTGATTCCAATACTGATTGAGCGCGGAATAAAACCTTTAGCGAATTCAGCAGCCGGACGAGTATCCAATACTAAAGCATCGGTAACTTCAGCAGCCGCTTCAAAAGCATCCGGACTTAAAGCACGCATTCCCATACTTAATACTTTATCAAAGCTCTCGTAACCTTTTTTATTCATAGCTACATTCATTGGGAAATAAGCCGGAGGAGGTAATAAACCATCCGTTACCGCTTTAATGAATGCTTCTTTGCTTGGTTGATTTAAAGCGTAATTCATTTTCTTTTGATTACCTAAAGTATCAACAGTTTCTTTCATCATGTTTTTACCGCAAGCACTTCCGGCACCATGTGCAGGATAGACAGTAATATCATCCGACAAAGGCATGATCTTTTTTGTTAGAGATTCATACAATAAGCCCGCCAACTCTTCTTGTGTCATGGAAGCTGCTTTTTGTGCTAAGTCAGGGCGACCAACATCACCTAAAAACAAGGTGTCTCCACTAAACAACGCAGTATCCTTTCCATTTTCGTCTCTTAATAAGAAACAAGAACTCTCCATGGTGTGACCCGGCGTATGTAATACCTTAATGGTTACATTACCTAATTTAAACTCTTCGCCATCCTGAGCAATGATGGATTCAAACTCCGGTTTAGCAGTTGGACCGTATACAATCGGTGCATTTGTTTTTTTACTTAAATCAAGATGCCCGGAAACGAAATCGGCATGAAAATGCGTTTCGAAAATGTACTTTATTTTTACACCATCTTTCGCAGCGCGATCGATATATGGTTGTACCTCACGTAACGGGTCAATAATTGCTGCTTCACCGTTTGAAGTGATGTAGTAGGCGCCTTGTGCCAAACATCCGGTATATATTTGCTCTACTTTCATATTGTTGTTTGTTTTATTTGTTATTATTTATTTGGATTAATTTTATGATACAAAGTTAGGGCGATAAAATCCCATAGAGTGTAACAGTAGTTACAAGCGAAATTAAAATGTAACAAGAGTTACATTAGTGGCCGCCGCCGGTTTTCAGAAATAATTCGTTAACGATAATGTAGATTCCCATTATCAACACAAACCAACCAAACCCTTTTTTGAGTTTGTTGCCGTCGATTTTTTTAGAAAGTGTGTTACCAACAAAGATGCCACCGATGGCAAGAGCTGTTACTGACATTAGTAAAGTCCAATCCATGTTGGCGGCATTGGTAGACAAATCGCCAATGAATCCTATTAAAGATTTTGCTGCAATAATGAGCAAAGAAGTACCTACAGCCATTTTCATTGGGAGTTTACTCAACATTACTAAAGCAGGAATGATTAAAAAACCTCCACCGGCTCCAACTAATCCGGTTAACACCCCAACCACGGTACCTTCCAGGATAATCATTGGATAATTAAATTTTTGTTCAGAAGACTCTTCCGTATTTGTTTTGTTTTTCTTTTCACGAATCATGGAAACAGAAGCGGCCACCATTAAAACAGCGAAAAGAATCATCATTAAAATGGATTTTGTAACTACGAAATCGCCCAAAGTAAATACTTGCGCAGGAATAGCCGGAACGATAAACTTACGTGTGGCAAATACAGCCGCGATAGACGGTATTCCGAAAACGACAGCCGTTTTAAGACTGATTAATCCTTGTTTATACTTTGGGAAGGCTCCAACTAAACTACTGGTACCAACGATAAAAAGTGAATAGGCTGTAGCCATCATAGGCTCAACACCAAATAAGTAAACTAATACAGGGACAGTAAGAATAGAACCACCGCCACCAATTAAACCTAAAGATATACCGATAATGATTGAAGATATGTAACCAAAAATTTCCATGTTTATTATTTTATGGGCACAAAGTTCGGATACGGTTGAGGGATTAACGGTTACAATTGTTACAAAGCTTCATTAGAATTACGAATATAGCATAAATTATAGCAATTAAGCCATCGCCATTAATTGATTCCTATACTTATCAAGTATACTGGATTTGGAAAGAAAACCAATGTATAAACCATTTTCAACTACAGGCAGATTCCATTGTCCGGATTCCTCGAACTTTCTCATAATTGTAAAGATATCTTCATTCAACTCAATAATTGTAGATGGCTTTTGCATCATTTCGCGTGCAATAATTTTGTCGTATAATTCAGGATTAAACATTTCTTCGCGTATACTATCGAGGTAGATAATGCCAATCAATTTATTATTTTTCTTTACTACGGGAAATGTATTGCGCTTTGAGTGTTTTATTACTTCTACAATTTCACGTAGAGTTAATTTGAAATGAATAACGGAAAAATCGGTTTCAATTACTTCCTTAATCGAAATTTTACTTAGAATGCTTGCATCCTTATCCTCTGAAACAATAGCTCCCATCTTCTTTAGCCGCTTTATTTCAAGCGAATCGGGTTGGAAATATTTTGCAATAACATAACTAAAGGAAGAAACAATCATGAGAGGGATAATTAATTCATATCCCCCGGTTATTTCTGCAATTAAAAAAATACCTGTTAAAGGTGCATGAAAAACTCCACTTAAAATTCCGGCCATTGCCACAATAGTGAAGTTTACCAAAGGAATATTATCAAACCCAAGCAAACGCAGAAAAAAAGCAAATGCAAAACCAAGATAAGCTCCAACAAACAAGGATGGCGCAAAGTTACCGCCATTACCTCCACTCCCCAGTGTGATAGCGGCAGCAACCGATTTTAACAACATAACTGAAAGAATAAAAATCAAAACAATCCATTGATTATTTATCGATTCAAATAAAACGCTATTATGATACAATTGCTCTACATTCATTTCCGACAAGGATTTGATACTTTCATAACCCTCTCCGAACAAGGAAGGAAACAAGGCAAAAAGCAAAGCCAAAGCCGAACTCCCAATCACCCATTTTGTAATGCGCGAATTAACTCTTGAAAAAAACTGATCTACCCTTTCAAAAAAGTTAACATAGTAAAGGGAAATGATTCCTGACAACAAGCCCAATAAAATATAAAATAACACATTGTGGTAATCGAAGGGTTGTTTAAGTTTAAAAAAAAGCAAACTGCTTTCGTGCAAAATAATTTTAGACAGTAATGCTCCGGAAGCGCTTGCAATTAATAAAGGAATGAAAGCACTTATACTAATATCCACCAAAATCACTTCGAGAGCAAACAATACACCGGCTATTGGTGCATTAAAAGCGCCTGCAATTCCACCGGCGGCTCCTGCAGCGAGTAACATTGTTCTATCCTTATAATTAAGTTTATAGGTACGCGCGAAATTAGAACCAATGGCTGAACCTGTGCTCACAATAGGCGACTCTAAACCAGCAGAACCTCCAAATCCGATGGTAAGTCCACTCGTAATTATATGAGAATACATTTGATGGAATGGTAAAAAACTACTGCGCTTAGCAATCGCATACAAAATATAAGAGGCCCCTTTATGAATTTGGTTACGAAAAAAGTACGAAACAATTACAACAGTTACACCAATACCAATTAATGGCAGCAGCAAATAAATATACTTGAAATCTATTTTTAAAAGATAGCCTTCGACTAAGTAGTGCTTTATCGCCGAAACAAATAACTTAAGAATAACCGCAGCCAACCCCGCGCTTAATCCAACTAAAATACTGGCGAATATCAAAAATTGCTTTTCGCTGGTTTTCTCATGAATCCAGTTAATGAGTTTTTCAACAATATTATGCTTCTTTAAGTTCATTTGTCGGGCCTATAACACATCAAACAAGATTTCCCGACCCAAATATAGCATTTAATAAAATTATGCCGCTTCTTCTTCTGATTTTGATTTAAAGAGTTGTATTAAACTATTCCCTTCATCTTCAAAGAAAAACTTTTTTTGCCCGAATGCCGGCTTTAAATCGTCCATCCATATCGCATTTTTGTCATATTCGGCGAAAAATGGTCTAGCCGCCCAATCAGGATTGCGTCCTTGCAACATTCTTAAAACAAAATATTTCTTCCCGTTAATTTGAGTGATGCCTAATACCTGAACTTTACCGGGCTGACAAGACATACTTGGTCCGCGTACAGTTCTGCAAACTCCACTTACCGATTGGTAAGCTTTTCGGAAAACCTCCCAAGCATTTTCCAAAGTTACTGCAAAATATTCCTGTGCACCGGTATCACGTGGTATGAACATATAATAAGGAATGCAATTTAAATTCACTTGCTTTCGCCACATTTCAGCCCATACTTCGGGTGAATTATTAATATGATTTAAAATTGGGGATTGGGTTCTTATTTGAACACCTATAGCACGTAAACGTTTTATGGCTTCTTTCACAATTGGTGTGTCTAACTCCACCGGATGTGAAAAATGAGCCATGATGGATAAATTAATTCCCTTTTTTATTACTGATTCAAAGAGAGCCAACATTTCATCGGCATCATCATCTGTTACAAATTTATAAGGCCAATAAGACAATGCTTTTGTTCCGATTCTGATGGTTTGTAAATTTTTTATGTCAGAATTAATGAGTGGTTCAATGTAAGTTGCCAAAATTTTCGCTTTCATTATCATTGGATCGCCACCTGTAAACAACACATCCGTAACTTCAGTATGTTCAGTTAAATATGTTTGAAGTAGCGACGCTTCCTTGCTTGCAAATTTCAATTCGTTCATACCAACAAATTGTGGCCACCGAAAACAAAAAGTGCAATAAGCATGGCAGGTTTGTCCCTGACTCGGAAAAAATAAAACAGTTTCACGGTATTTATGTTGCATGCCTTCAATTTTTTCGCCATTAATTTCCGGTACGTTATGTTCTAATTGTCCGGCCGGGTGTGGATTTAACTCATTTCTAATTTTATTGGCGCAGGCTTTTATCGCGTCTTTTGATGAATTTGTCAATATACAATTTTTCATCATTTCATAATGTGTTTCTGAAAGCATTCCTTTTTGAGGGAATGTCAATTTAAAAATCGGATCATTATCGAGATTATCCCAATTTATTAATTGCTCAATAACATAATTATTTACCTTAAATGGTAAAACATTACCAACTACTTCAATTGCTTCCAGTTGCTGCGAATTAAGTTTATTAATCTGTGGGATACTTTTGTAATTGTGTAAAGAATAAGCTTGCATTTTCATAATCAACAGATTTAAAAGTTAATAAGATGCAAGTAACAAAACAACAAATGGAAAGTCATTGACAATCATCAATTAAATATCTGTGTTTGATTTTCATTCGTTAAAAAATCAAAACAAGAACTACTTATAAATAAAAAAAGCCCGTTAACAATTGAATCGTTAACAGGCTTAACTAAAACAGAACTCTTATTCGAATGGACAAAGTTACAAAATCAATTATTGTTAAAATTGACAATTGTCAATCCATGAAACAAATAAAAACATTATACTTAAAATATGGAATTTAATATAGAGAACTATCACTTAAAATCAACGGCACTACTTGATTACTTATCGGTAACTGAAAAGAATTTTATTAAAAATAAAATTCAGAGAAAAGAATTTAACAAAGGAGCTTATTTATTTAGAGAAAAAAGTTATCCTAAAGGTATTTACGTAATAAGAAAGGGAAAGGTTAAAATTTTTCAAACCAACAGTGAGGGTAAACAGAGCATTGTTTACATATATAAGAAGGGAGATTATTTTGGATACCGGCCAATTTTAGCCGGTGAAGCACAACCTGTTTCTGCGGTAGCCATGGATAATGTTGTAATAAGCTTCATACCAAAAGAAACTTTTATGGAGCTGCTCGAATTTTCAGGTAATCTTGCCAATAAACTACTCGTTTCATTATCGAAAGAATTTTCGGTTTGGATTAATAAGATGACCGTGTTTTCGCAATTTGGTGTAAAAGAAAGAGTAGCATTAAGTCTATTAATCCTCAATGAAGTTTATCGTGTATCCAATGATAACAATAAAAAAGTAATCATTAATATAAGCAGAAATGATTTTGCGGGATTTGTCGGAACGGCCAAAGAAACACTCGTTAGAATGCTTCGTTTTTATAAAGATGAAAACATGATTGTATCAAAAGGAACAAAAATCATTCTTCAAGATGAAGAAGCTATTCGTCATCTGGTAGATGGATTCTAAATAAACAATCCGAGAAATTACATTTAGGCCTGAGCTGTTGGTCCGCCAAAGTTTAATGGGAGTGCTCCCGCTTCCAAGTCCTTTATCTTACCATGAGCGGCTTCAAAACGATTCACATTATCCGCTAGGGCCTTTACCAAACGCTTGGCGTGTTGAGGGGTAAGCACAATGCGTGATTTAACTTTTGCCTTTGGCACACCCGGCATCATTTTTATAAAATCAAGAACAAACTCGCTTTGTGAATGGGTTATAATCGCTAAGTTTGAATAAATTCCTTCAGCAATTTCTTCGCTTAATTCTATATCAATTTGGTTGGGATTTTTATTTTCTTCCATTGTATTTTATTTTATGTACATACTCATTTGTGAACTTAATTTTTTGGCTTCTTCAGCTGCTTTCTCCGCAAAATCCTCTCCATTACTCGCGTAAATAATGTTTCGCGATGCGTTGACTAATAATCCAATATCTTTATTTAAACCGTATTTGCAAACTTCTTCCAACGAACCGCCTTGCGCGCCTACTCCGGGTACTAAGAAAAAATGATCAGGTACTACTGCACGAATAGGTTCCATCATCTCTGCTTTGGTAGCGCCGATAACAAACATCATGTTTTCTGAAGTTCCCCACGTGGCACAGGTTTTAATCACATTCATAAATAAAGGTTCATTGTTAACCGCTTTCATTTGAAAGTCAGCCGAACCTTCATTGCTTGTCAACCCCAATATAATGGCCCATTTGTTTTCAAAATCCAAAAATGGTTTTACGGAATCACTTCCCATGTAAGGTGCAATGGTAATAGCATCCGCATTTAAACGTTTAAAGAATGCTTTCGCGTACATCATCGAGGTATTTCCGATGTCACCACGCTTTGCATCCGCAATTACAAAGTGATCCGGATAATTTGCTTTGATGTACTTAATGGTTTTTTCCAAACTCTCCATGCCTGTTAAACCATAAGCTTCATAAAAAGCTGTGTTCGGTTTAAAGGCTACGCAATAGTCGGCAGTAGCATCAATGATGGCCATGTTAAATTCGAAGATGGGATCTTCTTCGTCCAAAAACTGTTTTGGCATTTTATCTACGTCGGGGTCGAGTCCAACGCATAAAAAACTTTTTTTCTTTTTAATTTCTTCAATTAATTTTTTGCGGTTCATAACTGTTCGTGTCGTGTAAGTTCGTTTAATTTATCAGTAAAAAATGTGGCCATTCGATTAGTATAAAATTTATTTTTATACTGTCCAACCCACTCAATTCCTCTTATAGAATTGGTTAAAAACAATTCGTCGCCATTCATGAGTGAGTTAATCGTAATCGGCATTTCAAAAGTCAATATTTTATTGGCAGTTGCCAGTCGCATGATTTGTTTACGCATGATACCATCTACACAACCTTCATTTAAAGGCGGTGTATATAGTGCGCCATTTTTAACTACAAAAATATTTGAACTGATAGCTTCGCAAATAGTTCCGTTTTCGTTTATCAGCAAACAATCATCGAGCTTCATCGACGTTTTTGCCAATCCTGCCATCACGTAAAAAAGCGCGTTACCGTGTTTTAAATTACAGAGTTTATTTAACTGCTTTTTTATGTCGGTATAAATATCTACCCACAATCCTTTTTGATTCAACACATACCCCTCATTCTCTATTGCTTCTGCTTCAATTAAGAAAGAGATATCGTTTGTTTCGGGAGTATAAAAACCGCCTTCATTTCTAAAAACAGTGAATCGAACTCTTGCGTCCCTGCCTAAATGATTCTTCACCAATAGGAGTTTAATTAATGCTTCGATATTCTCCGTATTAAATTCAGCCGGAAGATTCATGCGCATCACCGTCATACCCAATTTCAAGCGGGTAATATGGTCTTTTAAAAACATGATTTTCCCGTTAGCTACGCGTATGCTTTCAAAAATAGAATCACCGTACCTGAACGCACGATTACTGAAAGTTACCGCCGGTTCGTAGATACTGATGATATGTCCGTTATATATGCAGTGCGTATCAAGCATAAGTTCCAAAGTTAAGGATATGCCTCCAAAGTAGCGTGAATGTTGATAATTGAACAATAAAGTACCTCTCTAACTCAGGGTCTTAAGCCTATGAAAATCCATTAAAAATGCCTACTTTTGTGCATCTTAATCTACACACATTATGAAAGATATATTCGAAAAAGTTGTAAAAAATATGGGACCTCTTGGTATGCATGCCGAAAGTGGTCATGGCTATTTCTTTTTTCCTAAACTAGTAGGAGAAATCGGTCCTCATATGGAGTATCGTGGCAAAAAAATGTTGAACTGGAGTTTAAATAATTATTTAGGTTTAGCAAACCATCCTGAAGTAAGAAAAACAGACGCGGAAGCTGCACAACAGTACGGTTTGGGCTTACCTATGGGTGCAAGGATGATGAGTGGAAACTCGGACAATCACGAATTACTTGAAAAAGGTCTTTCGCAATTAGTAGAAAAAGAAGATACTATTCTTTGCAACTTTGGTTACCAGGCTATGGTTAGCGCAATTGATGCTTTGGTTGACCGTCATGATGTAATTGTTTACGATTCTGAAAGTCATGCTTGTATTTTAGATGGAGTTCGTCTTCACATGGGTAAACGTTATGTTTATAAGCATAACGACATGGTTGACTTTGAAAAGCAAATGGAGCGCGCCACTAAATTAGCCAATGAAACAGGTGGTGCCATTTTAGTAATTACAGAAGGTGTTTTTGGAATGCGTGGCGACCAAGGTAAATTAAAAGAGATTGTTGCATTAAAGAAAAAATACAATTTCCGTTTATTTGTTGATGATGCGCACGGTATCGGAACATTAGGCGCTAAAGGTGGAGGAACCGGACAAGAACAAGGCTGTCAGGATGGTATTGATGTTTACTTCGGAACCTTTGCAAAATCATTTGCGTTAATTGGTGGATTCATCAGCTCGAAAAAAGAAATCATTACCTATTTACGTTATAACATGCGCTCGCAGATTTATGCTAAATCAATGCCAATGCCATTGGTAGTTGGCGCGTTAAAACGTCTTGAATTAATCAACAAACACCCTGAATACAAAGCGAAATTATGGGAAATCACTAATGCTTTACAAAAAGGATTAAGAGATGCCGGCTTTAATTTAGGAGATACTAATAGTTGCGTAACGCCTGTTTATTTAAGTGGAGAAGTTGCTGAAGCAACCAATATTATTCACGATTTACGTGAAAATTACGGCATCTTCTGTTCGGTGGTAACCTACCCTGTTATTCCGAAAGGAATGATTATTATTCGCGTTATTCCAACTGCAACACACACTTTAGAAGATGTGAAATACACAGTAGACACTTTCTCTAAAATCGTACATAAGTTGAAGAGCGGTGAATATGCTAAGGCAGGATTCGCGAAAGTAAAAGTGGATTTGTAATCAAATTATAATCATTGTAATAAAAAGCCTCCTGAACTAAGGGGGCTTTTTTATGCCATAAAGTCGGGTTTTGCCATTTGGCACAATAATGGTAACTTACACTAAGCATTTAACATTTTACGTATGAATTTTTTTAGTGATAGCGACAGAATGCCCTTTAACCCTGGGATTGACGAGGATACTGACTTTATTCCCCTCTTGTCTATAGAGGATGAAGATAACATGCAGGCTGAGAAATTGCCTGATGTTCTGCCAATTTTACCGCTCCGTAATACAGTTTTATTTCCGGGTGTGGTTATTCCCATTACTGTTGGTCGTGATAAATCCATAGCTCTTATAAAAGAAAGCTATAAAGGTGATAGAACTATTGGCGTGGTTTCTCAAAAAAGCGATGCCGTTGAAGAACCCAATTATGAGGACTTAAACAATATTGGAACTGTAGCACACATCATAAAAATGTTGCGTATGCCCGATGGTAATACAACCGTTATTATTCAGGGTAAAAAGCGTTTTAAAATAAAAGAATTTATTCAGAGCGAGCCATTTCATAAAGCCGCTGTGGAAGCTTTTGATGAAATTAAACCGCCTAAAAACGATAAAGAGTTTCAGGCCATTATTTCTAACCTGAAAGAAATCTCTCATCAAATCATTAAGCAATCACCAAACATTCCGACCGAAGCAGGTTTTGCACTTAATAATATAGAGAGTACAACTTTCTTAATCAATTTCATTTCTTCCAACATGAATGCCAGCACGCAGGATAAACAAAGCATGCTGGAGGTGCCGGATTTGAAACAACGCTCGATGTTGGTGTTGGCTAATCTGAATAAGGAATTACAAATGCTTGAATTAAAAAATCAGATTCAAAATAAAACCAAACATGATTTAGATAAACAGCAGCGCGAATACTTTCTTCACCAACAAATGAAAACCATTCAGGAAGAATTGGGCGGAAATAATTTCGAACAAGAATTGAATGAGTTTAAAGAAAAAGCGAAAAGCAAAAAATGGAGTAAGGAAGTTCAGGCGGTATTCGATAAAAATTTCAGCAAATTACAACGCATGAATCCAAATGCGGCCGAATACGCTGTACAAACAAATTATATTGAGTTAATGTTGGAATTACCTTGGGGCGATTATACTAAAGATAATTTCGACATCAAGCATGCGGAGAAAATTCTGAACGAAGATCATTATGGTTTAGAGAAAGTAAAAGAACGCATTTTAGAGCATTTAGCTGTTATTAAACTTAAAGGTGATTTAAAAGCGCCGATTATTTGTTTATACGGACCTCCGGGCGTAGGAAAGACCTCTTTAGGAAAAAGTATTGCTAAGGCTTTAGGCAGAAAATACGTTCGAATGAGTTTGGGTGGATTAAAAGACGAGAGTGAAATTCGCGGTCACCGCAAAACTTACATTGGTGCTATGCCCGGACGTGTGTTACAAAATTTAAAAAAGGTGCAAAGCTCCAATCCTGTTTTTGTATTGGACGAAATTGATAAAGTAGGTAGTGATTTTCATGGCGACCCTTCCTCTGCTCTATTAGAAGTGTTAGATCCTGAGCAAAACTCTACTTTCTATGATAATTTTTTAGAATTGGATTTCGACTTAAGTAAAGTGATGTTCATTGCTACCTGCAATAATTTAAACACCATTCAGCCTGCGCTTCGCGACCGTATGGAGATTATTGAAGTAAATGGCTACACCATTGAGGAAAAACTGGAAATCGCCAAGCGTCATTTAGTACCGAAGCAAATAGAAGAAAACGGATTAAAGAAATCGCAATTAAAATTAAGCGATAAAGTTATTGAACATGTGATTGAAAATTACACAGCAGAAAGCGGTGTGCGTAATCTGGAAAAGAAAATTTCGAAAATTGCACGCTATGTAGCTGTACATATTGCCGGTGAAAAACCGGAACCAAAAATCACAGAAGAAGAATTAATTAAGATATTAGGGCCTGCTCATATCAAAGATAAATATCAAGGAAATGACACTCCCGGTGTGGTGACAGGTTTGGCCTGGACACAAGTGGGCGGCGATATATTATTTATTGAAACCAGTTTAAGCAAAGGGAAATCTCAAAAATTAACCTTAACAGGTAATTTAGGAGAGGTGATGAAAGAAAGCGCTACTTTAGCTTTGGAATTTTTGAAAGCACATCCGGATGTGTTGAATTTGGATCACGAGATTTTTGATAATTATAATATTCACCTACACGTTCCGGAAGGCGCTACACCTAAAGATGGTCCGAGTGCCGGGATTGCCATGTTAACTTCCATTGCCAGCGCTTTAACGCACCGTAAAGTAAAGAAAAGCATCGCAATGACAGGAGAAATAACGTTACGCGGAAAAGTATTACCTGTGGGAGGTATCAAAGAAAAAATACTGGCAGCTAAACGTGCAGGTATTAAAGAAATTATTTTATGTGCCGACAATAAAAAAGACGTGGATGAAATTAAAGCCGATTACTTAAAAGGTTTAAAATTCACGTATGTAACACAAATGAGTGAGGTACTGGAACAGGCTTTACTCAAAGAAAAAGCAAAATAATTATTTACGGATTAAATCAGAAACCCCGCTATAAAAAGTGGGGTTTTGTTTTATTGAAACGGATTAAGTACATTCATTATACCAATGAAATACATTCCGCAATTAACCGGTTTACGTGGATTAACAGCCCTTATGATTTTTGTTGTTCACGCCGTAAAAGATGGTTTTCTTCCGAAAGCTTTCTTAGAAGGCGCCTATAACAAACCTGCCATCATTGCCTTTTTTATTTTAAGTGGTTATCTCATTACACGCATCTACTTAAACCGGGATTTTAACCGTGAAAATTTAAAATCATACTTTATCGCGCGTTCGGCTCGAATACTCCCCTTGTATTTCTTTGTTCTTTTTATTTCAGTTCTCATTACGCTAACTATTTATCCGGATTTTCATTACGATTTTACAGCACCAATCAAATTTGTTACTACACTGTTTTTAATCAATTCACCTTACGAGCCCTGGACGATTCCTGTAGAATTTCAACTATACATCTTTTTTATTTTACTCTGGTACCTTAGCAAAAAAACAAAAATATCACCTTATGTTATTGCGGTAGGAATAGGTATTTCACTTTTGATAGTATCTATTAGCATTGCTCTTTACATCCATAAAATTCCTCATATCATGCCCTCCATGGCTATTTTTTATTTTGGAGGAAGTATGGTAGCCATAGGCGAAGAAAACAACAGTTTATCCTTTTTCAAAAGACCGGTAATGATGTGGATAGGACGCATTTGTTTACTGTTATTTTTACTTATGCCATTCACAAAAACATACTTAAACTTTTTATTTCTTGGTGGTTGGTATGATCCATTTCAATTGGCACTGCTATTTTTATTCTTTACGTCACTCATCGCCAATAGTGAATATTTTTTTATTCTAGGTACTAAACCGGTTGTTCTGTTTGGAGAAATTTCCTATGGATTTTACATGGCGCACCGTCCGATTCTAAAAATAACACAAACACATTTCGGCTCTAGTTCAATAAATTTAGTTGCAGCCTTCGTACTAACAATTTTTCTTGCTTTTCTAAGTTATAAGATGATTGAGGAACCAAGCCGAAAATGGCTGGTAAAAAAATTTAAGTAATTCCTGAAAGAATAAAACTTAATTTACAATCTTAAGCCAATTACACACACATCGTCAATTTGCTCGAGATTTCCTTTCCAGGAATCAAAAGTGACGCTTAAAGTGTTCTTTTGTTCATCCGGATTTCTATTTGAATTTTCAATTAATAATTCGGCCAGATGCTTGTATTTAAATTTCTTTCCTTTCGGTCCGCCAAACTGATCGGCAAATCCATCCGTGAAAATGTAAATAGAATCTCCACTTTGTAAATTAACAGTATGATTGGTATATGGTTTTTCATCCGCGTATTTTCCGATGGGTTGCTTATCCGCCTTATACTCCAACAATTCCCTATTTCTTACCAGCCACAATGGATTATTGGCGCCCGCCCACTCCATTTCCATGGATTTTAAATTCAAAGCGCATAAAGAAATATCCATACCGTCTTTCACTTCACTTTCGCTTCTTTCAAAAGTTTCTATAACCAACTCACGCGTTTTATCCAAAATTTTTGAAGGAGACTTAATTCCAAATTCCTTCACCGCACGATTTAAGGCATTACTACAAACCACGCTTACCATCGCACCTGGAACACCATGACCTGTACAATCTGCAGCGGCAAAGAACACCACCTCATTCACTCGCTCCATCCAATAAAAATCTCCTGCGATAATATCCTTGGGTTTATAGTAAATAAAGCTGTTTGGCAAAGTAGCTCTAAATAAATTAGTAGGAGGCATAATAGCTTCCTGCAATCGTTTGGCATAGGTAATCGAATCCAAAATTTCCTTTTGTTTCTCCTCTACTATTATCTTTTGCTGCTGAATAGTTTTATTATCCTTCTTCTTTTGGTTATAACCCCTTACAGCGAAAAACAATAAACCTGCTACCAGTAATCCCCCAGAACTAACTGCATAATTGACTATGCGCTGCTTATTTAATTCTTCTTCCTTTTGTTTAGCTTCTATTTCCTTAAGTTGTTTGTCTTGCGCCAATAATTGTAATTGCTTCTTTTGATTTTCGGTTTCAGTTGCCTTTTGTTTTAGTTCAAGTTCAGATTTAGCAAGATCCATTTCTTTGAGTTTACTTTCCTGCTCCAAAATCAAATACATTTGCTTATTTCTTTCGAGCATGGCTTGCTTACGGGCCAACTCGGCTGAAGACAGTGCTTCCTTCTTATCAAATTCAGCTTTTAAAATGGCTTCATTTTTTTCTACATCCTTTTTAAATTCAGCTAACACAATTTGTTGTTGTGCCTGATCCTGATTATTAGCTGTTTTAATGCTATCGTACTTATTAAAACAATAAAGTGCTTGCTGATAGTCGCCATTCTTAAAATAAATCCGCTTACCCATTTGATAATAGAACATCCAGACAATCCCTTCAATTTTATCGTTTAATTGCATTTTAACCGTATCTAATGCACGAATAGCTTCCTTTGTATTATTTATACTGTCATATACCCTTACCTTATATTCATACAGTAACAATTCACGTCCCTTCCATTTCGCCTTAGCGAAGTATTCAATTGATTTTTCATAATCATTTAATGCTAAATCATACTGACGTTTCACTAAATAAACATCACCACGATAACGATATGCTTCCGCTATACCTGATATATTGGTTGTTGTTAAATAATAATTCAATACCTGATCGCGGTAATAAAGGGCTGAATCGAACATTTTTAAAGCGCTGTAATTCTGACCAAGCCACCCTAATGCATTAAAATAACTCTGATTATCTTTCAGTGTCTTATAAAGTGCGGCCGATCTGTGTAAATCATCCACTCCACGATTAAACACTTTTCCATTAAACGCATGCCAACCTGCCAACCACAACATTCGAGCTTCTCTTTGTTTATCTTTTTTAACTCGGTAGATAGCCGCCATTCTCTCTCTAATATCAACACATTTAGGAAGCATTTGTAAATCTTGCATTAAACTATTGCGCGTATCAAGAGATCGCAAAAGAATGAGTGTATCTTTTGTTTCATCATACAAAGACTCCATCTGAATCAGATAATTATAGCCTTCGCTTAACTTTTTTATGGTAAAATAAAAATTAGCGTATGATTCAAGAGATAATGCCTTTAAATAATTACTATTTGCCAAACCACTCCTTAAAAGAGCCTTATTAGAATATTCTAAAGCCTTTTCATTTTTTTCCTTTCTATAAAGATCTGCGATTCTTAAAGCTAGCCGAATGCTATTTGTATCGGAAGGCGAACTATTAAACACTCTAACAAGTGAATCCACTTTTTGGGATTTTACCTGCAAGGATAAAAGAAAAAATAAAAAAATAAACTTTAAAAATCTCATACTCTAATTCCAACTATGGTTACGTCATCTATTTGCTCTAAATTCCCTTTCCAATCATGGAATTTGTTTTCTAAATTTTGTTTCTGCTCCAATAATGATAATTGTGCTGATTGAAGCAACACTTCTTCCAATTGCTTATACTTAAATTTTTTTCCCTTCACTCCACCAAACTGATCAGCGTAGCCATCCGTAAATAAAAACAATTCATCACCCTTGCTTAACTCCAATGAATGGGTTGGGAATGGCGTTGCTTGCTCAGTTTTACCAATCGGTTGCTTGTGTGCTTTTATTTCGTGAATGGTTCCTTGAGAATAATACCAAAGCGGATTATTCGCTCCTGCCCATTCAATTTTATACTTGGTTTGAGAACTCATCACTTCTTTCAAGGTTTGTCCCTTTGGTATGACCAATCGTCCGGGCACTGACTTCTCGGCAGGTAATTCTGTTATTTTCACCAAACTTATATCCATTCCGTCCTTCACATCCTTATCACTCTTGGCAAATGTTTCTAAAACTAATTCACGGGTTTTATCTAAAATTTCTCCCGGAACTCTTAACCCAAATTCATGCACTGCACGATTCAACGCGTTACTGCACACCACGCTCACCATCGCACCCGGTACGCCATGACCGGTACTGTCAGCTGCCGCAATATATGAACCGTTATCTAAATGTTCGAACCAATAAAAATCACCCGCTACAATATCCTTTGGTAAATACAAAATAAAATTATCGGGTAAATATTTTGTAACAATGTTTTGAGGCGGTAAAATAGCTTCTTGCAATCGTTTGGCATAGGCGATGGAATCTAAAATCTCCTTTTGTTTTTCTTCTACTAAATGTTTTTGTTCTGTTATTATTAAATTATCTTTTTGCTTTTGCTTATAACTTCTATAAACAAAAAACACAATTATCAGCATGAACAAAAATCCAATAGCGAAAAATATCTTTTGCTGATTTTGCTTTTTAATTTCAGAGAACTGTTTATCCAGTTCCACTTTACTAAGCGCCTCTTTTGTTTTTAAATTTTCTATCTCGAGTGTCTTTTTGTCATTTTGATACTGCGCCTCTAATTCTTGAAATTTATTCGTGGTTTCTAAATCAAAAATACTATCCTTTAGATTTTTAAAATCTACAAAATAATTATAGGCCTTTTCAAACTGCTTTTTTTTGGCATAAATTTCACTTAAAGACCTTAATACGCCCGGCAAATGGCTGACAGCTTTAATCTCCATAGCTAATTTGTAGGTCTTATTCAACCAAGTTAACGCCTCGGCGTCATTTCCCTGATCATGATAAACTGAGGCAATAGCATAACCACATCGTACTAATCCATCCTTATGATTAAGTCGTGAATAAATATCGTAAGCTTGATGCGTATAAAATATGGCCTTATTAAAATCCTTTAAATTCTTATAAGTACTTCCTATATTTTGTAACGAGCGAGCTTTAGCAGCCTCATCACCAATTGATTCATAAAGTTTAACCGCTTTTTCTAATTGAATAATCGCTTTATCATATTCATCTGAAAAATTATAAAATGAACCTAAATTATTGGCAGAATAAGCTGAAACAAGCACATAGCCAATTGAATCAGCAAGTTCTTGCGCAAGTAACACGTATTTAAAAGCCATTTGTTTTTGCTTAAGTTGCCAAAACATTTCTCCGATATTATTATACGAATAGGCCATTCCTTTCTTATCATTATTTTTTTCAAACACCTTAACTGCGCGCATTTGCAAATCAATGGCTTCATTAAATTTCCCTTTCCGCTGGTTTATTGAAGCAAGATTATTTAAAAGTACCGGATAAGTCTCTTCATCTTTTACCTCGATGCAATACTCAACAGCTTTGTTATAATATGCAAACGAACTATCTAATTCACCTAATGCGTCCTTAATATACCCCATATACCCCATCGTTTCTGCCTGAAGGTATTTGGATTTAATTCTTTTACTGGCTGATATTGCTTTATGGATTGTAGATTCTGCCTTTTTTAAATCTTGTTGTAAATATATATCCGTGATTGCAATGAGTGTTTTAATCCTTAAACTATCATTTTTTATAGACGCATATATTTTATTTAAGGAGTCTAATGCCGGTACTTGTGAATAACTTCGACCCAAACAAATAAACAAACAAAATATTAGTAATCTTTCTATCATTATATGTTAATATTTAAACTTACAAGTTAATATGAAAGTACCAGAGTATACGTATAAAATTTCATTACAAAATAAATTCAAAAGAATACTTCTCCCAATCTTATTCCAATTATTGTTACGTCATCCACTTGCTCCAAATTACCCTTCCATTCATTAAACGAAGTGTTCAAAATTTCCTTTTGTTGAACAAGTGCCTTATCACTACAAGATACTAAAATCTCCTCAAGTTGTTTATACTTAAACTTCTTTCCTTTCGGACCACCAAACTGATCGGCAAAACCATCTGTAAACAAAAACAATTCATCACCTTTCATTAATTCATAAGTATGAGTCGGAAAAGATGTAGGTTGCTCCGTCTTCCCGATTGGTTGTTTATGCGCTTTTATTTCGTGAATGGTTCCGTTAGAATAATACCAAAGCGGATTATTCGCTCCTGCCCATTCAATTTTATACTTGGTTTGAGAACTCATCACTTCTTTCAAGGTTTGTCCCTTTGGTATGATCAATCGTCCGGGCACTGACTTCTCGGCAGGTAATTCCGTTATTTTCACCAAACTTATATCCATTCCGTCCTTCACATCCTTATCACTCTTGGCAAATGTTTCTAAAACTAATTCACGGGTTTTATCTAAAATTTCTCCCGGACTTCTCAATCCGAATTCATGCACTGCACGATTCAACGCGTTACTGCACACCACGCTCACCATCGCACCCGGTACGCCATGACCGGTACTGTCAGCTGCCGCAATATATGAACCGTTATCTAAATGTTCGAACCAATAAAAATCACCCGCTACAATATCCTTTGGTAAATACAAAATAAAATTATCGGGTAAATATTTTGTAACAATGTTTTGAGGCGGTAAAATAGCTTCTTGCAATCGTTTGGCATAGGCGATGGAATCTAAAATCTCCTTTTGTTTCTCTTCTACTAAATGCTTTTGTGTTTCTACAATTTGCTTTTGTTCGGTAATTAAAACATTTGCCTTTTGCTTATCCTTATAGGCTTTAAACGATACACCCGCTACTACCAACATCAATGCTAATCCTATAAATCCACCGTAGGTATATAACTTCTGTTGTCCGATAGCTTGCTCATGACGGAATTTTTCTTCAATTAGTTTATTGGCATTGCTTACACTATCTTTTACTGCTTGTGATTTATATTCATACTCAAATTGCTTCTTAATGTTTTCCTTTCTGGTGTTTATGTTGTTGACACTATCGCGCATTTGAACAAATAAAATCCGCATGTCAAGCGCTTTGTCAAATAATCCGCTTTTTTTATAGTATGCACTTAATTCTTCTGATGAATTCTCTATTAATTCCGGAAAACCTAATTCCAAGGCTAAACTGTGCGATTTTTGCGCAAAATCTATCGCAGCCTTCATGTCACCTTTTCTTGCGTAATAGGAAGAAAGCGCCGAATAGGATTGAGCCAAACCTGGTTTATCTCCCATTTTCTCTCGTATACTAAGTGCTTCCAGATACAACTCATACGCGCGCTTTTTAGAATGTATCGTACACTTCAATGAATCATCTTTGCATTGGGGATCACCATACGCTTCTATTAAGCTTGCCAACACATTTAAAGTCCCGGATAATTTTTCGGTATCATTAATTTCTGTTTGTAATTGACGGGCTTTTTCCAACAAGCTAATTCCAACAACGACACCTTCTTTTAACCCTCCTTTTAATTTAATATTACCCGAATAATATAACTTAGCTTTGTTTGCCAAATAATTTCCAAGACTGCTTTTGTCATTCAATTTTTCAACAATAGCAATCGCCTTATCATATAATCCCTCGGCTTTTAAATACTCGCCTTGGGATACATTTACATAGGCAATATTATTGTAGCAAGCTGCCATATTATTTTGATCACCTGCCTTCTCGAACATTTTTAAAGCCTCATAATAATGATTTAATGCCATTGGTATATTACCTTGCATCCGATAGATATAACCAATGTTATTGAGTGTACCCCCCGCGCCCTCATAGTTTTCTAATCCCTTCTGAAATTTTTGAGCGAAATTATAATACTTCAATGCGTTTTGGTAGTCACCTCTTATATTGTATAGATAACCAACATTTGAAATGTAGATAGAATAATAAAAAAGATAATACGACCTGATATGCCCTTTTTGTTTTCTGAAATTTTCTAATGCAAGGGCGCCTAACTTATCATTGTATGGCGACCAAACAGCAGGATCATAATCACTTTCCATCAAATAATACAAAATCTGACACTTCAGAGAATCATCATGAGTTGAATTAAACGCGCGATTAAGTGAATCAGCCATCCGATTTTGGCCATTCACAATAACAGAATGCAAGCTTAGTATGATAAACAAATAGAGAAGTCTCATATCCGAATTCCAATTATTGTTACATCATCCACTTGCTCTAAATTAGCCTTCCAATTATTAAAAACACTCGCTAAATGTTGCTTTTGCTCTAATAATGGTAATGTGGATGATTGAAGCAATACTTCTTCTAATTGCTTATACTTAAACTTCTTTCCTTTCGTACCACCAAACTGATCGGCAAAACCATCTGTAAACAAAAACAATTCATCACCTTTTATTAATTCAAACGAATGAGTCGGAAAAGATGTGGGTTGTTCTGTCTTCCCGATAGGTTGTTTGTGCGCTTTTATTTCGTGTATTTGTCCTTCTGAATAATACCAAAGCGGATTATTCGCTCCTGCCCACTCAATTTTATATTTAGTTTGAGAACTCATCACATCTTTCAATGTCTGTCCTTTTGGTATCACTAATCTTCCGGGAATATCTTTCTCGGCAGGTAATTCCGTTATTTTCACTAAACTGATATCCATTCCGTCCTTCACATCTTTATCACTCTTGGCAAATGTTTCCAATACCAATTCACGTGTCTTATCCAATATTTCGCCGGGAACTCTTAACCCAAATTCATGCACTGCACGATTCAACGCGTTACTGCACACCACACTCACCATCGCGCCCGGTACGCCATGACCGGTACTGTCAGCCGCCGCAATATATGAACCGTTATCTAAATGCTCGAACCAATAAAAATCACCTGCTACAATATCCTTCGGCAGATACAAAATAAAATTATCAGGTAAATATTTAGTTACTATGTTTTGAGGAGGCAATATGGCTTCCTGCAATCGTTTGGCATAAGCAATGGAATCTAAAATCTCTTTTTGCTTTTCTTCTACTAAATGCTTTTGTGTTTCTACAATTTGCTTTTGTTCGGTAATAAGAACATTCGCCTTTTGCTTATCCTTATAGGCTTTAAACGATACACCCGCTACTACCAACATCAATGCTAATCCTATAAATCCACCGTAGGTATATGTCCTTTGCGTTTTAATTTCTTGCTGATGACGCATGTTTTCCTTTTCAATATTCGCTACGTGTGAGAGACTATCTTCAAGCACTTTCTTATCAAAATTGTATTTTATCTCGGCCTCTATTGCCGCCTTTTGATTTTCAGTACTCATTAAACTATCACGCATGCTTATGTAAAGCACGTAAGCATTGAAGGCCTTCTCCGAATTCCCCGTTAATTGGTACAGTTTATACAACTGATTTGAACCTGACTCTATCAGTCTTGGATTTTCTAATTCCTTTGCCAACGCTAAACATTCTTCCCCAATTAAAATAGCCTTCTTATAATCTTTTTTTTTGGCATACGCCATTACTAAATTCAACATGGCGTTTACCTTGGGCTCTTTGTTTTTTATTTCTTTCGAAATTTCAATGGATTGGTTCAAATATTTTATCGCGCTATCCGGTTGTCCGATGGTATTCCATAATTTCCCAATTCCATTTAAAGTATTGGCAATATAATGTCCATTTCCTAATTGCAATCTGATTTCGTAACACTTTTTGAAATATTCCATTGAGCTTTCGAAGTCCTTCATCGCTAAATGACTCGTAGCTATATTATAGTATGAGTTTGCCACACCTTTCATATCATGTATAGCCTCCCGCAAATTCAAAGCTTTGGTATAAATTTCAATGGCTTTTTTCCGATCGTTTTGTTGAGCGTATACTAAGGCAAGGTTATTCCAGGCATTCGCCAATTCTACTGTATCTCTTATTTTCTCTGAAATTTTAATCGATTTCAAATAATAATCGATTGTCTTCGGATAGTCGGCTCGTGAAAAATAAACTGTACCAATATTTAACAGCGTGCTGGCTTTCTGAGCCAACCATTCATCGCTATCACTAAACTCTAAACTTTTTTTGTAATAAATGAGCGCGTTGTAATCATCGCCATTATGCTGAAGCGCTAATGCTTTATTATTGTAAGCGGTGGCGATATAACCGCGATACTTAATCGCCTTCTTCTCATCAAGCTTTGTATTCAGTAAGCGTTTCGCGCATAATTCTAACTCGTCGGAATACTTTTCCAATTCCTCTTCGGGCACTAAATCCCCCAACTGATAAAGCAATTCACATTTAACCGTATCATGTTTGACGTTCTTATATAGCGCCAATAAAGAATCCAGTTCCGCATCCTGAGAGAATACAATCAATCCAAACAAACAAAATATGAACGTGATTTTAAATCTCAAGCTTACGATAATTTGTTTAAATAATCAGTAACACTTTTTTCAATATCACTCGTAAAATTATCCGTTGAATGGCGCGGGAATTTTTCACCGGTTACTTTCTCAAACAATTCAATATATCGTTCTGATATTTCATTCACCCAAGCTTCATTCATTTCCGGAACTTTCTGTCCGTCCTTCCCTTGAAATCCATTTTCGATTAACCAACGACGTACAAACTCTTTACTCAACTGCTTTTGTTCCTCACCTTTCTTCTGACGGTCATCATACCCCTCCAAATAAAAATAACGTGATGAATCCGGCGTGTGAATTTCATCCATTAATGTTACTTCACCATTATACAAACCAAACTCATATTTCGTATCCACCAAAATCAATCCCATCTTATTCGCAATTTCTTGTCCGCGCTGATACAAGGCACGCGTATATTTTTCCAATTGCACATAATACTTCTCTTCCACAATACCTTGTTTTAAAATTTCTTCGCGACTGATATCTTCATCATGTCCTTCAGAAGCTTTTGTAGTTGGCGTAATAATTGGCTCCGGTAATTTATCGTTCTCTTTCAATCCTTCCGGTAAAGTTACACCGCATAAAACGCGTTTACCAGAATTGTAAGTACGCGCTGCATGACCGGCTAAATAACCGCGGATAACCATTTCTACTTTAAAAGGCTCACACATTTTACCAACGCTAACGTTTGGATGCGGCGTTCCCATTAACCAATTCGGCACAATATCCTTAGTCGCATTCAAAAATTTAGAAGCGATTAAATTTAAAACTTGTCCTTTATACGGAATACCTTTTGGTAATACCACATCAAAAGCACTGATACGATCGCTCGCCACCATTACTAAATATTTACCGTCGATGTTATACACATCACGTACTTTACCTTTGTAAACACTCTTTTGCTTAGGAAAATTAAAATTGGTACTGGTTATTGTTTGCATTTTTAGATGTTTTATTGTTTGATGTTTAATGTTTGGTGTTTAGTGTTTTAATAATCAATGGTCCATGTAGTAAGACCTTCGGTTGTAAATTTAAATGGTTGAACGCGTCCGCCTTTTTGTTCAATGGCGTGCGCCACTTTTATTTTGGTGACCTTCGGACAAAAGAAAAACATAAATCCGCCTCCACCCGCGCCTGAAATTTTTCCGCCGGTAGAACCGTTATTAAGGGCGGTTTCATAAATCGAATCAATTAAAGGATTGGAAATGGATTGCGCCATTTGTTTTTTGTTTTGCCACCCAAAATGTAAAATCTCACCTATTTTATTGAGTTCACCTCGCAGTAAACTCTCTTTCATCTGATGCGCCTGCTCTTTTAAATTATGCATGGCATCCACCGACTTTTCATTCTTATCGTTCACGTTCTTTACTTGTTCATTAATGATGGCAGCCGATAAACGTTGTGTTGCCGTAAAGTATAAAAGCAAATTCACTTCCAGTTCATTCATCACCTCACGCTTTAACTGAAGGGGATTTACAATCACTCGGTCATTCGCTAAAAACTCGATGTAATTGATACCGCCAAAAGTAGCCGCGTATTGATCTTGCTTTCCGCCTGCCATATTTAAATCGATGCGTTCAATCTCGTACGCGAGATGCGCGATATCATATTTCCCTAAGGGCAACTTCAACCATTCGATAAACGCACCTAAGATGGAAACAACAATAGTAGAAGATGTTCCTAAACCTGAACCTTGCGGTGCTTCTATGAATGAAGTTAAACGAAAGGATAAAGGTTTTAAGTTAAATTGTTTAATAACGCGGTTATAAACTCCAATGAATAATTCGAATCCCTCTATTAATTCCAATTGCGCTTTCGAATCCAACACCAAACATTTATCGGTACCATCGATGCAAAATTCAATTTTACCATTATTCAACGGTTCGAGCGAAGCATACGCGTATAAGTCGATGGTGGCATTTAAAATTGCTCCTCCATAAATATCACTGTAAGGCGACACATCTGTTCCGCCGCCGGCTAAACCAATTCGTAATGGAGCTTTACTTCTTATGATCATGTGAGTTCGTAGTTTGTTTTGGTTGGCAATGAAAACTGATATTTATTTCATATTCACAAATTGCAAAGGAACTTCGTAATTGTTCTTACGACACAACGCAATCACAGCTTGCAAATCATTAATGCTTTTGCTCGACACACGAATGATATCATCCATTTTCTGTGCCGTTACTTTTATTTTGCTCTCTTTAATATCCTTCATGATTTTACGTGAAGCTTCTGCATCAATCCCTTGTCGCGCCGTAATATCTTTTTTTATCATGGGTCCACTCGGATAATGTTCTTTCTTCTCATCCAAAGAACGCGGATCTAAACCTTGCTTTATCATGCGACTGTGAATGGCATCTAAAATCGCATCCAAACGCATGTCGTTTTCAGTAGTAATATTAATCACCAAATCCTTTTTGTTTAATTCAATGGTACTCTTGCTGTCTTTAAAATCCCAACGGTTTAATATTTCCTTCTTAGCCACATTAATGGCGTTATCCAATAATTGCGGATCTACTTTACTGCTTATGTCAAAAGATGGCATATTATTTCTAATTTTAAGCTGTTATTTTAGTGAAGGTAAATTTAACAAAAAGCCCCTTGGTAAAAGGGCATTGTTTGCACAATTAATTAACCATTTTGAGAGCTTTTTTCTATACTTTTTTCATTCTTATCCTGTTTAATGCCTGTATCGACAAAAACAGCGGCGCATCCTTCTTGAAATCCAATAAAAAAAGCAACACTTCCGACACCCAAAAAAACACTGTTCTTCGTAGCGATTCTTCGATTTATGAAAAGCTATTCGTAAAAAACGGGCTGGTCAATATCTGTGAAATGGACAGTGATATCAGAGTGGTATTGATGTATAACTCCGATAAGAATTTTTTAGGAAAAAGCTTTTACAAAGGACTCAATCAATGTTACCTGAACTGTGATGCCGCTACCAAACTTAATAACGCTCAAAAATTATTAAAACAACAATTTCCTTTCTATAATCTCATTGTGTTTGATGCTACCCGACCGGCGCACATTCAAAAACTCATGTGGGATTCATTAAAGCTCCAACCCATTGTGAAATACGATTATTTGGCGCGACCGGATGAGCTTTCTTTACACAATTACGGAGCCGCGGTTGACGTGAGCATCATCAATGAAAATGGTGTTTTATTGGACATGGGAACTCCCTATGATTTTTTCGGTGATTTAGCCCGCCCCAGTATGGAAAATGAATTTTATACATCCGGGGCTTTAAGCAAAAAAGCCTATTGCAACCGCTTATTATTACGTAAGATTATGATACAAAGCGGCTTCTATCCAATAACTTCCGAATGGTGGCATTTTAACGCCTGCAATAAAGCGTATGCGGCCGCTAATTACAAGCTCATAGAATGAGATAAAAAAGATTTTCTCCTTTGATATTTTCGTAATTTTACATCGCAAAATGAAACGTATTGTTATCATAGGAGGAGGTTTCGCCGGACTAAAATTAGCCCGCGAATTAAAAAACCAACCCTTTGAAATATGGTTGATTGATAAAAATAATTTTCATCAATTTCAGCCCTTGTTTTATCAAGTTGCTACAGCGGGTTTAGAACCAAGTTCCATTTCATTTCCACTACGCAAAGTTTTTCAAAACCATAAAAACATTCACATTCGCGTCACAGAGGTTACCAAAATTGATGCGCCGAAAAATGTTGTGCATACGCTCATTGGTGAAATTCCATACGATACGCTTATCATTGCTACCGGTGCTTCTACTAATTTCTTCGGCAATCAACTCATCGAGAGCAATGCCATTCCAATGAAGTCGGTGAACGAAGCGCTTTATTTACGTAATCGCATTTTACAAAATTTTGAAGATGCTCTCTCGGCGAACGATATTCAACGTCAGTCGTACATGAATGTGGTGGTAGTGGGTGGCGGACCAACAGGCGTTGAAGTATCAGGCGCTTTAGCAGAAATGAAAAAATTCATTCTCCCGAAGGATTACCCCGAACTCGACTTCTCAAAAATGAATATTTACCTCGTAGAAGCCGGTCCTAAAACACTTGGTGCCATGTCGGAGAATGCCTCTCAAAAATCAAAAGAATATTTGCAAAAATTGGGCGTGAATGTTTTAACTTCTACACAGGTAAAAAGTTTTGATGGCGAAAAAGTAGAATTAGATAACGGTAACACCATTGCTACTAAAACAGTGGTTTGGAGCGCCGGCATTAAGGGAAATTTGATTGATGGTGTAGAAAAAGATTCCATCGCCCGCGGTAATCGCTTATTGGTGGATCGTAACAATAAAGTGAACGGTCATTCAAACATTTATGCTATTGGCGACATAGCGCTGATGAAAACCGAAAAATTCCCTAACGGACATCCACAAGTGGCAACGGTGGCTATTGAACAAGCCAAACATTTGGCAAATAATTTAAAAAACAACAGCGCTACACCTTACGAATACAGCGATAAAGGTTCCATGGCCACTGTAGGAAGACATTTAGCGGTGGTAGATTTGCCTAAATTTAAATTTCAGGGATTTTTTGCCTGGTTATTCTGGATGTTTCTCCATTTAATGCTTATACTTGGAGTAAAAAATAAATTAATCATATTTGTAAACTGGATGTGGAAATACTTTACGTTTGACCAATCCTTACGCTTAATCATAAAACCGTTTAAAAAATAATGTATGAGTTCTAAAGCCAACAATCCCCTCTTAAAAAGCTGGATGCCTGTAAGCGAAAATTCAGATTTCCCTATACAAAACATTCCTTTTGGCGTTTATTCCGATAACAAAGTAGCACATCATGCCTGTACTGCCATTGGTGAACATATTGTGGATTTATACGAACTCTCTCGTAACGGTTATTTTGATGCCTTAAATATTCCGCAAGAATATTTTAAATCGCCGGTATTAAACGATTTGATTGCGATGGGAAAAACAACCACCAATCATTTACGTGAACGCATCTCCGAATTATTACGCGACACGAACACAGAATTACAAAATCATAAAGAATTACATTTTCTTGTTTTCAAAAAACAAAGTGAAGTAAAAATGTTATTGCCTGTGCATGTTGGTGATTACACCGATTTCTACAGCAGTATTGATCATGCTACTAACGTTGGTACTATGTTCCGCGATCCGGCGAATGCCCTGCTGCCTAACTGGAAACATTTACCGGTGGGCTATCATGGCAGAGCATCGAGTATTTGTGTAAGCGGACATTCCTTCCACCGTCCGAAAGGACAAACAAAACCGGCGGATGCGGAATTACCTGTGTTTGGTCCGAGTAAATTATTGGATATTGAATTAGAAACCGCTTTCATCATTGGTAAATCAACCAACATGGGAGAAAGCGTGAGCACCGAAAAAGCCGATGATTATATTTTCGGAATGGTGTTGTTTAACGATTGGAGCGCGCGTGATATTCAAACATGGGAATATGTTCCATTAGGTCCGTTCTTAGCGAAGAATTTCGCGTCAACAGTTTCTCCTTGGATTGTTACTCTAGAAGCATTGGAACCATTCCGCACAAAAGGCTACACACAAGTACCAAAAGTATTACCGTATTTGGAATACAGCGGCGACAGAAATTTAGACATCAATCTCGAAGTGTATTTACAACCCGAAGGTGGCGATGAAAATAAAATCATTACCAGCAATTATAAATACATGTACTGGACGATGGAGCAACAATTAGCGCATCACACCGTGAATGGTTGTAACATTAATGTGGGGGATATGATGGCCAGCGGAACGATTAGTGGTCCGCAACCGCATGAGTTTGGTTCTTTATTAGAATTAACCTGGAGAGGCACTAAGCCTATTAAATTAAGTGATGGCACCGAAAGAAAATTCGTAAATGATAATGACAGCATTATTATCAGAGGATTTTGCAAGAATGAAAAATTAAGAATTGGATTTGGCGAGTGCCGCGCTAAGTTGTTACCCGCGAAATAATTTTTTTCTTTTTTCTTTTACTTTTTTCCTTGATGAAAAAAGTAAACAAAAAAATCAAGACGCCAGAAGGCATTGCGGCGGTAGCCGCACCGTTCCAAAAAGCAGGCCCCAACTCGGCTGTGCCGAGCCGGGAGACCCCACCCTGCTTTTTGTTCACTATGCTGCCTGGCGTCGGCTCCTCCGATTAACATTTTACTCGATTGTATCTAAACGTTCCCAATATTCTAACGTACTCCATTCGGAGAGATCATCGAAGACGATACAACCGTAATCCGGCCTCATTTTATCCGGTTTTTTATGCGCAACAAATTGCGTTAAACCAAATGGGAAGCTCCGCAGGTGGACCAAGGAGATCACCCATTTGGTAGCAATTTGTAAGCATAAAAAATTACGACCGTAGGGAGTAAAGGATAAAATGAAGCCTTGATTTCTTTTGTTTCTTTTCTGCATCAAGGCAGAAAAGAAAGGAGATAATCATTTGATGGCAGCAAAAAAGAAAACCCAAACTAACTGCATCAAGGAAAAAAGTAAAAAGCCCCATTCCATTCCGGAACAGGGCCTTTCATTCACACAAAATACTTATCTTAATTCTTAATCAGCTTAAATACTTTTTGCTGATTGCCATGCCCTACTCTTGCTAAATAAATTCCGGATGGTAATGAAGAAGTTTCAAAACGATACTCATTCGTTTTTAAATTTGCTTCATCGCTGATTAATTTTCCGTTGATGTCATAAATCTGCACCGCATTAATTGTTTCCATTACTGAACTGAATACATAGGCTTCATTCAAGGTTAATAATTTTACTTCCGCTAAATTTTCACTCAATGAATTTAAACCTGTGCTTAAGCAAGTAGTAATAGGATTTGTTGGAACAACAACCGGAGAAGGATTTACCGGCGTAATACTTCCTGAGGTAAATACACCTATTTGCGCCATAGCAGTAGTTACGGTAAGTACAGAGTAAGTTGGATTAATCATCATGGCACATGAAGTTAAACCTGTAGAATCTCCTTTGTATAAGTATAAATTTCCGGCCGTGAAATAAGTACCGGTAGTTAAATACGTTTTGCTGTTATAATACTGCAAACTGTGATTCATAGAACCTGTGCTTCCGTAAGAATATCCACTTACAAAGTTTAGCGCTGAATTAAAAAAGGCCAATGAGTTTCCGCTTCCCGATAATCCGGCAACCAAGGTTAGTGAACCTCTTTGATAAAGATAAGTAGGCAAATAACTATTCATTGTAAATCTGTTTAAAATATAAGGTGGTGTAGAGCTCATGTTTACATTCGAATCGATGCGTGCTATAAAATCGTTCTGACCCGTTCCGCTACTTGATCCCATCACCACTAAATTATTTCCGGCTTTAATAATTTGATTAAAGCTTGAGGAAACCGGCATGGCTCCCGCGTTAATGGTATAAGAACCTACAGGCGACAAACCGGAATTATTATTCAACTTCGCGATGAAAGGGTAAGAACCTCTGCGTCCAACCACAAAAATGGAACTGTTACTAAACTGACATACACTAAAAGCTTCCTGATCGGTGTAAAAAGTACTCATGCCATTATTAACGATTGTTCCCGTAGTGCCAACAACACGTAAAGCATAAAAGAAACGATTAAGACCACTAATAATTCTTCCCACCGCCATGATATCTCCATTGTTTAAAACAGTGAGATCGTTAATCATAATATCACTGCTGGTAAACGACGACGTGTATTTATTAAAATAATTCACGTTACCGTTAGTTGTATCAATACTGGTGATGAAAGGATAATTTCCTGCCGACTCAAATAAATTTCCGCCGATGTATAAATTAGCGCCGCCTGCTAAAATCTTTTTTGGAGCCGCAGTGGCGGTATACGTTCCGTTAATGCGGTAATGACGTTTCCAAATTAAATTACCATTCGCGTCATTCTTCAACACCGTTAAACATAATTTATTACTTGGCATCATGGTTGTATCTTCCACGTAAGCGATGTAATATCTTCCGCCATGCAATAAAGTAGATTGATGACAATATCCAGTACCGCAATAATTAATGGGATATTGTTTGTGTAATGTTTGCGCCTTCATGAAATTGAAAGCCGCCATCAATAAAAGAAACGTAAATAATTTTTTCATGTTTTAAATTTTGAACGAATGTATTTCAATTTCTAAAACATAAACGAGCAAATTAGTAAAGCAGAAGATTTAATGAGTAAGAAAAAAGTGACTGAGTGAACGAAAAAAATAAAGCCCCACATTTCTGTGAGGCTTCAAACAAACATTCTTTTATTCTACAAACAAACAACGAGTCACTAGTAAAGGTACTCAAGTATCTTGTACTCCCTTGTGCTATTTAGCCACACCTAGGTAATACTGAGCCAAACGTCGATTTAAATGAGCCATTGCCTATTTATAGCGGGCGAAAAAATAGTCCAAAATGGGCCTGTTAACATCGTAAAACTACTGAAAATCAGGTATTTTCAAAATTACTACAATTTGTAGCAACAGCTTGCTATAAAACGTGCATACCTTTGTTTTGTTGAATGAAGGGAAAGCGTGAATAACTCAAACAAGAAGTGAATAAGTAAAAAAAAGAATAAAAGATAAGAGCGGTAAATTTAGAATATAGTAGTAGTATAAAGCGTAATTAATTGTAAAAAGCAAAAAGTATAACCTCAAAAAAATCAGAAATCATGGCACGTAAATCATCAGACGAAGTTTTAGAAATGGCAGATAACAAAAAACAAGTAAGCGGCGAAAAGCTGAAAGCTTTGCAACTTACACTCGATAAATTAGAAAAAACATATGGCAAAGGCGCCATCATGAAATTAGGCGACAATGTAGTTGAACCTATTGAAGCCATCTCAACCGGCTCTTTAGGATTAGACATCGCTTTAGGCATTGGCGGTTTACCAAAAGGACGTATCGTAGAAATTTACGGTCCGGAGTCTTCAGGTAAAACTACTTTAGCGATTCACGCGATTGCTAACGTACAAAAACAAGGCGGCATTGCAGCTATTATTGACGCGGAGCACGCTTTCGATCGTTTTTATGCCGAGAAATTAGGTGTAGACACACAAAGTTTATTAATCTCTCAGCCAGATAACGGTGAGCAGGCACTGGAAATTGCCGATAATTTAATTCGCTCGGGCGCGATTGATTTAATTGTGATTGACTCGGTAGCGGCATTAACGCCAAAAGCGGAGATTGAAGGAGAAATGGGCGACAGCCGCATGGGATTACAAGCACGTTTAATGAGCCAGGCTTTACGTAAGTTAACCGGTACCATTAATAAAACAGGATGCTGCTGTATTTTCATTAACCAGTTACGTGAAAAGATTGGTATCATGTTTGGAAATCCGGAGACAACAACCGGCGGTAACGCGTTAAAGTTTTATGCATCGGTGCGTTTGGATATCCGCAGAATTAGTCAGTTGAAAGACGGAGAAACCGTGAGTGGAAACCGTGCACGTGTGAAAGTAATTAAGAATAAAGTTGCGCCTCCATTCCGTCAGGCGGAGTTTGACATCATTTTTGGAGAAGGTATTAGCCGTGTTGGAGAGATATTAGATATTGGTGTGGAGAAAGGGATTATTAAGAAGAGCGGATCATGGTTTAGTTATGACGACACCAAATTAGGACAAGGACGTGATGCGGTGAAACAATTGTTTAGTGATAATCCTGAATTAGCAGGAGAGATAGAGTACAAAATTAAGGAAGCCTTAAAAGAAGACTCTGCCCCTACTGAATAAGCCATTGGTTTGGTTTTATGAGTTTTGTTTGCGGGGTGGTACCCGCGGTGGCGAATAAGGGACGCCACATTGTTTTGGTAAAGAAAACCATCGTTGTGAAAACAGCGATGGTTTTTGAGTATATGAAGAATAAATAATTTTAGAATAATTTGCGATTGAATTACGGATATAAATTAGTTAACTGCAATTGCAACGCGGACAAATAAAAATTAATAATAATGGAGTTATCAGACAACGTTTTTAAACTGGTTTACGGAGCCGATGTGGACATTCCTCAAATCAAAAAACTAAAGAACACTAAGGAAATTTGGAATGACATTATGCTTTTTCTAGCTGACAATGACATTACAAAACTTGATGATATCAAGAAGATGAACCTTATTGACTTTTTGGAAATATTAAATTCGAAAGTAAAAGGCGTTCCAAGAATAAAACATAAGCCGACTCCTATTGGATATGACATACCAGGCAGCGAACCGAAATATAAAAAATAATGTTCAAAAGAAGAAAGATTTTGATTACTGTCTTGGTGACAATTTTACTTCTTGTGGTTTATTTTCTTTGGCTCGACAGGCACGTTGAACAAATCTTCAGTTTTGAAAACAACTAACAGAATCTGTTTATCTCATAACCACAGCTAACAGCACCTAATGGCTATTAGACAGAAGTATCGCATCGCCATGCGCTATTAAAAGGTTACTTCATGAATTTTTATTTGCAGCGACTAATTATCTTGGGCATACTTAAATAAACATCTGAAGTTATAGTATGTTGGTGGTTCAAAATCCTAATAACGAGTAGCCACCAAATATTAATCGCAAGGCGTGGAAAGATCTCAAAAAACGCGTTCTAACTTTATCAACATAATAAATTAACTTTATGTTAATTTATTTCTCCTAAATTACTGAGGCATTTATGTTATCTTTATATTATGGTTACCCATTCAACTTTTGTTGACTGTTTAACCAATGCGATGGAGCTATTGCCGTTCAATAGGACAAAGACAATTTTGTTCATTTGGGTATTAGGCTCACTACTCTGTGCTCCTTTAACCACTAAAACCAGCGGGCTTCCCGTTTCCAATTTGGTGGATGAAGGAATTTTAAAGTGCAGCGGTGGGACGCAAGCCAAAGAAAATTGCAAAAAAGTTGCAAAAGTCGAAAAAAGCCGGACATTTACCGCAAATCGACCTTACAACTAAAATACAATTTAATATGGTGAAAAAACGCTTAAGGTTAAGCTCAGTTTTGTGGCGGATTTCGCGCGCAAGTCTGGCGGAAATGTTACCCATTCAACTTTTGTTGACTGTTTAACCAATGCGATGGAGCTATTGCCGTTCAATAGGACAAAGACAATTTTGTTCATTTGGGTATTAGGCTCAATACTATGTGTCTTTAGCTTTGTGTCTGCTGGTTCATCACAGATGAAAATGGAAACGACAAAGAAATGAAAAGCGAAAAAAAGACAATCGACCTACTATCGGAAATTTCCGAACCTAGCTTTCTTAGAAAAGCATGGAGCTCACTAAACAAAGCCAATAAAGATTCAAAAGGTTTAAATAATGAAACTATAAAAGAGTTTCAGGATACTCTTGAAACGAGGATCCAAGATATTTCAAAACAACTTCGTAAAAAAACTTATACTTTTCAACCTTATCGTGGAGTTTTAATCCCTAAAAAAGAAAAAGGTAAATACAGACCGCTAAGAATAGCCGACATTGGTGATAGATTAGTTTGCAAAGCAATCGCTATTAAACTTGATGAGCTATTGACACCCGTATTTAATTTAAACAACGAGGCAAGCTTTGCTTACAGAAAAAATACTGGCATAGCCGATGCTATAAAACAAATTGTAAAGCACTATAACAACGGTAACAAAATAATATTGGAGGCAGATATTATTAAGTTTTTTGACAATGTTAATAGAGAGATTCTTTTAGAGAAAATTTTCAAAAATATTCCAGACAACAGTTTAAACGACTTAATAAAAAGCGGACTAAGTCAGGAAGTTGGAAACATGAATGAACATACCATCAATGCACATTACTTTGAAGATTCAGTTAATGGTATTCCACAAGGGAACGCACTATCTCCTCTATTTGCAAACATTTATTTATCAGACTTTGATGCAGAAGTTTTAAATTCCGGATATAAACTAGTTCGGTATGCTGACGATTTTGTTATACTATGTAAATCTCATGATGAAGCAAAAAAAGCTTACCAATTAACCAAATCAATTCTTGAAGAGAAACTAAAATTAAAAATTCATGAATTGAATACTGCAGAAGACGCCAAAACTAAAATTGTAAATCCTTCATTTGACAAATTTCAATTTCTTTCAATTAGATTCGATGGAAAAACCTTGTGGGTTGACAAGAAAAAAATTCAATCATTAAAAGAGAAAATAAGAGATGTTACTGATACCAATTCAAACAAAAATCTTATTACAGTTCTAACTAAGACAAGAAATCTACTTGAAGGTTGGCTAGCTGCCTTTAAATTTGTTGACCTTGAACGAGATATTCCGTTAATCGACGATTACGTAGACATTCAACTTTATAACGTTTTTAGAAATTTTGATTTCGGTATTAAGACAAAATATTTACGTGAAATAAAATACAAAAACGCAAACACGTATGGCTTAACTAAAGTCCAAAGACGAAAAACTGGTGTAAAAAATTGCATTGATTTTTTAAGCACTATGGACAGAGATAAAATATTTCCATAGTAATACGTACCCGTACGGATAACTACACTTACCATAAATTAGCACAGACATAGTAATCGAAAAGCTATTTATTACTCGCTTTACAGACCTTCAATTTGTTTTGGCTTTGCTAATAATCATTTGTATCTTTAAATTAACATTGTGCGTGAGACAAAGGAAGCTTTAAAACCCGCCTTCGTCTATTTGCAAAACGTTAGCACTTATTTATGAAGACACTAATAATATCCCTAACCTTAATTCTATCTATATCCTCATTTGGACAAAGGAGCAATATCGACTGTAGTAAGACAATTAATAAAGTCCCTTATTTCGCAAGACAAAACTCATCTCCATCAAAAGACTCAATACTTTTAGATTTAGAGATTATAAAAACTTGCGGTAATCTTGACTCAATTGACGTTGATATTTTAAATGGTCCTATGGTTGCCCAAATTACAATCCAATTAACAAACGACAAGAAAAAAGTCACTTATAAAGCAATAATAGACAGTTTTAATGAATTTAAAAAAACAACGACTTATTTAACCAATCGTGAAATATTTATTGTTTCAAAAACTCTTGAGAAAAAAATTGTAACAATTGAAGAGTTTGAAAACGATCGTTTACTACTTCAAAAAATTGGAATGCCTAATTCGGAACTTGATAATTTTAAAAAATTCATTGAAGCTAATCCATCGCAAAAGTTAACATATAAAGAAGCCTTCAGCCTATACACCACATCAAAAGAAAATAAAACCTCAGGCATTCCCTCTAAAATCGAGTTTAGCAAACTTACAGAAATTGAAACCGCAATTAAGGCAGGTAAAGAAAATGGAAAAAAAATATTGTTATATTTCTCATGCTATGGTTGCATTAACGCTAGAAAAATAGAAGACAGAATTTTGATTGACGATAAAATTAAAACTTTAATTGTACAAAACTTTAACTACTTTATTGCATACACAGATGACAATAGTGAAGACGAAATAACAAAAACTACTATGGGTAAAAAATTCATTAAAATGCAAACAGACAATTTTAAAACAAACTACCAACCATATTTTTGCATTATAGACGACTCTGGAAAAGTTTTATCTGAAATTGGTTATACTAACAATAAAGAAGAGTTTATTGAATTTCTGAACAAAGGCCTTAAATAAAAGAGAGCTAACATTTGCCTAAAACAATCCCTCACTTTGAACTTCGACTTTTACTAACTCCATTTATAAAAAGACAATTAAAATGGAGCCGGCAACCATTCCATAAACGGGGCGACACCGAAAAGCCATACGAGTAGGATTTATTTTTTATGATCAGTAACTCATGAAAACAGAAATTAGTCAAAAACTAAAATGGGGGAAAATACTCTCCATTGTAACCATCCTTTTAGGAATTATATTATTGATTTTTATGATTACTGTAGAGGATGAACCCGGGGCTTTACCTTTGTTCTTAATACTTTCCGGAACTGTATTCTTCTTCATCAATCGCTATCAATTTAAAAAGAATCAAAATAACAAACACCTGTAACATTAACAATAATCAGCCCTACTTTATCGCTTAAAACGACACTGAATTATAGGAAATAAAAAATGAAAAAAATCCTTGCTTTTATTTTTATAGTCCTTTTTGCAGGATGCATTTCAAAAAGGTTTGTGAAGCGTATCAAATGCGGGGAATATTAATAAATACTTCTTACCTTTAATTTATGACACGGTGCTTATTTATACTTTTCTTTATTGGTCTTGCTTTTACTTTCAACGCGCAAAGCTACGACATATACGCTCTCAAATTCGGTGAGCGAAAAAATTATGTCCATATGTCGGATCAAGTCGTGGGTTACAATGGCGGTGATAGCACAAAAGTTTTCTTTATGTATTGGGTTCTGAGAAATAAAGATAAAATCATCTTGGTTGACGCGGGCTTTACCTCGGATGCAGACATTGATACGAACACCATTAGTTTCATTCAACCCGATAAATTACTTGCTTCCATTCAGATAAAACCTGAGGAGGTTACCGACATTATTATCACGCATCCGCATTGGGACCATATCGGTGGCATTCATCTTTACCCAAACGCCATGGTGTGGCTGCAGGAAGAAGATTACAATGAGTTGCTTTCGAAAAAGAAAAATCCCGAAGCCTTTGGTTTCAATAAAAAAGATATTCAAAAAGTCATCGACTTAAAAGCTAAAGGTCGTCTCACGCTTTTAAAGCCTCTTCATGATCACGTGATTCTTCCCAACGTTACTGTATTAATTTCCGGTTCCAAACACACCCCCGGATCACAATATGTAATGGCACATAATGGCAATCAAAATGTGATTATTGCTTCCGACAATTGTAAATATTACCGCAATATCACCAACATGCTGTCGAGTCCGGCTACCAGCGATCAAAAAGCCTATATCCGTAACTTAAGAAACATGAAACTATATTCCGGGGGAGATACAGATCTTATTATTCCGGGACATGACCCTTTGGTGTTTAGCAAATTCAAAACGGTAGCCAAAGATGTAGTAGAAATTAAGAAGTGAGAAATATTTTATTCTTAATTAACCCTCCACCTGTAACTTTTTCCCCTACTTCATCGTCGTATTATAAAAACCCTTAAAATGCGTGCGATTTATATTTTTAGTTTCCTGCTCTGCTCTCTTGCTTCCTATACTCAATCTGCCGTATCAAAATTGCAGAGAGACAGCTTAATTATCATTCCAAAAAATCCGACAAAAGGATTTTATAACGATTATATTTTATTTATTCCTAAAGGCACACCACTTAACAAAACTATTTTCCTGCTTGTTGAACCTAATAATACCGGTAAACTTTCGGATAGTATCGAATTCCATAAAAAATACGCCATTGATTTGGCTTCGGTGAGTTCGGTGGGCAATAACATTTCTACAGAACTTAAAATTCCTTTGTTGGTGCCTGTTTTTTCTCGTCCCGCCTCACAACCACTTATGTACACGCATGCATTAGACCGGGATGTGATTATGGAAAAATCACAGGAATTTAAACGTCTCGATTTACAATTACTGGAAATGATTAAAGATGCTAAAACAGTATTGAAGTCGATGGGTATTTCGGTTAACGAGAAAATTTTCATGAATGGTTTTTCCGCTTCCGCTACTTTTACCAATCGTTTTTCGTTTATACATCCCAACATAATTCAAGCCTTAGCCATCGGCGGATTTAACGGAGAATTGATGTTACCGCAAAAACAAATAAACAACACCGCGCTTAATTATCCGCTCGGAATAAATGATTTCAATAAATTATTCGGGAAAAATTTTGATAAAGCAACTTATGCAACGATTCCTCAGTTTATTTACATGGGAAAATTAGATGATAATGATGCGGTTCAATTTGATGATGCGTATAATGAAGAAGAACGTGCTATCATTAACCGTCACCTCGCGAAAACAGTGCAAGAACGTTATGTAGCCTGCCAAAAACTTTATCAGGCGAATGGTATTTCACCCGTATTTAAAACATTTGAAAACGTTGGGCATTGGACCACTTCTGATGTAAATCTCGCGGTGATTCTTTTCTTCCTCGACAGAATAAAAGAAAAACAATGAGATAATATTGTGCGTTAACATTATTTTGAACGCATCGAAACAAAAAATCTCTACTTTAGTTGCCATGAAAGTGTTTAATTCTTTAGTAGTGTGTTTGATTTCCCTCCTTTTTATTTTTTGTGAAAGTCAGGAATCCTATGAAGACACCAAACTTTCATTTGAGTTAGATCCCGTTACAAACGATACCATTAATGTAACAACACCAAAAGGTAAACAAGGACGCTGGTTTATTAAAACCGATTGCGCGGCGGGTTTACCTAAAATTCCGAAAGATTCCATTAAGGGAATTGACAGCACATTAAAAGCGGAGATTGTTTTTCAACCTGCAGTTTTGAGTGTAGGCAGATATATGGATGATAAAAAACACGGGACCTGGACCTATTACAACGAAGATGGTTCGGTTAATAAAATGGAAGTTTATCAGGATGGAAAATTAATCGGGAATCAATAATTTCATTCCTTCTCGAAAAATGAGGGCATCAAAAAGAAAACAGTATCGATGAATTGTAACGACCCTTCTTCAGTCAATACATTTTCGTCATGCAAATCTTCTAATATGATACCTAAATCAGGATGATAGTAATCATTGTCCTTTTTGTTAATGAAACCATTTTCAGCAAGGAATTCCTTCACATTATTAAGATTAGTGATTTCGGTTGATTTAACAAAAGGCTGCTTAACAACGGCACACAGATTATCGTCTGAATGATAAAATCCTAATAGTTCATACGCCAAATGAGGAAAGAAAAAATTATGAATAAGGAGACTATTAAAATAATCCTCCCAGAATTCATAAAAAATGGAATCGTTTAATTTAAGTACAAATTGAGGATTTGAAAACTCGAAAATTTTTTGCTCTGCCCCTTCTCCGATATATTTTGTTTTATCGATTTCCTTAACCCAAAGACCTTGAGCATCGATAAATTCAATTAAGATTTTCGCTTCTTGCTTCTTGAGGAGCTTTGTTTATTCAGATTCTGAAATTGCCTTCTTTTTTCCTCTAAGGTGGTGGTTGATTGCTTGGATAATTTCTCCATTCCTAACCGATCCATTTCCTGAAATGATATTCTGTAATTCATGTTTAATAGACATTTATACAAAGTTACAATACTTTTACGACTATGTCAATAAGCAAGATAGCGCATATGAAAGTGCGTTTTTATACCATATAAAAAAAAGGAGAGCGTTTGCTCTCCTTTTTTTTATTCTTGAAAAATATATTTCTTTACTACTTTCCCTTCGGTTTCATCAAAGTGTACAACTTTCCATAATAATTGATTTGCGGCTTCGTCGTGCAAAATTTGTATCCAGTATTCAGGCTGACGTAAACGCAGCATTTTTTCATCTTTCAAAAAATTAAATGAGAATTCGGTTTTACCATCATTCACCACGCAGTTATGCGTTTTATCGAAATCAGGGGCCTTCGCGATGTTGATTGTTTCGGTTGGCGCATTTTCGGCATGCCATTTACCGATGAATTTATCAGCCGCTTCAAATCCTGCTTGCTCAGTGGCAGCTCCACTTTCTTCTCCGTTAGCGGCATCTTTATTTCCGCAGGCGCTCATAACGAGCACAGTAGCCAAAACATAAAATAATCTCATAAAAAGGGTTTAATAATTTATTATGAAATTAATAAAAGAAAGTGTTACAACAAGTAAATCCTGTAAAAAGATTTAATTTTTCTTCATAAACACCGCGCTGATAAAGGCGGTACTTACGGTAATGAATAAGAAGCTAAATAATTTAGCTGTTATCGCTTTAAAAGCCGATAAAGCCGCGATGTTTTCTTCGATGATTTTTGGATACATCTCCGCCTTTATTTTCGGATTCTTCTTTAAAAACTCTAAATACTCTGCGCCGTTATAATACTGAATGGATAAGTCTTTTAATTTCCATTCAAACTCTATGTATTGATACACACTTAAAATCACCATGGCGATGGCTGCTACAGTCATGCCTACGGCCATGGCATTTCTGCCTGCAATAAATCCACCCAAATCTTTATCTCTCACCTGCTTTATGGCTAATACCATAAAAGGAATAATAGCAAACACCGATAGGATGTGCGAATAATAAAATCCGAATTTAGTTAGCTGATAACCTCCTAATACAATAATGAGCTTGTAAATAATAACAAGAATACTGTAAGTTAATCCTATATAAAGTACGCGTTTGTTCATGTTGTTTAGTTCGGAGTTTGTACTTGGGAGAGAATAGTTAGTTGTTTAGAGTTGAAAGGAAGTTTCTACGAACTCTCAACTACCAACTAAATCCCCTATCCATTCATACTAATTAAAAATTCTTCGTTAGTTTGCGTTCTGCGTAAGCGGTCTTGTAAAAATTCCATCGCTTCCTGCGGTGTCATGTCGCCCAAATGTTTTCTTAACACCCATAAACGACTTAACATGTCTTTCTCTAATAATAAATCATCGCGACGTGTTGAGCTGGCCAATAAATCTACCGCCGGATAAATACGACGATTCGCTAACTTACGGTCGAGCTGCAACTCCATGTTACCGGTTCCTTTAAATTCTTCAAAGATAACTTCATCCATTTTAGAACCGGTTTCAGTTAACGCGGTTGCAATAATGGTTAAGGAACCTCCGTTTTCAATTTTACGGGCAGCACCAAAGAAACGTTTTGGTTTGTGTAAGGCGTTTGCATCCACACCACCGGTTAATACTTTACCACTGGCAGGAGAAACGGTATTATAAGCACGCGCTAAACGTGTAATACTGTCTAATAAAATAACTACGTCATGTCCGCACTCTACCAATCGTTTTGATTTCTCCAATACAATGTTGGCAATCTTCACATGCTTTTCTGCCGGCTCATCAAATGTAGAAGAAACTACTTCCGCTTTTACACTGCGTGCCATATCGGTTACCTCTTCCGGACGTTCATCAATTAATAAAATAATTAAATAAACTTCAGGATGGTTATATGCAATCGCATTAGCTACTTCTTTTAATAAAACCGTTTTACCGGTTTTTGGTTGCGCTACAATTAATCCACGCTGACCTTTACCAATAGGTGCAAACATATCAATGATACGTGTGCTCATGGTTTCTTGAGGATGTCCGGTTAATTTTAATTTTTCGTTCGGGAATAATGGTGTTAAATAATCAAACACTACACGATCACGCACGTAGGCCGGCTCGCGACCGTTAATTTTATCTACTTTAATTAAAGGGAAATATTTTTCACCCTCACGTGGCGGACGAATTCCACCGCGGATTACATCACCCGTTTTTAATCCGAATAATTTTATCTGCGATTGAGAAACATATACGTCATCCGGTGAGTTTAAATAATTGTAATCCGAACTACGCATGAAACCATAACCATCTGGCATAATTTCAAGTACACCTTCTGCAAACACAATATTATCCCAGTTGTAATGTACCTTCTCTGCTTTCTTATGTTCAACAGGCTCCTCATGAACTTCCGGCATTCCGGATGATTCAGCTTGCTGTACAGGTTCTGTAACGGCAGGCTCTTCCACTTTTGCTTCCACAACGGGAATAACTTCTTCTTCCGCAATAGGCTCCACTGTATCGTCAACAATAGGCTCTAATTTCACCGATTTACGCGGACGTTTCCCATCGGGGTCTCTGCGTTCGGTTTTAACCTCTCCTTTTTTGCCGCTTAATTTAGCAGCCAAATCAGGATTAGCGTTTTGAGCATCAATAATTTTTAAAACAATGTCGCCTTTATTCATGCCTTTGGTATCAATACCAAACTTTTTAGCGATGTCTTTTAGGTCTGACAATAAGCGATTGCTTAAATCCATTACTTGAAACATAGGATTAAGTAGATTAAATTAAGAGATTAATTATGTGATAATTTTTTTATACTAAAATGGGTTCTGATTTTTATGCCTCAAGAATATAAGGCATTCAGATATCGTAGTACAAGTATAAGGGATTTTTCTGAAATCCAAAAATATTTCAATAAAAAATAAAAGTATCCACAAGATCACGATTTCCGGTCTGTTGATGACAATTAATACATAATGCAGGGTCTTTTTCTACACTATAAATAACCTCTCCGTTTGGCTTGACTTCTCCCCAAATCCAGGCACCTTTATACTTATACATAAATGCATAAAAATTCAAACTGGTTCCCGACATCACTTCCTTTACTACCATGGATCGCTCAGGGAATTTTGTGTTTAATGGAAGTTTACCGTTATCTGTTAATGCGGCAAATGCGGTTTTATTAAATTTTAATTTAAAACTGCCGTGTGCTCCGTTATTGCCGGGATAAATAATGTTTGGATCGTTTTTATAATAATTAAAGGCTGCCTCGTTTTTACAACTATCCAATAAAGAATAATCCTTGTAAGCTAAGTCAGGGTTAATTCCCTTATCCTTCCTACATGCAATTAAAAAAACTGCAGATAATATTATTACATACTTAAACATTCACTACATATTTAGCGAGCCATGTATTTTTAAGAGGCTTCTTCCACTCTGCCCATTGTAAGGAAGAGCTGATGGTATTGTCGTAAATAAGCGTATCGCCGGTAATTTCACCCGATTGTAACAGCTCTGTAATTTTAGATGAATGAATGACAATAGGCTCTTCGTTTTTATCGTATACAACCAATAAACGGTTTAACAACTCAATATTGAAATGAATTTCTTGCTCTTTAACAAAACGTTGTAATTTATCAATGCTGCATCCGCTGGCGTTATAAGCGCTTTCATCCACTTTAAAAATCAACAAACGCTTTTTAAATATTTCAAATGAAGCTGCCAACTTAATTTCGTGTGCAGTCCAACCCGCTACGAAGTTCTTGCAATTCTCACTTAGCATTTGTAATTGTTCGTTGCTAAGTTCTTTGCTGATAACGTATATCCAAACTCTTTCTGTCATGTTAATATTTAGGATTAATACCGGTGTAATTATGAGGTGTAATCTTCTTTAATTCTTCTTTTATGGTCGCACTTACATTTAATGTATCGATAAACGCGTGCATAGAATCTTTCGTTACATGTGTATTGGTACGTGTTAAATCTTTTAATGCTTCGTATGGCTTAGGATAGCCTTCGCGACGTAAAATCGTTTGTACCGCTTCCGCCACAACAGCCCAGTTATCTTCCAAGTCTAATTCAAAAGCCTTTTCGTTTAAAATCAATTTATCCAATCCTTTTAAAATACTTCTGAATGAAATCAACATATGCGACATCGGCACACCAATGTTTCTTAAAACAGTGCTGTCGGTTAAATCGCGTTGTAAACGTGATACAGGAAGTTTAGCAGCAAGGTGCTCCAACAAGGCGTTCGCCACACCTAAGTTTCCTTCCGCGTTTTCAAAATCAATCGGATTTACTTTATGTGGCATGGCTGATGATCCTACTTCACCCGCTTTTAATTTTTGTTTGAAATATTCCACACTGATGTACGACCATATATCGCGACACAAATCGATTAAGATTGTATTGATGCGCTTGCAGGCATCACAATAAGCCGCTAAATTATCGTAATGTTCGATTTGTGTGGTGAATTGCGAGCGTGATAGACCTAATGTCCCATTCACGAAATTATTTCCGAATTCAACCCAATTATATTTTGGATAAGCTACTTGATGCGCATTGAAATTACCGGTTGCGCCGCCAAACTTTGCTGAATAAGGAACGGCTTTTAATTGATTGATTTGCTTTTCCAGTCTTTCTACAAACACATAAATTTCCTTTCCTAATTTTGTAGGAGAGGCGGGTTGTCCGTGAGTGCGCGCCAACATCGGAACTGCTTCCCAGGTTTTCGCTAAATCTTTGAGTTTGGATATTAAAGCATCGGTTTGCCTGAATAATACGTTGTGAGTAGCATCCTTTAAGGATAAAGGAATGGCAGTGTTATTAATATCCTGAGAAGTTAATCCGAAGTGTACAAACTCCAAATATTTTTCCAAACCAACTGCGGTTAATTTTTCTTTAACGAAATATTCCACCGCTTTCACATCATGATTGGTTGTTTTTTCTGTGTCTTTAATTTTTTGCGCATCCGCCAAAGAAAATTCACTCACCACTTTACGTAAGCTTTCTTTTTGCGCCGCGCTTAACAAATTGAGCTGTGGAAGCTTGTTCTCAGTTAACGCGATGAAATATTCAATTTCAATTAATACGCGGTATTTAATTAAGCCATACTCCGAAAAGTAGGCCGCTAAATCTTCTGTTGCTTTTCTGTATCTGCCGTCAACCGGCGATATGGCTGTAAGAGCACTTAATTCCATAAAAATGTAAAAAGCAAAGATACGGTTTTTTTATATCTGTAATCTCACATTAAAAACTTACCTTTAGGGCACTTTAGGGGTGCTGACTATTAGGTTATTTGAGGTTTCTGGTTTCTAGTTAATAACTAACAAGAAACATTAAACAAGAAATAATCAATAGTAAGCTGAGAAAACACCCTTACTACCTGATGCGGGTAATGCCGACGAAGGGAAAAGTAATTCTGTTTTCGCGCTCCCCTTTTAAATTATGACATTACTTGGTATCATAGCTTTAATTAGCGGTGTAGCGGGCGTTATCCTCACTATCAAACAAAGTATTTGGTGCTGGCCAATGGCCTTAATTTCGGTGCTTACTTCCGGTATTGAATTTTATGAATCGCGTTTGTATGGCGACATGGCCTTACAAGTGTTTTATTTTATCAGCGGTGTTTACGGCTGGGTATATTGGAATAAAAAAAAGAAAGATGATTTTAAAGTTACATCGCTACCTATAAAACTTATTTTACCGCTCAGCGCATTCACGGTTGCTCAATTTTTTATTTATTACTATTTGCTCGTTGTATTTAAAGGTGATAAAGTTTTTATGGACGCTTTGCTCACAGCATGTAGTTTAACGGCCACTTATATGATGACGAAGAAATGGGTTCAGAACTGGGCGTTTTGGGTGCTGATTGATTTCGCTTACATTGGTCTCTATTTTTCAAAAGATCTTTATTTGTATGCTCTTTTATATTTATTCTTTACCATCATTGCTTTATATAGCTACTTAAATTGGAAAAAAACAGTATCATAAAAATTGCCGTCATCGGCGCCGAAAGTACCGGTAAGTCTACTCTTGTAAAAGAATTGGCTCAGTATTTCCATACCGAATATGTGGAGGAATATGCCCGCGAATATTTTAACACACACAACATCGATGATTATTCGATTGATGTGTTTGATAAAATATACAGCAAACAATTGGAGAATGAAGAATTAAAATCTGTACATGCTACAAGATTTTTATTTTGTGATACAACCTTAATAACAGGTAAGATTTGGAGCGAAGAGGTTTTCGGAAAAACCGCTCCTTTTATAAACGAAAGAATTTTCAAACATCATTACGATTTTTACTTGGTCACTGATAATGATGTGCCTTGGGTGGCCGACGGACAAAGAAAAAATCCGCATAACCGCGGCGAATTACTCAACAAAAACATTGAACTACTAAAGGAACTTAAGGCAAGTTACGAAATAGTGAAAGGTTTGCAAGAACAACGCTTAACGAATGCTGTCAGTATTATTAAAAAGCATTTTGCGCTGACTTAATTTTCGTATATTTGCCTCGGTCTTAAGGGGTGCTTATAGTTTACTATAGGCTGAGATTATACCCAATAACAATAAGTGTCCAACCACTGTTGTTATGCACCTGAACAGGATAATGCCTGCGTAGGGAACAGTTAAAAAGCAAATGCAACCCCTTTGCATTTGATGGTTTAACATAAAAAAGAAACAAAAATGAAACTAAAAAAAGCGGCTCGTTTGTGCAGCCTTGCCTTCGGTGTATTGTATATGCCCATGGTGAAAGCGCAATTTTCTATCAATGGTACTGTCACCGCTCCGGATAAAAATGCCATACCCTATTCGGTCATTGGCGTTAAAAACACCTTTATTTCGTCGCAAGCAAATGCTTTTGGCGAATATAAAATCACCAACCTGAAAGCCGGAACATATGTTCTGATAACGAATTGCATTGGTTATAAAATGCGTTATGATACGGTTCAATTGAACGAAAACCTAAAACTGGATATTACACTAACGGTCGACGACATACGGCTGGATGAAATTCCCGTAAGTTCAACGCGCGCTACCAAACAAAGCGCCATGGCTTATACGGAAATAGGTAAAGAGGAAATAGCCAAATTGAATTTAGGGCAAGACATTCCAATGATTTTAAGTCAGGCGCCCAGCGTTGTCAGTAATAGTGATGCCGGCAATGGTGTTGGTTATACCGGATTAAGAATTAGAGGTACCGATGGAACACGTATTAATGTAACCATTAACGGCATTCCGGTTAACGATGCCGAAAGTCAGGGTGTGTTTTATGTTAATATGCCTGATTTGCTTTCGTCTGTTAATTCGGTGCAAATACAACGCGGCGTTGGTGCTTCCAGTAATGGCGCCGGTGCATTTGGTGCCAGCATTAATATGCAAACTAACACACTGAATGAAAAACCATACGCCGAGCTCATTCATTCGGCAGGATCCTATAGAACCATGCGCAACACCTTGAATGTAGGGAGCGGATTGATAGGCGGCCATTTTGCAGTAGATGCCCGCTTAAGTAATATTAAAAGTGATGGCTACATAGATAGAGCCAAATCCAATTTATCGTCGTATTATTTAGCGGGCGGTTATTACGGACAAAAAACAATTGTGAAAGCCATTATGTTTTCCGGAAAGGAAAAAACCTATCAAGCTTGGTATTATGTACCGGAAGATTCCATTAAAAACGGAAACAGAACCTATAATCCGGCAGGAGAATACTGGGATGGAAATGGTAACGTAAAATATTATGATAACGAAACCGATAATTACGTTCAGGATAATTATCAGATTCACTGGATTCAAACCATTAATAATAAATTAAATTTTACCATTGCCGGACATTATACCGAAGGAAAAGGTTATTATGAACAATACCGCGGCAACGATGATTTTGCCAATTACGGCATGGAAGATATTGTGATTGGAACAAATACTATTACTTCGACCGATTTAATCAGAAGACGATGGCTCGACAATGATTTTGCCGGCGTTGTTTACAGTTTAAATTACAACCCAAATTCCAAATTAAAATTTAACATCGGTGGAGGCAACAATGGTTATTATGGTAGACATATGGGTGAAGTCATCTGGGCACGTTATGCAAGCACAAGTGATATGGGTAAACGCTATTATCAAAACCAGGCATTTAAAAATGACAATAACATTTATTTTAAATCAACAGTTACCCTCACAAAAGGATTGACTGTGTTTTTAGATGTGCAATACCGCAATGTATTTTATTCCTTTTTAGGATTTGATACAACATTGGCACAAGTGCAACAAAGCGTAACGTATGATTTTTTTAATCCGAAAATCGGCTTGAACTATAACGTAAATGATAAAATTCGCGTGTATGCTTCCTATGCCATGACAAACAAAGAACCAAACCGTGATGATTTTGTTAATAGCAGCGGGAAAAGTCGTCCGAAATATGAATCATTAAATGATTTGGAAATTGGCGCTACTTATGCTTCCAAAGATGTGTTTGGTGAAATTAATTTCTACAACATGGATTATACCAACCAATTAGTATTAAACGGTGAAGTAAATGATGTGGGGGCTTATAATCGCGTTAACGTTGACAGAAGTTACAGAAGAGGAATTGAAATACAGGCCGGTGTTAACCTTAGTAAATATTTTACTTTGAGCGGGAATTTAACTTTATCACGCAATAAAATAAAAACATTTACGGAATATCTGGATAGCGCCAATGCCGACTGGAGTGTTTATACCCAATATAAAATCAATTATGTGGAGACAGATATTTCTTTCTCCCCAAATGTGATTGCAGGTGGTGTATTAACGGCTAAACCAATTAAAGGCTTGGAGATTTCCTTAATTAATAAATATGTAGGTCGTCAGTATTTAGATAATACGACCAATGTAAACAGAAGTATCAATCCGTATTACGTTGCAGATGCGCGCGTTTATTACAGTATCAAAACTAAATACCATACCGAATTAGGTTTGAACTTGACCGTGAATAATGTATTTAATACACGATATGAAACCAATGGCTATACATTCAGTTATTACACTGATCAAACCTTGAACACCTTTAATTATTTGGCGCCGGCTGCACCTATCAACTTTTTAGCCGGTATTAGTTTGAAGTTTCAATAAGGTTACAAAGAGCTTTCTCTATTTCAGGAAACTCAAATACAAATCCCCCGGAGAGTGATTTTCGGGGGATTATATTTACAGAATCTAATACTAAAGACGCTTCTGTTCCCATGAACAAAGCGCCAAGTTTAACTGCCGGTGTTGGTGCAGGAAAACCAATCGGCATTTTACAAGCTTTTCTAAATGCTTTCATCATGTCGGAATTAGTTACCGGATTTTGTGAAGCCGCATGGTACACACCGTTAGCTTCCGGAGTGTTTATCAACCATTCGGTTAAACGACATACATCTTTTTCGTGAATCCAGCTTACCATTTGTTTGCCACTACCTGCAGCACCTCCTAACCCTAATTTCACCAATGGCAAAAGTGTCGGCACCACGCCTCCACTCTTCCCTAATACCATGGAAATTCTTAAAATAATCTGACGCGTTTGAGGAAGTTGAAACGACTTGACAGCCTGCTCCCATTGCTTACACACCTCAAACATAAATCCCGAACCTTCACTTTGACTCGACTCATCGTGTGGTCCGCCTACCGCATTTTGATAAACCGCGGCGGCCGAAAAATTAATCCACACCTTTGGCGGCAGATTGAGTTTTTGTATGGCTTCTCCAATAGCTTGGGTAGACTTCACTCTGGATTCTAAAATTTCCTTTTTATTCGTTTCGTTAAAACGACAATTAATACTTCTTCCACTTAAATTAATAATCGCTTCGGCTCCATTGAGTTCTTTTGTCCACTCGCCCTGTTGAACACCATCCCATTTCATAAATTTGATTTTCCCTTCTGAAGTTTTTGCATATCTGCTTAACACCACTATTTCATCGAAAGAATTAAGAAAATGTTGTGACAACACTTTCCCTAAATATCCTGTACCTCCTGCTAAAACTATTTTACGCATTTGTCTTTTGCTGTTTATATTCGAGCCAATCCTTAATCGTAATTACAAAATAAAAAATGGCAATGCCCCATGCACTCACAAACCAATACGCATAAATTCGTTCGGCTTTATTATTTGGAATGCTTCCATGTGCCACCTCTTCAATCAAAAAAGCCAATAATCCACCAATTACAAAATAACTCAATACCGCTAACCAATATATTTTTAAGTAATCGTTCATTTGTTTTTTAGCCACTTTACGTATAGTAACAATGATGGCGTTAATAAGTTGATATAAACCCACAAAAAATTGCACAAGGGCTGTCCAAATTAAAACCTCCTTCCATTTTATACCTCCTTCATAAGATGGATTATTGATAATGGCCAAGAAGATGGTGATGAACGAAACACCTAATAAGATGCCTTGAGTGATGATATTGGTTAATTTCATAGTATAAATGTAACCAAAGCAATTCTTCATGATCATTAAATTGGTATTATTTAGTGCTTTTTAACAGACTAAAAAAGCTTATAAAACCAAGAGTATTTGATTATCTTTGCGCCATGAATTTTGAGGGCAAAACCGTTGGGTTTCATACACTGGGATGTAAGCTGAATTTTTCAGAAACATCTACCATTGCCCGTTTAATGCTGGAGAAAGGTTTTAAGAAAGTAGATTTTGGGAGTCCGGCTGATGTGTATGTGATTAATACCTGTTCGGTTACCGAAAATGCCGATAAAGAATGTAAGCAAATTGTAAAATCGGCCTTGCAAAAAAATCCGGAAGCTTTTGTGGCTATTGTAGGTTGTTACGCGCAATTAAAGCCGGAACAAATCGCGCAAATTGAAGGAGTGGATGTTGTATTAGGCGCTACAGAAAAATTCAAACTCTTAAACTACATTAACCTCAGCAGTAAAAACGAATCAACTCAAATTCAGAGTTGCGAAATTAACGATGCTGATTTCTTTGTAGATGCTTATTCGGTTGGCGACAGAACCCGTTCGTTTTTAAAAGTGCAAGATGGCTGTGATTACAGTTGTACTTTTTGCACCATACCTCTCGCACGAGGCAAAAGCAGAAGCGATACTATTGAGAATGTAGTGGAGAATGCTAAAAAGATTGCAGCCAGCGGCGTGAAAGAAGTGGTGTTAACAGGAGTTAACATTGGTGATTTTGGTTACGGAAGAGATATTGATGGGGATGTAAAGAAGAGAAAGAACTATACGTTTTTAGATTTAATCAAGGCATTGGATGAAGTGGAAGGTATTGAGCGATTCCGCATCTCTTCTATTGAACCCAATTTATTAAAAGACGAAATCATTGAATTTGTGGCGCAATCCAAACGTTTTATGCCGCACTTTCACATTCCACTTCAAAGCGGTAACAACGAATTATTAAAGCGCATGAAGCGCCGTTATTTAAGAGAGCTGTATTCCGACAGAGTAGCGAAAATAAAAATTTTAATGCCGCATTGCTGTATTGGTGTGGATGTAATTGTAGGTTTTCCGGGAGAAACGGAAGAACAATTTTTAGACACGTATAATTTTATTAATGGATTAGACGTTTCGTACTTGCATGTGTTTACATATAGCGAACGCGATAATACCGAGGCCATTGAAATGCCAAATCCGATTCCTGTTTCTGAAAGAAAAAGACGCAATAAGATGTTACGAATTTTATCGGCGAAAAAACTGCGCGCTTTTTATGAGCAAAACATTGGTAAAACCTCAACGGTTATTTTCGAGAACGAATCAAAAGGTGATTTCATGTTTGGTTTTACGGAGAATTACGTAAAGGTGAAGCACACTTACAATGCCGACTTAGTAAATACAGCCGTAAAAGTTACACTGAACGACTTCGATGAAGAAGGAAATGTAATCTGTAAAATTTCAGAGGAGATTCCTGCTTAAAAATCACACCACAAACTTTTCAGAAAAAAAACGACTTTCTTTATCGGTTACGCAAACCGTATAGGTTCCTTTAGGTAAATGTGAAAAATTATAGGTGTTCTTTTCAAAGTTGCTTTCTACAAGAAATCCATCCTGATTAAATAATTTAAACGAATGGATATCGGAATCATGTTGAACCGTTAAGGTGCGTTGTTCGGTATCAATGATTAAGTTCATAGTACAAGGGATCTGTTTTAGCCAAATTATGAATTGTACTTTCTTTTATAAATACCCGCCTGTGGGTATATCTAAAGAAATCAATGGGTGCGTTTAAATGTAATCCTGAACTTTTACCTAAACAAGATTTACAGTGTGGATACCCGGTTTGGGTTTATAAGTGGTTGTTTTTTTAATGTGGAAACTAAGTCCACATTGATTTATATGTATCCGGAAATGTGATGGTTTGTTTATCTTTAAAAATCCCAAACACTGCGCTTCCGCTTCCGCTCATTGATGCATAAACGGCACCGGCTTCATAGAGTTGGTTTTTTAATTTCTCCACTTCGGGATACTTTTTAAAAATGCTTTTTTCAAAATCGTTAACCAAGCAATTTTTCCAATTGGAAATGGGTTCATTTTCTACAATTTCCTTAACCGAACGTAATGGTTTGTTGGGAATAACGCCATCGTAAGCTTCCTTGGTATTACTATTAATGCCCGGATGTACCACTAAAATACGATAGTCCTTTAAGTTTACCTTAACCGAACTGAACTCATCCCCTTTGCCCACCGCAAAAACGGGGGTATTTTCTATAAAAAAAGCGCAATCAGACCCTAATTTGCGGGCAATATTGGTTAACTGCTCTTGACTCAATCCTAAACTAAACTTTTGATTGATAATTTTCAGAAAAAAAGCCGCATCGGAACTGCCCCCGCCGAGTCCGGCTCCCATTGGCAAAACCTTACGTAAATTGACTTTTAAATGGGGTAATTTAACCTCAGCGCTCAAGGCCTTCCAGGCTTTATAAATGATGTTTTCTTCAATGGGTCCGGCTACTGTTAAACCGCTTGTTTCCAAATCAAAAGGCTGAGAGCCTCCATCCAAAACTTCGAGGGCATCACACCAATTAATGGGATAAAAAACCGTCTCGATGTTATGAAAACCGTCCGGTCTTTTCTCTATCACGTTCAGTCCCAGGTTAATCTTAGCATTTGGAAAAAGTATCATTTTTTGGGCTTTTTTGGCTTTGTTAAATATTTTTTACTAAATTGCACTAAAATTTTATAAAAACACAACCATGAAAAATAAAAAATCTACTATTGGTTTAATGTTATTAATGGCTGGTTCGTTAGTTTTAACTAATTGTACCAAAGACAAAACGAATCCTCAGCCTGAACCGGATAAAGATATGACCACTACTACTGAGGCCGTAAACACTCAAATGATTGTTAACGATATCCAGGAGTTATGCGGACAAGTATGTGAATCGAATGCATTTTTATTGAACGATCATGATGCAACTCCGGTTACCATTATGCAAGGAACAAACACTATTAATAGTAGTAATGCATTGGTTAATGTTGGGTCAAACTCATACACTTTAACATTCAACAATACTGTAGGTCGTGATGGTCGCGTTCGTAATGGTGTTTTAGTATTTGATTATACTGCAACTCCTGCTACTGTACCTAATAAATTTTATCGTATTCCCGGCTTTATTGTGGATGTAACTTCTGTTGGTTATTCAGTAGATAACTACACTATCAGCATCAACAACATGCGTATTTCAAATACCACTCCAATTGGTTTCCCTGGTACTGCTCCTTTTTTACCTAGCGCTACCAAAATGAGCTGGAAACAAACAGCTGATGTTAGCGTAATGTGGGCAAATGGAACAAGCACTTCTACCACTACATTTAACGGTACTATCAATAAAACATTAGAAAACACCAATAACACTTCAATTCCAATGCCTCCGGGCCCATCTGCTACAACTTATACCGTATTTGGATATAGTGGTGTAAACAATAACTTCTTAAAGTTAAACTTACAATACTCTTCTTATACTGTTGAAGGTACAGGAACTTTAGCTAACGGAACTGCTTATACACTTGCTACTTCAAATCCGTTAACACGTAATTTTGTTAGCTCTCCTGAATTATTCGTAGTTGTAGGTAGCGAAGTAATTACAGTTCAACGTCACCCATTCTTAACGGGAGTTTTAAACTTTAAACCAACAGGTAAGTCTGACAGAGTTATTGACTTTGGTGAGTCTGGAACTATCGTAGATTACAATGCCAAAGTAACTATTGAAGGTATTACTTACTCTCACGATATCCGCTAATAAAAGCATTATCATAAAACAAAAAGCCCCGAGCGCAAACCTCGGGGCTTTTTTATTGGCATTTATTTCTCTTTATGACATTTATTCAAAATACTCTTTCATGCGATCAAAGAAGCTCTTCTCCTTTTTATTTGGATTAGGCTTGAAGTTTTTAGAATCCTGTAATTGCTCCATCATTTTCTTTTCATCAGCACTCAAATTGGTTGGCACATGAATGTTCACATCCACCAATAAATCGCCTTTTCCATAAGAGTTTATATCAGGAATACCTTTGCCCTTTAAACGAAGGATTTTTCCACTTGGTGTACCCGGATCAATCTTAATTTTTACTTTACCATCAATTGTTGGAATTTCGACCTGAGTTCCGAGAGCTGCCTCAGGGAAACTAATAAATGAATGGTATATAAGGTTGTTTCCATCGCGTTTTAACTCCGGATGCTCTTCCTCTTCTACTAATATTAATAAGTCACCGTTAATGCCACCCCTTGGTGCTGCATTCCCTTTTCCGTTCATAGAAAGTTGCATCCCTTCTGCAACACCGGCCGGAATATTTACAGAGATAACCTCTTCACCTCTTACAACACCATCGCCATGACAGGTCCCGCATTTCTCCTTAATAATTTTTCCTTCGCCATGGCAAGAGCTACAAGTTGTTTGCGTTCTCATAGCACCCAATATGGTTTGCTGAACACGGGTTTGTACTCCTGAACCATTACAAATCTTACAGGTATCGTAATTATTATTTTTAGCGCCGCTTCCTTTACAGGTTCCGCAGGCGACTTGTTTATTCACCTTTATTTTTTTCTCTACGCCATGAGCAATTTCGTTCAGGTTTAATTTAACCTTAACGCGTAAGTTGGAGCCACGGTTTACACGACGGCCACCGCCATTTCCTCCGCCTCCGCCACCAAATCCAAATGCACCGCCAAAAATATCTCCGAACTGAGAGAAAATATCATCCATGTTCATTCCACCGCCACCATAGCCGCCGCCACCTGCTGCACCACTCATGCCCGCATGTCCGAACTGATCGTATCGTTGTTTTTTCTCTGCATTACTTAAAACTTCATACGCCTCTGCGGCCTCTTTAAATTTTTCTTCAGCAGCTTTATCATCCGGATTTTTATCAGGATGGTATTTAATAGCCAGCTTACGATACGCCTTTTTTATTTCGTCATCGCTTGCGTTTTTAGCTACGCCCAGTACTTCGTAATAATCTCTCTTTGCCATAGTTTAATTTGCTACCACTACCTTTGCGTAGCGAATTACTTTATCACCTAATTTATAACCTTTCTCCACCTCATCCACTACTTTCCCCTTTTGATTCTCATCGCTGGCAGGAATGTGTGTAATCGCCTCCATGGTATCTTCACTAAAAGCTAAACCAACACTCTCAAATGCCGTTAAACCTTTTTGTTGGGTATTATGCTTCATTTTATTACTAATCAAAACAATACCTTCCTTAATGGAAGCAGGATCGTTATTGTTCTCATTCGCCTTTATTGCTCTTTCCAAATCATCAATGACAGGCAAAATGGCTTTAAAAACATCTTCAGATGCAGTTTTTATCAGCTCACTTTTTTCCTTCATGGTACGCTTTCTGTAATTATCAAACTCTGAATATAAACGAAGGTATTTATCGTTTAATTCCGCTACTTGCTGCTTTAATTGATCTACCTCAGAAACTGACGTATTTTCAGCATTAGTGGCAGTATTTTCTTCTTGCCCCTCGGTATTATTCTCGGTATTATTTACATTATCCTGTTCTTTCATAGTATCAAATCAATATAAGTTCGTGATTGCTTAATTGTCAATCAATAATTTTGCCAATAAAAATAAGTGGAAATTCTGTCAGTTTTTAAGGAAATTAAACTCTGTTCGCCGGTTTAATTCATGTTCTTTGTCAGAGCACTCAACCCCATTTAAACAGCGGTTTTTGATTTGTGCTTCACCCTTTCCGGTTGGTGTTAATCTGAAATTATCAATCCCTTTGGAGGCCAGATAATCAACTACGGCCTTGGAACGTTTTTCGGATAAGGCAAGGTTCGAAGCATCATCACCTCTACTATCGGTATGTGAGATTACCTCCAATTTCACGCCCGGATTGGCTTCAAGAATTGTGATCACCTGATCTAAAATCAATTCCCCTTCAAAAGTGATATTGAACTTCCCTGATTCGTAATAGATGTTTTCGGTAACCGATAAAGTTTTTTCTCCGGATTTATCAAACTTCTTATACTTCATGGTGATATCATCTTCCTCTTCAATAGGCGCTAAAGTCACCACATCGGCCTTAAGTAATTTATATTCAAAAAAACCTTTACTTGATTTGGTTAATTCACCAACCATCTCGCCATTTTGCTTGGCCAAGTATACTTTTGGTCCGCCTTTAACTTTGTCGTTTTGCTCAATGCGAATCGACAAAGTTTGAGTGGTATCTATTTTTGTAAAAAGAAAATCACCGTAGCCATCTGTTTTAGCAGTTTTCAAAGTATCCTGTAATTGATTCACCAAATAAACATTGTGATCAGTCAATGGCTTTTTAACGGCTTCACCAATCAACAGTTTACCCGAAATATCCGCTGTTGAATAAGCCGCATTGGTGCGACAAATATTTACAAATGCTCTTTCCAATACTTTAGCACTATCGGTTTCCATCCATAAACGACCTTTAGGATTCACAACGAAAAAAGATGGGAATTTATCGGCACCAAATACCTGAACAGCCTTATCCTGAATTCCGCCTTTTGCCAAGTAATTTGTTTTTTTACCCTTGAATTTAGAATTAACCAAATTACCATCTTTGAGATAGGTTTGCCATTTAGCGTCATCTTCCTCGGCACAAACAGTTACGTATTCAATTTCTGAAGCGCCCTTGCAAGCATTATTTTGAAAACGATTCAAGATAAATTCGATGCGTTGATTAATATCTACAATTTGCTTAAGGGGTTGTTGTGTGGTGAAAAACAAAACTAACACAAAGCGATCGGGACTCCCCGGTTTTCCTGTAGGTAAATCGATGGAAGTTTTCTGATTGTCTTTATTATAAACCTCAACTTTAGCAAAAGGAATTTTCTCACCGACTCTTAATTTTTTTTGTGCGAACACAACGTTGCAGACAAAAAACAGACAAACTATGACGGCGATTTTTTTCATTAAGGTTTAATGAATTTTAATTCAACACGATTGTTTTCGAGGTGCTCTGCTTCAGTACAATTCACATTGTTTTTGCATTTATTCAGAAGCATGGTTTCACCCTTCCCTATGGTTCGTATTTTAGTCGCAACGATACCATTCGACACTAAATACGTTTTTACTGCGCTTGCGCGTTTTTTTGAAAGCTCAAGGTTTGCGGCATCATCTCCACGGCTATCTGTATGCACAATAATTTCCAAAGTATATTCCTTATTTTTTGTCATCATGGTAACTACCTTATCCAATTCAGGAGTAGTTCCTTCATCAATTTGTGCTGTACCGGCCTTAAATGTAACATTAGGATTCACTGTCAGTGCATTTTTCTGAGCCATTGTTTCCTTGTCGGAAGCATTCATTTTATTAATCTCGTTTAGTGTTAAAGGCAATTCAAATCCTACCTCAGTTTTGTTAATCATACCAAATACAGCACCGGCTGAAGTGCTTAAATAAGCTTTAGAAACGTTTTGCAAACTACCCGATGTATCTAATTTGATAATATAATCTTTTAAAAACTTAACGCCGTAAAAAGTAAATACACCTGAGTTATCAGTGGTTGTACGACTTAAAGTATCACCAAATTTATTCTTCAAAACCATTTTTTGATTCTTCACTGCGTCGGTTGGCGCTTCTGAAAACAATAAGCGGGCTTTTAAATCTTTTGTATTCACCGGTGAGTTTTTCTTTCCGTCTAACACATCTTCTATTTCCAATTGAGTTGGATTCACCATAAGTACTTGTCCGGTTTCGCTGATTAATAACGTGAGTGGCAATTGAGTGATTTTAAAATTACGTATAGTTAAATCATTGTATCCACGAGGAGCAATTAAATTACTGACACCCTCCATTTTCATATTCACGATATCCTCATTCCATGCAGTTTTATCACTTTGCACAGCTATAGTAAAAGCTTCGAATCCGTCGGCATTACGATAAACCGCGTTACTGTAACGTTCATGAATATCCAATAAACGAGGTATAAATGGTTTCGATTTACTTACACTTGATGACCAAAAATGAAGTAATACAACTTTATTAATATAAGGGAATGAAATACTTTGCTGCGTGTTTTGATTATTATAAAGAATAAGAGCCGGGGTGGGATCACCTTGTTTTAATACAGTATTCGGTGTTTGCGCGCTTAATTTAAAAGCAAACAAAACGTTCAGAACAACAACTATTTTTAACAAGCGTTTTATCATTCTTTAATTCTGAGTTCCTCTAACTTTTTATGCAAATCATCACCTCTTAATGCTTTTGCTACAATAATGCCGTTACCATCAATTAAAAAATTGGTTGGAATTGAATACACGCCATATTTTACAGCTGCCGAATTATTCCAACCGCCTAAATCACCTACATGATTGTTCCAAACCAAACCATCATTTAAAATAGCTTGTTGCCATGCGTCTTTATTATTATCTAATGAAACGCTGTATATTGTAAATCCTTTACCGCCTTTAAATTTCTGATCTTTGAAAACATTATAAGCTACAACGAGCGATGGGTTTTCAATTCGGCACGGACGGCACCAACTGGCCCAAAAATCAATCAGTACTAACTGTCCTTTTAATGAAGATAATTTAACCGGTTTTCCTTGCGGAGAGTTCAATTCAATTTCCGGTGCTTTGTTTCCCAGATTCAACCCTACAGGAGCTTCTACTGTTGTAGTCGCTACTATCGTTTCTTTTTTTGAATCGGTACTTGTTTCCTTCTTAGATTTACATGCAAAAGCAAACGTCAAAAAAATGCTTAATACTAAATATATTCTTTTAAGTTCCATTTTACTTTCTGATAATTTCAGCACCAATAGCATTTAACCTTCCATCTATATTCTGATAGCCTCTATCAATTTGATTAATGTTAAAGATGGTGCTCTTGCCTTTTGCACTCATAGCTGCAATTAATAACGATACACCCGCACGAATATCCGGCGATGCCATTTGAATTGCTTTCAACTGAACTTTTTTATCTAAACCAATCACAGTAGCACGGTGCGGATCACATAAAATAATTTGGGCACCCATGTCGATTAGTTTATCTACGAAAAATAAACGGCTCTCAAACATTTTCTGATGAATGAGAACATTTCCGCGTGCTTGGGTTGCAGTAACTAAAACAATACTTAATAAATCAGGCGTGAATCCAGGCCAAATAGCATCTGCAATGGTTAAGATTGAACCATCGATGAAAGTATCGATTTCGTAATGACTTTGGCTTGGAATGTAAATATCATCACCCCTACGTTCCATTTGAATTCCTAAACGAGAAAACACACGAGGAATACAACCTAGATTATCATACGAAACATTCTTAATGGTAATTTCAGATTGAGTCATGGCTGCTAGGCCAATGAATGAACCAATTTCAATCATGTCAGGTAACAAACGATGTTTTGTTCCTTTCAATGATGTTACACCTTCAATGTTTAACAAATTAGAACCAATACCGCTAATTTTCGCACCCATGCTCACCAGCATTTTACATAATTGCTGAATGTAAGGTTCGCAAGCCGCATTGTAGATGGTGGTTGTGCCTTCTGCTAAAACAGCTGCCATAATGATATTGGCAGTTCCTGTAACAGAAGCTTCATCCAACAACATGTAAGTGCCTTTTAATTTATCGGCATGCACTTTAAACATTTCATCATGTCCGTCGTAATCAAATTGCGCTCCTAAATTTTGGAAGCCCAAGAAATGAGTATCCATACGACGACGGCCAATTTTATCACCTCCCGGTTTCGGCATGTAAGCTCTTCCAAATCGTGCTAACATCGGACCAATTATCATTACTGAGCCTCGTAAACCTCCGCCCTTCTTTTTAAACTCAGGCGATACGAGATAATCAACCTTCACTTCATCGGCCTGAAAAGTATATTCTTCATGGCCGGTTTTTTCAATTTTTACACCCAAATCACGTAATAAATCAATAAGCTTATTGATGTCAACGATATCAGGAATATTACTGATGGTAACTTTTTCGTTGGTAAGTAAAACGGCGCAAATGATTTGCAGCGCTTCGTTTTTAGCTCCTTGCGGAATGATATCTCCTTTTAATTGTTTGCCTCCGGTAACTTCAAAAATGGCCATAGTATAGGGAAATGAGATTAATGTTTGCGATGGTGTTTATTATGTTTATGCTTATGCTTGTTATTTTGGAACTTGTGGCGAGGTTTGTTATTGTTATTATTCCCTCTCAATTCCTGATGAGAACTCAATACCGCTGATTCATCCATTTTTAACTCACCTCCCGATAATTCCTGAAGATTTTTAAAAATGACATCATCAGTTATCGAATCTTTATTCCAGTTGAGGTAAGACTTTTTTAGATGATTGGCTATGTGACGAGTTAATTCATCCTTCTCCGGACCATCCTTCAATTTTTTAGCTTGCTCAATGATTTTTTCGATGGATTTTCCATAATGTTTATAACGGATTTTTCCGCTAGGATAGGTTAACCGTTCCGGCTTTTCTTTAAAGGTTTCAGGTGATGGTTTCGGATAAGGCGAGTCCACATCCAATTTAAATTCTGAAATAATAAAAAGATGATCCCATAATTTGTGCGTAAAGTCCGCTACATCACGCAAATGCGGATTTAACTGCCCCATTACCTGAATAATTGCGCGAGCACACAAATTTCTTTCATCACGGTCTTTAAGGGTACAGCAATATTCTATCATTCCCTGAATATTTCTACCATATTCGGGGATAATCATTTTGGGCTGTTGGGTGTTGTATTCCATAGTAGTTTCAAAGTATAAATATAGCTAAAATAAGGGTAGGATTTAAAGTTTTAAACTATTTATTAACCAATCGCATGTTTATTACCTGATTTTTTATTTTTACGTCATAAACCATTAAAAAATTACAATTATGTTTGATTTAAAAGTAGCGGTGACGAATATTGCAGCGCGTTGGAACTACAAAGTAGACGAAGTTTCTCCTGGGGTATACAGAATGGATGTAGCCATTAAAATGAAAGATGGAACTTTCCGTTACCAGTTTGTGTACGTTTGGATAATTCAAGGACGTTATTTCGGTAAGGACGTAGTGTATATGAACAGCCGCTGCGGTGAATTCACGCAAAATTTAAATTTATACAAATTATTAAAAGAAGGTGGTTATGGTACTTATTCTGCTGTAACTGTAACAACAGATAAGCGTGCCGATGGCTCTCCGTGTGAGACAGTTATCGTTCAAGCTGTTCAGCCGATTGAGTTTACCAATGAAGCGATTCTAAATGAGGTAATTTATGACGTGGCGTTTAACGCGGATGCGATTGAATCACTTTATTTTGGCGGCGACAAAAACTAAGAATCAAAAAATAAATCTTATATTTAGCCCTCTTTAAAAACATACTTTATGTCAGTTCTCGTAAATAAAAATTCTAAAATCATTGTTCAAGGTTTTACCGGTGGCGAAGGAACTTTCCACGCTACACAAATGATTGAATATGGTACTAACGTTGTGGGCGGAGTAACGCCGGGCAAAGGCGGTACTAAACATTTGGATCGCCCGGTATTTAACACAGTTGCCGATGCGGTAAAAAACACCGGTGCGGATGTATCTATCATTTTTGTTCCTGCGGCATTTGCTGCTGATGCAATTATGGAGGCTGCTGATGCCGGTATCAAAGTAATTATTTGTATTACTGAAGGTATTCCTGTGAAGGACATGATTTACACGAAAGAATATTTGAAAGGTAAAGATTGCCGTTTAATTGGCCCTAACTGTCCCGGTGTTATCACTGCAGGAGAAGCGAAGGTTGGAATTATGCCGGGCTTTGTTTTCAAAAAAGGCAAAATCGGAATTGTTTCTAAATCAGGTACTTTAACTTACGAAGCTGCTGATCAAGTGGCAAAAGCAGGCTTAGGCGTAACAACAGCTATTGGAATTGGTGGCGACCCTATCATTGGAACTACCACAAAAGAAGCGGTTGAATTATTAATGAATGACCCTGAAACAGAAGGTATCATTATGATTGGAGAAATCGGTGGTACTTATGAAGCGGATGCGGCACGTTGGATTAAAGCCAATGGCAATAAAAAACCTGTTGTAGGTTTTATTGCCGGACAAACTGCGCCTAAAGGTCGTACTATGGGACATGCCGGTGCAATTGTAGGTGGTAAAGATGATACAGCACAAGCTAAAATGGCCATCATGAAAGAGTGTGGATTACACGTTTGTGAATCACCTGCCGAAATTGGTAAAACAATGGCAAAAGTGTTAGGTAAAGTAGTCGCTTAATTCTTTTACATAAAAAATATAAAAAGTCGCAAGAAAAAACTTGCGACTTTTTTATTTCCATTCAATTCTAATCAATTGATTTTTTATTGAAGATAATGTATCCGAAATGGAAGAAAAACGAGAAGCTGTTTTCGTTTTTATCGTAGTAGTTCACACCAACACTAAGTGGGCCAACCGGTGTGTTGTATACCAATGCAAACGTACCAATGAAATTACGATACAATAATGGTAAGGAATATTGCGCGGTTTGCTTCGGTGTTGAAGTAATGGTATTAATTGGTTGAAACAAATAACCCTCCAGCCTGATATCGAAATTTTTAATCGGAGTAGTAACGGTTTTAAGCCCTCCGGCAACGTATTGATGCGCGCGATAAGCAGGAATGAATAAAGTTTGACTTTCCAATGTTGGGTTAAAAGCAGGAGCCGATAAAATACTGGAAGTGTAATTTGTAAAAAAGGTTTGGGTTGAATAAACACCCTCCGCAAACACGCCAATTTTAAAGCGTTTAATAGTTCTGATATAACTATCAAAAGTTAATTTTAGCGTTAACCATTGATGATGCGGATAGTTAATCGATTTTAATGAATCGATGGATGTAGTACCCGGATAATAACTCTCAGAACCGCTTACATATTTCGCTTTAAAACACAAACGAGTTCCATCCGTTGCGTATTGTTTTCTATTCAGTGTATTGAGTTCGTATGAGAATTGTCCGAATGCAAAACCGAAATACGAAGCATCTGCGGTATCCAATTTGGTGAAATTTTCGGTTTGGTAATATTTTGTTCCCCATTCGGCAACCCCTCCTGAAATAATAGCGGTTGACATATTTCCGAGCGGAAAACCAACATTCAGCTCACCAAAAACATCTTCCTGTAACAAATACGCCGGTTTCAAAAAATCATAAAACAAAGCACTGCTTCGATAATAATCCCAACGCGAATAAGTAACGGTAGGCTCGATGTAAAAAGGAACTTTACCCGGAAAATCAAAACGTAATTTTCCGTGTCCGCTACTGTGAAGTTTTCCGTAATAGCCATTCGCATAGGCTGTAAAACCAATATTACCCAAATAATTGTACTGAGCTGCTAAAAAAGCCTCGCTTATCGGACGGTTAGAAACATTTCCACCTATATCCAGGTAAAAACTTTTCTCTCGTTTTGCCAGTAATTTTAACTTATAATAGCCGCTTGGTAAATCTTTTTCCGCAATGGGATAAACTGATTTGATTTTATCATCACTTGTTAGCCTGAAGTACTGTTTCTTCAGCTGTGATAATGAAAAGGGTCTGTTTTTATGAATAATACTTTTACGGATGAAATTTTGCGCTGGCTTCTTAACTCCTGAAATTTCTACCTGATTAAAAATTATATCGTCGGGTACAGATGCTGCTTTAAAGCGCTTTCTATTCCTCTCCAATTCTTCCGCATTAATCGTTCTTTCTACATGTTGTTTAATTTGAGGAAGCATGCGTAAAGTACTCACGTATCCGCTATCAATTAAACGGTCAATCTCATCAAAACTAAATGTATTGACATTACTCCAGGGTTCAATTAAAATTCCATTTTCACAAATAGGATCAAAATTGGTTTGCTTCATCAATAGGTGTCGTAGTTGAAGATATAGATTATCATCATCCGGATGCGCTGTTCGCTCTGCCACCGAAGAACCAATGATAAAATCAGGATAGAATTCGTCGTACATCACATCCGTCGGAAAATTATTATACAATCCTCCATCAAACAACAATTTTCCGTCGAGTTCAATAGGACGCAAATAAAAAGGATAACTCATGCTGGCTCTCACAGAGCTTGATAAATCTCCATCTTTAAACACAATTGTTTTCTTATTCTCAACGTCTGAGGCAATACATCGAAAAGGCACCAATAAGCTGTCAAAATTATTTTTTGCTAAGGCATTTGCTCCAGAAAAAGCTTCCATCAAATAAAAATCAATGGGCACTGAATTAATGACATTCGTTGGAAGGTTGTTAATCAAATTCGTATTCAAAGAAAGTTTTAACCTAATCCATGAAGCATTTTCACCATTTTTCTTGAAATGATAATTGTATTTGGCCGGCATTTCGCCCTGCGTGACTTGTGAAAAAAATTCACTTTTAACTAATTGCTCCATTTCGGCCGGACTATAACCCGCCGCATAATAAGCTCCAATTAAACTACCAATAGAAGTACCTGTAATATAATCAATCGGAATATTATTCTCTTCAAGAGCCTTAATTACACCAATATGAGCAATTCCACTTGATCCACCACCACTTAACACCAAGCCCACTTTTTGTGGAAACATTTTGGAGAATAGAATCAATGCCAGAAAAAAGCAGAAATATTTAGGATTTTTAGTCAAAAACTAGTTTGCTCAAAGTTAAACTTTATCTAAAAACAGTTTTAAATCATAAATATATTTATTTATTTAGCAGTTTGTTCTAAAACAGGAATTTGTGTTAAAATTTATAGCCAAGAAGGTATTTTACGGTATAGTGGTTCTTTTAGGGGTAATTACCACCGTTTTCTTCTTGTTTAATGTTTTGCCCGGCGACCCAGCTTCCATTATGTTAGGGCAGCGTGCGAATAAAGAAGCGGTTGAAGCCATTCACCGTGATTTAGGGACCAACCTGCCTATTATGGAGCAATATGCCCTGTACCTTAACGACTTATTCGTAGTTTCTTTCCACGATTTCAAGGATACAGAAAGTCATTGGTACCTTAATCCTCAAAAATACAGTTGGATTCCTCTGTTTCAGGTAAGTGAATCGAAAGTAATAGTTCTTAAAATCCCTTTTTTACGTCGTTCATACATCACTAAAAGACCTGTCTCGGATATTATCATTGAGACCTTACCTGAAACTGCCGTTTTAGCTTTTACATCCATTGTCATTGCATCTATCATTGGGGTGTTTTTAGGTATTGTAGCCGCCGTAAAACGTAATACTTTTTACGATAAGCTATCCTTGGTTTTATCTGTTTTAGGAATGGCCGCACCTTCCTTCTTTGTAGGATTAATTATTGCCTGGTTATTTGGTTACGTTTTAACGGAATATACAGGTTTATCCCCTACCGGAAGTTTATATGATATAGATGTTTGGAACGGTGAAGTGCTTGAATTAAAAAACTTAATCCTGCCTTCTATCACCTTAGGTATTCGTCCGCTTGCCATTGTTGTTCAATTAATGCGCAGCTCCTTATTGGATGTTATGTCGCAAGATTACATTCGTACAGCTAAAGCTAAAGGTTTGAGTTTTTACGCTATAATTCTCAAACATGCGCTAAAGAATGCATTGAACCCTGTAGTAACAGCTATTTCAGGTTGGTTTGCAGGATTAATGGCAGGTGCGGTGTTTGTTGAATTTATTTTCAGTTGGAAAGGTATCGGCTACGAAGTTTTTGAAGCTCTAACTAAAAATGATTTACCGGTTGTGATGGGTGCCACTTTAATTTTTGCAACCATATTCGTATTCATAAATATTTTAGTGGATATCGCTTATGGCATCCTCGACCCACGTGTAAGATTTAAATAAACTCATGGGCAGAAACAAAATTATTGCTGGGAATTGGAAAATGAATAAAAACCTGAGTGAAGCCGTATCGCTCGCACAGGAAATAATTCATTCTTCTCCTGAAAACAATAGCCTAAAAATTATCTTCCCGCCTTTCCCGTTTATACAATCTGTCAATGAAATTTTAAAAAACAAAAAAGGATTTTTTGTCGGTGCACAAAATTGCAGTGAACACAATGCCGGAGCATATACCGGGGAAGTGTCCGCCTCTATGCTTAATTCTTTAGGTTGCTCTTACGTATTAATTGGTCATTCAGAGAGAAGACAATATTATAACGAAACAAATGTCTTGTGCTCTAAAAAAATAGTGCAGGCACTCAACAATAATATTAAACCGGTTTATTGCGTAGGTGAAACACTTCAACAACGAAAAAGCAACACTCACTTCGAAATTGTAAAGTCGCAAATTACTGAAGCTTTAAGTAGTTTAAATTCCGATCAAATTAAACAAGTAGTTATCGCTTATGAACCTGTTTGGGCTATTGGAACCGGCGAAACCGCCACACCACAACAAGCCCAGGAAATGCACGCTTTTATTCGTACGTGTATGAAGGATTTATTTGATTCGTCTGTTTCCGATAACTCCATCCTACTTTATGGCGGCAGTTGCAACGCAAGCAATGCAAAGGATTTATTCTCTTGTGAAGATATTGATGGTGGTTTAATTGGCGGTGCTTCCCTTAAGGCTGAAGATTTCTGCAAAATTATCGCGTCTGCTTAATGCATTATTTTCAATATAATTTTACTGTTACGCCTCCTGAACCCGGATCCGATATTCTCATTGCTTTATTAGCGGATTACGGCTTTGAAAGTTTTGAAACCAATGAAAGCGGATTTGTCGCTTATATACCTGAAGCAGAAAACGCGACTCTCGATTTATCGGATTTAGCTTTCGATGATTTTTCCTATTCTTTCGAATCAAAAAAAATAGAGCAAGTGAACTGGAATGAAGAATGGGAAAAAAATTTCAATCCGGTTATTGTCACCGAAGACTGTGTTATTCGTGCTCCTTTTCATCACTTAGAAAATCAACCAAAATACGATATCATTATTATGCCAAAGATGAGTTTTGGCACAGGTCATCACGATACCACCTGGTTAATGAGTAAAAACATGCTGGATTTCGATTTTAAAAACAAGTACGTGTTTGATATGGGTTGTGGTACAGGTGTGTTGGCGATTCTTGCTCAAAAACTTGGTGCCACTCAAATTGTGGGGAATGATATCGATGATTGGTCGGTTGAAAACGCGCTCGAAAATTGCAGCAACAATAATTGCAAAGACATTAAGATAGTTAAAGGCGATAATGATTTGTTTTCGAAGCACAACGCTTACGACATTGTTCTAGCCAATATCAATAAAAATGTACTTAAATCTTATATTCCTAAAATTGCGCTTACCATAAAATCCGGTGGATTTCTTTTTCTAAGCGGCTTTTTCAAAACCGATTGCGACGAATTAATAGCCTTAGCCTCAAACCATTTGTTAAGCTTACACAAACAAGAACATAAAAACGAGTGGGCTGTTGTGATTCTAAAGAAACAATAATCGTTCTTAACAACCTGCCTTCATTGTTTGATAAAAAAGATTAAAATTGTGTGTCACGAACAAATCTTACTGTAAATTTGTTCTTTATTCTAATCATTAATTGCCCCATTTCTTATGTCAGATTCTAACATTTTAAGATGCCTTATTATAGGTTCAGGTCCTGCAGGCTATACTGCCGGAATTTACGCTGCCCGTGCTGATTTAAAACCGGTAATGTACACCGGCATGCAACCGGGTGGACAATTAACAACAACTACAGAAGTAGAAAACTTTCCGGGCTATCCTAACGGAACACATGGTCCGGAAATGATGGAAGATTTTAAAAAGCAAGCTGAGCGTTTTGGTACAGACATTCGCTTTGGCTATGTAAATAAAGTTGATTTTAGCGGTCCGGTGCACAAAGTATGGGTGGATGAAACAACCGAATTGCAAGCTCACACTGTAATCATTGCTACAGGTGCATCCGCAAAATGGTTAGGCCTGCCAAACGAACAACGCTTAAACGGATTTGGTGTTTCTGCATGTGCGGTGTGCGACGGATTTTTCTTTAAAGGACAAGACGTAGCCATTGTTGGTGCCGGAGATACTGCTGCTGAAGAGGCAACTTATTTAGCAAAGCTCTGTAAAAAAGTATACATGATTGTTCGTAAAGGAGAAATGCGCGCTAGTAAAGCCATGCAAGCACGTGTACTTAACACACCAAACATTGAAGTGTTATTTAACTCTGAAACGGAAGATATTTTAGGCGAAAAAGGTGTAAGCGGAGCACGTATTAAAAACACCAAAACCGGTGAAACACGCCAGTTAGATGTAACAGGTTTCTTTGTGGCTATTGGTCATCATCCGAACACCGACATTTTTAAAGAGTGGTTAGACTTAGATGAGCAAGGTTATATTAAAACAATTCCGGGTACAAGTAAAACGAATATAAAAGGTGTATTCGCTGTTGGTGATGCTCAAGATAAAGTATATCGTCAGGCGGTTACGGCTGCCGGAAGCGGTTGCATGGGTGCGCTGGATGCGGAAAGATATTTAGCAGACATGGGCATTCACTAAAAACCAGCATGGTTTTTGCTGATACAAAGTAAATGAGGCATATTATTATCATATCAAGTTTGATTTTAAGCAGTGTTTGCTCTGCTCAACGTTTTGCTGATCAGGTGCCTCAATTAAAACGCTACACCCAGGATGACGCATTTGATCCAAATGGCGGAATTAAAATGTATAATCGCTTAATTCCAACAATTGGCGGTGATTCTATTCGCTACAACAAAGCAGGCTATAATTTACAAGGCTGGCAGGAAGATTATTATTCGAGTGGAAAAATATTACACAAAGGATTTTATGTGGACGGGCAAATAAAAGTTTTTAAAAATTTCTATGAAGACGGACAAATTGAACGTAGTTTTATTAATTCCGATCCGGCCCGTTCCTCCTTTGACATTTATTATCCTAACGGAAAAGTTCAGAAACAAATTCTTTATTATAACGGACAACCGCAAAACGAATACACGTATTTTCAAAACGGAAGTCCGGAAAGTATTGTAGAAAAAGACAAGGAAGTTCAATATATTTTTAAGCGAAAATATTATTATGAGAATGGATTTCCTGCCAGTGAACTTACACTCATTGATAAGAAAATTAAGAAGTACGAAGCCAAAGAATATTACGAAAACGGAAAGTTAAAAGAAGAAGGTTTTTTATTGTACAAACCAGACACCAAACAATACATCAAAGAAGGTGAATGGACTTATTACGATGAAAAAGGCGAAGCGGTGAAGAAGGAAAGCTTCAAAAACACGCTCACAAAACCTTAACCATTCTTTTCCTTCATCGATTTAGTTACTGTAAACATAAATATTCTCAGAAGTATTTTCCCTTTAGCCTTGCTTTCCTTGATTCTTACACTATATTAGTGGTGAGTAATCACGATGAAAGTTTTCTCCAACAATATTTCACTTATTACAATCTATTTTAGTTGTCTTCTAAACTCATCTTTAATTGCTCAGAATCTTATTCCAAATCCGAGTTTTGAAACAGCAGGTTGGGCACAAGCTAACAGCGGTAGTGCCGATTGGCTAACCGGACCCACCAATGTTTTTGGCGCGGAAAATGCAAGAACGGGCACACGTTATATGGGAGAATCCATGGGACGATCTCCTGCCGGTGGCGCAACCGATTTCAGAGAGTACATCAAGAACTCCTTAACAACACCACTAATTCCGGGAAACACATACGAATGCTCTATTTGGGTTTCCTTATCTGAAAATTATGGTTCTTATGCTTGCAATCAAATTGGTTTTGTTACCACAGTTGCTAATCCTTACTATGCATTTAGCAATGCACCTATTCCACTTACTCCCGTATACGCAACACCAAGTGTTATGACTAATAAAACAGGATGGTCGCAGGTATTCGGAACATTTGTGGCTACTTCAGCTGATGCCTGGGTAATTATTGGCAACTTCAATACACAAGCTACAACCACCTGGCAATATGTTGGTCCAGCATCAAGTTTTTACTATGGATATTATTTTATGGACGATGCGTGTTTAGGTCCGCCGGGCGCATGCGGAATTGTTTTACCCGTAGAATTATTATCGTTTTCAGGAAAAGCTGAAAACAGAAAAGTGGAATTGGATTGGAAAACAGCGGCTGAACTTCAATGTAAACACTTTGTAATTGAGAGAAGCACGGACGGAAAAACGTTTGAAGAATTAGGTCGCGTTAACGGAAATGGCACCACTCAAACAGAACATACTTATTCCTTTACAGATAATTTCCCTGTTTACGGGAAAACAAGTTACTACCGCTTACATCAATTTGATAATAATGGTAAATCGCATTATTCAACCATGGTTGCCATAGAACCAAAAGGAGAAATGAATGTTTATATCAATGTATATCCGGTGCCTGCCAATAATGAATTAAACATTGAATTCAATTCAGATAATAAAGTTTGCAATTTAATTATCATGAATTCTGCCGGAATTGTAGTTTACAATCAAAACTTCGACTGTTACCAAAATATTAAATTAAACAATCTCGCAGCAGGAAATTACATTGCTGTGTTAAATACATCTGAAGGAAAAACGATTAGCCGAAAATTCATAGTATTCGAATAAAGAATTTATTTCAATTCTATTTTACTTCGTCGGCCTTTTTAATCTTGAAACAACACTCTGACGTACTTGTCTCGGTGAGTGCGTAGTATTGAACTTTATACTTCTTTCCAACCAATTCGGTCTTGGTTAAATTAAGATTATTGGTGTTAATTGGATAAGCCGGTTTATTAAAAAATGACTCTTCCAATTTTAAACTATCCTGTTTGTTATAATAAAAAATGCGCTTACCATTACTTGCATTAACAAAATGTATTTGCGTTTCTTCACTGGCAGGATCAAAAATAGCCGACACGTATTCCAGCTCTTCTGTTTTCGGACTTTGCAAGCTTTGAGCCGACAAATTTTTGTTGCCTAGAACAACAAGAATTGATAGTGTAAGAATTTTTTTCATTGAATAAGCTATAATCAAATATATGAAAAATAACGAATGATTGATAGAAAATAAACGGAGCAAATATTTTTAACATGTTATTAAATACACTCAGCATATCAATAATAATTTTTGAACTTTGCGCCGCCAACCATGCTGCGTACATTTACCATAATCTTTTTTTTGTTTACGAAATTAATCGCGCAAACCGGCCTCGACGATGTAATTTCATCTTGGAAGACCGACAAAGCCTTAATTAATGGCACACATTCCTTCTGCGTCATGGATGCAAAAGAAGGAACAGTTTTAAAAGAATTAAACGCTCATACATCTGTCATTCCCGCGAGCACATTAAAAGTAATAACCACCTCAGCTGCGCTGGGTATTTTAGGGAAATATTACCGCTACGAAACAAAAATATATTTCACCGGAAGTTTTGATAAAAACACAGGAATATTAAATGGTGATATCATCATTAAAGGTTCCGGCGATCCTACCTTAAACTCCGAACATTTTAAATCAAAAAAAGACAGTAACGAAATCACCGATAAATGGGTTGAAGTTCTTATTAAAAAAGGATTGAAGGAACTGAATGGTAAAATCATTGCTGATGCTTCCTGTTTCGAACAACACATTCCGGCTAATTGGATTTGGGGCGACATTACCAATTATTTTGGAGCAGCACCATGCGGACTCTCCTTCAACGATAACTTATATGGAATAATATTCAAAAGTGGAGAAGCAGGAACCAAAGCAAGCATTAAAGAAATCAAACCCAATTACACCACCATTCAATTAGAACACATTGCCAATGTCAAAGCTGCAGGTAAAGAAGATGAAGCTTATGTTACCGGTGACCCTTTCGGAAATAAACGCATTATCAGTGGAACCATTCCTCCTAACAAAGCGGCGTTAGAAGTGCGCGCCACTCTCCCCGACCCTGCTCTTTTATGCGCCGAGTTTTTACAACAATCACTTAACAAAGCAGGCATTAAAACACCGACACTTTGCGCCTACAGTAATTACGATGCGGAAAATGAAGTTTTGAAGAAAGAAAAAAATCTCATGCACACCCATTATTCTTCAGCGCTTGAAAAAATCGTTTTTTACACAAATCTCTATAGTAATAATTTGTTCTGCGAAACCCTTTTGAAAACCATTGGCAAAGGAAGCTCCTATACAGGTATTGAGAAAACAAAAGAATATTGGAAACAAAAAGGTTTGAATGTGGATGAGTTATTTATGGTAGACGGCAACGGACTTTCACGCGCAAATACGGTAACAACCCATCTTGAAACAAGCTTACTACAAAAAATGTATTCGGACAGTATCAATTTCAAACCCTTTTACAACTCACTTCCGCAAGCCGGATTTAGCGGCAGTATGCGACAAGTTGGTAAAGGAACATTCATAGAAAAGAACATGCGTGCCAAAACGGGTTATATTAACCGTGCCCGCGGTTATTGCGGCTATGTGAAGACCAAAGCAGGCAAAGACCTTTGTTTTTCAGTCCTCTTCAACAATTACAATTGCAGTCCAAAGGATATGAAGCTCAAAATTGAGCAGTTTTTAATTGCGTTGGCTGAGCTATAATTGCTATTTTTGTATAGCATGGCAAATGTTGTCACCATTATTAAAAAAGGCTGGAGTTTTTTAACCGAAAAACTTTGGATCATCCGTTTAGATAAATTAAGTAAGCGTCAGGGCTTTTTAGTAAAACAACTCCGTATTTTTTCCTTATCTATTCAAGGCTTTAACGAAGACAAATGTTTAATTAAAGCCACCGCGCTTACTTTCTATACATTATTTTCCATTGTACCAATTGTAGCGCTTATTTTCGCCATTGGTAAAGGCTTTGGTTTTGATCAAACACTAAAGCAGCAAATGTTGCAAGATTATAACGAGTACTCCACCATTTTAAATAATGTGTTTGTTTATGCAGATTCGCTTTTGCAAACTACCAGTGGTGGAATCATCGCGGGATTTGGAACTGTATTGTTATTGTGGAGTATCATTTCGCTTTTAATGAATATTGAAAACAGCTTCAATGATATTTGGGAAATTCAAACAGGCAGAACCTGGTACCGTAAGATCACCGATTACTTAACAATCATGTTGGTTTCTCCAATTTTTTTAATTCTCTCCGGAAGTTTAACAGTAATGATTCAAAGCAATGCTGATACATTACTTTTTTCCGGCGCAACCGCCATCGTATTAAAGCTCGTAGCGTTTTTAATGTTAGCCGGCGTATTTACCTTTATTTACATGGTGCTTCCAAATACGCGCGTTACATTTAAGTCAGCTTTTTCTGCAGCCTTAATTGCCACTGTTTTATTTGAACTATTAGAATGGGCTTACATTACTTTTCAGATCGGCGCTTCTAACTACAACAAAATTTATGGAAGTTTCGCTGCTTTACCTTTATTTTTAATTTGGGTACAGTATAGTTGGTACATTGTTTTATTTGGAGCTGAAATCGCTTTCGCGAATCAAAATGTGGACCATTATGAGTTGGAAAATGAAATTAAAAACATAAGTGTGCGCTATAAACGCGTAATGGCTTTAATTATTTGCAACAGAGTGGTGAAAAATTTCGCAGAAGGAAATCAACCTTACACATCGATACAAATTGCAAATGACTTGGATTTACCGGTAAGATTAGCCAGAAATGTAATTAATGAATTGGTTGAAACAAAAGTTTTGGCAGAAGTAAAAACCGAGAACGATAAAGAAATCGCTTATCAACCGGCTATTTCAGATTCTAAACTCACCATAAAATTCATTATGGATCGTTTGGATGAAAAGGGTGTTAACTCCTTACCAATAACTGACCAAAAAGAATTAGAAATAATTAACCGTTTGTTGGTTGATTTAGATAATGTAATGGATAATCCTAAGGGAAATTTACCGGTGAAAGACATTGTGTAATGAAGTCGGTTAAAGCAATAATTATTTTATCTCTCTTAATTTTCTTCAGCGGAAAAAATCTTGCGCAAACAGATACCGTAAAAGTGGAAAAGAAAAAAACGGTTTCTACATACCGCCGTGCTCGAACCGCTTCCATCATGAGTGCTGTTTTACCCGGTGCCGGACAAGTTTACAATAAAAAGTATTGGAAAGTTCCTATCATCTATGCCGGACTCGGCGGTTTTGGTTATTTATTTTATGTCAATCAGGAAAGATTTTCTTACTACAGCAAAAATTTAAAAGCAGAATACGACGATGATGCTTCAACTATTAATGAAACCGGTTACAGCGGAACGCAATTACAAACTTTAAAGGCAGATTATCGCAAAACGCGTGATTTGGGACTAATTGGTTGTGCTGTATTTTATGCTTTAAATATTTTAGACGCGAACGTGGACGCGCACTTAACCACTTTTGATGTAAGCGATGATTTGAGTTTGCAAATTAAACCTTACAGCAATTTTTATTCATTCAATAACAACAGCGGTATCCAAAACGGAATCGCCATACATTTAAACTTCAAGTAATATGCGTATTGTTTTATTAGGCTATGGAAAAATGGGCAAAGAGATAGAAAAAATTGCCCTCGACAGAAAACATGAAATCGTTTTAAAAGTTGACGAAACGAATGCCAATACCATTACCAAAGAAGATTTAAAAAAGGGAGATGTTGCCATTGAATTTAGCACACCTCACACCGTAGTCAATAATATTTATAAATGTTTAGATGCACAATTACCCATCGTAGTTGGAACAACAGGGTGGTACGAGCAATTTGAAAAAATAAAAAGTGATTGCGCTACTAAAAAAAGTTCTCTGTTTTACGCCACTAACTTTAGTATCGGAGTTAACTTATTTTTTAAAGTGAATAAATACTTAGCGGAGCTGATGAACAACTACCCTGACTATAATGTGAGCATGGAAGAAATTCATCATATCCACAAATTAGATAAACCTAGCGGAACTGCTATCACCTTAGCAGAGCAAATCATTCAGAAGATTGACCGCAAAACAGGATGGAGCATCGACCAACAAAATCCGGATACTTTATTTATTAAAGACATCCGCGAAGGTGAGGTTCCGGGAACGCACATCATTAAATATTCCTCAGTAATTGATGATATTGAAATCATGCATAAGGCACATAACCGCAAAGGCTTTGCCTTAGGCGCCGTACTAGCTGCCGAATTTATGCACAATAAGAAAGAAGGGATTTACACGATGAGTGATTTGATTTAGGATTCTTTTCCCCGCTGATGACGCGGATTTACGCAGAGAGCAACCTAACTCTTCCTACACAAATAAATCATTTCTCCAGCCGGTAAGCGATAACGATCTACTAAATCGGCGCCGATTGTATTCACAAAATCATCCACCGTTACATTAAATCCGGCTGCAGCCAATTTATCTTTATAATCCAATCCGAATAAACGCACGTGATCTTTTTGCCAGTAATGCAATTCGCGATCAGCTTCACTGGTAATACTTTTATCTTCGTAAGTGGTTGCTCTGGTCGTATCCAAAGGAACCTGAAAAATACCCCATCCTCCCGGCTTCATGATGCGGTGTAGCTCACGCATACAACGATCCGCATCCTCTACATGTTCCAAAACATGATTACAAAAAATAACATCAAAAGTGTTATCCTGAAAAGGCGCATTGTGTAAATCGAAATGTATGTCTGCTATTGGTGAGTTATAATCACCGGTTGTATAATCCAAATTCGGCATGGCGCGGAATAACTTATAAAAACATTGCTCCGGCGCAATATGAAGGACTTTGTGTTTAGAAGTAAAGAAATCAGTCTTTTGTTTTAGATACAACCATAATAAGCGGTGACGCTCTAAAGACAAACTACCCGGACAAAGTACGTTTTTACGTTTGGCACGACCCGAATAACCATAAGGTAAAAATTTACGATAGGTCTTACCGCTAATAGGATCTTCGTAACGTGTTCCATAATATAACAATGGCGCTATTTTACTAAACAGCAAGCTAAATTGAATTAATATGGGGCGTGGAATAACCCTTAATAAAAAGTGAAACATACAGGTGCAAAAATAGGGTTTATTCGGCTTAAATAACCAAAAAAACAGCCTAAATTGTTACATTTGCAGAGTTATGAGCAAAGTACAAGCTAAAGCAAAAACAACAGTAAAAAAGCCGAGCGACACTATCAGTAAGTTGGAAAACTGGTTTACCGTAAACAGCAAGAAAACTTTTTACACCTTAAGTTCCTTATGTTTATTGTTCTCCCTCATGTTTTTTAATGCCCGCATCAGCGAGGCGCATGACGATGCTTTGTATCTTGAAGCCGGCTGGCGTTTTGTGAATGAATTCCCAAATTATTTTTACACGCAAAATGCCCCGCTCTATCCTTTGTTCCTTGCCTTACTCACTAAGTTATTCGGATTAAAACTTATTCTCTTTAAACTTTTTTCAGTTGCCTTTAACTTCTTCGGATTTGTTTTCTTCTATAAAGCCTTTGAAAAACGTTTGCCATACGCGGTGTTTATTCCGGTTGCTGTATTCGTAGCCATCAACCATTTAATCATGTATTACGCCAGCATGACTTTTACGGAGGCGTTTTACTTTTTCTTACAAGGCTTGTTTTTCTTTTATGCAACTAAAACCGTAGAAACCGTTCAGAAAGAAAACGTAAACATGAATACCCAATGGAAACTTTGGTTAATGTTGGGCTTAAGTATGTTTTTAATGAGTACCGCGAAAAGTGCGGCGGTAGTTGTTGTTCCTGCTATCGTTTTATATTTCTTCCTGGAGAAAAACTACAAAGCCTTAGGTTTCTCTATTGCATCATATCTTATTTTCAAAATTGCTTACGAAGGCATTGTAAGAATTATCTGGGGTGCGCAAAATCAATTTAAAGGACAAAGCCGCATCTTAATGCAGAAAGATCCCTATGATAAATCATTAGGTGATGAAGATGTTTCAGGATTTATTCAGCGCTTTTTTGACAACAGTGAATTATACTTATCAAAACGTTTCTTTCAAATTATCGGATGGCGTGATGAAGCATCATTGGAAGTTTATGGTCTATTAGCTTTTCTAGTGATTACAGTTACTTTACTGGGTTTGTGGATGGTGTTTAAACAAAAGAATAAACCTTTGTTTCTGTTTGGTTTATTTACAGGCGCGCAATTAGTTCTCTCTTTTGTGATATTACAAGCCAGATGGGATCAACCACGTATTGTATTAGTGTGTATGCCTATCATGTTATTACTCATCTTTAACTTATTCTACAATTACACCCACAAAATGAGCATGGGCAAATTAATTTACATTGCCATTACTGTTTTAATTATTGGTTCTGTGTTTTTATCAAGCGTAAAACGTGGTATGCCAAATATTCCGATTGTACAGAAGAATTTAAAAGGCGATAAATATTTTGGTTATTCACCTGATTGGGTAAACTATTTACGTTGCAGCGAATGGTGTGCCGACAGTTTAAAGAAAGAAGACCTGGTAGCTTGCCGTAAAGCGCCAATGAGTTTCGTGTATGGAAAGGGTAAGAAGTTCTTCCCTATTTACAGTGTCATTAAAAAAGATTCTTTAACACAGCAATCGCATCCTGACAGCGCCTTGGCTTATTTTGCGTCACAAAATGTAACGCATATTATGGTGGCAAGCTTGCGAATTGATCCGAGCAAAAATACCGGACAAATCATTAATACGGTTCACAACATTGTACAGCCTATCATGCAAAAATATCCGGATAAGCTTAGACTTATTCATACAGAAGGTGTAGCAGAACAATGCTATTTGTTTGAGATAAAGAAGTAATTAATTCAATAAATCTCGTATTTTTGTAGCCCTTAATCAGGAGACTTGTCCGAGTGGTTGAAGGAGCACGCCTGGAAAGTGTGTATACGCCAAAAGCGTATCGAGAGTTCGAATCTCTCAGTCTCCGCTGAATAAATCAAATTATGTCCCGCCAAAGCGGGACTTTTTGTTTTCCGGAAAGACCGTAAAGCTTGCTTTTAAGGTCTTGTAGGAAAATAAAAATCAGCGTAGCGGATAATTTGATTTTGACTTCCGGTGAATAAGAGATCATTTTAATAATCTCTTATTCACCGCTGATAAATGAAAACCCGCTTTTAGCGGGTTTTTTAGTTTGAATGCGTTGCAAATTCATTTGCATTAGCATGAGAACTAAAAAACCTGATTTGCGTAGCAAATATGGTTTTCATTATGACTCTCGGTTATGAGAGATCAACGAAGTTAATCTGATCGTGACAATAAATTATTCTTATTAAATTGCACTTATAATATTTCCTTGATTCAAAATATGTCAGAAATCAAAATCATAAAAGCGTTAACTAATGATGTAATGCAATTACAAAAAATCGGACGTGAAACTTTTATAGAAACATTCTCAGAAGAAAATACCGAAGAGAATATGAAAAAATATTTGGAGGAAGGTTTTTCTGCAGAAAAAATGCAGACTGAACTTCAAAACATCCATTCTGAATTTTATTTCGCGGAACAAGACAAACAAATAATCGGCTATCTGAAAATAAATTTTGGTTCCTCACAAACAGAATTGAAAGACACCAATGCTTTAGAGATTGAACGCATTTATGTTCTAAAAGAATTTCATGGTAAAAAGATTGGTCAACTACTCTACCAAAAGGCACTTGATATAGCACATCAAAAAAAGATGAAGTATGTTTGGTTAGGGGTATGGGAAAAGAACCTGAGAGCCATTAGTTTTTATAAGAAAAACGGGTTTTTTGAGTTCGATAAACATATTTTCGTTCTCGGTAACGACAAACAAACCGATATTATGATGAAACTGGAATTAAATTATTAAAAGAAAAATTTCAGGCTATTTCTCGCCCCATCTATAGGTTTTCTGCTCAATGCCTGCCAAATCCAGAACTCTGTCGACTACCGTTGCAGCCAGCTCTTCAAAATTGGTAGGATTTGAATAAAACGATGGTGAAGCCGGACAAATAATTCCGCCTGCTTCGGTAACGGTTTTCATGTTACTGATATGAATAAGACTTAAAGGTGTATCGCGCATTACCAAAATTAATTTTCGTCGCTCCTTTAATACAACATCTGCGGCGCGTGTGATTAAATCGTTACTGATTCCTGAAGCAATACGCGCCATCGTTCCCATGCTGCAAGGCACTACAATCATTACCGTATATTTTGCCGAACCGGATGCGAAAGGCGCGTTAAAATCATTCTTTGAATAAAAAGTAAATGGATACTTGTCAAAATCATTTTGCTTTAACTCATGTTTCCAAACTTCCTTCGCGTTATCACTCATTACCACGCCAACAGCTTCTAATTGCTCTTTGTGTTTAGCTAATTTATCTAACAACACTTTGGCATAAATACTACCGCTAGCGCCGGTAATGGCGACTACTATTTTAATTTTGGGCTGACTCACTTTTCTTCTTTGGCGTTATTTTATAAGTAAACAACATTTGTAACACATTGTTGTAATATCCCTTATTGAAAGTTCTTGCTAATATATTATTGTAATAAGGCGCGAAGTTTCCTCCAAACGGACGTGTCGTCATAAAGGAGTTACTGCATCTTAACTCAAAGGCGAGCTTGGGCATTATATTCATACCCATCCCAACATTGACACTGTAATCATATTTTTGAAAAGGAAACATACCAGTTAGGCTACCTATTTCACTTTCTTCAACATAATTAATAAGATAGGCAAAAGCTCCTCCGATGGTTAAAAAAACTCTTTTGGTATTGTACTTTAACATCAATGGAACTTCTACATAATTTAAGTTCACATAATAAAAACGATAATCAAATTTTTCAGGGTTTTGGTTCCTGCGTGAGCCTTTTTGAATAAATGTAATTCCAAAATCGGCATCCAATACTTTATTTAATTTGGCTTCAATCAGCAAACCACCCATAAATCCCAATTTATTATAGCCCGCGTAATTATCGCCATGAATTTGGCTGGCCGTTAAGCCCAAAGCCGGCATCAAAGCAAATTTTTGCTCCTGCGCCTTTAAGGCTGAAAAGGCTATACAAAGGAAAAATATGAGGGTTCTGGCTTTCAAAAAAATCTGATAATCACTCAAATTTACGACTTTTTAAACTTTTTTTTTAAATTAGATTAAACCTTCAACAGTTCCTATCGTCAAAAGTTCAAATTCGTTAAAACACAAATAAAATATACGTTATGAAAACAAGAAAATTAGTATTTGGATTAACAGCCTTTATTTTAGCAGGATCGCTAACATTAACGAGCTGTAAGAAAAAACAAAAAGAGGAAGAAGAAGAACCAGATACCGAACAAGGTACCATTAGCGACAATAACTTAGCTGAAAGCTTCATGAATGATGTGGCAGCTATGGGTTCTCAGGCTTCTGAAAACACTACCCTTACTACCTACAAACAAGGCTTTAATGGCGTTGTTTCTGTTCCGATGGAGCTAAACAGTTTAATGGCTGCAGCTTGCGCTACTTTGAGCTTTAACACAGGAGCAAAGACATTTACTGTTGATTTTGGTTCAGGATGTTTATGTGCTGATAACAGAACGCGTTCAGGTCAATTGTATTTTGATTATTCAATGTCTACAAATACTATAACGCCGATTTACTACCGCACACCGGGCTTTAAAATGTCTGTTACCTCTAACAATTACGTGGTAGATAATTATACCGTTACCATTTCAAATAAAACCATTGAAAATACTACACCGATGAGTATTCCAACCGGTACAAATCCGGGTACTAATTTAACCTGGAGCGTTAGTGCAAATGTGAGTATTGCTAAACCTAGCAACGGAGGTACTGTAACCTGGAATTGTTCACGTACAAAGGAATTATTAAATACTAATGATCCAAATTGCTATAAAGGTCAGGCCTTCCCTATCGACTGGACAAAAGCTAAAGTTCGCTTAAATGGTAGTGCGAGCGGCATGACTGCAGGTGGTGAAAATTACACAGCTACAATTACTAACCTGGTTCGTGATTTCGGTGGATGTAAAATTGGAAACATGTACCCTTTCATTTCAGGAAATTTAGATTTCACGCCTGGAACCCGTCCTACCCGTTACATCAATTACGGTTCAGGAAGCTGTGATAGAAACGCTACAGTAACCATTAAAGGCATCACTTACTCTTTCAATTTCTAATTTTCATTATTAAATAAATAATAAGCCCCGAGGTTTTTACTCGGGGCTTTTTTTATTGCTTCACTAATTTTTGAGAGCCGTAAACCTCTTTATCCGAGAATATCTTCAAGAAATAAATCCCCGAAGGAAGTGGATTCAAGGTAAATGAAAAGCGTTGCTTGCCCGGTTTAATGTATTCACTTAATAAAGTTTTCATTTCTTTACCCTGCACATCGAACAATTTGAAATGAATGGTCTCCGCATTTTTGTTTTCAAACTCAACGCTAATTAAATTCTCAAATGGATTTGGAAATACAGACGCATTCTCGTTTTCTTTTACTTCATTTATTCCGGTGATGGCATTCAATCCAATCTCAGCAATCCAGGTAGCATGTCTTCTTGCAGAAGTACCAACTAATTGTCCGTAATAACCACTCATCCACACCTTCCCTGTTTCGTTATATTTTCTTTGTGAACCTGAATAATCGCCCCAGCGTTCAAGCGTGGCTGATAATACATCGACATACGTTGTGCCGTTTTTGATTCCAAATACGGCCGAATAATTTCCGGCAGCATCCGATTTCATGGCCGAACATCCTGCACTAACGGTTGGCGCACAATGGTTGAAGCTAATAATGGATGTGTGATCGGTAGATGATGAACCTACATAAGAAATATTCGGGTAACCAAAATCCATTACCGGATGTCCCAGAATATTTCCTGTAACCGTTGGCGTAGTTGTTGCATAACCATCAATCACGCCATGATATACGGCACAAAAATTGGTAGCGGGGTCTTTTGTATTATGTACATATTGAATTTTATTATTTTCGATAAACGCTCCTAACACCCTGGCATCATTGGTTGCAAATAAATGTGGAAGTGTTTGACGCGCATCCGGTGGCATTGAATAAGGAACGCTCGCGTTTGTTAACTTAACCGTAAGTGTTTGACCGGGTGCATTAGCTGTATCTGAAATATCGATGACAAAAACAGAATCGCAGTTAACACCAAAATTCTTATTACTCAAAAAATATTGTTGCGGACCATATAAAGTACTTCCGCCTTTAACAGGACAAATATTTCGAATATTATTTCCGGCATATTGAATGTTATTATGCAATTGTGTAGTTAAAGGTTGTCCGGCATAACCATTGGCTTTGTTTATTTGCCAAATAACGGTTTCATTGAAACTGGTTTGCCATGTACCACCCGGATTTAAAAGATTAATAGTTAGAAATAATTCCTTTTGCGAAAACGAAATCATAGGGTAATCCGACCATAAATTATTATTGAAAGGATTGCCCGGAATCATGTAAAAATTCCAGTTACCTTTTGGATCGTTTGTTTGAGAGAAAGCCACAACTATTGTACTCGTTGCAGGCGTGAAACCGTTTAAAAACACCAATGCAAATCTATCTGCAATTGGATCATAGGCTACTTTAGGATCGAAAGCTTGCGAAAAAGTTCCTAAGGGTGTTGAGAAAGCAGAAAGGGAAACTACCCCTTTTGAAGAATCTACCACACAATCGTGAAAATAAATAAGTGTATTAGAAACAGAAACGATTTTACAATTGTTAGAAACAGCGATATCATTGTCATTAGGCGTTGAATTACCAAAAGGATTTCCCAAGAAATTCTTTCCTAAAAAAATCGGACTCAAGGTACCGCTGGGTGAAGCAATTTTTGAATTCGATGGTGCATTTAAATTCATTTTCGATTTATCAGGAATACCTCCCGGCACAGGTTTTTCGATGCATTGAAGAGCCGTAAAATAATCTTCCTTTACATCAGAAAAATTGATGGTTGCCTTTTTAGGGATAATAAAATTAGTGCTATGACTTTGTGCTGATAATCCAACAGGAAATAAAAACAAAGCCAAATAGTAAATCGCTTTCATGTGATAGGTTTTATGTAACTAAGATATAAAAAAGCAAGTAAAATCAAAACTTCACTTCACAGCCGGGTAACATGGCGCGAATTTCTTCGATATATTCCTTACTCATGGGATTGCCGCGTAAATCAAGCAAGGCTAAATTCTCCATCTGACTAATGGAAGAAGGGAGTTTGGTAAGCTGATTATTTCTTAACGAAATAACTCTCAATTTCTTTGCTTTATATATGGTAACAGGAATTGAAGTAATCGGATTATTTTCTAAAATTAAAATTTCCAGGTTTGGTAAACGCTCAAAATGCCCGGATACAAAGTGTGTATTTGTTTTAGCCAGGTATAAAAACTTGAGCGATTGTACGCGGAAAATTTGACGCGGAAAACTATCCATGATACAATTCTCCACTTGAAAATCTTCGAGGTATTTTAAATACTTTAAAGTTTCAGGAAGCTTTAAGGTGTCTTCTGTATCGGTGAATTTAATGGTTTTGAGTTTTGAATTATAAGCGATACTTGCAGGGATGCTATCCATTTTAGTATGACTTAATTCTAAATGATACAGATTCACTAATTTTTTAAAATCGGCCGGTAATGCGGTAAAGGGATTATTATAACTGGCGAAATAAATTAAGTTGTATAAATCTCCGATATTCTTCGGAAAATCAGTCACCATGTTTCCGCTAAGCTTTAGTACTTGCAAATCTTTAAGCGTACTTAGTTTTTCGTAGGATTTTGGATCAAGCGTTTTGTAACTCAAATCCATTTTATACACACCGGCATTAATCTTGAGGGCTTCTTTCAAATCTGTATAAACACGACTTCCAAGCGGACCGTATTTATCGAATTCATTTTGTCCGAATGATAAAAAATTAACTGCGAAGAAAATTAATATAAAAATAAATCTGACCATTTTTGCATTACTAAAATAGGCTTTTTACCTGCAAATCAGACTTAAAGAAAAAAAACAATTAAATGTTTTATTAACAAAAGCTTTAATGATAGTTATTGAAAATCTTCCAGCTTAGCTCGTAAGATTTTAATAATTCAGAAGTATTCAGGTTTAACTGGATACCTTTTTTATTGGTAAAGGCTTCTAAATCTTCAGTGGCCATATTGCCGGTTAAATCATCTTTCGCCATCGGACAACCACCGAAGCCATGAATGGCTACATCAAAACTCTGACAACCGTTGTTGTAGGCAGCTTCAATTTTTTCGATGGCCGTGTCGCGTGTTGAATGTAAATGCGCACCAATTTGTACGCCTTTAAATTCAGGAATGATATTTGAGAACAAGTAATTAATAGAATCAGGCGTAGAACAACCAATCGTATCAGATAATGCAATTATTTTTATGCCCATATCCGCCATTTTCTTTGTCCATTTAATCACGATATCAGAATTCCAATCATCACCATAAGGATTTCCGAAAGCCATGGAAATATAAACCACCAATTGCTTGTTGTGTTTCAAACATAGATTTTGAATTTCTTCAACGCGTAATAATGATTCGGCTATAGAAGAATTGGTATTACGTTGCTGGAATGTTTCTGAAACGGAAAAAGGGAAGCCCAAATAGGTAATTTCATCATACATTGCAGCGTCTTGCGCACCGCGGGCATTGGCAATAATGGCTAATAATTTTGATTTGGTTGAACTCAAATCCAAACGTTTTAAAACTTCCGCTGTATCCTGCATTTGCGGAATAGCCTTTGGAGAAACGAAACTTCCAAAATCAATCGTATCAAATCCAACTTTTAAAAGCTGATTAATGTATTCGGCTTTTAATTCAGTTGGAATCATTGTTTTGATACCTTGCATGGCATCACGCGGACATTCTGTAATTTTCATGTGTAGTGTTTTTTTATTGTCACATGTTATTCGCCATAAACTCTTATACCCATAAGAAATTTACGGCTCATTTCATTTCAATATATTTTTCTCAATAAGAGCTTTATTAATTTCTTTTATCAATGCCGGACCTTCATAGATAAATCCGGTATAAAGCTGAATCAAATCGGCTCCGGCCTGAATTTTCTCGATGGCATCTTCCGCTGTGTGAATTCCTCCCACCCCAATCACAGGAAATGCATTATTTGATTTTTGCTTCAGGTAACGAATTACCTCCGTGCTGCGTTTTGTTAAAGGCTTTCCGCTAAGTCCGCCTGCACCAATCTTTTCAATTTCTTCCTTACTAACGGTTAGTCCGGCGCGGCTAATCGTTGTATTCGTTGCAATAACACCGGCAATTTGGGTGGTTTTTACAATTTCAATAATATCATCAAGCTGACTATCGGTTAAATCAGGAGCAATTTTTAATAATATTGGTTTGGGATTACTTTTCTTGCGATTTAGATCTTGCAGTGTATTTAATAATTTGGTTAGAGGCTCCTTCTCTTGCAAATCGCGCAAATTAGGCGTATTCGGAGAACTTACATTCACCACAAAATAATCCACCACATCAAACAACGCATTAAAATTAATCACGTAATCATTTACCGCTTCTTCATTAGGTGTGATTTTATTTTTACCAATGTTACCACCTATTAATACACTTTTATCCCAACGTTTTTTTAAACGCAAAGCTGCCGGCTCCACTCCTTCATTATTAAAACCCATACGGTTAATGATAGCCTCATCCTGAATAATTCGGAACAAACGGGGTTTATCATTACCCGGTTGTGGCTTAGGGGTTAAGGTCCCGATCTCAATAAAACCGAAGCCAAGATTCCCCAGTTCGTTAAAAAGTTTAGCGTCCTTGTCCAAACCCGCTGCTAACCCAACAGGATTAGTAAAGCGTAATCCGAACACCTCCCTTACCAAGGCAGGATGCGAATAAGAATACATCTTATTCATAATGAATGGCATACCAGGAATAATGGAAGCTCTTTTGATTAGAGAAAAAGTAAAATAATGGGCTTTTTCGGGGTCTAAAGTAAAGAGATAGCGTTTTAAAAGTTTGTACATAATGGTAGGGTAAAATTAGGCAATGTGCGGCAAAGTTGGAAGGGCGGCACTCAAAGTTGAAAAATTTAGCGTTTTTTAAGGTTTTTTGTGTTTCAATTCAAAATACTTATATCTTTGCGCTCAAATTAAAACTAAAACAAAACCACAACAATGAAAAAAGTATTATCAATCGTAGCTGTTGCCGCTTTATCTGCTGCTTTCGTAGCTTGCGGCCCATCTAAAGAAGAAATCGAAGCAAAAGAAAAAGCTAAAGCTGATTCAATTGCTGCTGTAGAAAAAGCAAAAGCTGATTCAATCGCTGCTGCTGAAGCTGCTGCTGCTGCTGAAGCTGAAGCTAAAGCTAAAGCTGCTGCTGACTCTGCTCGTGTAGCTGATTCAATTGCTGCTGCTGCTAACGCAAAAGGTGGTAAAAAATAATTTTAACCACACAAGCATTAAAAAACCCTGCAGTTTGTGCGGGGTTTTTTATTTTACATCATGCTACAATGGCTGGAAAATAATTTAACTTCTTGCTTTTTCAAAAGCCACTTCGGTATTGATTGTCCGGGTTGCGGCATGCAACGTGCTTTCATAGCCCTCTTAAAAGGAAATCTATCCGAATCTATACACTACCACCCCGCTCTTATCCCTTTTATGCTCACAGTAGCCATTGTTTTAATTCAGATTAAAATAAAACATCCTAAAGGCGGATTATTGGCACTTTGGCTCTTTATTATCACCTCGGCAATTACGGTGATTAATTATACACTAAAATTTATTTGATTAAAAAGCCTTTTTAATGTTTTCAATATCTTTTGTGAAATTGAAAACTTCCCTCAACTTCAATTTTGTATTTATGGCAAATCCTATCAAAAGTGCCAGCGACGAAATGCCATAACTGCAATTGGCAACAAAAGCAGCCCCTTTCACACCATATAGTTTAATTAAAAAAGGAGCCAAAGCCAAGGTAATGGCAAAGCCACAGAAATTACAAAAAGCAATGAACTTTAGTTTACCAAGTCCGCTAAAATAATGACTAATGATGGTTGAGAAACTAATAAACAAGATACCGGGAGCTATCCAGAGCATGACGCCTTTAATCGGACTAAAATCTTTTCCCAAGAGATAGGTAAATAATTCATTGGGCAGAAAATAAACAACTACAACAGCCAAGGTACTTAAAAGCAAACTGGCCTTAGCGAGTGTTAAAGTAATGCTGCGGTTAAAATCAGTGTCACCTGTATTGGAAATTTTAGATAACACAATGGGAGAAATTCCTGTGGCAATAATCCAAACCGATTCGATTAATGAGGAAGCTGCCGAATATAAACCAACCAGCGCGCTTGTGCTAAAAAAATATAAACTAAATCGGTTCGCCAATAAATGAAACCAGCCGGCTAACTGACAGAAAAAACCGTTTTCAAGGATGGATTTCAAATTAAATTCGTTTTTGGAGTCGGGAAGTTTCACCAGTTTAAGTACCGAAATAAAGGAGATGATAAAGGCTACGGAGAAAGAAATATATAAAGGCCAAACGTAAGCTTTAAATGTGTAATCTTTTTTTATGATGGTGAAGTAAAGTATGCCTAGTAATAAAAGTAAAGGCTGCAGTACACTTAGAAAATTATAAGTTTTCACCTTTTCACGAGCTAAAAGGTTGACCATATTAAATGTGTTTAAAATGATTAATAACGAAAGGAGATACATATCAATTTCGAATCCCTTAATTTCCTTACCCATTAAAAAGAAAGCCAAATTGGACAAACTGGTGGTGATGAAAGTCCAGATGATGCCATTTATAAATATTCGTTTGAGGTTGAACTTAGGAACAAAATAAACCAGGGAGTATCCGGTATAGATTTCGTTAATGATTTGAATATTGGCAATGTTTAATACAAATAGGCTTATTTCTCCGCGGGTATTAACGCCCAGATACTTAGCCGAAAGGATAAGGATTAAAAAATTTATGACAGCTACAAATCCCTTAGAAAAAAGAGTTTGCAGGATGTTTTTAATCATAGTGAAGATATTGTATCAAACGAAAATACATCAAAAACGGATTTTTAAATAATATATTTCAGTAAATAAAAAATTTATTACATTTGCTCTCCCAAAACGGTAGATGTAGCTCAGTTGGTTAGAGCATCAGATTGTGGTTCTGAGGGTCGTGGGTTCGAATCCCATCATTTACCCAAACAATTAAACCTTGCAGAAATGCAAGGTTTTCTTTTTGCCATATGTTTTACGTTTATATACTCTTTTCGGAAAGCCATGGAAGATACTACATTGGTCAAACCAATGATCTCACAAACAGACTTTATCGTCATAATTCAGGCATGGAAAAATCCACTTCACCTTTTATTCCTTGGAGAATGATTGGAAGTATTGAAAAAGGAACACGCTCTGAAGCTATGATACTTGAAAAGAAGCTTAAGAACCTAAATACAGAAGATTTGAAAAAGTTTATTTTGAAACATATCGTGGGTCGCGAGGCATAGCTCGCGATGGCGAGTTTACCTCGCCATTCGAATCCCATCATTTACCCAAACAATTAAACCGTGCCTTTGGCACGGTTTTTTTATTTTACAACTGAGCGTTGAAAGCTCCGCTTTCATAAGTGAAGGTGTAAAATAAAAAAAGACCGCACAGCGGAATTTAACTAATTGTCGATAGCCTCGCGTAAGAACTGATTGAGAGGCAACATCGCCTTATAACCATTACCTAAATAAGTGAACACATCTTTTGCATTCAGTTTCTTATCCTCCACATTCGTAAAAGCGATAAAGCTCTTTAATTTCAAGAGGTCAATATGTTTATGTTCTTTATCATATCCCTTCGGAACGGTCTTTAATTTATCTTCCTGATCCAATCCGTTGAAATAAGCCGTATATGCTTTGGACTTGATGATTTTTTCGAGTTTATCCCCATTATAATCTATTTCCTGACGAATCGCTTGTAACATATCGGCCGGTGGCATGTAATTTCCTCCGGCAATAAAAACATTACCCGGTTGCAAATGAAAATAATAACCCGCCTGTAAAGATTTTTTTCCTCCGGGATTTATACTCGCTCCGAAATTAGTTTTGTAGGGTGTTTTGTCTTTACTGAAACGTACATCCTTATAAATTCTAAACACACAATCCTTTGCTTTTAAGTCAGGCGATACAGACTTATCAAATTTTGAAATTATGCCAATGAGTTTTTGTACAAACTCCTCAAATTCCAATTTTGCTTCATTAAAATCTTCCTTATGAGCTTCAAACCAATCGCGGTTATTATTGCTCTTTAACTTTTTTAAAAACTGTAATGATTTATCAAGCATACGTGTTAATCTATTTTCTCGGTAATCTTTCTGAAAAATCTGAATTGCGTTAAAAATTCTTTAGCGACAATCCTAATTAATGTATAAACCGGAATCGCTACTACCATTCCTCCTATTCCGGCTAAGGTTCCGGCCATTAAAATCACTAAAAATATTTCTAACGGATGCGCTTTAACCGTATTGGAAAAAATATAAGGTTGTAGAAACACCGCATCAATAATATTAATACTTAATAACGCGATAATAATTTTAGTGATGGTGGATTGAATTAAATCGTATTGTCCCGCTTCAATACAACCACTCACACCTAAAAACAAGGCTAGCAATAAAGTAATAAACGGACCGATATACGGAATTACATTAAATAGTCCGGCGATAAACCCGATAATCAGCGCGTTTTTAATTCCCAATATCCACATTAACACACCCGCTAATGTTCCCACAATTAAAACATCGATGATGAGTCCCGAAAAATATTTACTGAGCATACGCTTCGACGTTCGCAATATATCTTTCATTTCATCTTCGTAGCGCTGAGGTGTTAACAATAAAAAAGTACGACTTACCGTGTTTTGATCTTTTAAAAGAAAAAAAGTAATGAATAAAACACAAAACAATCCGCCTAGAATGGCTGATGTGTAATCAAAAATATTATTTATGACCAGCGATATTGTATCAAAATTAAATGCTTGATTCAATTGCTCGTTAATCGCAGAATTCAAAGCGCTTCTGTCGCCTAATTTAGCTGTGAGTGCTTGTAAACTTGGAAACTGTTGAATGATTTGATTTACGACATCATAAAAATTTAACTCCGACATAAACTCTATTTGCTGAATTAGCGGAGGAACAATTAAAAAGAAAAACAATCCAAAAACTGAAAAAATGGCCATGAGAGTAATTAATGAAGCCAAACCATCATTCATTGGTTTTCCTTTAATCTTTATCTTCTCGAGGGTGCTCGTTAAAGGATAACCAATTAAAAATAACACCAAAGAAATAACCAGATAAATGAGCACTTTTAAAAATAACCAGGACGCTAATGCCACGATGGCAATAATAGTTATTGGCAATATATATTTTTTTATATTCATTTATCTAAAACAAATGTAGTAAAAGTTTAACTTTATGCTGTCATGCCATTTCGCAGGTTTAACATAACTTTTCATTTATTTCTACTCAGCGTGTTTCTGCTGGCATTTTGCTGTAGTACACCAAAACAATCTTATCAGAGTAAAGAAAACATTTACCAGAAGAGCAATCAATCTTTAAACGCACGTTTTTTAGTTTATCATCTCAACGACTCTGTCAGCGAATTGATTTTTAACATCCCAAATGAGAATCTTGTATACAAACGTCCGGACACTACTTTAGCATTTTACGCCTCTTGTCGTGTAAAATACGCTCTGTACTCCGATAATGGCAATAAAACCGTTGCCGATAGTGGAAGTCTTGTGTTTTTCGACCGACAAGGCACTGATGTTTTTGCCAAAGACATTAGCGGCAGCTTATTCATGAAAGCAAAACAAGGAAATCTGACTTGTGAAGTTGCTGTGTATGATTTGAACAAACGCTCAAAAAGCGCTTATTCCGTACGAATAGAGAAGGAAAATGTTTATTCCCGTCAGAATTTTTTGGTTAGAAAAAATAATGGCAATGTATTGTTCAGTTATTATGTTAATCCCGGTGATACACTTGTTTTGCAAAGCCAACGCAATAAGAGCGTGAATCTTGTTGTTGATTATTTTCAGCGCGATTTTGCTTTGCCATTACCTCCGTTTACGGCAGGGCAAAGAGAAGTTTTCCAATATAAACCGGATAGTTTTTATACCATAAGCCGCACCCAGAACGATTTTAAATTAGTTGTGCCACCACAAGGTTTTATTCATTTAATCACAGAACCGGAAAGTAAAACCGGCATTAGCATTTTTGCTTCGGATCCTGTTTTTCCGGGAATAAAAAACGCCGATGACATGATAAAATGTACACGCTATATCATGGCCAAAAAAGAATTTGAAGATTGTGCAAACGCCGCGAACAAGAAAAACGCGATTGATGAATTTTGGCTCGAATTGGGCGGCAGTCAGGAAAGAGCGAAAACACTGCTTAAACGCTATTACGCCCGCGTTACAGAAGCAAATAAACTTTTTACTTCGTATTTGCCGGGATGGAAAACCGATCGCGGCATGATTTATATTGTATTTGGAGCACCCAACAATATGTACAAATTTAATGGTGGCGAAACCTGGGTTTACGGGGAAGAAACTCAAAGTTATGCCGTACGATTTCATTTCAAAAAAATAATTAATCCCTTTAGCGACAACGATTATGTGATGGAGCGAAACGAATATTATAAAGAAGCCTGGTATCGAGCTGTTGACTATTGGCGACAAGGTCACATTTACATTGATAACTAGATTTTTAGATTTTTTATCATTTCCGGGTTTGCTTTTAACCGATTAAACTTTAACTTTATCAAACTAAATTTTTTCTCATGAAGAACTTTTTGCTTTTCGTATTATCATTTGCAACATTAGGTTTAGTTGCACAGGCTTCAAAAAACAAAGCTATGACCATCGCTCCTACTTTTGGTCCGGGTTATTACATTAGCCTTAAAGGCGATACCGTTAAAGGTGAAGTACGCAATAATATGGAGAATGAATCGGATTACGCGGAATCGTTTTTCTTTCGTAAAGCAGCCAATAGCAAACCAATGCCTTTAAATTCAAAAAAAGCTAAGGGATATGGTGTAGACGATAAGCATTATTCAAGTCTTAAAATGGACGATAAAGATGTTTATATTAAATATTTGGAGCAGGGTCGTTTGAATTTGTTTGAATACTCTTACATGACTAAAGATGGAGTTAAAGCCGTTTACCTAATTGTAGATTCACGCGCTACCGAAGAAGATAAAACAGGAACGCATTTCATGATTCAGTTAGACGAAAAACAATTTAAAAAACAATTGAAGCCTTATTTCAAAGATCAACCAATGCTTTTAGAGCAAGTTGATAAATGGTTTCTGAAAATTGATGAAATACGTAAAGTCGTTAAGGAATTTAACGGAATGTATCCTTAAAACATTTTTAAAAATCCGTCGATTTGACGGTTAATCACTGCTTTAGTCTCCTCATTATTCGGAGTTCCTCCCGCAAATATTTTATCTATTTGAGAAATTGGTAATTTATTGTGATAAACATACATTTTCAGGTAATTGAGTACACCCGTTAAATGATCCATTCCCCGTAAATTTCCTGCTCTTCCTCCGGCAACACCGGTAACACACGCAAATTTATTATCCCAATGTGAAGGGTGAACTGTATCCAAAAACAACTTCATGATACCCGGATAACTTCCATTATACTCCGGAATCACAAATACAAATCCCTGTGAAGGTGTAATATACTCGCTAATCAGTGCTTGAAGCTTAGGATTTTCTTTGTTAAAATAATCTGAAATGGTGATTACATTTTCTAATTCCTTAAGCGAAAGCACCTTAACATCAACTCCTTTTGATTGCAACAAGTTGTGATAGTAATTTCCAACTTTCTCGGTATAAGAATTCCTTCGGTTTGTGCCGCAAATTATGGTGATTTTCTTCATCAGTTTTTATTAACAGTGAGTCTAAAAACTAGGCTGTATTGTTAAAAAATAAGCCCTGCTCCGCTCCCTTATTAGTTTAACTTTACACAAATATCAGATTTTTATTTCATTTATGAACATTACGTACTATGGCCACTCGTGTTTTGGTGTTGAAGTTAAAGGCAAACACTTGCTTTTCGACCCTTTTATCAGTCCTAACGAGTTGGCTAAGAACATCAACGTAAATACCGTTAAAGCCGATTATATTCTCATAAGCCACGGACACGAAGACCATATTGCGGATGCTGTTTCGATTGCCAAACGTACCAACGCAAAAGTGATTTGTAACTGGGAGATTTATGTGTGGTTAAACAAACAGGGAGTTGAGAACATTCACCCTATGAATATCGGCGGAAAAATTAAACTGGATTTTGGGAATGTAAAATGTGTAAACGCGGTGCATAGCAGCAGCTTGCCGGATGGTTCCAATGGTGGTAATCCAATGGGATTTGTGGTTGAAAGCAATGAAGGGAACTTTTATTACGCAGGTGATACCGCTCTTACCTACGATATGAAACTGATTGGCGATTACAGAAAAATTAATTTCGCGTTTTTACCAATTGGCGACAATTTCACCATGGGTGTAGATAATGCCATCATTGCCTGCGATTTCATTAATTGCAAAGACATCATCGGTATGCATTACGACACTTTCGGATTTATAAAAATCAATCAGGAAGAAGCTTTACAGAAATTTAATCATAACGGAAAAAAATTAACCTTACTGAAAATAGGAGAAACAATACAAAAATAGTTTATAGTTTTTGGTTTATAGCAACGCAAACTATAAACTATCAACTCTAAACCACAAACTTTATACTATGGGAAAAATAATAGCAATAGCAAATCAAAAAGGCGGAGTAGGAAAAACCACAACTGCCATTAATCTTGCGGCCAGCTTAGCTGTACTCGAGTACAAAACTTTATTGGTAGATGCCGATCCTCAATCCAACGCTACTTCGGGTGTAGGCATAGATCCTAAAAATGTAAACGCAGGTTTATACGAGTGCATCATCGATAGCATGCATCCAAAAGATGTGATTATGAAAACAGATACGCCAAATCTGTTTCTATTGCCTACCAACGCCGATTTAGTAGGTGTTGAATTGGAACTCGTGAACTTAAGCAACCGCGAGTACATGATGAAAAAGGCTTTGGAAAAAATCAAAGACAAATACGATTTCATTATCATCGATTGCTGTCCATCACTCGGACTAACGGTTATCAACTCGCTCTCAGCGGCCGATAGCGTTATCATTCCGGTGCAGTGCGAATATTTTGCGTTGGAAGGAATGGGTAAATTATTACAAACCATTAAGATTGTTCAAACACACTTAAATCCTAATTTGGACATTGAAGGTGTGTTGTTAACTATGTACGACGGACGTTTACGTTTAGCTAACCAAGTGGTGGAAGAAGTAAAAACACATTTCCAAAACATGGTGTTCAATACACTCATCATGCGTAACACCAAATTAGCGGAAGCGCCAAGCTTCGGAAAAACAATCATTATGCACGATGCGATTGGTAAAGGCTCTGTGAGTTATTTGAACTTAGCCCGTGAAATTTTACAACGTAATGGCTTAACAAAAATCAGCGACGAAGACAGAACCATCGGCTTCGAAGCAACTAATTTACCTGAGACAGAATTAAGTGAAGACATTTAATTAGTTCGGAGTTGAGAGTTCGGAGAGGATTCCATTCTACGAACTACAAACTACGAACTACAAACTAATTACCATGAGCAACAATAAAAAACCGGCATTAGGAAGAGGATTAAGCGCATTATTGGAAAATGCCAAAACCGATATTACTACCAAACAAGTTGGAGAAAATGCCCCTATCGTTGGTTCGGTATCGATGATTAAAATTAAAAACATCGAAACAAATCCGTTTCAACCGCGTACTAATTTTGAAGAATTGGCTTTACAAGAGCTTTCTGATTCCATTAAACAACATGGCATCATTCAGCCTTTAACTTTACGTAAGTTAGGTTACGACCGTTACCAGTTAATTTCCGGTGAGCGTCGTTTCCGTGCTTCACAAATGGCAGGCTTAACCGAAGTGCCGGCTTATATCCGCGTGGCGGATGATCAAGCGATGTTGGAAATGGCACTCGTTGAAAACATTCAGCGCGAAGATTTAGATCCGATTGAAGTAGCACTTTCTTACAAACGTTTGATTGATGAATGTAATTTAACGCAGGAAGCATTAAGTGAGAAAGTAGGCAAGCAACGTTCAACCGTAACCAACTTTTTACGTTTATTAAAATTACCTGCGCCAATTCAAAAATCATTGCGCGACCGTGAAATCACCATGGGTCATGCGAAAGCTCTCATCAACATTGATAACGAAGACCGTCAGCTCGCTATTTTTGCTTTAGCCTTAGAACAAGAGTTATCGGTTCGTCAGATTGAAGATATCGCACGCGGTGAAAAAATTAAATTCACACCAAAAGTTACACGCGTTGAAAAACCATTGAGCTTAGAAGATAAAGACATAGAGAAGAAACTACAAAAGCTTTTCAATAAGTCGTTTAAGTACAAGCGCAACAGCAAGGGTGGCGGAAGCTTAACGTTAAACTTCAGCAACGACCACGAACTGGAAAACATTTTATCTTATTTCGGAATTGAGTGATATTAGTCACACATCCAAATATTTTAATTGTATAATTTTGTATCTGCAAAATACATTCACAAATCATAACTCTTAATTTATCATTTAAATTATGCCTAAAGGAATTTACAAAGTGCCAACTCCGGTTAACGAACCGGTAAAGCAATATGCATCAGGAAGTCCGGAAAGAAAAGAATTGCAAGCCATGCTTAAAACCATGCGCAGCAAACAAATCGAAATTCCGATGTACATTGGCGGAAAAGAAGTAAAAAGCAATAACAAAGTTCGCATTGCTCCTCCGCACGATCACAAACACACCTTAGGTTATTTTTATAAAAGTGATAAAAAACACATTGAACAAGCCATCACAGCAGCTTTAGCCGCTAAAGAAAAATGGGCTAATTTAAGTTGGGAGCAACGTGCTTCCATTTTCTTAAAAGCCGCCGAATTAATTGCAGGTCCTTACCGTGCCAAATTAAACGCAGCCACCATGCTTGGTCAAAGTAAAAACGCCTTTCAGGCGGAGATTGACAGTGCTTGTGAAATCATCGATTTCCTTCGCTTCAACGTAAGTTACATGACGGAGATTTACGCGGAGCAACCCATTTCTTCACCCGGAGTATGGAATCGCTTAGAATGGCGTCCGCTCGAAGGATTCATTTACGCTTTAACACCATTCAACTTTACTGCCATTGCAGGAAATCTTCCAACCAGTTGCGCCATGATGGGCAACGTGGTAGTTTGGAAACCAAGTAATACACAAGTATACAGTGCCAATGTATTAATGGAAGTTTTCAAAAAAGCAGGCGTACCGGATGGCGTTATTAATTTAATTTACCCTAGCGGACCGGATGCAGCGGATGTGATTTTTAATCACAAAGATTTTGCAGGTATACATTTTACAGGAAGCACCGAAGTTTTCCAAAGCATTTGGCAAACCATTGGAAATAATATTCACAAATACCGCTCTTATCCACGTATTGTGGGCGAAACAGGCGGAAAAGATTTCATCATGGCGCATAAATCGGCGGATGCAAAAGAAGTAGCCGTTGCTTTAACTCGCGGTGCTTTCGAATATCAAGGACAAAAATGTTCGGCGGCATCACGCGCTTACATTCCTTCCAATTTATGGGAAGACGTAAAGAAATACATGGTAGCCGATTTAAAATCCATGAAAATGGGTGGTACCGAAGATTTCACCAATTTTATCAATGCGGTGATTGACGAAAAAAGCTTTGATAAATTATCTAAATACATTTCAGACGCGAAAAAAGATAAAAATGTAGAAGTTGTATTCGGCGGTAAATGTGATAAGAGCAAAGGTTATTTCATTCAGCCTACAGTTCTGAAAGCGAAAAATCCGAAATACATTACCATGTGCGAAGAATTATTCGGACCGGTATTAACCGTTTACGTTTACAACGAAAACAGATATAAAGAAACATTAGAATTAGTTGATTCAACTTCCATTTACGCATTAACAGGCTCTATTATTGCCAACGACCGTTATGCAATTGAATTAGCAACCAAAACATTACAAAACAGTGCGGGTAACTTCTACATTAATGATAAATGTACAGGCGCTGTAGTTGGACAACAACCATTTGGTGGAGCGCGCGGTAGCGGAACTAACGATAAAGCCGGCGCGAAAATCAATTTATTACGTTGGGTAAGTCCGAGAACAATTAAAGAAACATTTGTTCCACCGGTAGATTACCGTTATCCGTTTTTACAAGCTGATTAAAATTAAAAAGAGCCTCTGAATTTCAGGAGGCTCTTTTATTTATGAAGAAATTTATTCTATATATCATTTTCAGCTTAACATTAAGTGTAAGTGCTCAGATTAACTCTGACAGCATTAATTCTATTATTGACACTTGTAAAACCACCAAAGGAAAACTTAACGCCTTATACGACGCTACCAAAAATGTATTATTAAAAAACACTGATTACGAATACATCGAAAATAAAATTGCCTCTATCGTCAACAAAGAAAACACAGCCATCAGCAGAGCGCAAGGCTTTTATTATTTGGGTTACATTTATTACAAGCAAGAAAAACTAAATGAAGCCATCGGTCATTTTTTCAAAGCCCTTCCGATTGCCGAACAAGAAAAAAATCAGAAGTTAAGCGCGCTTATACATAACCGATTGGGGAATGCCTACAAAGATTTAAAAAATAAAGACTTCGCCAAGAAACATTATCGTCACGCGCTCGATGCCTACCATGCCGTGGGATTAGAAGAAGACGTGAGTGAGATGTGCAATTTGCTTGGCACCATGTACAAAAACGAAAACGTACTCGACTCTGCCCTGCTCTATCACAAAAAAGCATTGGAAATTCGTTTAAACTTAGGCGACAAAAAATTACTTGCCTCTACTTATAACAACTTAGGATTGGTTTATAAGAAAAAGAAAGATTACGATTTAGCATTAAACTATTTAAAACTCGCCTTAAACATTCGTAAAGAGATCAAAGACAAAAAAGGAACCGCGGGCGCTTCTATTAACATTGGAAATGTATTGATCGGATTAAAAAAGAACGCCGAAGCCTTACAATACATAAAAGAAGGGACTGAATTAGCCTATAGCATTGGTGCCGGCGATTTTTATAAAAACGGATTAGAAGGCTTGAGTGATTGCTATTATAATTTAGGCGATTATAAACTCTCCGCGCAGTATCGTTTGCGTTATGTAGGCGTAAACGACTCTTTGTCCACCCAAGAAATCAACAAACAAATATCTGAACTGTCAGCACAGTACGAGAGCGGAAAAAAAGACGCGGAGTTACTATTGCAGGAAGAAAAACTAAAAACACAGCAAAGCGAAATCAAAAAACAAAGATTATTTATTTTAAGTGTTGTAGTGGTTTTACTCCTTGTTATTTTACTCATCTTCTTTGTATATCGCAGTTACCGCATCAACAAAAAGAACGCCATTGATTTAGCGCGTAAAAACATCATCATTGAACAAAAAAACAAAGAAATCACCGACAGTATTAACTATGCCCGTCGCATACAAGCCAGTTTATTACCGGCCGAAAGCATCATTAAAAAATACCTGAACGATTATTTTATTTTGTATCGTCCGAAAGACATTGTGAGTGGCGACTTCTTTTGGTTTTATCCGCATCCGCTAAAACAAAACTGTTTCTTATTAGCAGTGGCCGATTGCACCGGACATGGCGTACCCGGTGCGTTTATGAGTTTAATTGGAAAAGAAAAACTGGATAAAGCAGTTGCTGAAAGCGATTCACCTGCTAAAATTTTAAACTATCTGAATTTATTTGTAAAAGCATCCTTGCAACAAGACAGCAATCAAGTAGCGCGTGATGGCATGGACATTGCTCTCATTCAAATGCAACTTCATAACAATGGCGCTACCGTAAAATATGCAGGTGCGAACCGTCCGTTGTGGATTATCAGAAAAGGCATTCGCGAAATAGAAGAAACCAAAGCCACCAAACATGCCATTGCCGGTTTTACAGAAGACGAACAGCAATTTGAAGAACACACGTTGGAACTTCAAACAGGCGATTCACTTTATTTGTTTACCGACGGTTATGCCGATCAATTTGGCGGAGAGCTCGCTAAAAAATTAACCTCCAAATCACTCAAAAAACTTTTACTGGCGCAGCAACATCACAACATGAATGAACAACGTCAGTACTACACAGAGTTTATCGACAAATGGATGAGCGACCAGGAACAAGTAGACGACATCCTTCTCTTAGGCATCAAAATCTAAGCAAATTTCACTACCTTTATGTAAAAGCAAAACATGCGTGGCTTAAAGCTACATATTATCATTTTACTATACGCTGTTATACAAGTTCAGGCAGGCGCGCAAAGTTTAACTGCCTTCAAGCAAAACAAAAAATGGGGTTTCAAAAAAGGCGAAAGTATAGTCATAGAACCGCAGTATGATTCCACGTATGGATTTGATCAAAGCGGACAAATAGCCTTAGTAGGAAACATAAATCTGAACAAGAAAAGCATCAATCCGCTCACCAAAGAAATAAAATACGAGTGGAACTTCTTTTACATCACTCACAAAAACGAAAAAATTTACGTCAAAAAATCTGAGACCGATTCAACATCTGATATAACGGTTAGCAAACAAACCCCACAACTTTACCTGCACGACAAAAACGCCTTTGCTGCCACCATTAATGGCAAAAAATATTTAGTCAGTAAAAAAGGAAAAAGCATTTTAAATATAGCTTACGACAACATTAATTTCACCAAAGTTCCGGGATTTTACAGTGTAGAAACCAAAGACCCGAAAAACGGACAAACATTAGTAGGCATAGTAAATGACAAAGGCGAGTATGTGATACAGCAGCAATATTCCAAAATCAGCATCAATACCTACGACTCCGTCATTTATTGTTGCACCGCCGGCATTAAATTTAACGGCAGCGACGATGCTTATAATTATAAAGGAACAAAAATTCACACCAGTGCCAAGCACATTCATGCCATGGGTAAAAACTTTGCCATTTACCGTTTATTTGAATCGGAGAACGCCTATGTATCGCATGATTTAAGCACTGGTAAAGAAAAAACGTTAAAAGTTGAATGGTTATATTACTTAAAGAACGATCGTTTAGTAATTTTGGATGATGATTGGTTCTTTTACGATTTAAAAACAGACAAGCGTTTTCCTATAGACGGAAGACTCGTTAAATATTATAAACTCGATGAATAAAATTAAAGTAGCCATAAACGGCTTTGGTCGTATAGGCCGTTGTTTTTTCAGGATCGCCAATAACGTACCTGAATTTGAAATTGTAGCCATCAACGATTTAACCGATGCCAAAACACTCGCGCATTTATTAAAATACGACAGTGTGCACCGCGCCTTTTTAGGCGAAGTGAGTTACGACGAGCACCACCTCATTGTAAACGGTAAAAAAATTAAAATCACCGCCGAGAAAGATCCAAAAAACTTACCATGGAAAGCCTTGGGCGTTGACTTTGTAATGGAAAGCACCGGACATTTTTTAGATAAGAAAAGCGCGCAACTGCATTTAGATGCGGGCGCAAAAAAAGTTATTCTATCGGCTCCCGCCAAAGACGACGACATAAAAACAGTAGTGCTTGGTGTAAACGATCATTTGTTAACCAAAGACGATGTCATTATTTCCAACGCGTCGTGCACCACTAACTGTGCTGCGCCCATGTTAAAAGTGTTAGAGCAATTCACCATTGAAGAAGCCTATATCAGCACCGTGCATTCTTATACCGGCGATCAACGTATACACGACGCGCCGCACAAAGATTTAAGAAGAGCCAGAGCAGCCGCCATGAGTATCATTCCCACATCAACAGGCGCAGCCAAAGCCATCACCAAAATATTTCCGCATTTAGAAGGAAAAATTGGAGGATGTGGTATGCGTGTACCTGTGCCCGATGGCTCCTTAACTGATATTACCTGTGTACTCACAAAAATTCCGACTGTAAAAGAAATAAATGCAGCCTATAAAAAAGCAGCAGAGACTGATTTAAAAGGCATTTTGCAATACACCGAAGATCCTATTGTATCCGTTGATGTAATTGGCAATCCTTATAGTGCCGTGTTTGATGCAGATTTTACAAGTATCGTTGGAAATTTGGTGAAGATAATTGGGTGGTACGATAATGAATGGGGATACAGTAACAGGCTCGTTGATTTGATTATTAAAATGAACAATTTGAAATAACAGCCATTGCCGGGCGCTAAAAATGTGCACTGCACATTTTCTTTACGCTGGCAAGGTACGATAATGAATGGGGATACAGTAACAGGCTCGTTGATTTGATTATTAAAATGAACAATTTGAAATAACAGCCACAATCAAATAAAAAACTAAAGCCATCGTAACAACGGTGGTTTTTTTTTGGCGGGCGGCCGGGCTGTCGCTACTCGCCGTGGTTATGCTAAAGCATAATTCGTACCTCATTAGCTTTAGCACCACGGGCTCAAACACGCCTGCCCGACTACCATTGAACAAACATTCCATTACAAATTCAATTTCTTCACCCCAAAAAATTAATGTAGGTCAGGCGGGCCTGCCCGTATCTCTCCGTAGCGAACAAATTGTACACATCGTGCTACGTTTTATAGCAACAACATTCATTTTCATTTTCTAATTTTACATTTATTACTGCAGGATGTTTTCTGAAGGTGATCCGGCGGCGCTGATTAAGAAGGGTGTTTTTTAAAATTTATTTTTACAAAAAATGAAAGAAGTAACATTAAGTAAGATGTTGCATCGCGATAAGGCGTGCGTAAAAATTGTTTTTGAGCGGGATGAAAATCTGAATATTCTCATTAAAGAAATTCCCGGGGTCCGGTGGAGTAAGACACACATGTGTTGGTATGTGGTACATTATGAAAAATCAATAAGCGATTTATTTAAACATCTAAAAGGCCGTGCCTATTTAAACTACCGAGACTTAAAAGAAAACCCGTTAGTGGATGAGGTATTATTCATTAAAAATCCGCCTGCGGAAAAACATTCAAAAACGATTTTGCACAACGAAATAAGTTCAGAAACTTCCGTAAAAATAAAACTCTTCAAACAATGGATGCGTTCGCGGCGTTACAGCGACAATACTATCCTTACTTATTGTGATGCCCTTTTAATTTTCTTACGCTATTACAGAGACAAAAGTATTTACGAAATAAGTAATGAGGATTTGATTTTATTTAATAACGACTATATTTTACACAATAAACTATCTTCATCATTTCAGAATCAAATCATCAATGCGATAAAATTATTTTTCAGTACCATAGAGAATAAGAAATTAAATCCGGAATTAATTCATCGTCCGAAACGCCCCAAAGCTTTACCCAATGTATTAAGTAAAGAAGAAGTCAAAATGATATTAGAAGCGCACGGCAACATTAAACACAAAGCCATGCTTTCTCTGATTTACAGTTGCGGATTGCGCCGGAACGAGTTATTGAATTTGCGTTTAAAAGACATTGACTCTAAAAGAGGATTAGTAATTGTGCGGCAAGGTAAAGGACGCAAAGACAGAATAGCTCCTCTCTCTCCAAAAGTATTGGATTTGTTGCGCGAATATTTCAAGGCCTATAAACCGAAAGAATGGTTGTTTGAAGGGCAAGGCGGCAAAGGTCAATATGACGAACGGAGCCTCGCCCTTGTACTAAAACAAGCACTAATTAAAAGCAACATCAATAAACCGGTAAGTTTACATTGGCTGCGTCATAGTTTTGCCACCCATTTATTGGAGAACGGTACCGATTTGCGTTATATACAGGAAATATTAGGACATAGCAGCAGTAAAACTACTGAAATATATACACACGTAAGTAATAAGAGCATTCAAAAAATTGTTTCGCCATTTGATACTTTATAAGGGCGTCGCAAGATGCGACACCTTGAAGGATTGTAAAAGCAGAACTCAATATCAAAATAGAAAGATATATCTAAGGTGTCACAAAATGTGATACCTTAAAATTGAAAGATATTCAAAATACAATTAGAATATATGAAAGAGAAGAAAGATGGAATATTACCGGATGAAGTAGTATTAAACAAAATTTATTTACTGAGGGAAGAAAAAATAATGCTTGACAAAGATCTTGCCATATTATATAATGTTAAGCCCTTTCGTATGCGTGAACAGGTGAAGCGTAATGCTATTCGGTTTCCGGAACACTTCATGTTTCAGCTGACTAATGTAGAGACAGAAATCATGGTATCGCAAAATGCGATACCATCCGTTAAGCATCTGGGTGGCCATTTACCTTATGCGTTTACCGAACATGGCGTATTAATGCTAGCTAACGTGTTAAAGAGTGAACGAGCTATCAATGTAAGTATTCAAATCATTGAATTATTTGTAAAATTGCGTAAGTTCAATATTAGTTATGAGGAATTGCGTCGTGACATGGAAAGAATCAAAGAAAAGGTGAGCAATCAGGATAAGAATATTGAGCTTGTATTTAGTTATATTGATGAGTTAACTCAGAAGAAGGAAAAAAGAAAGCCAAAAAGACGTATAGGATTTAAATAGGATATAAAATTGAGAAAAAATGACTAAATTAGCATTAACGATAGGGCAGGTAAACTACCCCAAGCCTACCAAATACGTCGGCTTAGAGAAGTAAAAATTCCCCTATAAACAAGTTAGTGGCAAGCTTGACAGAAATTAATGAGCAAAGAAATATCTTCTAAAATTATTGGTCAATTAAGACAAAGCGACCAATTTGAGGACTGGTGGACAAGCTCACCAATTGCAATTCCATTTTTAGACAACGAAAAGTTCCCAATTACTTTCATGGACTTTCAGCCTGACCATGATGCAACCTTTATTCACGAAGCGGACAAAGCTTTGAAATATTTTTTAGAATTAGATTTAAATTATAAAAAAGAGATTTCAAGTTATGTATACAAAAATTATCAAGACTTTGTTGGTGTTGCGAACGACAGTGGGTTTTCCGTAGTTCAAATCAACAACCGTGACGATATTTGGCAAAATATAGACATAACTGAAATATATGTTACTCGCCGACCATACAACGACAAAGACATTTATATTGTTCTTTCAGGCGGTTGCACATGGGAAGAAGAGCATGGCATACAATTAGTATTCAGACAAGGTAAAAAATTAACAAGGGTTAGCGACAACGACGGACATTTAACTGAGGCGGATGCATATGGCAAACCTGACAACGAAGACGAGTTACTATCACAATTTTAAAGCCAGCCACTAACACCACATTTACGCTATGCGGGCGGACACGGGTTATCGCTTCAGCCGCAAAGCCTGCTACGCAGACAGAATATTTGTTGCGGCTTTCGCTAAAAAACATTTATCTTTAAATATAGTTTTTCGGGTATAGACAGTTGACGGCAATAAACCGCACAGCGTAAATCCGGGGAACGTTATAACTAAGCCGCCGGGACAGGCAGACTAAAAAAATGGACGACGCCAAAGACATAGCAGCTCGTGTAGAAAGAAAGCTCAACGAGCAGACATCTGAATTCAACGTGCTTCGTGACAGAATTTTGGCAGTAATAGGTTTTACTCTTGCTTTACTGACTTTAATTTTTTCTTCGCTCGAAAAACTTAGTCAGACAATCAATCTAATTCTTGCTGTTCCCATATTGTTTAGCCTTATCTTTCTTGCAATTCTTATTTATGCGCTAATAACAAACCCGATCAGCAGAGGCATGGACACGGTATTAATCAAAGAACTCATTGAAGATGAAAACAAGACAGAAAACGATTTTTTTCTTCACGACATTTCATACAACCTCGACTCCTTTAAAGACAACGCACCAAAACTCGAAAGACTAAGAAGTCGATTAAATTGGGCATTGGTAATTCAGGCATTTGTTGCAATCTTTTTCGGACTTTGTACATATTTTAATAACATATAAAATGGCTAAACAATCAAAAGGTAAATCGTCGACAAACTCAACAAAGAGTACTTCTAGTAAATTGCCGACAGTTAACAAGTCTCGCGTTGAAAAATTCAGCAAAGGCGGACAAGTTGGCAAGAAGAAGAAATAATTTTTCTTTCTCTTAAATATTAAATAAGGTGACTATGTGCAAGCGGACATAGACAGAAAAACTATGTGCGGCGGCCAAGTTATAACAGCACCTACTTGCAATTTTTTGCGGGTTAGCGCTCAAATGCGTAACTTGACATAGCAAAAAACTGCAAGTAGCTGCAAAACGTTATAGGTAATTGGGCGGACAAAATTGATAACGAATGGCATTCAGACTAATCTTCATACTTAAACTCACCTTACTTCTTTCTACAAATTTATTTGGACAATCATGCAAGGATATTGCTTACGATAGTATAAAAGTTAAAGGACAAATTATAAAATACAAATTATTTAAAAGTGGTTCGCACTTTGACCAAAACAAAAATAAAATCTATGACGGTGAAATTGTACTACCAAATTTTACAATCGACTCTGACAAATCTCAACTTGAAGACATTCTTAATCGAATCGGAATAAAACACAAAATAAAAGAGTTCACCGCATTTGAAGACTGTGATGCCTTGAATATTTATCATTCTTCTTTAGGGATTAACAAAGGTGCGACTAGAGGACGTATAGGCACTTTTAAGCTTGACTGGTAGACTAATTGACAAAACGTATCGACCTTTATGTCGCCCAACAACCTATAACAGCGTGCAGCCGTCACCTGCGGACAGCGACGCACAAGCCTTCGCTACTCTCACGCACGGACACATTAATGTTTGCGGCAGTCGGCGCGCGGCTGCGGGCTGACAAATTTATTGCCGGCGCCTAGCAACTAACATTGGGACGGAGGTAAAATTTTTATTTGTATCTTTAAGTAAACGTTCCGGTAGCCGCAAAACATTAACGTCGGCTGCACGCGGAACGTTATAACCAATGGCGGCGGACTTTCGCTCCGTAGACAACTTTACGGTAGACAAAAAACTTTTCGTCCGGCCTTTAAGGACAGCTTTAATGTTCCATAGACACATTTTAGGTAAATAGACAGGTGTACTTGTTATTGCTTTTCTTTCGCTCTTCGGGCGGACACGCCCGCTAGTGCAGCTATCGCGACAGCCCAACGCACTTTTGTGGTTTTTGCAAAACCATTTTGGCTAACCCAAGCTGCGGTCATTTGTAATCTTTCCGCTGCGCTCCAAAATTCCAAATCACCTCGCGCAAACACACAAAATATGGTGCGGGGCGACAGCCCCGCTTTTGTGCACGTGGCTCCGCCCATAAAGTGCGCTTGCGGTATTTTTTTGTTTAAAACTTGTTAGTGCATTTTTAATATAATTTTTGATCAAAAATAAATTTTTTTCATTGTCATGTGAAAATATGGACTATATTTGTTTAGGAATTCCCTTCTAATTTTTCTTCAGCTCTTCTTTAATTTTTCTAATAAGCGGTAGCCGAAAAGCTTTATCAAAGAGTAGGCACAAAAATTTTTTTTATGGCTTCGTCAGTAGAATATCTTTACACGGCAAAATTGGGCATGACCACAATTTCAACGGCAAATCCCAATCTAAATGGTACTGGTGCTCTTGGTAGTGTTATTACAGGATCATCAAATGGAACTTATGTCAAATCTTTATTTATTAAAGCACAAACCGATACTGCTCATGGTATGCTTCGGTTCTTTGTTTTGCGACCATCTGGGTCTATTTCACTATTATTTGAAACGACAATTCCTGCAACTAGAAGGTCAGGAAGAGATTTAAGTTACAGTAACATTATTCACTTGAATTATACACTTGAATCAGGTGAAACGCTTCAAGTATCAACAGAAAGAGCAAATACATTTAATATTATTGCTGAAGCGTTCGATATCACTTTATCAACGACAACAACTTTTATCGGTAATTCTGTTGAGTACATAGCTCGCTCTGGTTCTGGTACAATTAATACAGCAAATCCTAATTTAGATGGGACAGGTGCTTTGAGAGAAATTTATACAGGCGCTTCCTCATCTTTCAATGGCAGTCTCATTTCTTCTCTCACTATTAAAGCTCAGCAAACTGTAAACTCGGGGATTGTGAGGCTATTTTTTAGTGGTATGGCGGGTTCTACTCCAGTACTTTTTTATGAACTTTTTATTCCACCAAAAGTACAAAATGCTACTTCTCAATCGTTCTCATTTCAAATACTTGCGCAGGGAGGTCTTTGTATTCCTGCAGGGTCAAGCATTTTAGCTTCAACTGAAAGAGCAGACGCGTACGATTTAGTTGCAGAGGGCTCGGATTGGAGAAATGTTTAAAATAATTAAAAAATTAAAAAATATAGATTTATGAAAAATAATAGAGACATAAGATTTCAGAGTTTAATTTTAAACTCTAATGGCATTTCATTTTTAGGAATTTCAATGATTACTCCATCTCCGTTAGGTGATGGGTCTACACCTGGCCCTCTTGGTAAAGAAAAATATACTTGTACTCATTCTATAGTAACTCAAGTTGTGGGTGGTCAAACGGTTTATTCCCTTAAATGCACAAACGACTATTCTGAACCTTCTGGTGGCGGGGGTCTTTTAGCTGCACCTACATATTAAACCAATAACTAACGCAACTTCCTACTTTATTTGGCTTGTTAAATTTAAAATTTATTACTGGTGATCAAAAATCATAAAAGAATTTTAATTATCAGTAAAAGCACAGCTGATATTTCGACAGAAGACGTTATTGATTGGCTGATACTAAATGGAAATAGGCCTGAAAGATTAAATGGTGATTCAATTGAAGATTTTAAGTCACATGGTATTACTTTTTCTATAAACGATGTCGGAGAATTAATTAGTAACACTGGTATGACTGGTTCGTTTTATTCAATCTGGTTAAGAAGGTGGTCTGATTATTCTTCGCTCATTGAAACAAAAAGATCTTTCGATAACTCTGTAAGCGCTGACTTAGTTGCACATATCATATCACAATTAACTCGTGATCTTTCAGTTATTGAAAATTTTATTCTTTCCAATATTCGTTGTGTGAAATTTTTAGGCTCAGATAATAAGAAACACGGCAATAAACTTAATAATCTATTATTAGCAAAAAAACACAATTTAGAAATACCTGAATTCATACTAACTACTGAAAAAACATCTTTAAATAAATTCTTTGAGAAGTACAATAAAAAAATTATTCTTAAAGATTTAAGTATAACTTTTAACTATGACTTAGGTTCTAACTTATATACAACATATACAGAGTTAATAACTGAAGAAGATATTAGCAATTTCCCAGATAAATTCTATTTGTCCTTCTTTCAAGAGTATATCGAAAAAGAATATGAAATACGTTGTTTTATTTTAGAAACCAAGGTTTATAGTATGGCTATTTTTTCTCAAATAGATGATAAAACAAAAGTAGATTGCCGTAAATATAATTTTCAAAACCCAAATCGTACTGTACCATACTCTCTGCCCTTAGTGATTGAAAAACAGTTAATAAATCTTTTCTCCGACTTAAAATTATTATCCGGATCTGTTGACCTTATTAAGGGCTTGGATAAAAAATACTACTTTCTGGAAATAAATTCTGATGGCCAATTTGGTATGGTTGCGGAATGCTGTAACTATAATATTAATTATGAAATTGCACAATTTCTTTGCTCATGAAAGACGAACTAATACCTAAAAACGCAAAATTACAACTGCCATTAAGGTGGCAAAAACTAACTAAAGTTGATTTATCAGATAACAGCAATCACATAAAAGCAAGAATTACAAATAACGAATTTTATAAAAGTTCTGAATTTATTTGCATATCTAACTTTAGAAAAACTAGTAAAATAATTGACCGTAAATGAACACAAACTTTTATTTTACGCTATTTTCTAATTGCATTCCTGTAAAAGGCGCAGTACGTTCTATAATATGTGATTTACAAAGAGGATCCTATTTATTTATATCAAATGACATTGTTGACGTTCTTGCCTCATGTGAAACTATGCCTATTTTTAAAATACTAGATTATTACCGCAATATAAATGAAGTCGAATTAGAAATATTATTCAACCAGCTAATTGAACTCAACCTTGGCCACTATTGTGAAAATCCTGATAGATTTCCGAAGATAAACACACAATTTAATTCACCTTATGAAATTCTTGATTGTATTATTGAATTATCAGATTGTAATTTAAAATACATTGACAATATATTTGAATCTCTAACTATATTGGGCTGCCAAACAATTGAATTGCGAACTTACTCTCACTTTTCACTCGAAAAAATAGAAATTTTTTTAAGTAAGCTCAATTTAACTAGAATTAGGAATGTCGAATTAATTGTCTGCCATTCACAATTAGAAACGTCAAACGCATTTGAGGCAATTTTGAAAAAATATCCAATTATAGAAACTCTCGTTATTCATTCGGCCGATATTGACAACTGTAAGACGATTGGCGCATCCAATTTAATATTTACAACTCAAATAATCACATCATCTTCTTGCTGCGGCAATATATCTAAAGAGGACTTTAAAATAAATCTTCCTTTCTATCTGCATGGTATAAAAAACAATACTTGTTTATATAAAAAAATATCTATCAAAGCAAATGGTGATATAACAAACTGCCCTAGCTTAGAAAAAACGTTTGGTAGTGTAATTGAACTATCACTTGAGCAGGCTTTAAACACCACTGGCTTCAAAGAATTATGGTCTATTAAAAAAGACGATATAAACATCTGTAAGGTATGTGAGTTTAGATATATCTGTAGTGATTGTAGAGCTTTTCTAAATGACGTTTACGAGAAACCCTTTAAATGTAGCTACGATCCCTATTCACCCTCATTCCATAATTTGTCTTAAATCATGAAATTTCGACTTTTAATTTTTATATCTATTTTCTTTTTCAACTCCTGTTCAAATGAATCTAAAAATCAAAATGTAAGATCAATTGTTCAAAATGCAGAAACTCACAATTCACATTTACAATGGTTGCAATATGAGTTTTCAGATGAAATACGAGCCTTATATGACAGTACTGGTGATAAAGAGATGGTTTCATATCTATACTCTAACATCGGTCTATATTTTAAAGCTTTGGAGTTTTATGAAAAAAATAATAACAAACCAGCCAATAATCCGGTTAATTTTGATACTTCAAGTTTAATATTAATTCCTGCTTTAGACTACATTACAAAAGAGGCTCAAAACCGACAGGTGATCATTATTAATGAAGCGCATCATGTTTCATACCATCGATTTTTTACAATGTTACTAATAGAAAAATTGTGCAAGATCGGCTTTAATTATTTCGGTGCAGAAACTTTGACTTTAGCTGACAGTAACATAAATTCACGAGGATATCCATTAATTAATTCAGGATATTACAGTGTTGAACCTCAATATTCCAACCTGATTCGACAAGCCTTAAGTAATGGATATAAAGTATTCCCATACGAACCAAACATTGTTACAAATGATGCACAACGTGAAATCGATCAAGCCACTAATATTGCGAAAATTCTTAAAGAAAATCCAAAAGCGAGAATTGTTATACATTGTGGATATTCACATATTCTTGAGGGCGAAAACATTGGCACATGGGGTAAAGCGATGGCCGGTAGATTAAAAGAAATTACAGGCATTGATCCGTTAACTGTAAATCAAGTATCATTAACAGAAACCTTCTATCACAAAAACGAAAATCCTTTATTTAAAATAATAAAAGCTAGTAAATCTATGGTTGTTAAACCAAAACTAGCCTCCTCTTCGCTCATAATAGATAAGCAGTTAGCTGATGTCTACGTATTTCACCCAAGGACATGTTTGAAATATGGTAGACCAGAATGGCTTTTTACAAAGTATAAGTCAGAGCTTATAAATAAAAAAATCAAAATTTCTTATCCTGTTATAGCAAAAGCCTTCTTCTTAGAGGAAAACGTTGAAGTTGCCACTCCAATAGATGTAATAGAAATCAAAAGTACTAATGATTCTATAGCACTAGCATTGATACCTAAGAAGAACTACAAAATACTTATTCAAAACAAACAAGGTTTACAACAAACATTAACAATAGCCAAATAAATTTTATTAAAATAAATAATTGTTCGCATCTTTATAACGCACATACAGTAAATATCATATGACAAAAAATTTACAATTTCTATTTTTAATCTTAATAGCATTAACCTTCGCAACAGCCTACGGTCAAAAAAGCAAATCCGCAGACAAAATTAAGTGCAAGTTGGTTTACGACGCCGAAACTGGCAAAAACTTATATATTGACATATCCAGTTATCCTGAGCCTTTAGACACTAACTTCAATGACAGAAACTTTTTTCTTTCTACGTTTAAAGTCCCAAATAAAAATTATGATGACAACCTAAAATTAAAATTCATTTGGCTCATTACTAAAGACGGTAAATGCGAATTTTTTAAGTTAGCTTTCCCTACAAATGACGAAGAACTTAAAGCAGAAGCAAAACGTGTAGTTGGTTTATTGCCAAAATATACTCCTGCCAAATGCGGACAAGAAGCTGTTATCTGTAAAAGAGACTTCGAAACATCAATCGGAAATTTGAAAAAAAACGAATAAACTGTAGAGCGGTTAAAGTTTAGTGGTAATATATACTTTATTTAAATAAAATGAAATTAATAAAAATCACAATACAAGTGTTATTAATAATATCTTTCTTTATTGTAGCGAGTTGTAAAAAAGAATACAATTGTGTTTGTTCAACGCCTTTAAAAGAAACATCAAGTTCCATAAAAGAGACTAAAAAGAAAGCAAAAGAAAAGTGTAAAGAAATCGAGAGCGAACTTAAAAACACAGACGTAAGTTTCCAGTGTGTTATCCAGTAAAATAAATTTGCCGTTCCCCTTCGGGTCGGGCTTTCTCTCCAATCTTTTGCAAGAGTCAGGCAAAAGGATTTCCGTTCAATCCCTAACGGTTCTTTACATCTACACGTTTATAATCCGCTGTCATTGCTGAATTACCATTATAAAATGTCCAAGATACTTTGTCATTACTGACCATATATGTTTGTTTTCTATCGTCTTTAAAGGCAAACGTGTTATAGTTTTCTTTAACAAGGTAATCAACACTAAAAATTGAATCGTTAAAATAACTGATTTTCTTTGCCTCTATTTCTGTAGAGTCTGTGTATAATAGAACTACGCAAGCCTTTTTTGGATGTATTTCATAAAATGCAGCAATTAGTAGATTGGTATCTAAATTTTTAAGAGAATCAGGCAAAATAAATTGATTGATTTCAGTAAGACTCTTTAACTGATCCTCTTCATAAGTGATTTCGTTGCTTTCACTACAAGACAATACAGCCAGAGCCAAGATTATTATTATTACGAACTTCATTATTATTTACAAACATAATGCTTTTTAATCTTCAATCAATTACAAAATAAAATTTCTTATCAAATAATTATTTATTCCCTCGCCAGAAACTACAATTCCCTCAATAATTTATATTCATTCACTATTTTTTAGCTGATATTACGAAACATCAATATATTTTTGTATTATGAAAACAGAAAATATCATAGTAGGAGTACTTTTAGGAGTAAGCGTTGTATTACTTATTTATGGAGCGATGAACAACAAATGCACTCAATTACCTTTTGGTGGTTCATTAAATTGCCCAAACTAAATGAATCGCTAAAAAGGGATTAACCTAGTTAATCCCTTTTTTGATTTAATTCATAATCAGATACAAGTTGATTGATTATGCACTCTCGCCAATAGCGCCTTTCAATCTGCTATTAAGTAATTCAACAATTACTACAACAACACGTCCGGCATCAGCTTTTGTAAGTTTTGCACCACTAGCAATCGCATCTATCACTTTTGTTTTGCTTGTGCCGAAGTAAATATTTATCAGCTCTTCATCTGTAAATCCTCTTGCAATTCTTCCTGCATCTGCTTTTGAAAGTTTCGCGCTCGCTGCAATCGCATCTATTAATGCAACTTTATCTTTTTTACTCATTATTGACATTGTATCAATAATGAGCATTTTAATTATTTCATTTGCTTTCATCTTATTTAGTTTTTAAAGAGGAGCGGGTTGCCCCGCCCCCATTGCTTACTTCATTTTTCTGAACTTTAATTTACTCACTTGCTTGTACTGCGAACTGGTTGCTCCATAAATTGACTTCACATAGTTTTTACATTCTAAAGCAACGTCAATTAGTCCGGTGGTTTTCTTATACAACAAATCATTTCTCACTATCCTTGCGTTACTCCATGTTGTGTAAGCGTTAATCACTGCGGTGTTCGCTGCTTTTAAACTTGTAAGTAAAGTATTCAGTGAAGAAACTTTCAGTTCGTTCTCATTCGGGTTATAAGCAGGAATTGAACTTAAAAGATTGATGAGCTTTTCTAAGTGTTCAATCATGCTGTCATAACTTTGTTGAGACACGCTTATTTGTTTTGGTTCTTCTGGTACTTCAACTGGTGGGTCTTGCGGAGCAATTTTATTCGCATTCTTCCCTGCATCTGCTTTGGTAAGTTTACCGCGCTTACCTTGTATTTTGTGATTTATCGTTAACGCATCACTTACAGTCAGGTCGCTTGCGCCACTTGCTTTTAAAGCGGCCATAACTTTGGTGATTAACTTTTTCACTGGTTCGAATGCAAGTTCTCTATTGTTAGTCGCATTTTTAAAGGCGGTGTGCGCTATTATTGCTGACGTTAACGAGTTGCTTGCGTTTGTTTTTAAGGTATTCATGTTCGCTACCTTAATTGCGTTAAGAATTGGATTATAAGTTACGCCGTATCCGACGCAAAAGCTTATAAGATCTTCAAAATTGGCTATATTCTTAGCGTGGCCAATTTCACTAATTGATGCCATAATTATATTTTTTTATTGTTTATTTTTTGATTTTGCCCGATTCTAAATCCCGATTATAATCGGAACTTTTGCATGAGGAATAGTATCGGAAAAGAAAAACCCCACTATACGCGACCAAATGTTGGTAGCTTATAAAAATATACCTATGTTTTGTTGAGGCTCCATTTTTACCTTCCTTTCTTTTTGTAATTACTAATTGTAACGCACTTCTTATGCCAAAGGATACAATTTTTTTGTGAATGAACGTTAAACAAAGGCAGTTTTCTAATAAGTGGTTATCTAAATCATATTAGCGTGCAGTATTATTTTAAGTTGTTTCTGTAAAAATGAAAGTACAAACAGTGTTCTTGTAACTTTACCGAGTGTTTTTTCTTATGTACGGAGTGTTTTGCTTTATGTGCGCTGTATTCTTTCAACTGCTCGCAGTATTTTTTCTTATGCACCAAGTATTTTTCTTTATGCACGTAGTAAACTCTCAAATGCACGTAGTGTTTTTGTTTGTGCGCTGTGTGTTATTCTTTATGTACGGAGTATTCTGCTAACTGCTCAGAGTATTCTTGCTTGTGCACAGTGTATTTTCCCACGCACTTATAACGATACGCCTTCGGCGGACTTTTTTTAAACGGACGCCAATTAGTTTAAATTGGCGCCATTGCGTTAGGGTGCTAAAGTACAATGTATGCAGACACCTGTATGCTGCGTGTAAGCCCTCGCACAAAATGCAAGCACATGTGCCGCTTGTTTTTTAATGGTAGAAACTTTAGTTGGCGTCACATAAGCTTGCATTTTTTCCTGCCCCATGCGTGAGGTGCTAAAGAACGGGCGGTTTGACAAAACCGCTTTTTGCCATCGCACGCAATAACAAGTACAAGTGCAATAAACAAACATGGGTGGACAAAGGCCGGAAAAGAATTTTCGGTTTGACTTGCGTAACGGGACAATTGACAGCTATAAACAACCATTTTTCCTAAGTAATAAGCGGACGTGTTTCATAGACACATGGGGAAACTTCTGTGTGGCCGCCACTGGGTTATAACACCACCTTGGCTCAATGCGGGCAGACGAGGTAACAGAAAGTTTAGTATCTTTATATAACCATTTTCGGTATAGACACAGGAAGGTTCCAAAAGCCGCACTGAAGCCAAGCCGGAAACCGTTATGGGCAAGTGTATGTGACGACACCGATTAAAAGAAATGAAACAACTTCTAACATATTTCGGACTTGCATATTTAATTAGTTGGACAATTTGGCTTCCGTTATACGGACACACTTTTGGGTTGACTAATTTGCCGACTTTACCTTATCACCACGCTCTTGGTGGTCTTGGACCGTTATTCGCCTCGTTCTTGACAACTTGGATTTATCAAAGAAGACAAGGAGTAAAACTTCTTTTAAAAAAGTGTTTTCAGGTGAGACCACTACTTTATTTAACAGTTGCATTGTTAAGTCCGTTCATACTTGCTTTCATTGCGACAATCATAAATTTCTTTATTGACAAATCGCCATTTAACCTCTCAGGACTGCTTAGTTGCAAAGAGTTCCCACAATTCAACTTATTGACATTTTTTATTTACAACTTAATCTTCTTCGGCTTTGGTGAAGAAGTTGGTTGGCGAGGTTTTGCATTGCCAAGGTTTCAAGACAGGTTTAATGCTTTGACATCAAGTATTATTTTGACAATATTTTGGGCTGTTTGGCATTGGCCACTTTTCTTTTACAGACCTGGTTACACGTCGATGGACTTCGCAGGAATATTCGGTTGGACATTTAGCCTATTGACAGGAAGTATTTTATTGACTTGGCTTTACAACTCATCCAAAGCAAGTATTTTAATTTGTGCTGTTTTTCACTCAACTATAGACATCGCATTTACCGCAGACCTTGCCGACAAGAACATTGTGAACTATATGGGATTTTTAATCACAGTTTGGGGAATATTGACAATCATTATCTTTAAACCAAAAAATTTAGCGACAAATGAACGAGAGAAGAACACCAGCCCATAACAGCAAGCAAAAGTAAGCGGGTAGACTCGGTCATCGTTCGCGCGCAATTAAAGCGGTAGACAATTTGTTTGCGGCTCACTAATAAAGTAGGTATCTTTAAAATACCTTTTGTCGGTTAAGACAGGTGAAGCTTCGAAAGCCCGCCTACTCTTGCTTGCAAAACGTTAGCGGTCATTGTAAATGTACAAGCATTAAACGCCCGACAAAAAAACTAACACTTCGTTGGTCTTGTTAATTATTTTTCGCAACTCGACATTGACGTCTTAAACTTTGTTTATATTTGTGCCAT